>NZ_JBFPKO010000003.1:0-552080 GCF_040948765.1 Paraburkholderia sp. BR10923 | reverse complement strand
TCGACGAGGCGTTCATCTGCGGCCCCGCGCCGATGATGGACGCGGCCGAGGCGGCGCTGAAGGCTGCCGGCGTGCCGCCCGCGAAGGTGCACGTCGAGCGCTTCGGCACGCCGCTGCCGCAGGCGGGCGTGCCGCCCGTCGAGATCACCGCGGACACGCCGGCGGCCGACCTCGAGATCGTGCTCGACGGCAAGCGGCGCAGGCTGCGCCTGCCGTACCAGGGCGTGAGCGTGCTCGACGTCGGGCTGCGCGCCGGTCTCGCGCTGCCGTACGCGTGCAAGGGCGGCGTGTGCTGCACGTGCCGCGCGAAGGTGCTCGAGGGCGAAGTGAAGATGGAAAAGAACTACACGCTCGAAGAACACGAGGTCCGCGACGGGTTCGTGCTGACGTGCCAGTGTCATCCGGTGAGCGAGAAGGTCGTCGTCAGTTACGACGAACGTTGAGTCGGGAGCTTTCGTGGCCTGGGTGTGGAGTCGCTTCGTGTAACGGCCGCCGCCGCTTTCGGCCGTTTCGCGATCCGCTTACACTAGGGGCCGCTCATCGATCGGGACATCGGTTTCCAGTCGGCGAGCGGCCTCTTTTTGTTACAGCTGCAAGCGTCACAGCAAGCCCTTGCCCATGAGCACGATTCACCTCACCAACGGCGACGTCGCCGCCG
The DNA here is from genome assembly GCF_040948765.1 of Paraburkholderia sp. BR10923. Lineage (NCBI taxonomy): Bacteria > Pseudomonadati > Pseudomonadota > Betaproteobacteria > Burkholderiales > Burkholderiaceae > Paraburkholderia > Paraburkholderia sp. BR10923. Next base: position 551,422 of record NZ_JBFPKO010000003.1, on the reverse strand, counting down.
AGTCGCTACGTACCGCGCTGGCCCAGGCGGGCCGCGACGACCGCGTGCAGCCGTTGCGCGACGATCTGGCGGTCGGCCCGCTACGCGGCGTCGACGACGCTCCGTACGTGCGCGCCGACTTCTGGGAACGCGTCACCGCCGACACGCAGCGCGACTTCGTGCGCGAGTTCCGCGAACAGGCCGCAGTGCTCGACGGCCTCTCGAACGACACCGCGAATCTCGTTGTGTGGCACGCCGAAAGCGCGTCCGATCAGCTGATGCTGCGCCGTGTCTGCTACCTGGTGCGCAACAGCCCGCAGCGTTTGAACGAAGTGCGTCTGTCGATCGCCGACCTCGCCGATCCGCAAGCGTGGGCGCATACGCGCAAGGACCGCGCGACATCGGTCGGCATGTTTGCGCCGGACGGATTGCAGGCACATCTGCCGGACGCCGCGCCGATTTCCGTGCTGCGCATCAGCCGGCTTGCGCTCGAATGGCAGGAGGTCAAGCAGGCGAACGGCGAGACGCGGCGCTGGCGTGACAATACCTTCACGAACGGCAGCTTTGCCGAACTCGACACGCTGATCCTCGAACGCGCAAGCGACGACTGGCAGCCCGCCGCGCGCGTCGCCGCCTATGTTATGACCTCCGAACTGTGGTTTCTCGCCAGCGACAGCATCGTGCTGTGGCGCATGCGCGAACTCGCGACGCAACGACGCATCCACCTGCGTGGCGACGCGAACGAATGGCGCTCGCTCGAACTGCGCGCGGCGTCCGCTTCCAGCTCACCCCAATAAGATAAAACAGACAACTATGGCCCGCACCCGAGCCCCCGACCACGAAACCCAGCGCGAGCAGATTCTCGAACTGGCCGCCGCGAAGTTTGCGCAGACCAGCTACCCAAGCACGTCGATGGCCGATCTCGCCGCGGCGAGCGGCACCTCGAAGGCGCGCCTCTATCACTATTACGAGAGCAAGGAAGCCATCCTGTTCGACCTTCTCGATCGCTACACGAAGCGGCTGATGCTGATCATCGCCGAGGTGGAAGGGTCGAGCCAGCGGCGCGAACTGAGCGAGCGCGAAACCTTCGCGGAGCTGATCCGCGCGTTCCTGTCCGAGTATGAGACGTCGCACAGCCGGCACGTCGCGCTGTTGAACGATGTCAAGTATCTGGTCGATTCGCAGCGCGAGATCATCCTGAACCGCCAGCGCGACGTGGTCGCCGCGTTCGCGCGGCAGCTCGCGCGCGCCTACCCCGAACGAGCGACGCGCGACAACCAGACCGCGCTGACGATGATGGTGTTCGGCATGATCAACTGGACCTTCACGTGGCTCAAGCCGGACGGCCGCATGGGTTATAGCGAGTTCGCCGAACAGGTGGTCGGCATGGTCGACCATGGTCTCGGCACCGCGCCGGTCAAGTGAGACGATGGTCCGAACCGGCGCCTTGGATGATGCAAAGCAACAACATTCATACGAAATATATCAGCTCCGGCATGCATGCGGCATCGTGTCCCGAACGTGCGTTCGTTTTTTATTTCCTTTAAAAATCAATTAACTAAATTTAGGGCTCCAGCGTTCCAGGTAATCACCTCAGATTTTGATACGGGTTTTCCCTAGTGAATGGCTTGGGTTTCCGCTAAAATCGGTTTTGCGGTGCACAACACCGCCTGATTAAAAGGAGAACCCGACCATGAACACGCTGAGCCTTCGCACCACCGAGCCGATCGCGCCGAACGACCGCGCGTCGCTGTCTCTTGGACGCGCGCACGTTCTGGTCCGAGAACTCACCGCGATCGATCGCGAACGCCTGCTCACGCACTTCCTCGCGCTCGACGAAGAAGACCGACTGCTGCGCTTCGGCCAGGTTGTGCCGAACCACGTAATCGAAAACTACGTGCGCACGATCGACTTCACGCGCGACACCGTGTTCGGCGTGTTCAACAGCAAGCTGGAACTGAGCGGCGTCGGCCATCTGGCCTACCTACCGGCCGAAGGCAACAAGCGCACCGCCGAATTCGGCGTCTCGGTGCTCGAAAGCGCGCGTGGCATTGGTATCGGCTCGAAGCTGTTCGAGCGCGCCGCGATCCGCAGCCGCAACACGCATGTGACGACGCTCTACATCCACTGCCTGGCGCGCAACTCGACCATGATGCACATCGCCAAAAAGGCCGGCATGAAGATCGAATACGCGTACGGCGAAGCCGACGCCTATCTGACGCTGTCGCCGGCAGATCAGTCGAGCATCCTCGCGGAAATGCTGCAGGAGCAGGCCGCCGTGTTCGACTACGCACTCAAGCGCCACGCGCGCCAGGCATCGCGACTGTTCGAGTCGTTCATGCCGGTGGCTGTCGCTGCCTGAATAATCGCTACGGGGAATTGAGACTGGGGCGGCCGCAAGGTCGCCCTTTTTTCTATCTGTACCAAATCAACGCCATGCGCAAGGCGTTACGCGTGAAGCCTACAAAATGGGCAGCGCTGTCGTTTCCTTGATTTTTTCGAGCGAAAAGCTAGATTTCACATCGATCACCGATGGATGCCGCAGCAATTGATCCTGGACGAAGCGCGAAAAGTGCGCCATGTCCTCGACCTGGACGCGCAGCAGATAATCCATCTCCCCCGTCATCGCGTGACACGCGACCACTTCGGGCCACGTCTGCACGGCCGCGCCGAACAGATCGGCGTGGGTGGCATCGCCATGCGGACTGAACGCGCGACCGCCGCCCTTCTCCAGCCGCACGTTGACATACGCAAGCAGGTCGAGTCCGAGACGCTGCGCGTCGAGTAGCGCGACGTAGCCGCGAATCACGCCGCTTTCCTCGAGCCGGCGAATCCGCCGCAGGCACGGACTCGGCGACAGATTGATCCGCTCCGCTATCTCCTGATTCGACAGCCGGCCATTTTCCTGAAGGATCGCCAGAATGCGTCGATCGATCGCATCTATCTCGCTATTAGCCATGTTCTGCCACGTGTCGCTCGAATCGAGCCATAAAGTAGCTCGAGAATAGCGACGCGCGATTAAGTTCGCAAGTTCTTGCCTCCATCGCAGTTCTACACTTGCCCTATCCGGTCGCGCTCAGCCGACCGTCCCGCGCGCTCACCGCCAGCGCGCGTCGGCAACCCCCTTCCATGGGATTGGAGACAGACAATGCAGGTTTCTACTTGGGAAAATCCGGTCGGCACCGACGGCTTCGAATTCATCGAATACACGGCGCCGGATCCGAAAGCGCTCGGCAAACTATTCGAACGGATGGGTTTCACCGCCGTCGCGCGACATCGTCACAAGGACGTGACGCTGTATCGTCAGGGCGGCATCAATTTCATCGTCAACGCGGAGAAGCATTCGTTCGCGCAGCGCTTCGCGCGCTTGCATGGCCCGTCGATCTGCGCGATTGCGTTTCGCGTGCAGGACGCCGCGAAAGCTTACGCTCAAGCGCTCGAAAAAGGCGCGTGGGGATTCGACAACAAGACCGGCCCGATGGAGCTGAACATCCCGGCGATCAAAGGCATAGGCGATTCGCTGATCTATTTCGTCGACCGCTGGCGCGGCAAGAACGGCGCGGCACCGAACAGCATCGGTGACATCGACATTTACGACGTCGACTTCGAACCGCTTCCCGGCGCGAACTCCAATCCGGTCGGCCACGGCCTGACCTATATCGATCACCTGACGCACAACGTGCATCGCGGCCGCATGCAGGAATGGGCCGAGTTCTACGAGCGCCTGTTCAACTTCCGCGAGGTGCGCTACTTCGACATCGAGGGCAAGGTGACGGGCGTGAAGTCGAAGGCGATGACTTCGCCGTGCGGCAAGATCCGCATTCCGATCAACGAGGAGGGCTCGGACACGGCCGGTCAGATCCAGGAATATCTGGACGCGTACCACGGCGAAGGCATCCAGCACATCGCGCTCGGCACCAGCGACATCTACCGCACCGTCGACGGCCTGCGCGCGTCGAACATTTCGCTGCTCGACACGATCGACACCTACTACGAACTCGTCGACCGGCGCGTGCCGAATCATGGCGAGCCGCTCGAGGAACTGCGCAAGCGCAAGATTCTGATCGACGGCGCGCCGGACGATCTGCTGCTGCAGATCTTCACCGAAAACCAGATCGGCCCGATCTTCTTCGAGATCATCCAGCGCAAGGGCAATCAGGGCTTCGGCGAGGGCAACTTCAAGGCGCTGTTCGAATCGATCGAGCTCGACCAGATTCGCCGCGGCGTCGTGCAGGACAAGACCTGATCGCGGTGACTCGCGCCTGATCGGCGCGCAGAAGAAAAAAGGGCGAGGATCGCAGGATCCTCGCCCTTTTTCGTTGCACGCCGCCGCTCTCTTCGAAACGGCGGCCGGTTGTCACAAGACGCGTGCGATGTGGCGCGTCATGAATTCTGCCTGTACTCATTGCTGCCGCTCGCACCGTCGATCGTTCCGACCTGCGCCGGCGCTACCTGCGCCGTGCGAACGATCGCGTTCGACAGCGCGCCCGTGCTGCCCGGATTCGAGTGCATCGGCGCGCTCATCGCGAAGAAAGCGGCGGAAACCATCAGGAACGTCTGGATGTTTCTTGTGTTCATGCGTACTCCTTTTCTAACTGCCCTGCTGTCCAGAAGCTGCGCAAAATGCGCAGCGATCGGCATCGCTCGCAGGTCGGGGATTAGACAGTGGTTTTCACTGCGGTTCCGCACATTTGTAGGTTTTACAGCTTGTTACATGCGCAAGCACGACCCAACTCGATTCCGCGGAAAATCCGCGCCAACTGCTGACAACGCGCGGCCAACTCGCAGCGAATCCATCTGAAATCAGACTCGGCGCGCGCGATTTCTGATCTGCTGCGGCGGGTTTCCACCAGTGCTACCATCGCTTGAAACCCGTCAATATGACGACCCCGGCCCCAGCATTCACGAGATGCCGGGGGCCAGAAAAGTTTTGGTGATCCCAAGCTGAAGTGGAGGAGTACACATAATGAATGCCCCGCTAGACGCAGGTCAGCGAGCCTCGCTCGAAGCCGCGTTGTCTTCCGTCACGCTCGACGACAAATACACCCTCGATCGCGGCCGCGCTTACATGAGCGGCATCCAGGCGCTGGTGCGTCTGCCGATGCTGCAGCAGGAACGCGACCGCGCCGCTGGCCTCAATACGGCCGGCTTCATCTCCGGCTACCGCGGGTCCCCGCTCGGCGGACTCGACCAGTCGCTGTGGAAAGCCAAAAAGCATCTGTCCGCGCATCAGGTCGTGTTCCAGCCCGGCGTCAACGAAGACCTCGCGGCCACCGCCGTGTGGGGTTCGCAGCAGGTCAACCTGTATCCGAGCGCCAAATACGACGGCGTGTTCTCGATGTGGTATGGCAAGGGCCCCGGCGTCGACCGCTCCGGTGACGTCTTCAAGCACGGCAACTCGGCCGGCTCGTCGCGGCACGGCGGCGTTCTGGTGCTCGCCGGCGACGATCACGCGGCCAAATCCTCGACACTCGCACACCAGTCCGAACACATCTTCAAGGCGTGCGGGCTGCCGGTGCTGTTTCCGTCCAACGTGCAGGAATACCTGGACTTCGGCCTGCACGGCTGGGCGATGAGCCGCTACTCGGGCCTTTGGGTCGCGATGAAGTGCGTGACCGACGTGGTCGAATCGTCCGCATCGGTCGATATCGACCCGCACCGCACCAGCATCATCCTGCCGGAAGACTTCCTGATGCCCGACGGCGGGCTGAACATCCGCTGGCCCGATCCGCCGCTCGTGCAGGAAGCGCGTCTGCTCGACTACAAGTGGTACGCGGGCCTCGCCTACGTGCGCGCGAACAAGCTCGACCGTGTCGAAATCGATTCGCCGCACGCGCGCTTCGGCATCATGACCGGCGGCAAGGCCTATCTCGACGTGCGTCAGGCGCTGACCGACCTCGGTCTCGACGACGAAACCTGCTCGCGCATCGGCATCCGGTTGTACAAGGTCGGCTGCGTGTGGCCGCTCGAAGCGCAAGGCGCGCAGGCCTTCGCGCGCGGTCTCGACGAAATTCTCGTGGTCGAGGAAAAGCGCCAGATCCTCGAATACGCGATCAAGGAAGAGCTGTACAACTGGCCCGACGCGCAGCGCCCGCGCGTGTTCGGCAAGTTCGACGAAAAAGACGGCGCCGGCGGCGAATGGTCGGTGCCGATGGGCAACTGGCTGCTGCCGGCGCACTACGAGCTGTCGCCCGCGATCATCGCGAAGGCAATCGCCACGCGGCTGGACAAGTTCGATCTGCCGTCGGACGTGCGCGCCCGCATCGCCGCGCGCATCGCGGTCATCGAGGCGAAGGAAAAAGCGCTCGCGCGGCCGCGCGTCGAAGTCGAGCGTAAGCCGTGGTTCTGCTCGGGCTGCCCGCACAACACGTCGACCAATGTGCCGGAAGGCTCGCGCGCGATGGCCGGCATCGGCTGTCATTACATGACGGTCTGGATGGACCGCAGCACCAGCACGTTCAGTCAGATGGGCGGCGAAGGCGTCGCGTGGATCGGCCAGGCGCCGTTCACGAACGACAAGCACGTGTTCGCCAATCTCGGCGACGGCACCTACTTCCACTCGGGGCTGCTCGCGATTCGCGCGGCGATCGCGTCGAAGGCGAATATCACCTACAAGCTGCTGTACAACGACGCGGTCGCGATGACGGGCGGCCAGCCGGTCGACGGCGTGCTGACCGTGCCGCAGATCACGCACCAGCTCGCCGCTGAAGGCGCGGCGAAAATTGTTATCGTCACCGATGAGCCGGAGAAATACGCGGCGAACGTCGGCCTCGCGCCCGGCGTCGACATTCATCACCGCGACCAGCTCGACGACGTGCAGCGCCAGTTGCGCGAGATTCCCGGCACCACGATCCTGATCTACGACCAGACCTGCGCGACCGAAAAGCGCCGTCGCCGCAAGCGCGGCGCGTATCCCGATCCGGCACGGCGCGTCGTGATCAACGAGGCGGTGTGCGAAGGCTGCGGCGACTGCTCGGTGAAGTCGAACTGCCTGTCGGTCGAACCGCTCGACACCGAGTACGGCACGAAGCGCCAGATCAACCAGTCGACCTGCAACAAGGACTTCTCGTGCGTGAACGGCTTCTGCCCGAGCTTCGTCTCCGTTGAAGGCGGCCAGTTGCGCAAGCCGAAGGCGGCGTCGGGCGCCGGCGCCGAAATGCCGCCGGTGCCGGACCCCGAGTTACCGTCCATCGAGCGTCCGTACGGCGTGCTGGTGACGGGCGTCGGCGGCACCGGCGTCGTCACGATCGGCGCGCTGCTCGGCATGGCCGCGCATCTCGAGAGCAAGGGCGTCACCGTGCTCGACGTCACCGGCCTCGCGCAGAAAGGCGGCGCCGTGATGAGCCACGTGCAGATCGCGAACCAGCCGGCCGACATCCATGCGACTCGCATCGCGATGGGCGAAGCGAGCCTCGTGATCGGCTGCGACGCGATCGTGACCGCCAGCGACGAATGCGTGTCGCGGATGCATGCGGATCGCACGCGCGTCGTCCTGAACAGCGCGCACACGCCGACCGCCGAGCTGATCAAGAATCCGAACTGGCGCTTCCCCGGCAGCAGCACCGAAGCCGACGTGCGTGCCGCAGCGGGGGACGACAACGTCTCGGCCGTCGACGCGAACCACTTTGCGGTCGCGCTGCTCGGCGACGCGATCTACACGAACCCGTTCGTGCTCGGCTACGCGTGGCAGCGCGGCTGGGTGCCGCTCACGCACGAGTCGCTGATTCGCGCGATCGAGCTGAACGACGTGCAGGTGGAGAAAAACCGCGCCGCGTTCGAATGGGGCCGGCGTGCCGCGCACGATCTGCCCGCGGTACGCAAGCTCGCGCAATCGCAGGGACGCGGCGAGACGGCCGACAACGCAAGCGGCAAGATCATCGCACTGCATACGCCGAAGGCGCTCGACACGCTGATCGACAAGCGCGCCGACTATCTGACCGCCTGGCAGAACCGTGCGTATGCGGACCGTTATCGCGCGCTGGTGTCGCAGGTGCGGGCCGCGGAAGAAGCGCTCGATTCCGCCGACGGCCAAATGCCGCTGACCGAAACGATCGCCAAGAACTTGCACAAGCTGATGGCGTACAAGGACGAATACGAAGTCGCGCGTTTGTACAGCGACCCGGCGTTCATCGAAAAGCTGAACGCGACGTTCGAAGGCGACTGGAAGCTGCATCTGCATCTCGCGCCGCCGACGCTATCGAAGAAGGACGCGCACGGCCATCTGGTGAAGAAGAAGTATGGTCCGTGGATGTTCCGCGCGATGCACGTGCTCGCAAAGCTCAAATTCCTGCGCGGCACCGCGCTCGACGTGTTCGGCAACACCGAGGAGCGACGCACCGAGCGCGCGCTGATCGGCGAATACGAGGCATTGGTGCGTGAATTGATCGGCGGGCTGACTGCGCAGAAGCGCGATCTCGCGGTCGAGCTCGCGAACCTGCCCGACGGCATCCGCGGTTATGGGCACGTGAAGGAGAACAACCTGAAAGGCGTGCGCATCAAGTGGAACGAGCTGCTCACGCGTTGGCGTTCGTCCGATGCAGGCAAGACGACGCAGCACGCGGCCTGATCGACTCTGGCAGTTGAACTGAAATGCGGCGGTCTTCACGGACCGCCGCTTTTTTTCGGGCGCAAAAAAAGCGCCACGGAACCGCAATTCCGTAGCGCCTTTACCGAAGCCGTCGCGCGCGCGTTACTGCCGCCCCCGCTTCAACCCCGCGCGATGCACGTTACTTCGCGTTCACCGACTTGCGCGCGTTAGCCGAAGCGACCGCCGTCATGTTGATGATCCGGCGCACGGTCGCGGCCGGCGTCAGGATATGCACCGGCTTTTCCGCGCCGAGCAGGAACGGGCCGACCGTCACGCCCTCGCCGCCCACCACCTTCAGCAGGTTGTACGCGATGTTCGCCGCTTCGACGTTCGGCATGATCAGCAGGTTCGCTTCGCCGGCGAGCGTCGTGCCCGGGAACGCGGCCTTGCGGATGGTCTCCGACAGCGCAGCGTCGCCGTGCATTTCACCGTCGATTTCGAGCGACGGCGCGCGTTGCGTGATCAGCTTGCGCGCCGCGGCCATGCGCTGCGACGACGACGACGGCGCGCTGCCAAAGTTCGAGTTCGACAGCAGCGCGACCTTCGGCGTGATACCGAACTTCTCGATTTCGCGCGCGGCGAGCATCGTCATGTCGGCGAGCTGCTCGGCGGTCGGCACTTCGTTCACGTACGTGTCGCAGATGAACAGGTTGCGGCCCGGCAGCATCAGCAGGTTCATCGCGGCGAAGTTATCGACGTTGTCGGCCTTGCCGAGCACCTGCTCGATGAAGTTCAGGTGCGTGTGGTACTGGCCGATCATGCCGCAGATCATGCCGTCCGCATCCCCGAGATGCACGAGGATCGCGCCGATCAGCGTGTTGAACTTGCGCATCGCGGCCTTCGCGACGTCGGGCGTCACGCCTTCGCGCGCGCCGATTTCGTGATACGCCTGCCAGCTCTTGTGATAGCGCGGATCGTCTTCCGGATCGACGATTTCGACGTCTTCGCCGCACTTGAGCTTCGAGCCCATCTTCTTCAGACGCATCTCGATCACCGACGGACGGCCGACCAGGATCGGCTTCGCGATCTTTTCAAGTAGCACGAACTGCGCGGCGCGCAGCACGCGCTCGTCTTCGCCTTCCGCGAACACGATGCGCGCCGGTGCCGACTTCGCCGCCGCGAAGACCGGCCGCATCACCATGCCCGAGCGATAGACGGTCGCGCCGAGCTGTTCGCGGTACGCGTCCATGTCCTGGATCGGACGGGTCGCGACGCCCGAATCCATCGCGGCCTGCGCGACGGCCGGCGCGATCTTGATGATCAGACGCGGATCGAACGGCTTCGGAATCAGGTATTCGGGACCGAATTCGAGCGAGTGGCCTTCGTAGGCCTTCGCGACCTCATCGCCCTGGTCGGTTTCCTCGGCCAGTTCGGCGATCGCGCGCACGCACGCGAGCTTCATTTCTTCGGTGATCGTCGTCGCGCCGACGTCGAGCGCGCCGCGGAAGATGAATGGGAAGCACAGCACGTTGTTGACCTGGTTCGGATAGTCCGAACGGCCGGTCGCGATGATGCAGTCCGGGCGGACCTTGCGCGCTTCTTCCGGACGGATTTCCGGCTCGGGGTTCGCGAGCGCGAGAATCAGCGGCTGCGAGCCCATTTCGGCGACCATCTCCGGCTTCAGCACGCCGGCGCTCGAGCAGCCGAGGAACACGTCGGCGCCACGGATCGCGTCGGCGAGCGAGCGCGCTTCGGTGTGCGCCGCATAGCGTTCCTTCGACGGATCGAGGTTGCCGCGCCCTTCGTAGATCACGCCCTTCGAGTCGGCGACGATAATGTTCTTCTTCGACAGACCGAGATTGACGAGCAGATCCAGGCACGCAATGGCGGCGGCGCCCGCGCCAGAACAGACCAGCTTCACTTCGTCGAGCTTCTTGCCGACCACTTTGAGGCCGTTCAGGATCGCCGCCGACGCGATGATCGCGGTGCCGTGCTGATCGTCGTGGAAGACCGGAATCTTCATACGTTCGCGCAGCTTCTTCTCGATGTAGAAGCACTCGGGCGCCTTGATGTCCTCGAGGTTGATGCCGCCGAGCGTGGGCTCGAGCATCGCGATCGCCTCGACGAGCTTGTCCGGATCGGATTCGGAGAGCTCGATGTCGAACACGTCGATGCCGGCGAACTTCTTGAACAGACACCCCTTGCCTTCCATCACCGGCTTCGCGGCGAGCGGGCCGATATTGCCGAGGCCGAGCACCGCTGTACCGTTCGTGATCACGCCGACCAGGTTGCCGCGCGAGGTGTACTTCTGCGCGTCGAGCGGTTCCTCGTGAATCGCCATACAGGCTGCAGCCACGCCCGGCGAATACGCGAGCGACAAATCCAGCTGGTTCGACAGCGGCTTGGTGGGCGTCACCGAAATCTTGCCAGGTTTCGGATTCTGGTGATATGCGAGAGCGCTTTGCTTGAGTTGTTCGTCCATTTCTAGGCCTGCGAGACGTAAGTGATTGGACCCGGCGCCCCACACCGTTGCGGCGTTTTCATCTGTCGAATGGATAGCCGACCGAGGCGGTTTTCGCACGCGCCCGGCAAGGCGCGATGACTTACCTCGACGAAGACGGGACGATGCGGAGTGCTTCGCGGGTCGATCAGTGTACACCCCGGAAGTGTCAATGCACTGAGTGGTTAACAGAACCCACCATTGGCGAAACAGCCGCTATAAATGCGGAGTCGCAGCACCTGACAGTGTTTTTCCGACAATTGGCGGCGGCACGCTCAGTCGAGCTCGGCGCCCCGTCGCTCAGGGATCAGAAGTAGTGTCGCGAAGATGTCGAGCAGGTAAATCGACGCGAGCAGCGCGAGCGCCGCGCCGAACGAGTAGCGCGCCGCCAGCGCGCCCACCACCACCGGCCCAAAGCCGCCCACCGCGCGGCCGGCGTTGAACAGCACGTTTTGCGCGGTGGCGCGCGCATCGGTTGGATAGAGTTCCGAAATCAGCGCGCCATAGCCGCCGATCATGCCGTTCACGAACACCCCCATCGCCGCGCCGCCGATCAGCAACGCCATCGGCGTCGTCAGTTGCGCATATACGAACACCATCACGACTGCGCCCGCCTGGTAGAACAGGAACGTCGGCTTGCGGCCGAAGCGGTCAGCGGCGATGCCGAATAGCCAGATGCCGGCCGCCATGCCGAGAATCGTCGCGGCGGTCCATAGCCCCGATTTGGTCAGGGAATAGCCGAAGGTCTTCGACAGATAGCTCGGCAGCCAGATCATCAGCCCGTAGTAGCCGAAGTTCTGCACCGAGCACAGGATCATGACGCCGAGGCTCGCGCGCGTCGTGCGTGCATCGACGAACAGCAGTTTCAGCGGCAGCTTGCGCATGCCGCGCGCGACGCGTTGGTTGAAAAGCGCCGGCTCCTCGACGCGGCGCCGCACGAAGAACGACACGACCGCCGGCAACAGCCCGAGCGCGAACATGCCGCGCCAGCCGATCACCGGCAGCAGGAGCGGCGTCAGCAACGCGGCCGCCAGCACGCCGAGCTGCCAGCCAAGACCGACATACGACGGCACCCGCGCCCGCTGCGACGCCGGCCACGCTTCGGCGACCAGCGTCATGCCGATGCCGAATTCGCCGCCCAAGCCGATGCCGGCGATGGTCCGGTAGATCAGGAGGTCCGTGTAGCCCTGCGCGAGCGCGCACAGGCCGGTGAACACCGCGAAGATCAGGATCGTCCACGTCAGCATGCGCACGCGGCCGAAATAATCGCTGAGCACGCCGAACAGCACGCCGCCCGCGACCGCGCCGATCAGCGTCCATGTAACCAGCGCGCCGGCCTGCGACGAGCTCAGATGCAGGTCGGCGGCGATCACCGGCAGCATGAAGCCGAGGATCAGCAGATCGAAGCCATCCATCGCGTAGCCCAGCACCGACGCGAGCAGCGCGCGGCCCGCATGGCCCGGTTTGACGGCCGGTCGGGTTTCGGTGGCGGAGGCTGAGGCGGATGGAGCGGCGTTCATTGAAAGCATTCCGTTGGTCTGGAGGCGGCTGCGTGGGTTGCCACCCGGGAAAGTCGCGTGAGTGTAAAGGCGGCCTCAGCCGGTCACAAGACGATGCGCGCGCCGAAGCGCCCACCGGGGACGGCGGCGCATACGACGGCCTCCTCGGTGGGACCCATTTCAGGTAAAATAACGGCCCACGCGCGCAGCAAAAGCCGGTCTTTGCTCTTCCCCCGGCCGCGTATCCCGCCCAGCATGGCGCGGCATACCCCGCTTGCTGCGCCACCGGGCCCGGCGCCCGCTTCTCCCCCGCTCACTCCGAAGGATCCGCCCATGACAGGCTTCGATCGCCAGACGATCTCCGACACCACCGCCAAAATGCTGCTCGAAGTGCAAGCAGTGCATTTCAACGCGGAGAAACCGTATATTTTCACGTCCGGCTGGGCCAGCCCGGTGTATATCGACTGCCGCAAGCTGATCTCGTATCCGCGCGTGCGCCGCGGCCTGATGGAAATGGCCGAAGCGACGATCCTGCGCGACGTCGGCTATGAGCAGATCGACGCGGTCGCCGGCGGCGAAACCGCGGGTATCCCGTTCGCGGCATGGCTGTCCGACCGCCTGATGGTGCCGATGCAGTACGTGCGCAAGAAGCCGAAGGGTTTCGGCCGTAACGCGCAGATCGAAGGTCTGCTGACCGAAGGCCAGCGCGTGCTGCTCGTCGAAGACCTGACGACCGACAGCCGCAGCAAGATCAACTTCATCAACGCACTGCGCACCGCCGGCGCGACGGTGAACCACTGCTTCGTGCTGTTCCACTACAACATCTTCAAGGAAAGCGTGTCGGTGCTGAAAGACATCGACGTCGATCTGCACGCGCTCGCCACGTGGTGGGACGTGCTGCGCGTTGCGAAGCAAAACAACTACTTCGACACGAAGACAATCGACGAAGTGGAGAAATTCCTGCACGCGCCGGCCGAATGGTCCGCGGCGCATGGTGGTGCGACGTCTGCGCCGCAATAAAGCCATCGCGGTAAAGCAGTGACAATAAAAACGTAGCCGCTTTATGCGAATTGAATAAGAAAGCCGCCTGTCGCGAAACAGGCGGCTTTCTTTATCGCCGATTGCATATTGCCGATTACCTTTCGCCGATTACGCGGCGGACAAAACGAGGCGCGATATCAGGACTCGTTCGCGATGTTCCTGGCCGCGTTCGACGACAGATTCAGCAAACCATTGCTCTGTGCATACTGGAATAGTTGGGAGTCGCGATCGATTCCGAGCTTGCGCATGGCTGCATTTTTCTGCGTGCTGATCGTCTTGATGCTGCGATTCAAACGCTCCGAAATTTCCTTGATCGTCATACCCGATACGAACAGCCGCACGACTTCGAGTTCGCGCCTCGACAGCTTCGAGTCGTCGCGCTTGCCGGCCGAATTGACCCGCAACCCTTCGAGCACCGCCTTCACCGACGGACTCATATAGGTCATGCGACGGCCGACGTGCTGTACCGCAAGCGCAATATGGCTTAGATCGTCCGACTTGTTCACGACCGACGTCACGCCAAGCTCCTTGAGCCGTTTCAGTAAGGCGGCGTTCTCGAGCATGGTGAGCACGACAATGGGCAGGTTCGGAAAATTGCGGCGTAAATAGTCGATCAGTTGCAAGCCATCGCCGTACTGACCGCCCGGCATGGCCAGGTCGGTGACGAGCACGTCGCATCCGGTGGATTGCAACAATTTGATGAGTTCAGTCGACTGTCTTGCGCGCCCAACGACTTGCATACCGGGAAATTTGTGAAGCGCATTTTCGGCACCAAACAGAATAACCGGATGATCGTCTGCCACCACGACCCTGAGTGCAATTTGCATCGTCCTCCTCTGGACGGATAAACCGGTCTCCACAACTTCTAACACTTCTTTCGACGCTCGCTATTTAAACGAGATAAATACAGCCAGGGTCGCCCGATAATCCTCTTACTATAGCTGATTTCGTATCAGCTAATTCCGCGGGAAGCGAACAGATTGCGTCGCAGAGCTAATCAGCGCTGGTGTTAGACTTTATTCGACCTTGGGGCACAATTCAGGACAACGACCATCGCGAGGACCCGCGCCTCGCGCCCTGACAGGAGAACCGGCATATGCGCGTGCGTTGCCTGGTTGTTTCGTTGGCTTCATCCCGATGGCATCGATCGCTCGCCGTCGGTGCGATGCTCGCACTATTGGCGGCGCATAGTGCCGGTGCCCGCGCCGACGAGCCGTTCACGCTGACGAGCGCGAGCGTGCGCGCGGGCGGCGCCGTGCAGAATGCGCAGGTGTTCGACCAGAGCGACTGCAAGGGCGGCAACCGATCACCGCAGCTCTCATGGCGCGCCGCGCCGGCCGGCACGCGCGGCTTCGCGATCACGATGTTCGACGAGGACGCGCCTGGGCGCGGCTGGTGGCACTGGGCGGTCGCGGGCATCCCGGCCACGGTCGACAGCCTGCCCGAGAATGCCAGTTCGTCCGGTTTCCTGCGCAAGCTCGGCGCGGTCGAAGCGCGCAACGACTTCGATACGGACGGCTATGGCGGCCCGTGCCCGCCGCCCGGCAAACCGCATCGCTATATCATCACCGTGTACGCGTTGAACTCGGCCGATCTGCGTCTCGCGCAAGGGCGTCCCGCGTTGATGTTCGATCACGAGATCGGCACGGCCGCGATCGGCAGCGCGAAGCTGGTGGTCAATTACGGGCGCTAGTGGCGGCCAGCGCGGTCGTCATGGCGCGCCGCCGCGCCGCATCGCGTTTCGTCTCCCATCACCTTCCGGGTCGCCTTGCTGGAGCAGTCCATGTCGAAGATCGTCATCG
The DNA here is from genome assembly GCF_040948765.1 of Paraburkholderia sp. BR10923. NCBI lineage: Bacteria > Pseudomonadati > Pseudomonadota > Betaproteobacteria > Burkholderiales > Burkholderiaceae > Paraburkholderia > Paraburkholderia sp. BR10923. The sequence continues at coordinate 536,074 of NZ_JBFPKO010000003.1, read as the reverse complement.
TTTATCACAGCGGCTACGGCCATACGAAGAAGGTCGCCGAAGCCGTGCTCGCGGGCGCGCTCGAAGCCGGTGCGCACGCGAAGTTGACGCCGGTGGGCGACCTCGACGACGCCTCGTGGGACGAACTCGCCGCGGCCGACGCGCTGATCTTCGGCGCGCCGACCTACATGGGCGGCCCGTCGGCCGACTTCAAGAAGTTCGCCGATGCGAGTTCGAAACCGTGGTTCGCGCAGGCGTGGAAAGACAAGATCGCGGCCGGCTTCACGAACTCGGCGACGATGAACGGCGACAAGTTCTCGACGATCCAGTACTTCGTCACGCTGGCGATGCAGCACAGCATGATCTGGGCGGGCACCGGCATGATGCCGTCGAACACGAAGGCCGCGACGCGCAACGATCTGAACTTCGTCGGCGGCTTTACCGGCCTGCTCACGCAATCGGCGGCCGATGCGTCGCCCGACGAAGCGCCGCCGCCGGGCGATCTCGAAACTGCGCGCCTGTTCGGCGCGCGCATCGCGGGCGTCACCGCGCGCTGGATGGCGGCGCGCGCTTGATGGCAGAGCGGCCTGAACGGCGCCGAAGTGGCGTCGCGCCGCATCTGTAGTGCATCTTCGGTCATCAGCCCGCATTTGCCGCACAACGGGTCACGCCGATGTCCCGTTGCGCCGGCATCGTCGTTTTTTCGCGCTGCACCGCACGGTCGCGGCGATGAGGTCTTAAAATAACGTTCCGGCGCGGCGTCGCGCCCCGTTTCCAGCGAGTGAGAGTGAGATGAGCACGAAAGTTTTTGTCGACGGACAGGAAGGCACCACCGGCCTGAAGATTTTTGAATACCTGTCGCAGCGCGCCGACGTCGAAATCCTGCGTATCGAAGAAGCGAAGCGCAAGGACCTGGACGAGCGCCGTCGTCTCATCAACGCATCGGACGTCTCGTTCCTGTGTCTGCCCGACGTCGCCTCGCGCGAATCCGCTTCGCTCGTCGAGAACGACCGCACAGTGCTGATCGACGCGAGCACCGCATTCCGTACCTCGCCCGACTGGGCCTACGGCCTGCCTGAGTTGGCCCGTTCGCAGCGCGAGAGGCTGCGCACCGCCAAACGCATCGCCGTGCCGGGCTGCCACGCCTCGGCGTTCGTGCTCGCGATGCGCCCGCTCGTCGAAGGCGGCGTCGTCGCGCCCGAGTTCGCCGCGCACGCCTACTCGATCACCGGCTACAGCGGCGGCGGCAAGAAGATGATTGCCGACTACGAAGCCGGCGGCAACGACAGGCTCAAGAGCCCGCGCCCGTACGCGCTCGGCCTCACGCACAAGCATCTGCCGGAAATGGCCGCGCATACGGGCCTGAAGTCGGCGCCGATCTTCACGCCGATCGTTGGCGACTTCTACAAGGGCCTCGCGGTCACCACGTACTTCTCGCCGGGCCAGCTCGCGAAGAAGACGACACCGCAGGACGTGCAGGCTCTGTTCGCCGAGTACTACGCAGGCGAAGCATTCGTGCACGTCGCACCGTTCGACGCCGACGCGAACCTCGACAATGGCTTCTTCGACGTGCAGGCGAACAACGACACCAATCGTGTCGATCTATTCGTGTTCGGCAATGAGGAGCGCTTCGTGACCGTCGCGCGTCTGGACAATCTCGGCAAGGGCGCGTCGGGCGCGGCGATCCAGTGCATGAATCTCGCGATCGGCGCGACCGAAGACAGCGGTTTGAAACGCTAAGCGAGTCGACCCGCGAGCCTCGCTGCGAGCCTACGAAAAAGCCAGCCGGTCTACAAAGACCGGCTTTTTTCGTTTTAATACCGCGAACCTGGTCACTTCCTTCGTGGCCGCGTCGTATAAGTTCTGAGCTTGATTTACCGCGGTCGCGGCGGTGGCGCTTTGCGCACACGCGGCGAATTCCGGGCAAAAAAAAGCCCGCCTAGGTTGGCGGGCTGAATCCATATCAGAGGAGACATGGAGGAGACAAGACGTACTATAGCAAACCGCTTGGTGCGTTGCAACATGCAAATTAGGGTTGACCCTCGATGTTGCAAACATACAACGGTCACACAAATACGCTTCAGTTTCCCCTTGTCTGCGAGCAGGCGCGGTGCTCAGTGCCGCAACAGCGCCATCATCGCGCCGAAACCCACGAATACACCGCCCGTCAGCCGGTTGAACATCCGCGCGACGCTGCGGCTCTTCAGCTTCGCGCCGATGCGTGTACCAAAACCCGCGTACACCAGATACCAGCTGACCTCGATCAACGCGAACGTCGCGAGCAGCACGCCGAACTGCGGCAACTTCGGTTCGGTGGCATCGATGAATTGCGGCAGCAGCGCGGCCGCGAACAGAATCGCCTTCGGATTGCTGCTCGCGACCAGAAAGCCGTTGCGAAACAGCGCGAAGCGCGAGCGCGCGGGCCTGACCGCCAGGTCGTCAACGGTTTGCGCGGCGGCTTCGTCGGCCGGCGCGCGCCATGCCTTGATGCCCAGATACACGAGGTAGGCCGCGCCGATCATGCGCAGTGCGTTGAACATGGTCGGCCATGCCGCCAGAAACACGCCGAGTCCCGCCGCCGAGACCGCCAGCATCAGCACCAGCGCCGACAGACAGCCGGCCATCGTCGCGCTCGCGCGGCGCAGACCGTGCTGGGCGCCGTGCGTCATCACGAGCAGCATGTTGGGACCGGGAATCGCGGAAACGACGAAAACGGTGGCGACGAACAGCCACCAGGTATGCAGAGTCATCGAGGTCGGGTGTAGGGAAATCGGGCGGCCATTATGCCTTGCCGCCCAGCGTGACTCCATGCGGTCACATTGGGTCGATCGCTCGCGTGCGGCGATCGACGGCCACGATCAACGGCCGGCGCGCCGCGCGGCCACCTGGCCCAGCACCGCGAAATCCTTCTCGCCGTCGCCGTGCGCGATCGCCTCGATCAGGCTGTCGCGCACCACGCTTGCGACCGGCATCGGCGTCGTCACCGCATCGGCGGCGGCGAGCGCGAGGCGCACGTCCTTCAGTCCCAGACGCGCCTTGAACAGCGCCGGTTCGAAGCGCTGCTCGGCGATCAGCTTGCCGTAGCCCGAGTACACCGGCCCCGGGAACAGGCCGCTCGTGATCACATCGAGGAAGTCCTGCATTCCGACGCCGTGGCCCGTCACGAGCGCGGCCGCTTCGCCGAGCGACTCGATCGCCGCGCCGAGCATGAAGTTCGCGCCCAGCTTCATCACGTTCGCCTGCTGCGGCAGCGAGCCGATGCGCCAGGTCTTCTGGCCGAGCACGTCGAAAATCGGCTGGATCCGGTCGATCGATTCGGCCGGGCCGCCCGCGACGATCGTCAGCTTGCCCGCGGCCGCTACGTCGGGCCGCCCGAGCACCGGCGCGGCCACATAGTGCACGCCGCGCGACGCGTGCGCGGTCGCCAGTTCCTCGGCGAGCGCCACGGAAATCGTCGCCATGTTCGCGTGGATCAGCCCGCGCGGCGCATGTTCGAGCAGCGACGCGGTGATGACTTCGCGCAGCGCGGCATCGTCGGCGAGCATCGAGAACACGGCGTCGCCCGCAAACGCTTCAGCCGGCGTGGCGACCACTTGCGCGCCCAGCGCGGCCAGCGGCTGAGCCTTCTCCGGCGAGCGGTTCCACACGCGCACCTGGTGCCCGGCTTTCAGAATGTTTGCAACCATCGCGGCGCCCATCTCGCCGAGACCGATAAAACCGATGTCCATCTATCGCTCCGTCTTCTAAAGAAACCGAAGTAAAGCACACTCATGCGACACGCGCAGGACAACACGCCGCCCCGGCGGTGCGATACTGCGGGCATGGTCACCGCGACATTCCGCTTCTACGAGGAGCTGAACGACTTCATCGCCCGGCCGCTGCGCCGGCGCGCGTTCACCTGCGTCTGCGCGCGCGACGCGACGACCAAGCACATGATCGAAGTGCTCGGTGTGCCGCATACCGAGGTCGAGCTGATCCTCGTGAACGGCGAGTCGGTCGGTTTCGATTATCCGCTCGCCGACGGCGACCGCGTCGCGGTCTATCCAAAGTTCGAGGCGCTCGACATCCAGCCGCTGCTGCGTGTGCGCGAGCGTCCGTTGCGCGTGATGCGCTTCATCGCCGACGCGCATCTCGGCGGCCTCGCGCCACTATTGCGGCTCGCGGGCTTCGATACGCTGTACGACAACCACTTTCCCGACGCCGATATCGAGGCGCTCGCCGCGGCGCAACAGCGCATCGTGCTAACGCGCGACCGCGAGCTGCTCAAACGCCGCAACATCACGCATGGCTGCTATGTGCGCGCGCTGCGGCCGCGCGAGCAGTTACGCGAAGTGTTCGAGCGGCTCGATCTCGCGCGCAGCGCGCAACCGTTCCGGCTATGCCTGGTATGCAACGCGCCGCTGCGGCGAATCGGGCGCGAGGAAGCCGGCCCGCGTGTGCCGCACGGCGTGCTGCAGCGGCATAGCCGCTTCGTCACCTGCGATGTATGCGGACGGGTTTTCTGGGAAGGCACGCATTGGCAGAGGATGCGCGCGTTGATGGACAGCGTCTCCGTCAGCGCGCCGGAGCGAGTCGGCTGACGTCGCGCGCTTGCGTACAATGCGGGTTGATCTATTTGGCAGAGGCCTTTCCGATGGCGATGAAAAAAACCGACCTTGAAAAGAACAAGGCGCTGAAACTGGGCAACGCGATGAAGCAGGCGGCCGCGAACCGCGGCGGCAAGAACGTCGCGACCGAGCCGAAAGTCGACCGGCGCGAGCAGCGCAAGCTCGATCAGGCGCAAGGCCTCGTCCCGTTTGCGTGCAAGCTCAATAGCGGGCTGGTGGAAGAATTGAAAACGCGCGCCGCCACGCATCCGGACGGCCTGAACGGGCTGCTCGATGAAGTGATCCGGCGCGGGCTCGCGGGCTGATCTTCCAGCGCGCAATATTCGCCGCAAAAGCAAAAAGGCCAGAGCTCGCGCTCTGGCCTTTTTGCTTGCAACGCATCCGCCTTCACCGGCTGCATCGACCGGCAAGCGGCCCGGTGCAGCGGTATGGCACGCCCGACGAGCGGGCGCCGGCTTAGTTCTGCGTGCCCTTGTCGTTCGTGCCAGCGGCCGAAGCTGCAGCGGAAACGTGTGCCTTCTTGCCGTGGGTCTTCAGTTGCTTGATGTGGTGCTTCTTCGGTGCGCTTGCTGCTTCCGTAGCTGCGGCATCCGATGCCTGTGCGAAAGCCTGAACGGAAACGAGTGCGATCGAAGCGGCTGCGAGCGAGACGATAACTTTCTTCATGTGTTGATCCCCAAACCAGACGACTTAGTCAATGTGAATGAATACAACAGCTGCACGGTAGAGCGGGCCGGACTTCGAGGCGCCTTGTGCTCCCCGCGGGAGAGTATTACCCAAGCGTAGGCGGTTTGTCATGCGCAAAACTCGATATGTATTTTCCGGGAGACAGCCCGCTTTCAGCGTGCTTGCATCGACCTGCAAGTTGCACCAGGGACACTACCAACTCCCCCGTGAAGCCACCTGCCGCGCGCCTCGCCGACCGCTTCGCCGCGCTCAAACAAGGTTCCGCAGCAGGCTCGCGGTCTCCTGCAGCGCCGGCAAAACGCGGTGCAGCGCGGCGTTCGCCGACTCCTCGCCGATCGGCATGCTGACGCTGATCGCCGCGACCACCGTACCGTGCCGGTCGCGCAGCGGCACCGCGACGCCGCGCACCCCGATCTCGAGCTGCTGGTCGGTGACCACGTAGCCGTTGCGGCGGATTTCGCCGAGCACTTCCCTGAGCCGGTCGACCGTCGAATAGGTGTACGGCGTAAAAACCTTGATCGGATACGACGCGAGCCACGGGTCGATGCTGTCGGGCGGCTGAAACGCGAGCAGCACAAGCCCCGCCGACGACAACGGCGCCGGCGCGCGCGAGCCGGTCACGAAGCCGACCGCCATCGCCCGATTCACGCCGTTGCGCGCGACGTAGACGACGTCGTGTTCGTCGAGAATCGCAACCAGCGCGGTTTCCTGCACGGTCGCGGTGATCCGCTGCAGGAACGGCTGCACCGTGCGCGGCAGCCGCGCCGAATCGAGGTAAGACTGGCCGAGCCGCAGCACGCGGGGTGCTAGCCAGAACAGCTTGCCGTCGGTGTCGACGTAGCCGAGCTCGCGCAGCGTCAGCAGATAGCGGCGTGCGGCCGTCCGTGACAGGCCGGCGCGCGCGGCGACCATCGTCGGCGTCATGCGCGCGTGTTCTTCGTCGAATGCTTCGATGATCGCGAGCGCCTTCGCGGCGCCCGCGATCCAGTCCTTGTCGTCCATTTCGTTTGCTCGTGGAAGGAGCCAGTAATCGCGGTCCGGTTTGCAAGTCGCGTGATCACACCGGTCCGCACGGCGGCGACCGCGCCCGTTGCGCGATTATCGCGCGGCTCGCGGGCTTTGCCTGCCCGGCGCGCGAGGCCCGCGTATCATGTGAGCGATTCCTTACGGGCTGCGCACCGCGTGGCGCGCCCTTGCGGCTTCCTAGCCCGATCCACACGACAAAACAGAACAAACCTTGAATCCCGACACCCGCCAACACCTGCGCGCGAACGTGCTGATGCTGATCGCCGCGATGATCTGGGGCTCCGCGTTCGTCGCGCAGCGACTGAGCCTCGATACGATCGGCCCGTTCCTGTTCACCGGCTTGCGCTTTTTGCTCGGCGCGCTCGTCGTGCTGACGATGATCGTCTGCGTGCGTCGCCCGGCGCTCGCCGAACTGACGAAGCGCGCGCCTGGCGGCGCCCGCGAACTGCTTGGCGCGGGCGGGCTGCTCGGTGTCGTGCTGGCCGTGTCGATCTCGCTGCAGCAGATCGGCCTGCAGTACACGAAGATCGCGAACGCGGGCTTCATCAGTTCGCTGTATGTGGTGATCGTGCCGCTGCTCGGCGTGCTGTTTCGCCACCGGACCGGCCTCGGTACATGGCTTGGCGCGCTGCTCGCGGCCGTTGGCATGTACTTCCTGAGCGTCGACGAGCACTTCTCGATGCTGTATGGCGACTGGTATCAGCTCGCCGGGGCGCTGGTGATTTCCGCGCAGATGATGCTGGTCGGCCGCTTCGCGGCGCGCCACGACACGCTGATGCTCGCGCTCGTGCAGTTCGTGACCTGTGGGCTCGTGTGTCTGTCGATTGGCCTCGTCGTCGAGCCCGTTAGCGCCGCGGTCATTGTGCGAGCCGCGCCGACGATCGCGTACGGCGGTGCATTATCGGTGGGTGTCGCGTATACGATCCAGGTGGTCGCGCAGCGCTATGCGGCGCCTTCGCACGCGGCGGTGATTTTCAGCATGGAAGGCGTGTTCGCGGCGTTCGCGGGATGGCTCGTGCTCGGTGAGACGCTGACGGCTCGCGCATTGTTCGGCTGTGCGCTGATGCTCGCGGGATTGATCGTGTGTCAGGTACTGCCGGGCTGGAAACGCGCCCGGCAGCATGCTCCGCAGGGGTTGTGACTGACAGCGGTTAAAACGATTCGACGCCGACGCTCGGTGCGCGACGCGCACCGGCAGGCGTCTTGCCCATTCGCCCAACTATGCCGCGCGCGGATGAGCGAAAAGGCTCGGCGTATCGGCGGTCGGCGGAAACACACACCAGCAGCCGTCGTCGTGCCGAAAGAAGAACAAACCGCGCGCGCCCTCTTCCGACGAAGTTTCCACCCGCACATAACGCCGCCCGCCGGTGCGCGTGCGGCTGAACTCCGTCACGTGAACCGGCTCCGCCGGCGATGGCGAAAGCCACTTGTCGACCAGAAACCGCAACGACTGTTCGCTCGCGGTTCTCATGATCTGCTCCGGAACAGCTTGTCGCGCTGCGCATTGCGCGTGGACTCGGGACCGTCGTCGTCGCGAGCGGTGTCGCCGTTCTCGGCAGCCTCGGCGGCTGCCAGCGCCATCATCCGATTGGTTGCGGCCGCCCGCAACGATCTGCAATGGGCCGCATGTCGAAGGTCCGACAGAAGACGGACTAGCTGTCCTGCTGATCTGCGTTTCATACATCCCCCGCACTGCACCAGAAACCTCACAAAGCACTTTAACTCTATGCCGGATTGTTCGCTGGGCAAATGGTTTTTGACGAAATAGCAACAGTTGCGCTTGCAATAAGAAGGCGCGCAATCTTCGTACCGCGTCATCAATGTGCGCGTTCGGTGGCCGAAACTCTGTGCGTTGGCGTGCGCTTCGCATCGCGCGAAGCGCACGTGCGGGCAACGGCAAACGTATTTCAGAGGCGATGGTTATCCACAGCGACCTCTGAATAACTTCGGGATAGCACGACGAACAGCCTGTGCGCGATATCTTGATAAAGGTGGGGGTCGGTTAACGCGTGTTCGAACTTATCCCAGTTATGTAGTTTTTCTACCGACGTGTTCCGCAGGGTTATCGATTTCGCATGATGTTGAAGCGGCGGGACATTTGCGACTTATCCACAGAATCGGTTAACCCTTGTTAACTACTACTACGTATGTATACGTATCAAGTAAACACCATAAGGTGAATCTGGCTGCGCGCCTGAATCAAAGGCTGATCGGATCTTGATCAGCCTCGATGCGAAAGCCGCTGCGCCGCTGTCACGGCACCAGAGACGCCGTGCCGCTCGCGGGTTCGATCGCAGCGGCCTGGCCAATCGGGTCGGTTGGTTGGACCGCAGAGGTTGGCGACGGCGTCGTTAACGGAACCGGTGCGGGCGCGGTTAACTGCACTGAGGCGGGCGCTGATTGGACAGCTTGAACCGCAGATGGCTGCGTCGCCTGAACCGACACTGCAGGCGTCGCCTGAACGGCAGCGGGAGTCGTCGCCGGTACCGGCTCGGGGACCGGATCAGGAATCGTCAGCTGGAGCGGCGTGGCTACCTGCATTGGCAGCGTGCGCGTTTCGATCGCGCTGCTCGTCACCGGCTGCGTACGCACGACGGTCTGCAAGTAATGATCGACGAGGCTGAAAAAGCGGTCGTAGAACTTCCCAGACGGGATCGTTTCGCTCGAGATCTTCACCATCGCGTCGCTATTCGAGCGAATCGGCAGCGACAGCGAACCGAGCACGCTGAGCCCGACGCTCGCCGACGTATCGCTCTTCTTCAACGCGAAGCCGTTCTGTACCGCGTTCACATAAACGATGCTGGTATTGGCCGCCTCTTCGCCGGGCGTGCAGACGACGTGAAATTCGACGACCACGTGTGAATCGCCGGTCGGCTGAAAATTCTTCGTGCCGTCGACGGTATCGGGGCGCGACATCGTCGTCAGATAGCCTTGACTCAGCAGTGCGCGGCGCGCGGCTTCGCAGCTATCGCCGGTACTCGAATTGAAATTGCGCGCGTACGGGCTTGCGCCGGTTTCGAACAGTTCCTGCGTGAACTTGGGTTGCGGCGTGCTGCTGCATGCCGTGAGCGCGAGCAGCCCGAACAGGGCCGCGGCGGTGGTGCGGGAGAAGGGGGTCTGCATGATCAGGTGCAAGAAGCGCCTCGTGAGCGCGAATGGGAATGCATTGTAGATCGGGCAGCGCTATGTGCGTAAAAAGCGTGCAAGTCGGAGCCCGAACCCCATTACGTCATGTAACACGGCACATCAACTGGATGCACGCCGCCCGACCTTCGCAGCACGTACGGCGAAAACGGGAGTAGAAACCGCGCCGGCGCGCCTAGTTCGATGTCGTGCGCGTCGAGCCAGCTGTCGCGGCCGAACTCGACCCAGAGGCCGCGGTGGCCCCGCTCGCCGCAGGTGCCACAGGTGTAGTAAGCGCCGCCGGTAGGCTGAACGCGTCGGCCCACGGGTTCTCACCGGCGCAACGATCCGCCTCGCACGACGCGGCCCGCCCGGCGGCTCCTGAAGCGCCGTCCGCGGGCGTCGCAACCGCCGCGAAATCTTCGACGCGCAGATTCACCTTCTGCGCATAGGCATTCGAGCCGCCATAGCTCTTCAGTGCCATATTCAGATCGCCGTTCGCCGAGCGCATGTAGCCGTATAGGATCGCCGAACCGGCTTCGATGTTCGCACCCGGTTCGGTCAGGTCCTTTACGTTGCGCAGCAGCCCGCGGTGCGCCTGCGGCACGACCTGCATCAGCCCTGTCGCGCCATTGGCGCCGCGGGCCTTTTCCTTGAAGCGGGATTCGATCGAGATGATGGCGAGCAGCAGCGCCGGAGGGAGGGAGTATTTGTTGGCGGCGGATTGCACCGCGTCGGAGATTTTTTGAGCTTTTTCTTTGCCCACACCGAATTTCTGCGTCAGGTACGCCGATATTCGGTCGGTGTTTTCGTCGGCCACCGCGGTTTGCGCGAGGCCGAGCGAAAGCACGATCAGACAAAGTAACCGGCTCATGGTGGACGTCGGGGGAAGCAAAGATCCGCGCATTATAGCTCCGCGGTGCACTACGGAGCCTTTCTTCGACACTTTTTGTCTTTTAAATCAATGGTGACCAGAACTCTTCGCATTTTTGGATCCGCTTGTTTGACCGCTTCGGTCTTCAGGTCATAGCCGTCGGTCAGCGTTGCGAGGAACGCGGTGAAGAGCGGATGGGCTCCGTTCACGCCCGGCTGGTCGATATGACAGGACGCGCAATTGCCGCCGGCGGGGTCGTCGAACAGCTTTTGCTTCGCAACTCTTGTGCAGTTAGTTGCACTTTTCTGTCGAGGTAGCAATCGAACTTGCTCGTGTACGGATGAGAGCTCGGGTCTTCGCGCTCGAAGCGCTCGATCGCGTGGCGAGGGGGCCGCTCGCTTCATCGTTCGCGCGGATTTGAGACAATGCACGTCGGCCGTGCGTATCGCGTTGCGCACCGCCTCGATGAACAACCGATGTTTTCAGCTATGAGCAAGACCGCGTTTATTCCCAGCGTCCCGGGCACATCGGACGACGACTTCGAGATTTCGACGAGCGCGAAGATGGCCGGCTACCGGCGCTTCTTCGGCGTGTTGAAGGTCGTGCGCACGACCGACGGCCGCGTGCTGTTTCCGTTCGACGGCGCGCCCGAACTCGGCCCGCATCCGAGCCGCGTCGAAGCACTCGCGGCCGCGCAGGTGTATGGCGAACACATCGTCGCGAGCGATCTGGCGCGGCCGGAGTTGTAGGCCGAGACACCCTCGAACCGGGTCCATTCCAACGAACGGCGAGGTCTCCGTCAGCGCGCCCGCACCCGGCGCGCAGCCCCGGCTCCCGAGCGTGCCGCGAGCACACCGCCGATCACGCCGCCGACATGGCTCTGCCACGACACATCGGGATAGATCGGCAGCACACCGAACAGCAGACTCAGACCGTAGCTGCCGACCACGACTAGAGCCACGAGGATCGATACCAGATTGCGCGTGAAGTAGCCGCGTGCGACCAGGTAACCCGCATAGCCGAACACCAGTCCACTCGCGCCGATATGCACCGAATACGGCGCGCCGAACAGCCACGCGCAAAGACCGGCGCCGAGCATCGCGCCGATGGTCGCGCGCCAGAAGCCGCCGATGTGCGGCCACGTACACAGCCAGCCCAGCACGACGAGCCCACTCGTGTTGGCCGCGATATGCCCGACGCTCGCATGCAGCCACGGTGCGAACAGAATCCCTTGCAAGCCGCCGAACGTACGCGGCACGACACCGTGTTCGTCCAGATGCAGGAACGGCAACGCAACCGACAGAAAGAACACGGCCCACATCGAACCGACGAACAGCGCGATCAGTACGACTCGCGACTTGAGCTTCTCGGTGAGCGTGTTGGAAGATGAGGTGTTCATGGTGACGTGGCCACGGGATGTCGACAGAGGGTAGTCGATGTGGCGTCGTCACGTCGAGGCATCGTGGAACGACAGATGCCGATTTGAGCGGTGGATGTTTCGTCAGCCGCACCGCACCGAATGGCGGCGCGGCTGATTTGGCGGGAGCCGGCGGCCCGGTTCGTCGACGCCGCCGTCGTTACGTCTTCTGCTTCGTCGTCACTCCACCGTCACCGACTTCGCCAGATTGCGCGGCTTATCCACATCTGTGCCACGCGCACACGCGGTGTGATACGCGAGCAACTGCAGTGGCACCACGTGCAGGATCGGCGACAGCAAGCCATAGTGCTCCGGCATCCGGATCACATGCAGCCCTTCGCCGTTGACGATCTTCGTATCCGCATCGGCGAACACATACAGCTCGCCGCCGCGCGCGCGCACTTCCTGGATGTTCGACTTCAGCTTTTCGAGTAGCGCGTCATTCGGCGCAACCGTCACCACCGGCATCGCTTCGGTCACGAGCGCCAACGGCCCGTGCTTCAGCTCGCCAGCCGGATACGCCTCAGCGTGGATATACGAAATTTCCTTGAGCTTCAGCGCGCCTTCGAGCGCGATCGGATAATGCATGCCGCGTCCGAGGAACAATGCGTGTTCCTTGCGCGAAAACTCCTCCGACCAGGCGATGATCTGCGGCTCCAGCGCGAGCACGCTGTTCAGCGCGGCCGGCAGGTGGCGCAACTGCTTCAGGTAACTCGCTTCCTGCTCGTCGCTCAAACGTCCGCGCAGCTTCGCGAGCGTTGCCGCCAGCGTGAACAGCGCGACCAGCTGCGTCGTGAATGCCTTGGTCGACGCGACGCCGATCTCGCGGCCCGCATGCGTGAGGAACGACAACTCGGTCTGCCGCACCATCGCGCTCGTGCCGACGTTGCAGATCGCGAGCGTGTGCTGGTGGCCGAGTTCCTGCGCGTGCTTGAGCGCCGCGAGCGTGTCGGCGGTTTCGCCCGACTGCGAGATCACCACCACCAGCGACTTCGGATTCGGCACCGACTCGCGATAGCGATACTCGCTCGCGATCTCGACCTGAGTCGGAATCTTCGCGACCGATTCGAGCCAGTACTTGGCGGTGAGTCCCGAGTAGTAGCTCGTGCCGCACGCGAGAATCAGCAGGCTGTCGATGTCCGCGAACACCTGGCGCGCGCCTTCGCCGAAGATCGACGCATCGAACGCGTCCGCTTGCGGAATCGTGTCGGTGATCGCGCGCGGCTGCTCGAAGATTTCCTTCTGCATGAAGTGGCGATACGGGCCGAGTTCGACCGCACCGCCATAGGCTGCGACCTGACGCACCTCGCGTTGCGCGATCTCGCCCTGGCGATCGGCGATGCGCACGCCATCGAGCGACAGATCGCAGACGTCGCCTTCCTCGAGGAAGATGAAGCGCTCGGTGCTGCCGGCGAGCGCGAGCGCGTCCGAGGCCAGGAAGTTTTCACCGTCGCCGAGTCCGACCACGAGCGGCGAGCCCTGGCGGGCGCCGACCACCGTATGCGGCTGGTCCTTATGCAGCACCGCGATCGCATACGCGCCGTGCAGTTCTGCGATCGCCTCGCGCACCGCGGCGAACAGGTCGCCGCGATACAGGCTATGGATCAGGTGAGCAATAACCTCGGTGTCGGTTTGTGACACGAACTCATAACCCTTGCCACGAAGCATTTCGCGCAAGGTCTCGTAGTTCTCGATGATGCCGTTGTGTACCAACGCCAGCGCGTCGCGCGAGAAGATCGGGTGCGCGTTGTCGGTGACCGGCGCGCCATGCGTGGCCCAGCGTGTATGCGCGATGCCCGTCACGCCTTCGAGGTGACCGTCGCGCACCTGAGCGTCGAGGTCGGCGACGCGCGCGACGCTGCGTGCGCGGCTCGGCCCGCGAGCGCCAAGCACGGCGACGCCGCACGAATCGTAGCCGCGATATTCGAGACGTCGCAGTCCTTCGATCAGGACGGGAACGATATTACGTTGCGCAACCGCGCCGACAATGCCGCACATGGTGTATTCCTTTTCAGTGCCGAATTCAGTGAGCGCGCCTCGTGGGCGCGCCATATCGATCAGCTTTTCTTTTTGACTGGGCGCACGTAGCCCGTCTTGCTCGTCTGGGTTTTATCGTTCAACACCAGCGCATTCGCGGCGACGTCTTTCCACACCGTGGTGCCGGCCGCGATCGTCGCGCCGCGCTGCACGCGCACCGGTGCGACCAGTTGCGTGTCCGAGCCGACGAACACGTCGTCCTCGATCACGGTGCGGAATTTATTGGCGCCGTCGTAGTTGCAGGTGATCGTGCCCGCGCCGATATTCACGCGCGCGCCGACATCCGCGTCGCCGATGTAGCTGAGGTGGTTGGCTTTCGAGCCATGACCGAGCACAGCGTTCTTGATCTCGACGAAGTTCCCTACATGAGACTCGTCTTGCAGCGCCGCGCCTGTGCGCAAGCGCGCATACGGACCGACAACGGCTTTCGCGCCGACTTCCGCGCCTTCGATGTGCGTGAACGCATCGACCCGCGTACCCGCGCCGATTCGCGCGTTGCGAATCACGCAGTTCGGCCCGATGCTGACGTTGTCAGCGAGCGACACGCTGCCTTCGAACACGCAGTTGACGTCGATCGAGACGTCGCGGCCGCATTCGAGCGTGCCGCGCACGTCGACGCGCGCGGGGTCGGCGAGCGTCACGCCAGCGACGAGCAGCGCGTCGGCGACGTTGCGCTGATGAATCCGCTCGAGTTCGGCGAGCTGCTGCTTGCTGTTGACGCCGAGCGTTTCCCACTCGTCGTCGGGCTGCGTGGTGACGACTTCGAGGCCGGCTTCGATCGCCATCTCGACCGCGTCGGTCAGATAGAACTCGCCTTGCGCGTTGTCGTTCTTGAGCGCCGCGAGCCAGCCGGCAAGGCGCGCGGTCGGCGCGACGATGATGCCGGTGTTGATCTCGGCAATCTTCAGCTGCTCGGGATTTGCGTCCTTCTGCTCGACGATGCGCTGCACGTTGCCATGCTGATCGCGCACGATGCGGCCGTAGCCGTTCGGGTCGTCGAGCGTGACGGTGAGTACGCCGTAACCGTCCTGCCCGGCGCGCTCTGTCAGTGCGCGCAGCGTTAGCGCGCGCGTGAGCGGCACGTCGCCATAGAGCACCAGCGTGGGCAACGAAGGATCGAGCAGCGGCAGCGCCTGCTGCACCGCGTGGCCGGTGCCGAGCTGTTGCTCCTGCACCGCGAACTGGATATCGGGCGCCGCGACGGCTTCGCGCACGGCTTCGGCGCCGTGGCCGATCACGACGATCAGGCGCGCGGGCTTCAGCGCGCGGGCGGTGTCGATGACATGAGCGAGGAGCGGCCGGCCGGCCAGAGGATGGAGCACCTTGGGAAGCGCGGACCGCATGCGCTTGCCGGTACCTGCCGCCAAAATGACGATGTTCATGGCGTCGGCAAATAGACGAGTTTGGAGCGCACGATTCTATCATGCTGCACCTGCAAAAAAGGCCGCAGACGCGGCCTCGGCAGGGCGTGCAAGCCAGCGGAAAACCGCCCGAATGCCGCCAAAACAAGCAATTTTCGCTCTCTACAGGTCGTCGAACTGGACCAGCGGAATAGTCTTCGCGCCGGTGAGCGGTGCACCTTCGTCGCCGCTCGAGCACGGTTCTTCGTCGAACGCGATGTCGCCTTGCGGGTCGGCCTCGCCGGTCGCGCGCAACCCCGCGAACGGAAACAGCTGGTGATCCATCAGATGCGACGGCACTACGTTCGACAGCGCGTTGAACATGTTCTCGATGCGGCCGGGGAAACGCTTCTCCCAGTCGCGGACCAGCGCCTTCATTTCCGCGCGCTTCAGGTTTGGTTGGCTACCGCACAGATTGCACGGAATGATTGGGAATTCGCGCAGCTCCGCGTACTTCTCCAGATCGGTTTCCTTCACGTAGGCAAGCGGCCGGATCACGATGTTCTTGCCGTCGTCCGATTGCAGCTTGGGCGGCATGCCCTTCAGCTTGCCGCCGTAGAACAGATTCAGCAGCAGCGTCTGCAGGATGTCGTCGCGATGATGGCCGAGCGCGATCTTGGTCGCGCCGAGCTCGCCGGCGACGCGATACAGGATGCCGCGCCGCAGCCGCGAGCACAGCGAGCAGGTGGTCTTGCCCTCCGGCACGAGCCGCTTGACGATGCTGTAGGTGTCCTGGTTCTCGATGTGGAACGGGATGTCGAGCTGGGTCAGATACTCGGGCAGCACGTGCTCGGGGAAGCCCGGCTGCTTCTGGTCGAGGTTGACCGCGACGATGTCGAAATTGATCGGGGCGCGCTCGCGCAGCCGCATCAGGATGTCGAGCATCGCGTAGCTGTCTTTGCCGCCCGACAGGCACACCATCACCTTGTCGCCGTCCTCGATCATGTTGTAGTCGCCGATCGCCTGGCCGACCTGGCGCGCGAGGCGCTTGAACAGCTTGTTGTTCTCGTACGCTTCTTTCTGCTCGCGGCGCGTGAGCGGCGATTTCGGGGCGCGCGCGGCGTTCGGGGCCGTGGTGGCCTCGGCGGCCTGGTTGCCTGCGTTCAGCATTTCCGGTGCATTCATCGCTCAGTCCTCCTTGATGCGGAAGACTTCGACGCCGACCGCATCGCAGTCCGGATATACGTCCGGCTTCTCGGTCGACACGCGCGCGCCGCGCACCTGCGGATGTTCGAGCATCACGCGCACGAGGTCGTCGCACAGCGTTTCCTGCAGATGAATATGGCCTTGCGACACGCGCTTGGCGATCGTCGAGCGCATGAAATCGTAGTCGACGACTTCGGTGAGCTTGTCGTGCACCGGCGTGGACATCGCGAGCGGCACGAACAGTTCGACGTTGATCACGACGCGCTGCTCGCCGCGCTTTTCGAAGTCGTGCACGCCGATGTTGATATGCACTTCGTAATTGCGCAGAAACAGCCGGCGGCAATCGGCGAGCCGGGGGTGCGAAAGAGCGGCAAACATGTTCGTTCCAATCAAAAAAGCGTGCGGGCACGCAAAGGGGCGCTGCGCCACTCGCGACGGCCGCATCGAAGGCTGGCCGCGCGCGCGTGTCAGGCGCCCGTCAAAAACATTACGTCGCGCGGCAGCGGCACGAGATGCTGCCCGCCGTCGACCACCAGCGTCGTTCCGGTGACGCCGGCTGCATCCGCGAGATACAGCGCGGCGGCGACGATATCCTCGGGCCGCGACGCACGGCCGAGAGGCGTCATACGGTGGGCGGCCTCGAACCCGTGCTGGGTCTGGTCGCCCGATTGCATGGTCAGGCCAGGCGCGAGCCCGACCACCCGGACCTTCGGCGCGAGCGCCTGGGCGAGCGCGACCGTCGCGGTCTGCAGCGCCGCCTTCGACAGCGTGTACGACAGATAGTCCGGGTTCATGTTGTACAGCTTCTGATCCAGCACATTGATGACCACGCTGCGCTGGCTTTCGTCGCGCAACGCGGCATCGGGCGTCGCGTCGTAAAGCATGCGCGCGAGCACCAGCGGGGCGCCGACATTCATCGCGGTCAGCTTCAGCAGCAGATCGTAGCCGACGTCGCGCGCCGTATCTTCCTCGAAGCGCGACGCGTTGTTGACGATGCACGACGGCCGCCCGAGGGCGGCAGTACAGTCCGGCAGCAGCCGCGCGACCTGCGCCTCGTCGCCAAGCTCGGCGTGCAGCGCGACCGCGCGGCGGCCCAGCGCGACGATCTGTGCGACCACTTCGTCCGCATCGTCACGCGAGGCGCCATAGTGCACGGCCACGTCCCAGCCGCGTGCGGCAAAGCCGAGCGCGAGCGCGCGCCCGATGCGGCGCGCGGCGCCGGTAATCAGCACGACGCGGGGCGGTTCAGTCGGCGCTTCGGCCGCGCGGGCAGCGATGTCCGGAGAAACGGTCATTTACAATGCGGGGATGAATCCGAAAGCTCACCAACCCGATAGTTTACCTGCTCCCGGCCCGAGCGCGCTCGCCCAGTCCGACGCGCTCGTCGCCGAGATCCGCGCGCAGCTCGACGCGGCCGGCGGCTGGCTGCCGTTCGACCGCTACATGGAGCGCGCTTTGTACGCGCCGGGGCTCGGCTACTACAGCGGCGGTGCACGCAAATTCGGCCTGCGCGCCGACGACGGCAGCGACTTCGTCACCGCGCCGGAATTGTCACCGCTGTTCGCCGCGACGCTCGCGCGCCCGGTCGCGGAAGCGTTGGAGGCGAGCGGCACGCGCGAGGTGATGGAGTTCGGCGCCGGCACCGGCAAGCTCGCCGCGGGGCTGCTCAATGCGCTCGACACCCTCGGCGCCGAATTCGACAGCTATTCGATCGTCGATCTGTCGGGTGAGCTGCGCGAGCGGCAGCGCGAAACGATCGCGGCGGCCGCGCCCGCGCTGCTCGCCAAAGTGCGCTGGCTCGACGCATTGCCGGAGCGCTTCGAAGGCGTGGTGATCGGCAATGAGGTGCTCGATGCGATGCCGGTGCGGCTCTTCGCGCAAAACGGCGGTGTCTGGCACGAGCGCGGCGTGGTCTGGCGCGACGGCGCATTCGCATTCGACGACCGCCCCGTCGCGGCCGCCGCGGACCGCGCGCTGCTGACCGAAATCGATACTGATCGCGAGAATGCCGGCGACGGCTATGTGACCGAAACGCACGAAGCCGCCCGCGGTTTCACGCGCACCATCTGCACGATGCTCGCGCGCGGCGCGATCTTGCTGATCGACTACGGCTTTCCGCGCCACGAGTACTACCACGACCAGCGCTCGCAGGGCACGCTGATGTGCCACTACCGGCATCGCGCGCACGGCGACCCGTTCCTGTACCCCGGTCTGCAGGACATCACCGCGCACGTCGAATTCACTGGCATCGCCGAGGCGGGCGTCGACACCGGCGCGGATCTGCTCGGCTTCACTTCGCAAGCGCGCTTCCTGCTGAACGCGGGCGTCACCGAGGTGCTCGGCGAAATCGATCCCGCCGACACCAGGCGTTTTCTGCCCGCAGCCAACGCGGTACAGAAGCTGCTGTCCGAGGCGGAGATGGGCGAACTCTTCAAGGTGATCGCGTTTTCACGCGGACTCGACGATACGCTGCGCGCCTTTTCGAGCGGCGACCGCTCGCATACGCTGTGATTGTGAAACTGCTCCGGTTCGAGGACTCGCGATGATTCGCTGGCTGTTGACTACCTTCGTCGCCGTCGCGGTGCTGTCGTCGTGCTGGCCGTGGCTGCGGAAGCTCGGCATCGGCCGGATGCCCGGCGACGTGACCTTGCGGCTGTTCGGCCGCGAGTATCCGTTTCCGTTCATGTCGACGCTGGTGCTGTCGATTCTGTTGTCGCTGTTGGCGCGGGTGTTGTAGGCACCGCGCGCCGCTTCACGTTAGCACCGCTTCAGGCAAGCGCCGCTTGCACCGCGCGCACCCGCTCCTCATGCACGGCGTCCTTGATGCCGGCCGGTGCATCGGCGAGCCGCTTGGCCACCGCTCCCGCATCCACGCCTCGCGCGGCCACCAACGCCACCCTCAGCCGCTCGGCCTGCGGGTACTCGCTCATCTCGAGGCCGAGCCGCCCGCGCGCATCGGACTCGCAGGCCTGCAGCGCCTCGGCGAAGCGCGCCGGCTTCCTGATCGCGTCGCTGCGCTCGAGCAGGCGCACCAGCGCCGCCGCCCCCATCTCCATCACGCGATGAATGTTGCCGTGCTCGCGCGCGACCAGCATCGCCAGATCGCGGCATTCATTTGGCACGCGCAGCCGCTCGCACAGCGGCTTCAGCAGATCGACGCTGCGGCCCTCGTGGCCGATGTGCCGCGGCAGTTGCTCCTCGGGCGTGGTCGCCTTGCCGAGGTCGTGTGTCAGCGCCGCGAAGCGCACCGGCAGCGTGTAGCCCTGCTGCGCGGCATGGTCCAGCACCATCATCACGTGAACACCGGTATCGACTTCGGGGTGATAGTCGGCGCGCTGCGGCACGCCGAACAACGCATCGATCTCCGGCAGAATCCGCGCGAGCGCGCCGCAGTCGCGCAGCACGTCGAACATCCGCGACGGCTTCTTCTCCATCAGTCCGCGCGATACTTCCTGCCACACGCGCTCGGCCACCAGTGCATCGGCTTCACCGTCGGCGACCATCTCGCGCATCAGCGCCAGCGTTTCCGGCGCGACCGTGAAATCGACGAAGCGCGCCGCGAAACGCGCGATGCGCAGAATCCGCACCGGATCTTCGAGGAACGCATCGCTGACATGGCGAAAGAGCCGCGCTTGCAAGTCCGCCTGGCCGTTGAACGGATCGATGACGGGGCCGGTCAGCGCACCGTCCGGGCGCACCTCGCGCGCCATCGCGTTGATCGTCAGATCGCGGCGCGCGAGGTCTTCTTCGAGCGTCACGTCGGGCGCATAAAAAAACTGGAAGCCGTGATAACCGGCCGCCGTCTTGCGCTCGGTGCGCGCGAGCGCGTACTCCTCGTGCGTCTGCGGATGCAGGAATACCGGAAAGTCCTTGCCCACCGGCCGATAGCCCTGCGCGACCATCTGCTCGGGCGTCGCGCCCACCACCACATAGTCGCGGTCCTGCACCGGTACGCCGAGCAGCTCGTCGCGGACCGCGCCACCTACTGCATAGATATTCATGGGCATTCGTCTTGATAGGCGATCGCGTGCGTTTCACGGCGCGAGGCATCGATCCATGCGTTGACCGCGGGCAGCTTGGTAAGCCGCTTGACATAGGCGACCGAGGTCTCCGACAACGCCGGCTTCCACGTGTTGAAGCGCATTGCGACGGGCGCGTACATCGCGTCGGCAATGCCGAATTCGCCGAACAGAAACGGACCGCCGTAGGTGTCGAGGCAGTCGCGCCAGATCGTCTCGATCCGCGCGATGTCGGCGAGCGCGCCCGGCGTCGCGTTCTTGCCCGGGAACGACGCACGGATGTTCATCCACATCTTCGAGCGCAATTCGCCGAAGCCCGAATGCATCTCGGCGCTGACGCTGCGCGCATGCGCGCGCGCCGCCGCGTCACGCGGCCACAGCGCGTGTTGGGCAAAGCGCTCGGCGAGCGTTTCGGCGATCGCGAGCGAATCCCACACGGCCTGCCCCGCGTCGTCGATCAGGCACGGCACCTTGCCCGGTCCGCGCGGTGCCTGAGCGTGGATCTTCGCATTCGTGTCCGCTTCGTTTAGCAGGATCAGTTCCTCGTCGAACGGAATGCCGAAGTGCGTGAGCAGCAGCCACGGACGCATCGACCACGACGAATAGTTCTTGTCACCAATCAGCAGTTTCATGCTTGTTATCAGGGAGTGCGAGATGGGATTGAGCGAGGATTCAGCGCCCCGCGCTGGCGCGGAACGTGTCGAGTCGCGAACCCGAGGCCGCGCCGGTCAGATACGTCGGCACGATCGCTTCGATGCTGACCGGTTCGAGTCCGAGCTCCGGCGCAAGCGGCCCGCTCAGAATATTGGCGACCTTCATCGAATCGAGATTGTCGCGCGAAATCACCGGTTCGCCCGGCGCCAATTCGAAGCTCAGCGCCTGCAGCCGCGCGAGCGGCTCGGGCAGACGGATGATGCGCGCATGCTTGCCGATCACGTCGCCGCAATACGACACCAGGTCTTCGAGCGTATAGACGGTCGGGCCGCCGAGCTCGTAGGTGCGGCCGCCCGCGCCATCCATATCGAGCACGTTGACGATCGCCTTCGCGACGTCGCCGACATAGACCGGCTGGAATTGCGCGTCCGGCATCGCGAGCGGGATGACCGGAAACACGCGCTGCAAAAACGCGAACTTGTTCAGAAACGCGTCCTCGGGACCGAACACGACGGACGGACGGAAGATCGTCCACGCGACATTCGCCGCATGCACCGCCTTCTCGCCGTCACCCTTCGAGCGCGCATACATGCTCGGGCCGCTCGGATTGGCGCCGAGCGCGCTCAGATGAATCAGCCGATGCACGCCCTTGCCTTCGCAGGCGGCGACGATGCGCGTCGGCAACTCGACGTGCGCATGCGCGAACTCCCGTCCATAAGGCTTGCCGCGTTTGCCGTTCAGGATACCGACGAGGTTGATCACGCAATCCGCGCCTTCGACGAAGCGCGCGAGCTGCACCGGATCGAACACGTCGGTTTCGAGCACGTCGATCGGCAGCATGGTCAGATGGCGCGCGTTGTAGCGTCGCCGCGTGGCGACGCGCACATCCTTGCCCATTTCGACGAGCGAGTTGACGAGGTAGCTGCCGATGAACCCGGAGCCGCCGATGACCGCGATAGCTTGATGTCGCATTTTTCGACTCCCTGATGGAAGCCGCGGCAACGGCTGGCAAAGCGCGCCGCAACCTCGAAACGAGATTGCGGCGGCAAGGCGCTTACGGTGCGATGTAACCCAGGCGCGCCTTCAGCGATTGCGGACGGCCTTCAAACAATGCCGCGTAGTAGACCGTGTTGGACAGCACATTCTTGACGTAGTCGCGAGTTTCCTGGAACGGAATCGCCTCGGCGAACACCGCGCCTTCGACCGGGCGCTGCAGCGACTGCCGCCAGTTGCGCGGACGGCCCGGACCTGCGTTGTAGCCAGCGGTGGCCAGCACGGCGGACCCGTCGAACTGATTGTAGATCATCGCCAGGTAGTTCGTACCGAGCAGGATATTGGTGTTGATGTCGTTCATCTGCTCGCGCGAGAGCGGGCCCAGACCGATTTTCTTCGCGACCAGTTGCGCGGTGGCGGGCATCAGCTGCATCAGTCCGCCCGCGCCGACATCCGAGCGCGCGTTGATGATGAAGCGCGACTCCTGGCGAATCAGCCCGTACGCCCACTCGACGTCGAGCCCGCTCGACTGCGCGTCCTGCTCGACGATGTTGCGGAACGGCGATAGATAGCGCAGCGAAAAATCATGCTCGCTCTTCGTGCGGTCCGCAGTGTTGACGGTGCGGTCGTACAGCTCGATGCGGCGCGCGTACTCGGCGGCCGCCAGCAGTTGCCGGTCGGTCATGCCGCGCAGCGGCCAGTTCCACTCGCGATTGCCTTCGAGCCGCAGATTCAGCGCATAGAAGCGCTGCGCCAGATCGAAACCCGGCGTGGTGCCGGCCTGCTGCACTTCGGCGTCGGTGACCGTGGTTTTCGGCGGCACGGTGATCTTCTGACCGAGCTCTTCGAGCGCAAGCTGGCCGTAGAAGTTGAAGTTCGACGCGATCGACTGGAATTCCTGGTTGGCCGTGGCGGTGTCGCCGGCCTGCTTCAGCGCGCGCGCGTGCCAATACACCCACGACGGCTGCTTGCGCAGCGACTCGGGCATCTGCTCGATCGACCAGCGCACCATGTTCCAGTCGCCGGCAAGCAGTGCACTGCGGGTGCGCCATTCATACGCGGGATTCGACAGCGGCGCGTTCGCCGACAGCCGGAACCAGTCGACCGCGGCAGGCATCTGCTTGAGCGCCCCCTGATAGCCGATCGTGCCCCAGCCGATCGCGCGCTCCGGCGAATTCAGCGACGGCGCGACCGATGCGAACGTGGCCGCGGCCATGGCCGGATCGTTGCGCGCCATGCGCGTGATCGCGAGCAGCGCCAGCTGATGCGATTGCGCATCCGGTCCGACGCTGCGCGCGAGCAGCAGCGGCGGCGTATCGACCGCCTGGCCGAACAGCACCGGGTCGGGCGGCGGGTCGCCGAGCGCGTCGACGAGCTTGCTGCCCGTGCTCGTGTAGTTCTGCTCGTACGCGAGACGGATTTGCGCCCAGATGTCGTCGGCGCTGAACTGGCGGTTCACGCCGAGCACCGTGATCAGATCGACGCAGCCGTCGCCGTACCACTTCGGCTCGACGAGCAGCGCGCGCGCCGCGTCCGCGACGTTCTCGCCGCGCGACGCGCGCGATTCGAGCGCGTAGCACTTGACCTGAGTGTCGTCGTCGAGCACGAACTTCGCGTACTGCTGGTCGAAGTTGCGCCAGTCGTGACGCGTGCCGAGCACGGTCAGGTAGTCGTTGCGCATGCGATCGGCGATCGCCTGGCCGTCGTACTTCTGCAGGAACGCGAGCACCGGCGCGTCCGGCGCGTCGATGCGCGCATGGCCGGTCGAATCGAACAGCTGCGGCTTGATCTGGAAGTACTCCAGATACGAGGGCGCCGGATAATCCGGGATCATGCTCGCGAGCTGGGCTGCGCGCGCCGCGTCGTTAGTGCGCGCGGCTTCGCGAAGCTGGACGAAAATCTGGTCGTCGTTCGTGAGTTGGGAGATTGGGAGAGGCTTGACGGCCGAGGCAGTACTGCAGGCCACGAGTGCCGCTGCGGCCAGCGCGATACCGGCCGCGCGATATACTCGAAAAAGGCGTTTTGACATCGTTGTTTCTGGAGCGCGAATTGGACCCAAGCATAGCATGCAACCCTGTCCCCGCAACCAAAAAGGCGCTGCGCCGGATGTTGCTGGAAAGCCGTCTGCAAGCGGCTTCCGAGCCGTCGAAGAATGCCGCGCTCGGGCGTCGAATGCTCGACGCGCTGAAGCACTACGCGGTACGCAGCGCCGGATTCTACTGGCCGCTCGCCGGCGAGTTCGACGCGCGCGGCGCGATCGGGATCTGGCTCGCCGCGGATTCGCATCACGAAGCCAGTCTGCCAATCATTAAAGAACGTGGCATGGCACTCGAATTCCATGCGTGGACGCCCGCGACGCCGATGAAAATCGGCCATCACAAGATTGCCGAGCCCACTTCGGGGCGCGTCGTGCTGCCCGAGCTGCTGTTCGTGCCCTGCGTGGGTTTCGACTCGGACGGCTATCGCCTCGGCTACGGCGGCGGCTATTACGACCGCACGCTGGCCCGCTGGCCGGCCGCGCACAAGCCGGTCACGGTCGGCATCGCGTACGAAGCGTGCCGCACCGACACGCTGGAGCGTGAGGCGCACGACATTCCGCTCGATCTGATCGTGACCGAAGCGGGGTTTCATCCGGCGCTGCCGGACTGAACGCGCGATGCGCGGCGTGTGACGCGCGACGTTTGCGCGCTATTTCGTCGTTACAGCGAAGCGGCCGCGCGCGCCGCCGTGTCGTACAGCCCCGACGCATTGCGCATCAACTGCGCGGCCTCGCCGATCTGCTGGTTGGTCAGGCCGCTTTCCTTGAGCGTCGAGATCAGGCAGTTCTCGCGCACCTCGCGATACTTCAGGCATAGCTCGCGGCCCGCGTCGGTGGCGGAAAAGAACACTTCCTTGCCGGTCTTTTCGCTTTTTACGTACCCTCTAGCTACGAGCTTTTTCAACGCGTAAGTCGCGACGTGCGTGTCTTCGATGTTCAGCACGAAGCAGATGTCCGCGAGTTTCTTGCGGCGCTCGCGATGGCTCACGTGGTGCAGCAGCGACACCTCGATCGCGGTCATGTCCTTGTCGCCGGCCGCCGACATGCAGCGCACCATCCAGCGGTTGAACGCATTGCCCGCCATGATCAGCGCGTATTCGAGCTCGGACAGCTCCGCGCTGCTCTCGGAGACGAGGTGTTCCGACGAAACGATCTTGGTGGGATGACGCGTCATACGAGGTTCCCGTGACGAAAATGGGCTGGAAAAGTGTCGCAAGTGTACGACGATGCCCAGTCGCCGACGAGCCTGGCGAAAACGCTTATTGGTAAATCGTCGATATTTTATTGATAATGTATTCTCCAAACGTCGCCGACTCCGTGCCGGACATGCGCCAACGCGCCGCGCTGTCCGGCTCATTTTCCGACTCGATCCGGGCCGCCCAGCCATGAGCCAACCACGAATCTTTCCCCTCGGCGATGCCGCGCTCGTCTGCGAAGCGCCCCCGCCCGCCACGCTGGAGTGCCAGCAGCGCGTGTGGGCCGCCGCTGAAGCCGCGCGCGACTGGCCGCAGGTGCTCGAAGTCGTGCCCGGCATGAACAATCTGACACTCGTGTTCGACCCCCTCGCGACGGACGCCGACGCGCTCGGCGAGCAGTTGCTGACGGCCTGGAACGCAGCGGAAGAAACCGCCGCAGCAACACGCGACGTCGATATTCCGGTGCAGTACGGCGGCGCATTCGGCCCCGATCTGCAGGCGGTCGCCGAACATACGGGCTTGAGCGCGCGAGAGGTCGTCGAGCGTCATGCGGGCGGCGCCTACGTGGTGTTCTTTCTCGGCTTTCAGCCCGGCTTCGCCTATATGGGCGGGCTCGACGCGGCGCTGCACACGCCGCGCCGCGCGTCGCCACGGCTCGAAGTGCCGGCGGGCTCGGTCGGCATCGGCGGCGAGCAGACCGGCATCTATCCGGCGGTGTCGCCGGGCGGCTGGCAGCTGATCGGCCGCACCGAGGTGCCGCTGTTCGACCCGGCGCGCCGCCCGCCCACCCTGCTGCAGCCCGGCGACCGGGTGCGCTTCACGATCGCGGGGATGCACGCATGATCGACGTGATCCGCGCGGGTCTCCAGACCACGATCCAGGACCTCGGCCGCCACGGCTACCGGCATCTCGGTGTCGCGATGAGTGGTGCGCTCGACCGGTTGTCGCTCGAAGTCGGCAACCGGCTGGTCGGCAATCGCCCCGATGCGGCCGGCCTCGAAATCACCTTCGGCCCGACCGTGCTGCGCTTTCTGCGCGCAACGCGCGTCGCGATCGCCGGCCCCGACTTCGGCTCGACGCTGGACGGCAAGCCGGTCTTTTCATGGTGGAGCCTGCCCGTGCAGGCCGGCCAGGAACTCGTGCTGAACGCGGCGAAGCGCGGCATGCGCGGTTATGTGTGCGTGGCGGGCGGCATCGACGTACTGCCGATGCTCGGCTCGCGCAGCACCGATCTCGCCGGTCGTTTCGGCGGACTCGGCGGCCGCGCGCTCAACGATGGCGACCGTCTGCCGGTCGGCGCGCCGCCGCAGCGCGGCCAACTCGGCTTCGCGCCGGAGGCGCCCGCGTTCGGCGTGAAGGCGCCCACATGGTGCAAGTTCGTGCTGGTCCCCGAGCCGCTGCGGCGCGGCCGACATCCGTCGGGCGTGCCGTGGGCGGTTCCGATCCGCGTGCTGCGCGGCCCCGAATACGACAGCTTCACCACGGATGCGCAGCAGTCGTTCTGGTCCGACGAGTGGCTCGTCACGCCGAACAGCAACCGCATGGGCTACCGCCTCGCCGGCACGGAACTGAAACGCACGCACAAGACCGATCTGCTGTCGCACGCCGTGCTGCCCGGCACGATCCAGGTGCCGCCGAACGGTCAGCCGATCGTGCTGATGAGCGATGCGCAGACCACCGGCGGCTATCCGAAGATCGGCGCGGTGATCCAGGCCGATCTGTGGAAGCTCGCGCAGGTGCGCCTGAACGCGGCGGTCCGTTTCATCCCGACGACGCCCTACGAGGCGCGCCAGGCTTTGCTGGAAGAACGCACGTATCTGCGGCAGATCGATGCCGCGATCGCGATGCATGAAGAGCGTTGCACGCGCCAGGCGGCGCTCGCGGCGCTGTAACGGTGAGAAAAGGAATCCCCATGGAAATCGATCTGAACGCCGATCTCGGCGAAGGCTGCGGCTCCGACGAGGCGCTGCTCGACCTCGTGAGCTCGGCCAACATCGCATGCGGCTGGCATGCGGGCGGACCCAACGCGATGCGCGACTGCGTGCGCTGGGCCGTGCAGAAAGGCGTGTCCATCGGCGCGCATCCGAGCTTCAACGATCCGGAGAATTTCGGCCGCAAGGAAATGGATCTGCCGGCGGGCGAGATCTACGCGGGCGTGCTGTATCAGCTCGGTGCGCTGTCGGCGATCGCGCAGGCCGAGGGCGGACGCATCGCGCATGTGAAGCCGCACGGCGCGCTGTACAACCAGGCCGCGCGCGACGCGAAGATCGCCGACGCGATCGTCTCCGCGGTGCACGACTTCGATCCGTCGGTGGCGGTGTTCGCGCTCGCCAACAGCGGGCTCGTCAGCGCCGCGCGCAATGCGGGCCTGACCGCGATCGAGGAAGTGTTCGCCGACCGCGGCTATCGCGCCGACGGCTCGCTGGTGCCGCGCAAGGAGCCGGGCGCGCTGCTCGACGACGAGGACGAAGTGCTCGCGCGCACGCTTACGATGATCCGCGAGCAACGCGTGAAGGCCGTCGACGGACAGTGGGTGCCGTTGAAGGCGCAAACCATCTGCCTGCACGGCGACGGCCCGCACGCGCTCGCGTTCGCGCGACGCATTCGCGCCGCGCTCGCCGACGCCGGCATCGAAGTGCACCCGGCGGGCGCCGCGCGCGTCTGAGCGTTCGCATCGCCACCGTGCACGCTCGCGCGGCGATGCCCGCTGCAAACCCGCCGATGCCGACGCACACGCATCCGCGGGGCAGGTAAAGAGAGTTCGACGCGGCCGCAGAGCCGCGGCAGCACGCCGGCGCATGGGGCCGCATGCACCGGTTCACGTCAGCCGCCACCCGCGGCGAAGTTGTAACCTCTTTGGAGACCCTGATGCAGACAACTGTCAGTCTTTGGCCGCTCATCGGCGTGGCGGTCATCATCGTTGGCTTTCTGTTGCGCTTCAATCCGATGCTGATCGTGGCCGTCGCCGCGATCGTCACCGGTTTCGCCGCGCATTTCCCGCCGGAAAAAATCCTCGCGCTGATCGGCACCGGCTTCATCAAGACGCGCAACATCCCGCTGATCATCCTGCTGCCGCTCGCGGTGATCGGCCTGCTCGAACGACATGGCCTGCGCGAGCGTGCGCAGGCATGGATCAGCGGCATCAAGGCGGCGACCGCCGGGCGTCTGTTGATCGTCTATCTGGCCGTGCGCGAGCTGACCGCCGCGGTCGGCCTGACCGGGCTCGGCGGCCATCCGCAGATGGTGCGTCCGCTGATCGCGCCGATGGCCGAGGGCGCGACCGAGAACCGCTTCGGCAAGATCAGCGACGCGGTGCGTTTCCGGCTGCGCGCGTTCTCGGCCGCAACCGACAACGTCGGCCTCTTTTTCGGTGAGGACATCTTCGTCGCGTTCGGAGCGATCGTGCTGATGACGACCTTCCTGAAGGAAGCGGGCATCGTCGTGGAGCCGATTCACGTGGCGGTGTGGGGCATTCCGACCGCGATCAGCGCGTTCATCGTGCATGGCTTCCGGCTCTGGCTGCTCGACCGGTGGCTCGAGCGTGAATTGCGCGGCAAGGTGTCGGGCGGTACTTCGAGCGCGAAAGCGACTGCCGCATCGAAACCGTCGTCGGCCACACGTGCTACCGGAGATGAAGCATGACCTTCACGATCACCTATCTGTTCTGGTTGCTCGGCATCGTGCTGCTGATCGTCGGCGGCATGATCGTTACGGACCGCCAGCATCCGCGCCGCTTCACCGCGGGCGGCTTCTGGATTCTTTACGCGCTGATCTTCCTGATCGGCGACCGGCTGCCGCCGGCCGTGGTCGGCGTCGCGGTGATCGCGATGGCGCTGATCGCGGGCTTCGGCGGCGTCACCGCGGGCAAGCCGAAGACGCTGTCGCTCGAAGCGCGTCAAGCGAGCGCCGCGCGACTGCGCAACAAGCTGTTCGTGCCCGCGCTGACGATTCCGGTCGTCACCGTGATCATCACGCTCGCGGCCAGCCATCTCGTGTTCGGCGGCGTGCCGTTGATCGAGAAGGCCAACGTCACGCTGATCGGCTTCGGCATCGGCTGCGTGATCGCACTCGCGATCGCCTGCGTGATCACGCGCGACACGGTCGGTCAGTCGATGAAGGAGGCGCGCCGCCTCGTCGATGCGCTGTCGTGGGCCGCGGTGCTGCCGCAGATGCTCGGCATGCTCGGCCTCGTGTTCTCGGACGCGGGCGTCGGCAAGGCGGTCGCGCACGTGACCACGTCGTATATCAGCCTCGACTACCGCTTCGTCGCGGTGGCCGTGTACTGCATCGGCATGGCGCTGTTCACGATGGTGATGGGCAACGGCTTCGCGGCGTTTCCGGTGATGACGGGCGGCGTCGGGGTGCCGATCCTCGTCGGCGTATTCCACGGCAACCCGGCCGTGATGGCCGCGATCGGCATGTTCTCCGGCTACTGCGGCACGCTGATGACGCCGATGGCCGCAAACTTCAACATGGTGCCGGTCGCACTGCTCGAATTACCCGACAAGAATGCGGTGATCAAGGCGCAGATTCCGACGGCGTTGACGCTGCTGGTGATCAATATCTTTCTGTTGAATTTCTTGATGTTTCTGTAGCGCTGCTGACAAGCGCGTCGCTCAGAGAAGCGGCGCGTGAAAAGACGCGAGCGGTCTTGCGCCGCTCAGCCCGCCTCCACTACGAAGCCGTGCTGCCGCAACAGCTGCAGCACGCCCTTCGGTCCACCCAGATGCAGCGCGCCGATCGCGACGAACAGCGGCTTGTTCGGCGCGGCGAGCTGCAGCATCTTCGCGACGAAGCGGCGATTGCGCTCGTAGACGATCCGGTTGTCGATCGAATCGGAGATGCGGGGATCGCGCGCGAGCTTCTCGGATTTGGCGGCCTGCCACGCGGCGATCGCGTCGGCATCGCCGACCTGCCATAGCCGATGCAGCGTGCGCACGTCCTGGACGTTCTGCGCCGGCGTCTGCACCAGGTCCTGTGCGAGCATCTCACGCTGCTGCGCGGCCGACAGTCCGGTGAACGAACGCATCTGCTGTGCGAGCGTTTCGAGTCCGACGATCTTGCCGCGCGTCTTCAGATACACGTTCTGCAATTGCGCTTCGGTACCGTACTCAGTTTGCAGACCCGCTGACAGCGAGTCGTAGGTCTCGACCACCAGCGACGCAAGCCACGGCCGCATCTTCTTGATCGCATCGAGCGCGGCCGGGTTGCCGCGTAGCCGCAGCGCGAGCTTGTGCCACAACGGCTCGGGCAGCAGGCCCGGCAGGCAGTCGTGCTTGCACACGCCGTACTTGGAGACGTCGTCCTGCGACACCAGCAGTTCGTCGGGCGACAGTTCGAGCGCGAGTGTCGGCGACGCGGCGAGCGCCGCGAGGATCGGCGCGCGGAACGGCTGCGCCGCCGGATAGTCGGCCGGATCGCCGACGTGCAGCGTGCCGAGCACATAGATGGTGATATTGCCGCGTGTCGCGACATAGAACGGCATGCGCGCCGGTTGCTGACGCACCGGTCCGCTCGCGGTGGTGCCGGGGACCGGGGGCGGCGCAATCGACGGCGGTGGCGTGGTTGGCACATTAACCGCTGGCCGGGCCGCCTGGGCCGTGGGGGCTGGCGTATTGGCCGCCGCGCCGGCTGCGTCGGCGATGCCGGGCACGGCCGCGCCGACCGACAGCGCGCAGCCTACGCGCAAAAAAGCGGACAGCGAAGCGTGAAGAACTACGGAGCAAAAGGCGCGCGCGAGCGCATCGACAACCGCGCAGAAAAACGTGCGAAAAAACTCGCTGAAGAAGCTTCCAGCAAATGCGCCGCAGGGCGCGGCGCCCACCGGCGCACGCGCCCCGCGGCGCCGCACGAAGGCGGCTATTCCGCCGCCCTCACACAAGCGGCGCGCAAGACGACGCGCCGCCACCCCATCAGGCATCCACGTCCCCCACCTCTTCGGCGCGGTGACACGAGACGAGGCGCCCATCCACTTCACGCAGCTTCGGCACCTCGCTGCGGCAACGATCGATCACGTACGGGCAGCGCTGATGGAACGTGCAGCCCGACGGCGGATTCAGCGGGGACGGCATTTCGCCTTGCAGCTTGATCTTGATCGTGCGGTCCGCCTCGAAGATCGACGGGGTCGCCGACATCAGCGCGCGCGTGTACGGATGGCGCGGCTTCGAGAAGATGCGCTTCTTGTCGCCGAGCTCGGCGACGCCGCCGAAGTACATGACCATCACGTCGTCGGCGATATGCTCCACCACCGACAGGTTGTGCGAGATGAACACGTAGCTCGTCTTGAACTCATCCTGCAGGTCCATGAACAGGTTCAGGATCTGCGCCTGGATCGACACGTCGAGCGCGGACACCGGTTCGTCGGCGACGACGATCTGCGGATCGAGGATCATCGCGCGCGCGATCGCGACCCGCTGACGCTGGCCGCCGGAGAACATGTGCGGATAGCGCTTCGCGTGCTCGGGCCGCAGGCCGACCGTGCGCATCATCTGCGCGATGCGCTCGGCGCGCTCGGTCGCGCTCATCTGCGTGTTGATCGCGAGCGGTTCGCCGAGGGTTTGCTCGACGGTCTTGCGCGGATTGAGCGACGCAAACGGGTTCTGGAACACCATCTGCACGCGCCGCCTGAGCGCGGCGATTTTCTCGTGATTCGCGCCGGCCACGTCCTCGCCATCGATCAGCAGGCGGCCCGCGCTCGGCGTTTCGATCATCGTCAGCTGACGTGCGAGCGTCGACTTGCCGCAGCCGGACTCGCCGACCACCGCCAGCGTCTTGCCGCGTTCGAGCGCGAACGACACGCCGTTCAGCGCCTTCACCGTGCCGTGCGCGAACATGCCGCGCTTGACCGTGTAGTAGCGCGCGAGCTGATCGGCGACGAGCACGTGATCGCCAGGACGATCCGACTGGCGACGGGTTTCGGGTACTGCGCTCATCGGGCGCCTCCTTGCGTGTGAACGTTGGCGTCCTTCTCGAGGTTCAGCGGCTTGATGCAGCGCACGCGCGTGAGCTCGGCGTGAGCCGGCAGCGACGCGAGCGCGGGGCGCGCCTTCATGCAGTCGTCGACCACGTACTTGCAGCGCGGCGCGAACAGGCAGCCCCTGGGCCGGTCGTCGCGGCCCGGCACCATGCCCGGCAGCGCCGCGAGCCGCACCGCGCCCACGTTGTGCTCGGGAATCGCGGCCAGCAGCGCTTCCGTGTACGGATGATGAGGCGCGGCAAAGATGTCGGGCACCTTGTTCGTCTCGATCACCTCGCCCGCGTACATCACGGCGACGCGCTGCGCGACCTCGGACACCACCGCCAGATCGTGAGAAATCAGCACGAGCGCCATGCCGCGTTCCTTCTGCAGGCGCATCAGCAGTTCCATGATCTGCGCCTGGATGGTCACGTCGAGCGCGGTGGTCGGCTCGTCGGCGATCAGCAGCTTCGGGTTGCAGGCGATCGCCATCGCGATCATCACGCGCTGGTTCATGCCGCCCGACATCTGATGCGGAAACGCGCCGATGCGGTTCTTCGCATCGGGAATGCCGACCTGATCGAGCAGTTCGAGTGCGCGTTTGTCCAGCGCGCTGCCGCGCAAGCCTTCGTGCAGCTTCAGCACTTCCTTGATCTGATAGCCGACCGTGTAGCTCGGGTTCAGGCTCGTCAGCGCGTCCTGGAACACCATCGCGATGTCCTTGCCGATGATCTTGCGGCGTTCCTTCGCGGAGGCGTTCAGCAGGTTCTTGCCGTCGAACTTGATTTCGTCGGCGGTGACCTTGCCGGGCGCGTCGATCAGGCCCATCAGCGCCATCATCGTCACGCTCTTGCCCGAGCCCGATTCGCCGACCACGCCGAGCACTTCGCCCGGTGCGATGTCCAGATTGATGCGGTCGACCGCGGGCAGGCCGCCGAAGTTGACCGCGAGATTGCGGATGGTCAGTAGATTGCTCATGTTCAGGCCATCCGTTTCAGTTTGGGGTCGAGCGCGTCACGCAGCCCGTCGCCGAGCAGGTTGATCGCAAGCACCGAAATCAGGATGGACAGGCCAGGCATCGTGACGATCCACCATGCGCTGTCGATGTAATCGCGCGCCGACGCGAGCATCGCGCCCCACTCCGCCGACGGCGGCTGCACGCCAAGGCCGAGAAACCCGAGCGCGGCGGCATCGAGAATCGCCGACGAAAAGCCTAGAGTGGCCTGCACGATCAGCGGCGCGGTGCAGTTCGGCAACACCTGCGAGAACATCAGCCGCAACGTGCCCGCACCGGCAACGCGCGAGGCGGTTACGTACTCCTTCTGCAATTCGCCTTGCGCGGACGCGCGCGTCAGACGCACATAGCCCGGCAGCGCGACGATCGCGATCGCGAGCATTGTGTTGACGAGACCCGGACCGATGATCGCGACCACCGCGACCGCGAGCAGCAGCGACGGCAGCGCGAGCAGCACGTCCATGATGCGCATGATCGGCGTGTCGGCCCATTTCTCGAAGAACGCGGCGATCAGCCCGAGCACGACGCCCGGAATCAGCGCGAGCACTACCGACACGAAGCCGATCCAGAACGACAGCCGCGCGCCGTACATCAGACGCGAGAGGATGTCGCGGCCCGCTTCGTCGGTGCCGAGAATGAACTTCCAGTTGCCGCCGTCGAGCCACGCGGGCGGAATCTTGACGGAGTCACGATACTGCTCGATCGGGCTGTGCGGCGCGATCAGCGGCGCGAAGATCGCGATGAAGATCAGCACCAGCACGATGATGCCCGCGCCGACCGCGCCGCGGTTGCGCGAGAAGTTCGCCCAGAATTCGCGCGCCGCGATGGCGCGGCCGCTCGGCGGGGTGACCGCCTGGGGGACGGTGTTTTGAATGTCAGCCATAGTGATTTACCTCGTATGGCGAATGCGCGGGTTGAGCACGCCGTACAGCAGATCGACGACGAGGTTCACGACGATCACCAGCGTCGCGATCAGCAGGATACCGCCCTGCACGACCGGATAATCGCGCCGGCCGATCGCGTCGATCAGCCACTTGCCGATGCCCGGCCATGAAAACAGCGTTTCGGTCAGCACCGCGCCCGCAAGCAGCGTACCGACTTGCAGGCCGATCACGGTGACGACCGGAATCAGCGCATTGCGCAGCGCATGCACGACGATCACGCGTCCCGGCGACAGCCCCTTCGCGCGCGCGGTGCGGATGTAGTCCTCGCGCAGCACTTCGAGCATCGACGAGCGCGTCATGCGCGCGACGACCGCGAGCGGAATCGTGCCGAGCACGATCGCGGGGAGGATCAGGTGACTGAGCGCGGACGTGAACGCGCCTTCGTCGGTGGACATCAGCGAGTCGATCAGCATGAAGCCGGTCACGTGCGGAATGTCGTATTCGACCGCGATGCGGCCCGACACCGGCGTCAAGCCGAGCTTGACCGAGAACACCATGATGAGGATCAAGCCCCACCAGAAGATCGGCATCGAGTAGCCGGTCAGCGCGGTGCCCATCACGCCGTGATCGACCACCGTGCCGCGCCTCAGCGCCGCGAACACGCCCGCCGGCAGGCCGACGATCAGCGCGAACAGCATTGCGCAGAACGACAGTTCGACCGTGGCGGGAAAGCGCGCGAGGAATTCGCCCATCACGCTGGTGTTGGTGATGATCGAGGTGCCGAGGTTGCCGTGCAGGGCGCGGCCGATGTAGTGGAAGTACTGGATTGGCAGGGGCTCGTCGAGCCCGAGGCGGTGCATCGCGGCCGCGTGCATGGCCGGATCGACGCCGCGCTCGCCCATCATCACTTCGATGGGGTCGCCCGGGATCAGGTGAATCAGCGCGAACGCGAGGATGGTGATGCCGATGAACGTCGGTATCACCATGCCGATGCGGCGCAAAACGAAGCGGAACATGGTTCGCTCCTATGGTACTGGTGATGAAAAAACGCAACCGGCGACGAGGGCTCGTGACCCCGGTCGCCGGACCATTTCGACCAGTTTTCTAACCGTGCGAAAGCGTACTCTACTGCGGCGTACTGTGCGAACTTTACGAATTACTTGATGCTGACGCCGTCGAAGCGCGCGTAGCCAAGCGGTTCGATGCGCATGTCGACCACCTTCTTGCTGACCGGCTGATAGACGGTCGAGTGGGCGACCGGCGAGAACGGCAGTTGCTGCGCGAAGATATGCTGCGCGTCGCCGTAGATCTTCGTGCGCGTCGCCACGTCCGAGGTCGTGCGGCCCTTCTGGATCAGCTCGTCGAACGGCTTGTAGCACCACTTCGAGAAGTTGTTGCCGTTGATCGCCTCGCAGCCGAGCAGCGTGCCGAGCCAGTTGTCCGGATCGCCGTTGTCGCCGGTCCAGCCGATCAGCATCGAGTCCTGTTCGCCCGCGTGCGCGCGCTTGATGTACTCACCCCACTCGTACGTGACGATCTTCGCCTTCACGCCGATCTTCGCCCAGTCTGCCTGGATCATTTCCGCCATCAGGCGCGCGTTCGGGTTGTACGCGCGCTGCACGGGCATCGCCCACAGCGTGATGTCGAAGCCGTTCGGGTAGCCGGCCTTCGTGAGCAGATCCTTCGCTTTGGCCGAATCGTACGAGGCGGCCGGCAGGTTCTTGACGAACGACCATTGCGTCGGCGGCATCGGGTTCGTCGCGAGCTGGCCCGCGCCCTGGTAGACCGAGTCGATGATCGCCTTCTTGTTGATCGCCATGTCGAGCGCCTGACGCACTTCGAGCTTGTCGACCGGCTTGTGCGTCACGTTGTACGCGAGGTAGCCGAGGTTGAAGCCCGGCTGCGACGGCATGTCGATGTTCGGCTCGGCCTTCAGCGGCGCGATATCGGCCGGGCGCGGATAGCTCATCACCTGGCATTCGTCGCGCTTGATCTTCTGCACGCGCACGCCGGCGTCCGGCGTGATCGAGAAGATCAGCTTCGAGATCTTCACCGCGTTCGGCTTCCAGTATTCCGGATTGCCGTCGAAGCGGATCGTCGCGTCCTTCGTGTAGCTGCGGAAGATGAACGGACCGGTGCCGGCCGGGAACTGATTGATATCGGCGGCCTTGCCTGCCTTCAGCAGTTGATCCGCATATTCGGCCGACAGGATCGACGCGTATTCCATCGCCAGATTCTGGATGAACGGCGCGTTGACTTCCTTCAGCGTGAACTTGACCGTGTACGGGTCGACCTTCTCGACGCTCGTGATCAGCTTGTCGAGGCCCATGTCGGTGAAGTACGGGAACTGCACCGGATACGCCTTGCGGAACGGCTGGTTCGGGTCGAGCATGCGCTGGAACGAGAACACCACGTCGTCCGCGTTGAATTCGCGCGTCGGCTTGAAGAACGAGGTGGTCTGGAACTTCACGCCGTGACGCAGATGGAACGTGTAGGTCTTGCCATCGGGCGACACGTCCCACTTCTCGGCGAGGCCGGGCTCGACCTTGGTGCCGCCGCGCTCGAATTCGACGAGGCGGTTATAGACGGTGAACGTGTTGGCCGTGAAGTCGACGCCCGTCGTGTATTGGGCCGGATCGAAACCCGCGGGACTGCCTTCCGAGCAGTAAACGAGGGTTTTGTTCGGAATCCCAGCGGCCTGCGCGCTCGTGACGCCAAGCAGGGATGCCGCTGCGGCAGCGACGAGCGTAGACACACGCGCGACGCGCAACAGATTGTTTTGCTTCATGTTTCCTCCAGGTTCAGGGCCGGCTTGCGCCGGCGTAGCGGGATATTACTTGAGCTTGGGCCGGCCACCAAGCGGAGCAAAATCCCTCTGTTGACGATAGGAAACACTTCGTGCAAACGTTTTGCCACGGTACTGTCGCGGTCCGGACGGCCCATTCGAGCCGCCCGGCGTCGAAAGCGGCGCAAAAAGCGCGCCGCGCCCGCTTACTTCACCCCGACCTCCAGGAATTGCGTCGGTCCGAACGGATCGATCTTGAAGCCCGTCACGTTCTTGCTGATCGGCTGATACACGGTCGAATGCGCGATCGGCGTGAACGGCACCTGGTCCTTGAAGATTTCCTGAGCCTGGGTGTAGGCCTTCAGCCGATCGGGCATCTTGGTGGTGCTGCGGCCCTGCTTGATCAGGTCGTCGTAAGGCTTGTAGCACCACTTCGAGAAGTTGCTGCCGTTGACCGCGTCGCAGCCGAGCAACACGCCGAGCCAGTTGTCGGGGTCGCCGTAGTCGCCGGTCCAGCCGATCAGCATCGCCTGATGCTCGCCGGCGTGCGCGCGGCGGATGTACTCGCCCCACTCGTACGTGGCGATATTCACCTTGACGCCGATCTTCGCCCAGTCAGACTGCAGCATTTCGGCCATCAGGCGCGCGTTCGGGTTATACGGGCGCTGCACCGGCATCGCCCACAGCGTCAGTTCGAAGCCGTCGGGGTAGCCGGCCTCCTTCAGCAGCGCTTTCGCTTTGTCGACGTCGTACGGTGCGTCCTTCAGGCTCTTGTCGTAGCCCCATTGCGTCGGCGGCATCGGGTTGGTCGCGAGCTGGCCCGCACCCTGATAGACCGCTTCGATGATCGCCTTCTTGTTGACCGACATGTCGAGCGCGCGGCGCACGAGCACGTTATCGAGCGGCTTTTTGCTCGTGTTGTACGCGATATAGCCGAGGTTGAAGCCCACTTCGCTCGGCATCGCGAGCGAGCCATCGGCCTTCACGGTCGGGATGTCGGCCGGGCGCGGATACGACATCACCTGACATTCGCCGCGCTTGAGCTTTTGCAGGCGCACGGCCGGATCGACGGTGATCGCGAAGATCAGCTTGCCGACCTTCGCGACGCCCGGCTTCCAGTAGTCGGGATTGCCGTCGAAGCGGATGGTGTCGTCCTTCGTATAGCTGCGGAAGATGAACGGACCGGTGCCGACCGGGTACTGGTTGATGTCGGACGCCTTGCCCGCCTTCAGCAGCTGATCCGTGTATTCAGCCGACAGGATCGACGCGAACGGCATCGCGATCTGCTGCAGGAACGGCGCGTCGACTTCCTTCAGCGTGAAGCGCACCGTGTACGGATCGACCTTCTCGATTTTGGCGATGTTCTTCGCGAGACCGAGGTCGTTGAAGTACGGAAAATTGACCGGATACGCCTTGCGGAACGGATTCTCGGGATCGAGCATGCGCTCGAAGGTGAACACGACGTCGTCCGCGTTGAATTCGCGGGTCGGCTTG
The DNA here is from genome assembly GCF_040948765.1 of Paraburkholderia sp. BR10923. NCBI lineage: Bacteria > Pseudomonadati > Pseudomonadota > Betaproteobacteria > Burkholderiales > Burkholderiaceae > Paraburkholderia > Paraburkholderia sp. BR10923. The sequence continues at coordinate 497,745 of NZ_JBFPKO010000003.1, read as the reverse complement.
AAATACGACGTGGTCTGGAATTTGACGCCGCGGCGCAGATGGAACGTATAGGTGAGGCCGTCGGGCGACACGTCCCACTTTTCGGCAAGTCCCGGCTCGATGTCCGTGCTGCCATGCGCAAATTCGACCAGCCGGTTATAGACCGTGTACGAGCCGGCGCTGAACTCGACGCTGGTCGTGTATTGCGCGGTATCGAAGCCCGCCGGGCTGCCTTCGGAGCAGAAAATCAGCGTCTTGTCGGGCAGCGAGGCCGCCTGCGACGCGGCGGGCGCGAGGCCGCTGGTGGCGACCGCGAGCGCGGCGAGAGCCGGCAGGCAGAACTGGTGAAGCGCGAACAGTCGGTGTGCCGCAGTCATTCTTGTCACTGTCATATCGTCCTCCGCACAGCAGCCGGGGTAGCTGCTTTTCGATGATAGACAGCCCAAAAATGAGCTTCAACAGGGACTTACCACGCTATTTGGGACAAATTCGAGACCCGCGCCGGGGTGGCGGGGACCGCGCGGCCTTTGCAGCCGCGCGGGCATAGCCGTTAAACGGCGAGCCGTTCGCAGATCGCCTTGGTCGACGTGGCCGCGTTCAGCGTATAGAAGTGCAGACCCGGCACCTTCGCGTCGACGAGCCGTTGACACAGATCCGTCACCACGTCGAGCCCGAACGCGCGGATCGACTCGCGGTCATCGCCGAAGCTCTCGAGCCGGCGCGCGATCCAGCGCGGCACTTCGGCGCCGCACATTTCGGAGAAGCGCATCAGCTGCGAGAAGTTCGTGATCGGCATGATGCCGGGCACGATCGGCACGTCGACGCCGAGCTGGCGCGCATCGTCGACGAAACGGAAGTACGCGTCCGCGTTGAAGAAGTACTGCGTGATCGCCGAGTTCGCGCCGGCCTTTACCTTGCGCGCGAAATTCTCCAGATCGTGTCGCGGCGAGCGCGACTGCGGATGGTATTCCGGATAGCCGGCCACCTCGATCCAGAACCAGTCGCCGAACTCGGCACGGATGAAGCTGACGAGCTCCGATGCATAGCGCAGCTCGCCGACCGCGCCCATGCCCGAGGGCAGATCGCCGCGCAGCGCGACGATATGGCGGATGCCGTGCGCGCGGTACTCGTTAAGAATCGCGCGCAGGCTTTCCTTCGACGAGCCGATGCACGACAGGTGCGGCGCCGCCTCGAGCCCTTCCTTCGCCATGTCGATGACGGTATCGAGCGTGCCTTGCTGGGTCGAGCCGCCGGCGCCGAACGTGACGGACACGAACTTCGGCTTTAGCGACACGAGTTGCGCGCGGGTCGCGCGCAGTTTGTCGATGCCTTCCTGCGTTTTCGGCGGGAAGAATTCGAATGAGAGTTCGATCGGATTCATAGTCAATAAGGTCAACCGAGACTGCGGTTGCCGAAAATGAGCGCGGACAGCAGCCACGACACGATGCTGTACAGGATCGAGCCGAAGAACGCCGACCAGAAGCCCGACACCTCGAAGCCCTTCAACAGCGACGAGGCCAGCCAGAAGCACAGCGCATTGACGACCAGAATGAAGAGTCCGAGCGTGAGGATCGTGACGGGCAGCGTCAGCAGGATCAGTACCGGCCGAATCACCGCATTGATGAGACCGAGCACGATAGCGACGATCAGCGCGGTGCCGAAGCTGCGGATGTGGATCGACGGAACGATGTAGGTGATGATCAGCAGCGCGAGCGCGTTGATGAGCCAGGTCAGCAGCACGGTCATGTTAGAACTCCTTGTAAGCACCTGTGCGGGGAAGATGTCCAGCAAATGAAAAGCGGCGCTGTCGAACAAAGCGGCGCATTGTGCGCCGCCCCGAGATCAGACCGTCAAACTTTTCACCGCCGTCCGCTTGGCCGGGCGCGCGAAGCGCGCCTCGAACCCGCGGGCGGCCGCCTACTTAGTAGCGATAGTGGTTCGGCTTGAACGGACCGTTCTTGTCGACGCCGATGTAGCCGGCCTGCGCGTCGGACAGCACGGTCAGGTTCGCGCCGATACGCGCCAGGTGCAAACGCGCAACCTTCTCGTCGAGATGCTTCGGCAGCACGTACACCTTGTTTTCGTACTTCGCGCCCTGCGTGAACAGTTCGATCTGCGCGAGCGTCTGGTTCGTGAACGAGTTCGACATCACGAACGACGGGTGGCCCGTCGCGCAGCCGAGGTTTACGAGACGGCCTTCGGCCAGCAGGATCACGCGCTTGCCGTCCGGGAAAATGATGTGGTCGACTTGCGGCTTGATGTTTTCCCACTGGTACTGACGGGTCGACGCAACGTCGATTTCCGAGTCGAAGTGGCCGATGTTGCAGACGATCGCGTTATGACGCATCGCCTTCATGTGATCGTGGTTGATCACGTGGTAGTTGCCGGTCGCGGTCACGAAGATGTCGGCTTTATCCGCCGCGTATTCCATCGTCACGACGCGGTAGCCTTCCATCGCCGCTTGCAGTGCGCAGATCGGATCGATTTCGGTGACCCACACGGTCGCGCCCAGACCACGCAGCGATTGCGCGCAGCCCTTGCCCACGTCGCCGTAGCCGGCCACGACCGCGATCTTGCCCGCGATCATCACGTCGGTCGCGCGCTTGATGCCGTCGACGAGCGACTCGCGGCAGCCGTACAGGTTGTCGAACTTCGACTTCGTGACCGAGTCGTTGACGTTGATGGCCGGGAACGGCAGACGGCCTTCCTTTTCCATCTGGTAAAGACGATGCACACCGGTGGTGGTTTCTTCGGTGACGCCCTTGATCGCCGCGAGGCGCTTCGAGTACCACGTCGGGTCGATCTCGAGGTGCGCGGCGATCGACTTGTACAGCGCGATCTCTTCCTCGTTGGTCGGCTTGGCGATCACCGAGCGGTCTTTTTCGGCCTTCGAGCCCAGGATCAGCAGCAGCGTTGCGTCGCCGCCGTCGTCGAGAATCATGTTGGCGAACTCGCCGTTCGGCCATTCGAAGATGCGGTGCGAGAACTCCCAGTATTCGTCGAGCGATTCGCCCTTGAACGCGAACACCGGCGTGCCGGCCTGCGCGATCGCGGCGGCAGCATGGTCCTGGGTCGAGAAGATGTTGCACGAGGCCCAGCGCACGTCGGCGCCGAGCGCGGTCAGCGTCTCGATCAGCACGCCGGTCTGGATCGTCATGTGCAGCGAGCCGGCGACGCGCGCGCCCTTCAGCGGCTGCTGCGCCTTGTACTCTTCACGCGTTTGCATGAGGCCGGGCATTTCGGTCTCGGCGATCGTGAGTTCCTTGCGGCCCCAAGCGGCGAGCGACATGTCGGCAACAACGTAATCCTGCTTTTGGGAATCGATGACTGCGGCGTTCATCACGCCCTCCTTTCTAAGAAATTGACTAGAAATGTGACGTGAGCGCGGTTTGAGTCGACGCACGGATTCGCGTGATGCGCATTCCATGCTGCCGATTGAAGCCTTCGAGCCTGGCGGGCGGCCGGCGAATGCGGATTCGCGGTACCCGTCGCAACGCTCCTCGAAGACGAACGGCGATTGTAGCAAATCGACATGACTTCGGCGTGCGCGGGATGGCGTGGCGCGCTGGTTCAGATCGGCAGCAGCCCCAGCATCGGCGCGAGCAGCACCATCGCGACGCCGGCGATCATCATCGTCAGGCTGGACACCACGCCCTCCTCGCTGCCGATCTCGCGTGCCTTGGCGGTGCCGACGCCGTGCGCGGCCGCGCCGAACAGCGCGCCGCGCGCGAGCCGCGTGCGCAGCGGCATGAACGCGAGCACGAGTTCGCCGAACAGCATGCCGCAGACGCCCGTCGCGATCACGAACAGCGCGCTCAGGTCCTTCGGCGCGTGAATCCGGTCGGACACGGCGAGCGCGAACGGCGTCGACACCGAGCGTGTCATCAGGCTGCGCTGCAATTCCGGCGACAGATGCAGCAGCTTCGCGAGCATCAGAGAGCCGCCGACGCCGACCAGAATGCCCACCGTCACGCCGACGGACAGCGAGATCCAGTGGCGCTTCAGCAGTGCGCGGTACTCGTAGATCGGCACGGCGAACGCGACCGTCGCGGGGCCGAGCAGCCACATCAGCCAGCGCGTGTCCTCGAAGTACAGCGAATACGGAATGTGCGCGAGCGCGACGATCGCAACGAGCGCGGCCGGCACGGTCAGCATCGGCGTGAGCCACGGCGAGCGCACGCGCGCATACAACGCCTTCGACGCGAAATACAGCGCGATCGTCAGCACGAGGCAGCCTGCCGCGATCAGGCGAGAGGCGTCGTCGGCCAGCAGCGAAGCGAAAAAGTGCGGGTTCATCGGCGCTCGCGCGACAGACTGCCTGCCTCGCGCGCAACCCGCACCCGGCGCAGCGCGAAACGTCGTTCGACGCGCGCGGCCTGATCGACGGCGAACGCCACCGCGACCATCACCATCAGCGTGCCGGCGATCACGACCAGCGCGAGGCGCCAGCCGTCCGCGCGGAACAGGCCGCCGTATTGCACGGCGGCGACCGCGGCCGGAATGAAGAACAGCAGCATGTCGGACAGCAGCCAGTCCGCGCCGGCCTTGACCCAGCGCGGCGCGACGCCGCCGCCGAACAGCAGCGCGAGCAGCACGACGAGGCCGAGCACGCCGCCCGGCACCGGCAGATGCAGCCGGCGCACGATGAAATCCGCGCCCATCCACAGCACGGCGATCGCGGCGCTTTGCACGGCGATGCGTGCAACCCGGCCGAAGCCACCCGCGCCGCCGCTCGAACCGCCATCGGCGGGAGGCACGGAACGGGCGAAAACTGGGGCGGACATGGCATTCCCTGGCTGACTCGGAAGGCACTCAGTATGGGGCGCATCGCGCCATAAACAAAATGACTTACAATCATCGAAACCATTCCAAACTGGAATTCTGGAGGCCGCGATCATGGAACTCCGCGCGCTGCGCTATTTCGTCGAAGTGGTCCGTCAACAGAGCTTCACGGTCGCCGCCGAGCAGATGTTCGTCACGCAGCCGACCATCAGCAAGATGGTCAAGTCGCTGGAAGATGAAATCGGCTCGCCGCTGCTGCTGCGAGACGGCCGTCAGATGGTGCTGACCGACGTCGGCCGGATCGTCTATCAGCGCGGCCAGGACGTGCTCGCCGCGCACGCGCAACTGCAGGCCGAACTGAACGATCTCGACACCCTTGGGCGCGGTGAACTCGCAATCGGCATCCCGCCGATGGGCGGCGAGCTCTTCACCCCCGCAATCGCCGCGTTCCGCCAGCGCTATCCGAAGATCGAGCTGAAGCTGTTCGAGCAGGGATCGCGCGCAATCGAAGCCGCGCTGATCAACGGCGAGCTGGAACTCGGCGGGGTGCTGCAGCCGGTCGATCCCGACAACATCGACGTGCTGCCAATGTCGCGCCAGTTGCTGTGGCTCGTCGCGCGCACCGGCTCGCGCTGGGATGCGTTGAACGAGGTGCCGCTCGCGCAGCTCGCGAACGAGCCGTTCGTGTTTTACGGCGAGAGCCTCGCGTTGAACGACGTCGTGCTGAACGCGTGCCGCGCGGCGGGGTTTGCGCCGGCTATCGTCGGGCGTAGCGGGCACTGGGACTTCATGGCGGCGCTGGTGCTGGCCGGCGTCGGCATCGCGCTGCTGCCGGCGCCCTATTGCCGCCGGCTCGACCCCGCGCAGTTCACCTGCCGACCGGTCGTCGAACCGGAGATCCCGTGGGAAATGGCGATCGGCTGGCGCCGCAACGGCTATCTGTCGCACGCGGCGCGCGCATGGCTCGACGTCGCGCGCGAAACGCTGCCGACGCACGTCAGCGACGATTTCATGCTCGGACCGGGAATCGGCTTCAACGGAATCGCAGCGCCGGACGAAGCTTAGCTACCCGCGCACGAGTGACGCGCGGCGGGCGGTTGCATTGCGCCGCCGCGTTTCCCGAACCCGTCGTCAGCGGCGATCAAACCGCCTGCGCCGAGATCCCCGCTCCCTGTCGCCGGCTCGCCGCGATCAGCTCCGCCGCCCGTTCGCCGATCATCACCGTCGGCGAATTGGTGTTGCCGCCTATCAGTGTCGGCATCACCGACGCATCGACGATCCTCAACCCCGTTACGCCGCGCACGCGCAATTGCGGATCGACGACCGAGCGCGCGTCGCCGCCCATCCGGCAGGTCGCGACCGGGTGATAGATCGTGTCCGCGCGCTCGGCGATCGTCTGGCGCAGTTCGGCGTCCGATTGCCCCGGCCGCGTGTACAACTCCTCGCCGCCATGAAGCGCGAGCGACGGCGCGTCGAGAATGCGCCGCGCGATCTTCGCGCCCTCGACGAGCAGATCGAGGTCGCGCGCATCGCTCAGAAAGCGCGGATCGATCAGCGGCGCGACACGCGCATCGGCGCTCGCGAGCGTCACGGAGCCGCGGCTATGCGGACGCAGCACGCACACGTGCAGCGAATAGCCGTGGCCCCAGTGCATATGGCGGTTGTGATCGTCAACGATCGCCGCGCAGAAATGCAATTGCAGATCGGGCCGCTCGAGCGTCGGCCGGGTCTTCAGAAACCCGCCCGCCTCGGCGACGTTGCTCGACAGCATGCCGCGCTCGTGCCGCATGAACGTGACGAATTGCGGCAACATCCGCGCGACGCCGCGCACCGAGAAACCGACCGGCTCGATCGACCTCACCCGCTTGTTGATCGTGAAATCGATGTGATCGGTCAGGTTCTGGCCGACTTCGGGTGCATCGTGCAGCACGTCGATGCCGAGCGAGCGCAAATGCGCGGCCGGCCCGATACCCGAGCACATCAGTAGCTGCGGCGAGTTGAACGCGCCTGCGGCGAGCACGACCTCGGCGCGCGCGGCGAGCGTTTCGATCCGGCCGCCGCGCGCGATCTCGACGCCGCTCGCGCGCTTGCCGTCGAACACGACGCGCAGCACGGTTGCATCGGCGATCGCGTGCAGGTTCGCGCGCGGCCGGTCGTAGATATACGCGCGCGCAACGCTGCAGCGGCGTCCGTCGCGCTGCGTGACCTGATAGAAACCGATGCCTTCCTGGTCCGCGCCGTTGAAATCGTCGTTCGCCTTGTAGCCCGCTTCGAGCGCGGCCTGCACGAAGCGCTTTGAAAACGGATTCTTGAAGCGCAGATCGGACACCGTCAGCGGACCGGCCTCGCCATGCCACGCATCGGCGCCGCGCTCGTTGTCTTCGGCGCGGCGGAAATACGGCAGCACCTCGGCCCACGACCAGCCGTCGCAGCCGAGCCGCGCCCACTCGTCGTAATCGAGCGGATGGCCGCGCGTATAGATCATCGCGTTGATCGCGCTCGATCCGCCGAAACCGCGGCCGCGCGGCTGATAGCCCTGGCGACCGGCGAGCCCCGGCTGCGGCGTGGTCAGGTAGCCGTAGTTGGTCTTCAGCCGGTTCGGCACCACGGCCGCGACGCCGACCGGCATGTTCACCAGCAGATTGCGCTCGGTATGCGGACCGGCTTCGATCAACGCGATGGTCGCGTCGGGACAGCTATCCGCGAGACGGCTCGCGAGCGTGCAGCCACCCGAGCCCGCACCGACGATGATGTAGTCGTATTGCATGCGCTCCTCCTGATGGGCCGCGTTGCTCGCGGACCCTGTCTCGTGCACACTTGTCTACGTGTGTTTTCTGCGCATTGTAGGGAGCGTTTTGGGGCTGCGGCGGCTTACTGACAGAACGATTCCTCTAAACGCCGGCGGCATCGCGCCCCTATGATGAAAGGCGCGCACGGGCCGCGCGCGGCACGCAAACACGGCGCGGCGCGCGCCTTTCTCCCCCATCCGGCATCACGCGCGGCGCTCGAACAAATGCGTCGAAACACATCGCGGATGCCGTCGGCAAAGCGGCGCACAATAGCGAAAGCACGGAGACAGCAGATGGAACGGCACGGCTTCGGCCAGACTCACGAGGTGACGAATCAGGCGCCTGCGCTCGCGGACTACAACCTGTTCGCGAGCGACGCCGCCTTGAGCGCGGCCGTCGATCGCGACGGCGCGAGCTGGCATCGCGAGGCGCTGCTGCGACACGGCGCGGCGCTGACGACGCCCGACACGCTCGCGCTCGCCGATCTCGCCAACCGTCATACACCGGAGCTGGTCACGCATAGTCCGCGCGGCGAGCGCATCGACGCGCTCGAGTTTCATCCCGCGTGGCACGAACTGCTCGTGCTGCTGCGCCGCGAAGGACTGCACGCGCTGCCGTTTTCCGATCCGCGAAGCGGCGCGATGGCCGCGCGCTGCGCGGGCTACTTCATGCATGCGCAGATCGAATCCGGCTCGCTGTGTCCGCTGACGATGACCTTCGCGAGCATTCCGGTGTTGCAGCGCGAGTCCGCGTTGTTCGACACACTGCGCGAGCAGTTGTACACGCGCGAGCACGATCCGCGCGACGTGCCGCTCACGCAGAAGCGCTCGATGATGATTGGCATGGGCATGACCGAGAAACAGGGCGGCTCCGACGTGCGCAGCAACCAGACGCGAGCGCATGCGCTCGACGCTGCCGGCGGGCGCGGCGGCGCCTACGGGCTCATCGGTCATAAGTGGTTTTTCTCGGCGCCGCAATGCGACGCGCATCTGGTGCTCGCGCGCACCGGCACGCACGAGGGACTGTCGTGCTTCTTCGTGCCGCGCTTCGCGCCGGACGGCAGCAAGAACGCGGTGCAGATCCAGCGCCTGAAGGACAAGCTCGGCAACCGTTCCAACGCAAGCAGCGAAGTCGAATTTCTCGACGCATACGGCGTGATGATCGGCGACGAAGGACGCGGCGTGCCGACCATCATCGAGATGGCGAACTACACGCGGCTCGACTGCGTGATCGGCAGCGCCGCGCTGATGCGCGCCGCGCTCGTGCAGGCGATCCATCATGCGCGGCATCGCAGCGCGTTCGGCCGGCACCTTGCCGAGCAGCCGCTGATGCGCAACGTGCTTGCCGATCTCGCGCTCGAATCGGAAGCGGCGACGGTGCTGTTCATGCGTCTCGCACGCGCCTTCGAGGAATCCGCCGACGCGTCGTCGGCTTCATCGGCCGAACGCGCGTGGCGGCGCATCGTTACGCCGGCCGCGAAGTACTGGGTCTGCAAGCGCGCGCTCGAATTCACCGGTGAGGCGATGGAAGTGTGGGGCGGCAACGGCTACGTCGAAACCGGGCCGATGGCGCGCTTCTATCGCGAGGCGCCGGTCAACTCGATCTGGGAAGGCTCGGGCAACGTGATGTGCCTCGACGTGCTGCGCGCGATGGAGCGCGAGCCGCAAGCCGCGCAAGCGCTGTTCGCCGCCTGGCAGGACGTCGCGCGCGCGCATCCGGCGTTGGGGACGGCGCTCGCGCGTCTCGCCGCAACGCTGAACGGGCCAGCCGAACAGCGCGAGGCGTCGGCACGACGTATCGCGCAGCAGATCGTGCTGCTCGCCCAGGCGACGCTGCTCGCCCAGCACGCGCCCGCGGCGGTCGCCGCCGCGTTCATCGCGACGCGTGTCGCCGACGGCTGCGGCGAAAGCGGTCGCGTGTATGGCACGCTGCCGGCCACGTTCGATCACGCGGCGATCATCGAGCGCGCCTTTCCCACGTAAGCGCGGCGGGTCCGCAAACCTCGAGCGCTCCGCTCGCAACACCGACGCAAGCTCAAACCAATAAGCGCGTTCAACGCGCATCGTCATCCATCAGGGAGTGGACTCACATGAAGAATGATCTGGCGGGAGTCGCCGCGCTCGAAGCGCTGCTGCGCGATCAACGTCACGCGCATCTGCGCGCGCCGTATCCGTCGTGGGACACGCGCGCGACGCATCTGCGCGCGCTGCGCAAGCTGATGCTCGACAATCGCAACGCGCTCGCCGATGCGATGCACGCGGACTTCGGCAATCGCGCGAAGCAAGAAGTGCTGCTCGCCGAATTCCTGCTCGTGAAGGAAGAGATCGACGCCGCGCTGCGTCACGGCAAGCGCTGGATGAAAGCGCAGCGCCGCCGCACCAACAAATGGCTGCTGCCGGCGCGCGCGAAGGTGGTGCCGCAGCCGCTCGGCGTGGTCGGCATCATCGTGCCGTGGAATTACCCCGTGTTGCTCGCGGTCGGGCCGTTGATCAGCGCGCTGACGGCCGGCAATCGCGCGATCATCAAGATGTCCGAGCTGACGCCGCGCACCTCGGCGCTATTCGAGTTGCTGATCGGCCAGACCTTCGCGCGCAATCACGTCGCGGTCGTCAACGGCGACGCGGCGCTCGCGGCCGCGTTCAGCGCGCAGCCGTTCGATCATCTGCTGTTCACCGGCTCGACGAAGGTCGGCCACGAAGTGATGCGCGCGGCGGCCGAGCATCTGACGCCGGTCACGCTCGAACTCGGCGGCAAGTCGCCGGCGCTGATCGGCGCGCATGCGCGTTTCGACAACGCGGTCGACAACCTGATCGCCGGCAAGACGCTGAATGCCGGGCAGACCTGCATCGCGCCCGACTACGTGCTGGTGCCGCGCGGCAAGGAGCAGGCGTTCATCGAACGGGCGCGCGTGCGAATGGCGAGGATGTACCCGAATTTCGCGCAGAACCCGGACTACACGTCGATCATTTCGGCGCGGCACTTCGAGCGGCTCGAACGTCTCGCGGACGAAGCGCGGGCTGCGGGTGCGCAGTTGCATGCGCTGACCGACGCGACGCCCGATGCCGCGAGCCGGCGCTTTCCGCTGATCGCCGTGACCGGCGCGCCGAACGAATGCGCGCTGATGCAGGAGGAGATTTTTGGGCCGCTGTTGCCGCTCGTGCCGTATGACACGCTCGATGATGCGATCGCATGGATCAATGCGCGGCCGCGGCCGCTGGCGCTTTATCTCTATGCCGACGATGCGCGGACTATTGAGCGTGTCACGCTCGAAACTATTGCCGGTGGCATGGCGATTAATGAGACGCTGATGCAGCTTGCCTGTGAGAGTTTGCCTTTCGGCGGCGTTGGGGCGAGTGGGATGGGGGCGTACCACGGGTATGAGGGGTTCGTTACTTTTTCGAAGATGAAGCCTGTGCTCATGCAGGCGCGCCTCAACGCGCGTGGGCTGATCTCGCCGCCGTATGGGAGACGCGTGAATGCGTTGTTGAAGTTGATGATGAGGTTTTGATTTTGACCTTCGGCGGGGTGAGGGCTTTGGCCGCTTTCCATCTTTGCGAACGGCAAGGGCGGCAACTCGAATATCGCGTCATATTTGCGAATCAATAATCAGGAATCTTTCCGTAACCGCATAGGAAAGACACGAACAGCGCCGGCTGCTGGAAGTCCTGGTCCATATCGGGGAAGACTACCGGCGCATCAATGACTGCGATCACGAACTGTTCACCGCTCTGAGGCTCGACGCGAAGGACCTTCCGAACCGGCGACTCACGCGTCGTGATGTGGCAGACCTTCTCGACGACGTGGCACAAAGCGCAGGCGACAGTCTGGCGGCTTTGAGCGCTCTCGCGACGAAGCACGAACGGGTTGATCCCTGACGGCAAAGGCGGCCCGATGCCGCCTTTCCGTCTGCGTCGCAGTAAAACCGGTAGTCAGCTGACGGATATTCGAATCCACATATTTCCGAAAAAAAACGTCCATCAGACCGATCCGATTTTCGAAAATCCGTTGTCATCGCGCATTCATTAACATTGCCTGACAGATCTGAAAAGCATGTTGGCCTATCTTCGGAAGATAGCCAAAAAAAGCGTCATGCAAAATGAATAAGAATATCTTCCGGCTGGTATTCAGCCGCTGTCGGGGCATGCTCGTTGCCGTCGCAGAAACAGCCGTCGCCCATGGCCGGACCGGTGACGGCGAAACCCGCGCGCCTTGCACTCCGGTTTCCATCATGCAGTTCGCGGCGCGCCACGTGGCCTTTGCCGTGCTGGTGCTCGCCGGATTCGCTCCCGCTCTGTCGGACGCACAGATCGTCCCCTCTGGCGCGAACGCGCCGAACGTGATCAGTACGGCGAACGGGTTACCACAGGTGAACGTGAACCGGCCCTCGGGGAGTGGTGGCGTATCACTGAATACCTATTCGCAATTTGACGTCTCACGTTCAGGCGCGATTCTGAACAATTCACCCGTGATAACGGGCACGCAGCAGGCCGGGCAGATCAACGGCAACCCGAACTTCGGGGCGAACCAGGCTGCACGCATCATCGTGAACCAGGTCAACAGCAGCGCGGCGAGTCAGATCAACGGCATGCTCGAAGTGGCAGGACAACGCGCAGAGGTGGTGATAGCTAACGGTTCCGGCATTTCGGTGAACGGCGGCGGCTTTCTGAATACCTCGCGCGCCGTTCTGACGACAGGCACGCCGAACTTTGCCCCGGATGGTTCGCTCACCGGTTTTAATGTGACTCGCGGCAACATCACCGTGCAGGGAGCGGGACTCGACGGCTCGACTGTGGATCAGGTTGACCTGCTGGCCCGAGCGGTGCAGATCAATGCGGAGGTGTACGCCGGGAAAAACCTGAATGTCATCACCGGCGCAAACCAGATCGGTCACGACTCACTGGCGTTCACGCCGATTGCGGGCGACGGACCCGCACCGGCCGTCTCGATTGACGTGAGCCAGCTGGGCGGCATGTACAGCGGGCGGATTTTTCTGGCGAGCAACGAGTACGGTGTAGGTGTTTCGAACCAGGGCGTAATCGCCGCGCAGGCGGGCGACCTGACGCTGCAATCGAACGGCCTGTTGTCCCTCGCCGGCAAGACCAGCGCGAGCGGCAATCTTGCCGCCACCGCTGGCGATATCCAGAACAGCGGCACGACCTACGCGCAGCAAAGCGCGATTCTCTCGGCCAGCGGTACGGTCACGAACAGCGGCATGGTGGCCGCGCAGCAAAATACAACCGTCAACGCCGCCAGCGTGAATTCAACTGGCGCGCTCGCGGCGGGCGTGAACGGCGACGGCTCGCTCGCGCGGACGGGCGACCTGAACGTGAGCGCATCCGGCGCTGTCACCTCAACCGGCCGCAATGTGGCAGGCGGCAATGCGAGCGTGAGCGGCGCGGCGGTCAATCTCGCGGGCGCGACCAGTTCGGCGAATGGCGCGCTTTCACTCGCTGCGAACAGCGGTGACCTGAACCTGTCGGGCGCGACCACGACGGCGGGCGGCACGCTCGACGCTCGTGCGGCAGGCACACTCACGAACGACAGCGGCGCAATGTCGTCGGGCGGCGCACAGACCATCACGGCTGGCGCACTCTCGAACCGCAACGGCCAGATCGTTTCGGGTGGTCCGCTGACGGCTAACGTGACAGGTGCTGTGTCGAACGCGGGCGGCACGATGCAGGCGGCGGGGGCGCTAACGGCGAACGCAGGCAGCCTCGACAATACGGCAGGACACATCGCCTCACTCAATGGCGATGGCCTGAGCGTCTTCACGACGGGCCTGCTGAACAACGGCGCGGGCGGCACCATCGGCGGCAACGGGAGCGTGACCGCGCAGGCCGGGCAGCTTGCCAACGCGGGCTCGATCACGGCAGTGCAGTCGCTGATCGCCCGCGCCGTGCAGACGCTATTCAATGGTGGCATCCTGGCCGCCAACGGCAACACGACCGTCTCGGCGGGCACGGTGCTGACCAGTTCCGGCACGATCGCAGCCGGCCAGCTGGCGAGCGCAAGTGCCACGACAATCGACAACAGCTCGGGCGCGATCAGCGCGAATCAGATTGCGCTGCACGGAACGAATCTCGTCAACCACGGCGGCACGATCACGCAGACCGGAACCGGCGCGACGACGCTCGACGTGACCGGTACGCTCGACAACTCGGCAGGCGGCACACTCCAGACCAACAGCACGGACCTGACTCTTGCACCGGCCGCGCTCGACAACGACGGCGGCACGATTACGCATGCGGGTACCGGCACGCTGACGATTACGCCGGGTAACGGTGCCGGGTCAATCTCGAACGTTCACGGAACGATCATCACCGCCGGTCAGATCGCCGCACAGGCCGGGAGTCTGAACAACGCGACGGGCGTGTTCGCCGCGCAGGGCAATATCGCGGCGAGCATCGCAGGCAATATCAACAATACGCAGGGCGCGATGCGCTCGCTCACGTCCCTCTCGCTCGCCAGTGGCGGCGTGCTGACGAATACGAACGGACAGATCCAGTCGGGCACGGGCGCGGCGGGCGATGCGGGCACGCTCGGCGTTCAGGCTGCGTCGATCGACAATACGAACGGTCTCATCAGCAACCTCGGCACGGGCGATGCGACCTTGCAGGGCGGCAGCCAGATCGTCAACAGCGGCGGTGTCATGACGGGTAACGGTAATGTGGCCGTCGACACGTCATCGCTCTCCAATACCCAGGGCGGTCAACTGAGCGGCGCGAGCCTCGCGGTTCAGGCGGATACCGTCGACAACAGCGGCGGCAGGATCGGTAGTTTTGCGGGCTGGACTGGCGACGTTGCCATCACGACGACCGGCGCGGTGACGAACGCGAACGGCCAGATTGGCGCGACGCATGATCTGTCCGTGAATGCCGCGACGCTGACGGGCGGTGGTACCTACAGCGCGGCTCATGACGTGGCAGTGAGCGTTCAGGGCGATTTCGCGCCCACGCCCGATGTGCAGTTCAACGCCGGTCATGACCTGTCCTTCACCCTGCCGGGCGCGTTCAGCAACGGCGCGCTGGTTGAGGCGGCGAACAACCTGAACGTCCATGCCGCCGATGTCCGGAACAGCGGTGTCATGATGGCGGGCGGCACGCTCGCGACGCATTCGAACACGCTGGAAAACGTGGGCGTGATGGTCGGCGGCAGCGTCTCGCTGAACGCCACGCAATCGATCACGAATGTCGGGCCGACCGCGCTGATCGGTGCGACGGACAGTAACGGCACGCTCGAACTGCTCGCGCCCGATATCGAGAACCGCGACGACACCACGACGACCGATACGCAGGCGACCACCGCGATTTACGGTCTCGGCAAGGTCGTGCTGGCGGGTGGAAAAAACGCGGACGGCAGTTATACCAACGCGAACCTGATCAACAACGTCTCGGCGCTGATCCAGTCCTCGGGCGACATGGGGCTGTACGCGACCCAGGTTACGAACACGCGGCGCGTGATGACGACCGACGGGGCCTACGTGGAGCCGCTGGACGCGAGTTCCCCGCTTGTCCAGGCGCTGGGTATCAGCCTGTCTGGCTGCGCGGCCATCGACATGGCGGCATGCGGTCCGGGCAATCCGCAGGTTCAGGGCCTCCAGTTTGATCCGAATGCTTCCAACTACGATCCCGCCGCCATCGCCGCGGCGCAGGCCCAGCCAGGTGGCATGCCGATCAATCCGCCGCACGGTGGCCAGTGGAACAGCACCTACCAGTACACGACCTATACGGGCGTGGCGCTCGCGAACCTCATCACGGGGATCAGCCCGCAGGCGCAGATCATCGCCGGGGGCAACCTCGATGCGTCGAACGTCGGCACGTTCCAGAACTACTGGAGCGCCGTTGCTGCGGCTGGCAGCATCGCCGCGCCCGTGACGCTCGACCAGAATAGCTGGCGCGGGCAACTTGCGCCCGGCCTGCAGGTAACCTATTCAGGCCAGTATCACTACAACAATTACGACAACACCGAATACAACTGGCAGTTGCCGTTCGGCAACGCGACGTTCGTGACCTCCAATCCGGGCGGCTACCAGGTCGCGCCGGCTGACATCCGCACCTACGCGCTGCCGAGCTACGAATCGACGTTTGTCGCAGGCAGCACGCTTTCCGGCACGGGCGTGAACATCGATAACACGGCGGGTAACGCCGGGATGCCTTTGCCCGGTCTTGTGCCCGGCCAGTCGCTGGGCGGCGTGACGGTTGGCGGCGTCAGCGGCGGCGGTCTGGTCAATGCGGTCATCGCCAGTGCGACTGCGCAGAATGTGCTGCAAAACCTCTCGATTTCCCAAGGCGGACTGTTCAGCCCCGCGAGCGCACCGGGCGCAACCTACCTGATCGAGACCAACCCGGCGTTCACGAACCAGAAGTCATTCATATCGAGCGACTACTACCTGCAACAGCTTGGCCTGAATCCGCAGACGACGGAGAAGCGCCTGGGCGATGGATTCTACGAACAGCAACTGGTCCGGAACCAGATTACGTCGCTCACCGGCAAGGCGGTACTCGGTCCGTACACCGACCTTCAGTCGATGTATCAGGCTCTGCTCGACGCGGGCGCGTCGCTGTCGAAGTCGCTCGATCTGCCGCTCGGCATGAGCCTGTCGGCTGAGCAGGTGGCCGCGCTCACGAGTAACGTCATCATCATGCAGACCGAGACCGTCAACGGGCAACAGGTACTCGTACCCGTCGTCTATCTCGCGAAGGCCAGCCAGCAGGACATGAACGGGCCGTTGATTGCGGCGACCGACATCGACCTTCAGAACACGCAGACGTTCACGAATAGCGGCACGATGCAGGCAGGCAATACGCTGTCGATCCAGGGCCAGCAGATCGACAACGCGTTCGGCAAGCTGCAAAGCGGCGGCCTGATGTCGCTGGCGACCACCGGCAATGTGGACCTGACCTCGGCCACGGTGAATGCAGGCAGCCTCGCGCTGAACGCGGGCGGCAACCTGTTGCTGAACACGGCGGTCAAGACCGTTGATCAGGCCAGCGCAACCGGCGCGACACGCAGCACGACCGCGCTTGGCCCGATTGCGAACCTGAACGTGGCGGGCGATGCCGTGATCGTCACGGCCGGCAACGTCGAGCAGAACGCGGGCAACCTGAACGTGGGCGGCAACCTCGGCATGGCCGTGGGCGGCAACTACGATCTCGGCTCGGTGCAGACCGGCGAGCATAAGGTGGTCGCGGGCGCGAACGGCGTATCGGATACCGACTTCAACCAGACGACAGGCAGTTCGATTAACGTAGGCGGCGTCTCGCAGATCGGCGTGGGCGGCAACCTGACCGCGACGGGCGCTGATATCAACCTGGGCGGTGGCGGGGCGGTTGCGGCGAACGGCGACGTCACGCTCCAGGCGGCGAAGGCGAACTCTACCGTCGACAGCAGCAGTTCCGGTAGCGATAGCCACGTCAGCTATTCAGCGTCGCAGCATACCTCGGCCGATACCCTGACAGGGACGACGCTCCATGCCGGAGATTCACTGACCGTCGCATCGGGCCACGACCTCAACCTCATCGGCAGCGCGATCAGTCTCGACCAGGGGACGGCGACGCTGGCGGCGGCGAACAACGTCAACATCGGTGCGGCCACCGCGACCTATGTCGACAATTCGCAGGAACAGCACAGCCACAGCAATATCGTGAGCGGCAAGGATGTGGCGAGTTCGAGCCACACCACCGCCACGCTCTCGCAGGGCAGCCTGGTTTCGGCAGACGCCGTGACTATCGCCAGTGGCAACGACATCAACGTCAAGGGCAGCACGATTGTCGGCACGAACGATGTCGCGCTCAGTGCTGCGCATGACGTGGATATCACGACGTCACAGGACACCATGCAGTCGTCCAGCAGCTATGAGGAGACGCGCACGGGCCTGGGGACGAGCGGCCTGAGCGTGACGGTCGGCACCAACAAGCTCGCGACGACCAGTGAGGCATCGGGTGTCACGAACAACGCGAGCACGGTCGGCTCGCTGAACGGCGACCTGTCGATCCAGGCGGGCAACACCCTGCACGTCACCGGTAGCGATCTTGTCGCAGGCAGGAACCTCGCTGGCACGGCGGCGAACGTCATCATCGACGCGGCCACCGATACCTCGCACCAGGCGCAGACGCAGAAGACCAGCAGCAGCGGCCTCACGATTGGTCTGGCGGGTTCGGTCGGCGATGCGATCAACAACGCGTATTCGGAAAGTCAGGCGGCGAAGAATTCGACCAGCACGGGCAATGACCGTGCGGCTGCGCTGCATAGCATTGCGGCGGCGGGCGATGTGGCGATAGCGGGTATGGGGGCGAAAACCCTGGCCGATGGTGGCAAGCCCGACATCGGCATCAAGGTCAGCATCGGATCGAGCAAAAGCGAAAGCCAGTCGTCGGAAGATCAGACGACGCAGCGGGGCTCCAGCGTGCAGGCAGGCGGCACGGCGGGATTCGTGGCAACGAATGGCGACCTGACTGTCGCCGGCTCGAACGTCAGCGCGAACGATGTCATTCTGGCGGCGAAAAACCAGGTGAACGTCATCAACACGACCGACACCGATTCGACGCGCAATTCGAACAGCTCCAGCAGTGCAAGCGTTGGCGTGCAGTACACGCTCGGCGGCGGCTTCGGCGTCTCGGCGGCGATGTCGAACGCGCATGGCGATGCGAACAGCGACGCGTCAGTCCAGAATGCTTCGCATGTAAACGGCGCGAACAGCGTCACGGTGATATCGGGCGGGGACACGAACGTCATCGGCTCGCAGATCAATGGCAGGCAGATCGCGGCTGACGTGGGCGGCAACCTGAATATTGTGAGTGTGCAGGATGTGACGAACAGTGCCGCACACCAGAGCAGCACGGGCGGCGGATTCACGATCAGCCAGGGCGGCGGCAGTGCCAGCTTCAGCGCGCAGAACGGCCATGCCGATTCAAACTATGCAGGTGTCAACGAACAGGCCGGCATCAATGCGGGAGATGGCGGGTTCAACATCAACGTCAAGGGCAACACGGACCTGACGGGCGGCGTGATATCGAGCACGGCCGCCGCGTCGAACAACAGCCTGACGACCGGCACGCTCACGTTTAGCGATATCCAGAACCAGTCGCACTACAGCGCCAACAGCAACGGTATCAGTGCAGGCGTGGGCTTCGGTGGTAACACCGGCAAGGCAACGGGTCCGGGTTCTGTGAGTGGCACACCGGGCGTCTCGCCGATGATTTCGCAGAACGAAAGCGGCGACGAGAGCGCAACAACGCGCAGCGCGATCAGCGCAGGCGCGATCAACGTGACGAACGGTGCGGGCCAGACGCAGGACGTTGCAAACCTGTCGCGCGACACGACGGACACGAACGGCACGGTTGCGAAAACGCCGGACGTGAACGCGATCCTGAACCAGCAGGCCGACACGATGCAGGCTGCACAGGCGGCGGGCCAGACGGTATCGCAAGGCATCGGCGCGTATGCGGACATGAAGCGTGATGAAGCGCTTGATGCGGCGAAAGCAGCCTACAAGAATGGCGACCTCGAAGGCGCGTCGGCAGCGCTGGCAGACTTCGATTCGTGGAGTGAGGGAGGCGATGCCAGAGCGGGCCTGCACCTCGCGGGCGGTGCGTTGATCGGTGGCCTGGGTGGCGGTGCGTTCGGTGCGGTGGGCGGCGCAGCAGGCGCGGCGATTTCTTCGAAACTGGCTGACCAGATGAAGGGACTCAGCGATTCGGTATCGGGTGCGGCCGGTTCGTCGCTGATCGGCAATCTGGCGGGGAATATTGCGTCGGGTCTTGCGGGCGCAGCGGTTGGTGGCACGGCGGGCGCGGCGATGGCATCGAACGTGAACCTGTACAACGCCGCGAACGACAAGAACGACACCGAGGCGAAGAAGGAGGCGCAGGAACTGAAGCAGGCGCTCGACAAGGAGCGCGCGATGCTGGGACAGGCAGGTGCCAAAGTGCCAGCGGGTACCCAGGCCGCGACCGTGCCTTCGACAGCGCTGGCTGCGGGGGCGGCAGCGGCTGGCAAGGGTGCTAAGGACCCGAGTACACCTGTGGGAGTCAGCGGTAGTCCAATGGACGTGCCACGTGGGACAAATGCGCCCGCTACAATTGGCGGAGTTGATTACTCCGCTCATGCAATGGACCAGATGCAGGGTCGAGGTGTGCCGCCTTCAGTGGTGCAAAACACTATTGCAAACGGTGTTAACTACCCTACGCGTCCCGGAACAACCGGATACTATGATCCGGTGAACAACGTTCGGGTGGTCACGAATTCAAAGACTGGGCTGGTCGTCACAGTAATCCCCGGAGCACCCTGAAAAATGAAGAGAACGTTTATTGGTTTGGATCTGGACGTAAAAAAGGTCCTGCTCAAGGAGTGGGATCCCATTGGCGTTGGCGATTCACCGGAAGCGGACGATGAATACGACTCATACGTCCAGGATATTAGTCGTATGCTTCGAGAGGAGAAAACAGTCGACGAGTTGTACGACTACCTCAGATGGGTTGAGGTCAAGCACATTGGTCTCGATGGCGATGAAGTGCATACCAGAACTGTTGCACATCGGCTCATGAACCTGGACAAGACCTCTCCTTGATATCCAGAACCAGTCGCACTACGCCGCGACCAGCAACGGTATCAGTGCGGGCGTGGGCTTCGGTAGTAACACCAACAAGGCGGTTGGCCCAGGTTCGGTGAGCGGCCATCCGGGCGTATCGCCGATGATCTCGCAGCACGAAAGCGGCGACGAGAGCGCAACCACGCGCAGCGCGATCAGCGCGGGCACGATCAACGTGACGAACAGCGCGGGCCAGACGCAGGACGTGGCGAACCTGTCGCGCGATACAACGAACACGAACGGCAAGGTTGCGAAAACGCCGGACGTGAACGCGATCCTGAACCAGCAGGCCGACACGATGCAGGCCGCGCAGGCGGCGGGCCAGACGGTATCGCAAGGCATCGGCGCGTATGCTGAATCAAAGCTGGAGGCGGCGCAGAAGGCCGGTGACGCGGCCGGAGAGGCCGCGTGGGCCGAGGGTGGCGACAACCGCGCGCTGCTGCACGCGGCGGGTGGTGCGCTGATTGGTGGCCTTGGTGGCGGCAGCGCGTTCGGGGCTATCGGTGGTGCTGCCGGGGCGGGCCTGTCGTCGAAGGTGGCGGCGCAGCTTGAGAGCCTTTCGAAGGGTGTAGCATCAGAAACGGGCTCGGAACTGCTCGGCAACCTCGCTGCGAACGTAGCGGCGGGCGTCGGAGGTGTACTCGTCGGCGGCACCGCAGGCGCGGCCACGGCGTCGAACGTCGAGTTGTACAACCAGATGCTTCATCAGAAGAAGAAGGACCTGGTTTCTCAGGTTTGTGGGGCCGGCGCGCAGTGCAGTGATGCAATGCTGAATGCTGTGATCCAGGCACAAGGGGAACTCTCTGGCGCAGCCGCAGATAACGTCGCCCAAACAGGAGCGGCTGTCGGACTGGCCGCGGGTGCCGCCGCCGCAATCGCTCTCGGTCCCGAGGCGTTCGCCGCATATAAAGCCGCTCAGGCTGCATATTCGCTGACAACCGGTGCGCTGACTGGAGCGACGAGTTCAGGCGGGCTATATACAGCATCAGCTGCATATGGAGCCTACAGGGACTACAAAGGTGGCCAAGACTTCGGCGCAAGTTTCAATGAACGCTTTTCCGCACCGGGAATCGCCGCTGCTTCGACCTTCGGTGCCATTAACGGCATGTTCAAAACATCGATGTTTAGCTGGGCGGGTGTCGCAAATTCGGCAAAGAATGTTGCCACGGTTCCTGGCTTTGTTATCCAGGCAAATGGACTTGCTTTGAGCCAAACTGCTGGTAAGGCGGCGCAGAGCGCGGTCCAGCAACATAACTTGAGTCAGTGATTTGGGAGGCGCTTATGTTTGATGGTTTCTGGAGCGGCGTCTTTGGCGGACTTTTTGGTTCAGCAGTCATGCGCTGGGCCAGGAAGTATCGGTATACGACGATATTCCTCATTGTGACAATTGCGGTGTATATCTTTTCGTTCGTACAGGATCTGGTGGATGTCGGCGGCCCTGCGGCTCTCGCCCGATTGCGAGAGTTTACTTTTACACCGATAGGTCTCTTGGTGCCGATGGGCATAGGTCTGCTGGCGGTTCTGTGTGTGTTTGTATGTGCAACCTTTGACGCGGAGAAGAAAGAGTGATCCGACTGCCAGCCTGCTGGTTTAAATCAACGAAAGTGAAGTTCCTATGCCCTTGCAACTGGTGAAGAAAAAAAATGACATCGGAGCAGAAATTTGCGTGCCAAATATTTGGATTGGTTGTCGGAGTGATCTTATTTGGACCTTTGGTGTAAAGATCATCTCTTCACGGATTGGTTGGTAACTGATAGCAAGTGATGAGGAGCTAACAGTGATCGACGGTTTCTGGAGTGGCATCTTTGGCGGCCTGCTTGGACCAACCATTTCGCGTTGGCTTGGGCGGTACACGTTTTGGAAAGTATTTTTCCTCACCCTAACTGCTATTTATGCGCTGATGTTTTAATTGCGGGTTTTAAATTCGGCGTCGTACATGCGATCAAAACGATATCGGCAATAATTTTTACAGTGCCGGGATTTTTTGCTCCAGCCGGGATTGCAGCGGCACTGGCATTCTGCGCGTTCCTCGGGACAACGGCAGCGAAGAAAAAGGAATAACTCCCGAGGGTCAGGCTGTCTACCTGATGACTTTCCGAAGGGCGAATGCGAGTCGAGAATCACAGGTTCTTTCTGAAAAATGGTGCATCGACTAAGCAGCAGTTCAGCTATCAACTAAAAGCAATTTCGCATGAAAATCCGCAAAAGGCTGGCGGCATTGCCGCTCACAGCCCTGATAACGCTCGCGCACGCGCAGCAGACGCCGACGCTCACACCAGCGGACAAAGCAGCAGCGGCACGCGCCAACGCCGAGCAGAACCAGCAGGTCGAGCAGCAACGCAATGCACAGGAACGCGAAGCGACGGTTAATGCACCTTCGGTGCGCTCGGCGATTGAACGCGCATCTGGCTGGCCTGATCTGCCGGGTGAAACACCGTGCTTCCGCATCGATTCGTTCGTGCTTGACGTGCCGGCGACACTGCCCGACGCAGTACGCAAACAGGGCGCATCCGCATTGCCGCTCGACCGCTTCGCGTTCGCCCGCGAATGGCTCGACCACTACACGGGACAATGCGTGGGCAAGGCAGGACTCGACACGCTCACGAAGGGCCTGCAACAGGTCATCCTGAACTGGGGATACATCACCACGCGTGTACTGTTGCCCGAACAGGACCTCTCTACCGGCGCGCTGAAGTTCGCGCTGGTGCCGGGTGTCGTGCGTGCGATCCGCTTCGCCGAACCAGCCACGCGCGGAACGTGGAAAACCGCCTTCCCGGCCCGCGAGGGTGACCTGCTGAACCTGCGCGACCTCGAACAGGGACTCGAACAGATCAAGCGCGTCAGCAGCCAGGACGCGGACATGAAAATCGAGCCAACTGATGTACCTGGCGAAAGCGACATTGTCGTCACGGTAAAGCGCGTGAAGCCGTGGACGGTGGTCGCCTCGGTGGACAACTCGGGCACGCGGGCCACCGGCAAGCTGCAAGGCAACCTGAGCCTGGGCATCGACAATCCGCTCGGGCTGAACGACATTTTCAACGTCGGTGTGAGTCAGGACCTCGAATTCGGCGACAAAGGTCTCGGTTCGCACGGCTGGAACGGCTCCTATACCGTTCCGTGGGGCTACTGGACCGGCACGCTGTCGGCCTATACGAACACGTATTACCAGCAGATCGCGGGCGTCAACACGACTTTCGTGTCGAGCGGCAATTCGCAGACGGTCGATTTCAGACTACAGCGGGTATTGATGCGCAGCCAGAACAACGTACTCGGCGCGCAGTTGAGGCTCACAAAGCGCTTCGGTGAAAGCTTCATTGAAGACACCGCTATTCCGCAGCAGCGGCGCAACAACACATTCATCGAGGCGGGGCTTACCGACCGTCACTACTTCGGCGCATCGCAGTTCGACGGCACTCTCGCGTACCGTCAGGGTGTGGGCGGACTTGGGGCGACACCAGACTTCTACGAGAATGGTCCGACTTACCGCTTCCGCATGGCCGTCCTCGACGCGAACCTGTCGGTGCCGTTCCAGATCGCGAACCAGACGCTACGCTACGTGACAAGCGTTCACGGACAGTTCACGAACAACACGCTCAACTACATCGATGACCTGACCATCGGCAGCCGCTACACGGTGCGCGGCTTCGACGGCGAAACGATGCTCGCGGCCGAGCGCGGTTTCTTCTGGCGCAACGAGCTTCAGCTACCGGTCGGCTCGACGGGCCAGGCCGCTTATGCCGGTATCGACTACGGCCGCGTGTTCGGGCCGAACACCGCATTTCTCGCCGGTACCCAACTCGCGGGCGCGGTGATCGGTGTGCGCGGCAGCGCATCGGCAAAGACAGGTGCGGTTGCCTGCGACCTCTTTGCAGCTACGCCCATCTATAAACCATCCGGCTTTCCAACTGCGCGCGTGACGCTCGGATTCCAGGTGACGGGGCAGTTCTGACAGACCGTCTTCGCCGTTTCCGCGCAGTTGCCGCAACTTCCCCACTGGCTCCCCACAGGACGCGTTTTAACGACCGCTGCAACCGTCTCAATCGCTGGAAGCCTTCTTCCGGCGGCGCTGCGCGCGCCGAAGCCCCGCTCCGGAACCACTGGTTGTTTCGGCGCTTCGTCCTCTCTACGCCTGGACCCCTTGAATCGGTATTCCGCCGCGACCTCAATGCGCTGCGACCTTTTTGTTCGCCTCTGCGTCGCTGTCGTTCAATGTCTCCAGAAAGGCGATCACGTCGCGGATATCGCTGTCCGACCAGACCGGCTTGCCGCCTTTGTGATTCGTCATCGGCGCGGTGCGATGGTCGACGTTGCTCTGGTATTGCACCGGCAGGTCGTCGAACTGCTGCTTGCCACCGGCATGCGGATACCACTTGCCCGGGTTCGTGTCGCGTTGCACGTAAAAGCGCAAAGCATCTTCGAGCGTGTGGAAGCGGCCGTTATGGAAAAAAACCTGGCGGGTTGCGGTGTTGCGCAGCGTGGGCGTTCTGAACATGCCGCAGTACCACTTGTTGTCGGTCTTGTCGGTCCGCATCGGGCCGCACAAACCCAGGTCGTAGTACGTCGGATCGGCGTTGGCCGGAATCTCCGGGTTGCGTGGCACGCCCAGTGTCTGGAAGTTGTAGTCGGAAAGCGTCGGATGCGCACCGGCCGCGCCCTTGTCGACCAGGTGACACGACGCGCAGTTGCCTCGCTCGGGATCGACGAACAGGCTGAAACCCCGCGCCTCCTGCGTAGTGAACTGCGCCTTGCCGTCCAGCACGCGATCGAACTTGCTGTCGAACGGTTGGAAGCTCGGATCGTCGAACTGGAAGCGCTCCAGCGACTTGCCGAGCGCTGCGAGCGCGTCGGCCGGACGCGAGAAGATGTCTTGACCGAACACGGCACGGAAACGCGCAGCGTAAGCGCTCCTGCTCAATCTGCTCGCGACCGCGGCAGCGTCCGCGTTGGCCATCTCGTCCGGATTCAAAAGCGGGAACGCGGCCTGGTCTGCCGGACGGTCGAAGCGCCCATCCCAGGTGTAGCCGCCGGAAGGCATGTTGTCGCCATCCTCCATGCGTTCCTTGGCGCTGCTCGCATACGTGTGCGTCCAGATCGGCACGCGCCGCAGATAGCGCAGCGATGGCACGGCACGCGTGCCGTAGTGCTTCATATCGGCGCCGCCCAGTTGCACGGCGAGGCCATTGGGCGGCCCATAGGCACGATCAGGGCTGTGACAGCTCGCACACGACTGCCGGCCCGACGCCGACAGCGACGGATCAAAAAAAGCCAGCTTGCCGATCTCGGCCATGTCCTTGTTGGAAGGCGCTGCGGAAGTTGCCGCGGGGGGTGTCGCGGCGGCTGCGGTGCTGATCGCCTCTTCCCTGGGGCCGCAGGCCGTGAGGAAGAAACTCGCAAAGAGAAAAAGGGCCGCCCCCCGGGCGGTCCCTTTCGTAAAGTGCAAAGCCATCGATCCTTACTGAGTGAAGATGTCGGAGCCGAAGGCCGTCAGATTCGCATCGTTTGCATAGCCCAGATACTGCGGAATACCGAATATGTTTTCCAGGCTCTTGAGCAGCGAGTAGTGGTTGTAGCCCGTAGCGGTGGTCGTTCCCGCCTTGATGAACGGTGACAACAGCACGGCCCCGGTGCGGTCGCCGCCCACGCCGTTGTAGTGCATGCCGAGGCTGAACGTGGTCGCCGTCGGGAATGCTGCCGTCAGCGCCGAAGCACTTGCCGAACCAAGCAATCCCGCAGCAGCGGAAATCGGATAGTTCGCCATCAGGAACTCGTCCTCGGGACGCGTCACATTAGGACCGCTCTGCTGGTTGGCGGTCGACGCGCCAGTCAGTTTGATCATCAGTTGCAGCGTCGTGCCGTTGAGGGACGGGCTATAACCGCCGCTGGACGCATTCGACTCATCGAAGTTGATGACGATCAAACCATCGCGCTGGTAAGCCGGCGAAGCCTGGATGATAGGAATCCACTTTTTCAGGAACGCGTCGATCGAAGTCAGACCGCCCGGTGCGCCGCTCTTGCAGCCCTTGCCTGCCGCGCCCGTGCCGTCGCCGTCATGGCCGTCATCGCACAGGTCCGGCGTGATGAACACGAGGTTCGGCGTGGTGTCGATCGACTTCAGATCGTTTTCCAGGTTTGCGTCCAGATTCACGACGTGCTGATCGCAATATTCGATGTCGTCGATGATCGAGTGAAAGTACACGAACGGATTGTGACGCGTTGCGTAGGCGTCCGCGATGACGTCGCCGGACGCGGAACCCGCCGAAGCCGACTGCGTACCGTCGACCGCCTTGGCGGGATCAGTGCCCGCCAGCTTCGCGGTACGGGTCGGGAAGCTGCACGTCTTCGTGCCGTCGCGGTTCAGGTCGTTACCCATGTCGCCCATGTAGCCCTTCCAGGCGAACTTGGCGTTATCGAGCTGGTTGGCAAGCGTCTTGACGCGCGCCGGATACACACAGCCGCCACCGGCGTGACCGTTCGCATCCGTGCCAGCCTTGAGCAGCTTGGCACCGTTGACCGGATCGGTGTAGTCGCCGGCATCGACGATGTCGGACCAGAGCGCGAAGCAGTCGGTCTCGGTATCCACCGTCGAGGGTTGACCGCTCATCATCGAGATGTAGTTATCGAGGCTGACGTGACCCGTACCGTAGTAGTTGGTCAGCATCGCGCCCTGCGTCGCGAGCGACTTCAGGTAAGGGTCCTGGCCACTGGTGGCCGCAGTCGTGCCAAAAGACTCCTCGTAGTCCTTGTTTTCCATCGTGATCACGAAAACGTGGCGCACCGCTTTTGCGCCGACAACCGCTTTGATGTAGTTGTCGCTTGCGGTCTTCAGGCTGGCAAGGCTGCTGTCGCTGTTGAAGTCGCCGAGCAGCTTGTCGGCCGGCACGCTGCCGTACTTCGCTGCGAGCGTGCTCTTTGCGTCGTCGAGCGTGGCGCCGCCCGCCACCAGTTGAGCCAGTTGCGTGGTGATGGCGCTGACGGTGCCCGTCGCGCCCTTGGGCGCGCGGAAGAACGTGCCGGAACCGAACTGGGTGCCCATGTTGTTGCCATTGGCATCGTTTTCCTGCGCGTTGGTCAGATCGGCGATCACATTCTTCCAGCCGCCGTTGCTCGCGTCGCCAATGGAGAATTTGCCCTTGGCATCGGTCACCGCATAGGGCTCGCCGCTATCGCACTTGCCGTTGTCGTTGAGGTCGAGACAGACCTTCGCATTCTGGATGTAGCTGCCGAGCACCTGGCCCGACACCTGGGGAACCATGCTGTTGCTGCCGCCACACGCGCTCAGGCCCGCCGCCACACCGATGCTGGCCAGCAGCGCACAAGCGCTCACCCGCAACATCCGACTCTTGTTCTTTGAAAAATCCATACGATGTCAATCCTCTACGCGCTGGACGGATGTCGTCTTCGCGAAACCTCGCCCGATTATTGAAATTATTGCTTCGGGCGGCAGTGTAAGAACGTTACGTGACAATTCCATTGCATCTTTGAAAGCAATGCACTTTGACACGCCACGGAGTCGACGATTACGCACCCGCTAACCCGAAAGGCCGTTAATGGTCGGGGCGCAATGCCGCCTTTTTTAGTCATCCTGCGTGAGCAGGAATATGCAACAGAAATAGAGATACCCGACACCATAGTAAATAGTTGTCAAAAAGGTTTTATCTCAATTTAAAGCCGTTGACCGTGTTGCGTTTTCGATGGTTAATTCGTCGGGTGTATTCTGGAAAAACAGCAGAGGTCAGATGGAAAAACAGAAGCAGGATGAAACCCGGGGCATGGAAGAGTGCCAGCTTTGTCGTATCACCTATTCCCTCTACTCAAACTTCCCGCCAATGCCGTCTGCAATGGCGCTGAACGCTGAAACCGGCGAATGGTTTCCGTTCGATAGTTTGAAGTCGTATGCAACCGGCTATGAGATGGCCGAAGCCCTGGGTTACGGATGGGCATGCAATTGTCGCGGACGCTCTCCGGATACTCCACAGAAAAAAGTCCCGTCATCAGTCTACGGCGCAACGCCCCGGCCGGTGCTTCCGCAGTCGTCTATCTGTCTCGATTGCATGATCCGCGCTGCCGTGCAAGGTGCGATGACCCTGGAGCGCTGATGATGCCCGCCTCTGTCAATGAACAGCTTCGCCAGTACAGGCAACGGCGCTACAGCGGCCACGTGCTGGCGCTGGTGGACGGTATCCAGTACCAACAGCATACCGGCCAGCAACTCACGGCCGAAACCGATCGGGCGGTTTCGCTGTTCGCGGGAACGCACGAGATGGCACTCGCACACGCGGGGCCGTGGCTGCTTGATCCGAAGATGGCGCGCGAGTTTATTGCGGACCTGCGCGAACTCGAACAGGCCCGCCCTGGCGTGATCTGGCTGAGTACCGCAGAGAGCCTTGAGCGGCAGGCCGCAAAGCTGCGCCCGCACCTGCATACCCGAATACCAAAAGGACGGTCGGCCCTGCTGCGCTTCTGGGACCCAAGGGTGTTGCATGCGCTCGATGCGGTATGCCGCGGCAAGAGCGAGCGTGAGCTTTTCAGGGCTGCCGACGCGTGGCACTACCTCAACGAAGGACGACGGTTCACCATCGACGACAATGGAATTTACCGAAGGACAATGGGCGCTTCTGAAAGCCTATGAAGACCGCAACTACGTGGACTTTATCCGCGGTCATATCGTGCGCGATTATCCCGCGCTGGCCAATGATCCGACCTTGCGGGACCGGCTTGATGGGGCCTTTGCGCAGACAAGGATGCTCCGTTTTACACATGACGGGCCGATAGTCGATTTCCTGTACGTGGAAGCAACCACGCCGGGGTTTTACTGGATTCCGGAGGTCATAGCATGGCTGCACAAGCCCGGCGTTCCGGCTGAACAGCGATTCGAAATCCTGATGCAGGCAACGCGAAAAAGACACCAGGAAATAAAGGAGAAACGTTGATGGCTATTCCATTCCCGGCGACGCTCGCACGCGCAGCAAACGCGATGGCGCAGGCAACGCCGATGCCTGTTCCGGTCCCCGCTGTCGCACCGTCTGCTGGCCCTGCGGGCAGCAGCGGCACGGGTGCGCGTGCAGACGGCGGATGGGGCGAACTAGCGCGTGACCGGTCCCGCGAACGCGAAAGGCCGTGCAAGTGCCCGCCTGAGAAGGGCGGCAAAAAGGTGCAAAGGAAGCACAGCATGAATCCTGAGCCGCGCCGCTACCAAGCCCGCATCACAGGGTTTGAGTACGGAATAGTGACGAACGGGCAAGGCAGGGAAACCAGCCAGGGCTGGAATATGGAGTGGGCGTGGCTAGGTACAGATTTTGATGGATTTCAACCGTCGCAATGTCTCTTGCAGGAAGCAAAGGGGAATTACGACCAATTTATTGGCGCAGACGATAAACCAAAGCCGTTTTTTGTGGGCTTTAAAAGAATGGCGGATCAAATATTTGATCAAGGGGCTACAGTGCGCGCAAATCCTCCGGCAAGGCTCACGTGGTATTTTCAGACCCCGAAGACGAGGGAATATATGATTTCCACGCTTCGAGCCGCTGGTGTGCCATCAGTCAATCAACCCTGATCCACTCATGAATCTGTTTGAACAACATCGCGATAGTAGCGTCATCCCCTCTTCAGCGTTTGAGTTTCATATTCGCCGACTGCGTCCGCTTATTGATTTGATGACGCAAAAGGACAGGACCTTGGCCAATTGGTATATGCAAGGCGATACCATCACGGAGGCTTTGCTGTGCAAGGTTTACGAAAATAATGAGCCCTCCGAGGCGGCCGTTCTTTCGCTAGCCGATGAATATAAGGGAAAAGCTTCGAATGCCACGAAATCAATCGGCATCTGGAATGGTGTTGAATCGGATGGCGAAGGGGCCACCGCTTATGTTTCGTTCGATGGAGGAGGGGTAATTTCTCAAATTTTTGATTTGGAAATTGGCGAGAAGAATCTCAATTCCTCAAGATTGGGTGAATATAAATCCGTTGCCGAGATTGTGGCGAAGACGGTTGAGATTTACGCGTCACTTTACGTGACTTTTGGGCCGCGCAAGTACACGACCGAAGCCGTCTTCGATGATCGTCTTGCCGTAAGCTGGATGCTTTACCTGCCGCACGTTCTCACGCAGGCCCAAGTGCCCGAAGCGCGCGACCTTATCCCTGTCATGCGCGATGGCAAGCAGCAAGGCACGATCGTCGTCAGCGTGACGGATGAAGTCTTCGATGTGCACAACCGGGAGCACGTCAAGGCGGCAAATGATATCGAAATCCGCCTCGCCGATCAGGACCTGTTGCCACGTTTCGTTGATCTCTGAGTTCGGTTCGCTGTTCCCGCTTTTGCGGGGTTTTCCCCGCGAAAAGGCCCGCGCCGCAGCGGGGCCTTTTCTACGTCACGCGAGGATCCACCGATTGCGATGGCGCACGGTCAACGCCATTAGACCGACAAGCAAGGAAAGACCAACACCGCAAGAACAAGGACAAATAAACTCCGCCGCTGCAAAAGGGCAAGCCCGCACCGTCAATGATCCACAGCCCCCGTGCCGCCAGGCACATCAGTAGCAACAACATCCACCACATCCTGCGCGCCAGCACTCTCCCCCTCATGAGCCGGCTCAACATCAGCCCCACTCTCGAGCCGATGCAACCAGGCCAACAACTCGGCAACAGCCTGATAAAGCTCGGGAGGAATCCGCGCATCCAGATCGACCTGCATCAACAGCGACACCATCTCGGGCGCCTCGTGCACATACAGCCCTGCTTCCTTCGCGCGCTGCACGATCATGTCAGCAAGCAGCCCATACCCCTTTGCGACCACACGCGGCGCGGGCTCCCCGCCATGAGCGTCATAAACGAGCGCAGCCGCGCTGCGACGATGGGTGCGGCTCATCAGATATCCCAATCGAAGTCGTCGCGCGACGCGGTGCTCGCCGCCGCCGACTCGGTTGCAGCCGCCGACGCCGACCGTGCATACGCGCCCGCCGCCTGCGCCCCCCCCGCCGAGGCGCCAGCCGCAGCAGCCGCCGGTGCACCGCCGCCAATCTCCCGAATCGTCAAGCCCTGCAGCTCGATCCCCGCCGCCGCGAGCCGCTGACGGAAACCGTCACCCTGATTCGCGAGCCGCGCGGCGCCCCGCGGGCTCGCCTGCACGCGCGCGCTCAGCCGCGTGCCGGTCAGCGTCAGTTCGGCATCGACGGTGCCGAGCGTCGGCAGCGACAGCGTCAGGCGCGTGCGCCACGGCTGGTCGTCTTCGCTCGCGAGGCCGCCGCCGCTGCGGTCCCATTCGTCGCCATCCTGCTCGATGGTCCAGTCCAGACGCGCGCCGGGCCACGCCTCGCCGGTCCAGCGAAACTGTCCGGTCGCGAGCAGATCGAGCTGCTGGCGCACGAGCGGCACCGTCGCCGGATGCACCGCCGCCGCCATTGCCTGCGCGCTCTGCGATGGACCCGCATCGGCCGCCTGCGACGCCGCGCCGTGCGGCCCCGCATGTGTGGACTGCCCGTTCAGATCGGACACCGAACTGGCCAGCAGCTCGCCCGCGACGAGGCGCGCGGCCTGTGCGGTCAGGATCGACGGCATCGCGTGCGAGGCCGGGTTGTTGTCGGCGGCGTTCGGCGTGCCAGCCGGCGTGCCGTTCGGCGCGCCGCGTGGCGTCGCCGCGGCGGCTCCGTTCGCCGAAGCGGACCGCGTACTCGCGTCGCCTGCGTCGGCGCTCCAGCCGGGGGACAATTGAGAATCTGCGACGAGCTGATTCTGTGCCTCGTTCGCCAGTTGAGCCGGCGAACGCTGGCCGACCAGCCACGCCGCGAGATGCGCCTCGTAGAACAGGCCGCTGTCGGCCACTGTCTTTTGCAGCGCGGCCGCGAGCGCCGCGACGGGCACTTCGGTCGCCGCCACGCTCGCGGTGGCGGCCGCGGTAGCGTGGGCAGCAGCGTTGGGATTGGTATTGAGATTCGCAGAAGCGGCGGAATCGCCAGTAGCGGCGCCCGCGTTGGTCAGCGGCAAGCTCTCGATGGCGACGTCGAGCGCCGGCGCGGCCGCCCAGATCGGCGCGCGGCCGAGCACCGCCGGTGTCGCCTCGCCGCCCGAGTGCGCGATCGCGTTCAGCGTCAGAGCGACGGCCGACAGCGCGGTTTGCGCGGACGACTGCGGCGCTGGCGTCGCGTTCGCAGGCGCCGCGGGAACCTTGGTATCGACGCCGGCCGCGCCGGTCTGCGAGGTGGTCGCGGTTCCCGGCGCAATGTTGAGCAGGCTGTCGATCCGGCTCGACAGCACCGAAGCGAGGGCCGAATCGATTCCGTTCATGCCGGTTCCTTGGTCGCATCGGCGGCAATGCGCGCGATGCTCTGATTGCTGCGATCCTTCAGACGCGCACGGCGTGACGCCAGCTCACCCGCGTGCCCGCCCGCACTCAGCGCGCCCCGTACAACTCCTTGAGCACACGCGTCGGCCGGCCGGCGAACAGCGCCGACAGATGCGCCATGGTCGGATTCGCGAGGTCGCGGATCGCGGCGTCGTCGGCGAGGATCTGGCGGATCAGCGCGTACTTGCGCAGGCGCTCGGCCTCGTCGAGCTTGACGCCCACGTCGGCTTCGCGCAGCGCTTCGACCAGATGCCGATACTCTTCCTGCAAGTGCACCAGGTCGCTCCACAGTGCACGGCGGGCCGCGATCAGCATGCGGCAGGACAGCGCGGCGACCGCTTCATAGCGGGCAAAATAGTCTGCGTTCGATGTCATCTCAGGCTTTCCGCGGCTGGCTGTGCCGCCATCCGCGCGATCTCCGGGGCAATCCCGATCCATGCCTCTTCGAGCGTCGCGAGCAGTCGGTCCACTTCCACGAGCATCGCGTCGCTCTGATTGATATTGGCCTGCAACAGCCGACGCGCCATATAGTCGTACAACGCATTGAGCCGTTCGGCGATTTCGCCGCCTGCCTCGAGGTTGAGCGACGCCTGCAGCCCGCTTTCGATGATCCGGATCGCCTTGTTGATCGCCATGCCACGCTCGGCCACGTTGCCCTGCTGCAAATGCAGGCGGCTTTGCGCGATCGCCTGGCGTGCACCCTGGTACAGCAACACGATCAGACGATGCGGACTTGCGCCCATGACGGATGTCTCGATACCGACACGCGCATACGCGTTGGCTCCAGCGTGTCCTTGGGAAAACATCGGCGCTCCTCCTCTGATACTGGCTGCGGTTAAGTCGTGGCGTGGCCGCGCGGCGCGTCGCCGCGCCAATCGCTGACATGTACTTTGGTTATCGGATGCACGACGACAAAGCTTTAGTCCGGTGTCGGGAGGATCGAAAGCGCCGCTGGGCGGGCACGGAAGACGCGGCGCGAAGCCGTCGGCGCATGTGCCGGCAGCGGCTTGCCGGATCGTCGGACGGGCCTCCAGCGGACCTTCGGGCAAGTCCTTCAGGCAGTCCCGCGCGATCCCGCTCAGATCGACATCTGCGCGATGTCGTTGTACGCGGCGACCAGCTTGTTGCGCACCTGCAGGCCGAACTGGAAGCCGATGTTGGCCTTCTGCATATCGACCATCACGTCGTTCAGCGACACGTTCGACGCGCCGAGTTCGAACGCCTGCGACTCACCGATCGCCTTCTGCTGGTCGCTGCTGATCTTGTCGAGCGAGGCCTTCAGCGCCGCCGCGAAGTTGGTCGGCGTCGCCGCGCCGGATTGCTCCGCCACTGGGGTCGAGCCGCCGGCCGCCTGCGCCGCCATCGCCTGCATCTGTTGCAGCGCCGACGATAGCGCGTTCACGGGCATGGTCATCTTCTTCTCCGTTGGATAGGCGATCGGAGCACCGGAAGTGTACCGATCTGGACGAAAGCATAGCAGCGGCCCCACGCGGAAAGTCCCGAAACTAGGGGGGAAACCCGGCTCTATTCAAGCAATCGGGTTGGGCGGCGCTGGGGATAATTTCAAGGGTGAAAGTCTCTGTCCGTCCGCCGAGCCCCGGCGCGGCATCACGGCAGAACGCCAAGGCATCCCCCGGAGAAACCCGACGCATGGATTCGTCAGCCAACTCTTTGATCAACCCCGACGCCCGCATGGGGCTCGCCGGCGCGCAGCCCGCGGCCGCTCAGGCCGCGAGCGGCCAGGCCGGCGGCACGGCCGACCTCGGCGGCCTCGGCGGCCTCGGAGGTCTCGGCGGCAATTTCGGCCAGCGTCTGTCCGGACTCGCGCAGATGCGCGGCAACCCGCGCGCGCCGCTCGTGTTCGCGGTCGCGCTGCTGGTGGCGGTCGTCGCCGGTCTGTTCCTGTGGTCGCGCGCGCCTAGCTACAAAGTGCTCTACAGCAATCTGTCCGACCGCGACGGCGGCTCGATCATCACCGCGCTGCAGCAGGCCAATATCCCATACAAGCTGTCCGAAAGCGGCACCGCGGTCCTCGTGCCCGCCGAGCAGGTTCATGAGACGCGCCTGCGCCTCGCCTCGCAGGGACTGCCGAAGAGCGGCTCGGTCGGCTTCGAGCTGATGGACAACCAGAAATTCGGCATCAGCCAGTTCGACGAACAGGTCAACTATCAGCGCGCGCTCGAAGGCGAACTCGAACGCACGATCGGATCGATCTCGAGCGTCAAATCGGCGCGTGTGCACCTCGCGATTCCGAAGCCGAGCGTATTCGTGCGCGACAAGGAACCGCCGTCGGCGTCGGTGCTCGTGAACCTGTACCCGGGCCGCGTGCTCGACGAAGGGCAGGTGGTCGCGATTACGCACATGGTGGCGTCGGCGGTGCCGCAAATGCCGGTGCGCGGCGTGACGATCCTCGACCAGGACGGCAACCTGCTCACGCAGCCAAGCAACGGCAGCGGCCTCGATGCAACCCAGCTGAAGTTCCGCCAGCAGATCGAACGCAACACGCAGCAGCGCATCGACACGATCCTCGCGCCGCTGTTCGGCGCCGGCAACGCGCGCTCGCAGGTCAGCGCCGACATCGACTTCTCGCACAGCGAGCAGACTTCGGAGAAGTACGGCCCGAACGCCAATCCGCAGGACGCCGCGATCCGCAGCCAGCAGACGAGCAGCGCCACCGAAATGTCGCAGGGCGGCGCCTCGGGGGTGCCGGGCGCGCTGTCGAATCAGCCGCCGCAGCCGGCCTCCGCGCCGATCGTGGCCGGCAACGGCGCGAGCTCGGTGAGCACGACGCCGATCAGCGATCACAAGGATTCGACCATCAACTACGAGCTCGACAAGACCGTGCGTCACATCGACCAGCCGATGGGCGGCATCCGCAGGCTGACGGTCGCCGTGGTCGTCAACTATCTGCGGGTCGTCGATCCGAAGGGCCACGTGACGATGCAACCGGTCAGCGCCGACAAGCTCGCGCAGATCACGCAGCTCGTGAAGGACGCGATGGGCTACGACGCGTCGCGCGGCGACTCGGTCAACGTGGTCAACAGCGCGTTCACCACCGATCTCGATCCGAACGCCGACCTGCCGTGGTGGCGCACCCCGGACATGCTCGCGCTGTACAAGCAGATCGCGACGTACCTCGGCATCGGCGCGGTGGCCCTGTTCCTCTACTTCGTGATGGTGAAGCCGGCGCTGCGCCGCGCCTTCCCGCCGCCGCCCGAGCCGGTGCCCGCGCTGATGTCGCCAGACGAACCGGTGCTGCTCGACGGCATCCCGGCCGAGGAGCGCGATGGCGCGGTGGTCGAAATCGAAGCGGATAGCGAGAAGCTCGCACTCGAAAACGCGAAGCACAAGTACGAGCGGAACCTGGAGTTCGCGCGCAACATCGCGCGTCAGGATCCGAAGATCGTAGCAACCGTCGTCAAGAACTGGGTGTCCGATGAGCGCTGAAGGCGTAGTGAAGAGCGCGCTGCTGCTGATGTCGATCGGCGAGGAAGAGGCGGCGCAGGTGTTCAAGTTTCTGGGCCCGCGTGAGGTTCAGAAAATCGGCGTCGCCATGGCCGCGCTGAAAAACGTCACGCGCGAGCAGATCGACGAGGTGCTGCAGGAGTTCGTGCGCGAGGCCGAGCAGCACACCGGCATGTCGCTCGATTCGAGCGATTACATCCGCTCGGTGCTGACCAAGGCGCTCGGCGACGACAAGGCCGGCGCGATCATCGACCGGATCCTGCAGGGCAGCGACACGAGCGGCATCGAAGGCCTGAAGTGGATGGACTCGTCGGCGGTCGCGGAACTGATCAAGAACGAGCATCCGCAGATCATCGCGACGATCCTCGTGCATCTTGACCGCGACCAGGCCTCGGAGATCGTGTCGTGCTTCCCGGAGCGCCTGCGCAACGACGTGCTGCTGCGGATCGCGACCCTCGACGGCATCCAGCCGGCCGCGCTGCGCGAACTCGACGACGTGCTGACCGGCCTGCTGTCGGGCAGCGACAACCTGAAGCGCAGCCCGATGGGCGGCATCCGCACGGCGGCCGAGATTCTGAACTTCATGTCGAGCAACCACGAGGAAGGCGTGATCGAAAACGTGCGCCAGTACGACGCCGAGCTCGCGCAAAAGATCATCGACCAGATGTTCGTGTTCGAGAACCTGCTCGACCTCGAAGACCGTGCGATCCAGCTGCTGCTGAAGGAAGTCGAATCCGAGGCGCTGATCATCTCGCTGAAGGGCGCGCCGCCCGCGCTGCGTCAGAAGTTCCTGTCGAACATGTCGCAGCGCGCGGCCGAGTTGCTCGCCGAAGACCTCGACGCACGCGGCCCGGTGCGCGTGTCCGAAGTCGAGACGCAGCAGCGCCGCATCCTGCAGATCGTGCGCAACCTGGCCGAGAGCGGCCAGATCGCGATCGGCGGCAAGGCGGAAGACGCATATGTCTGATTCGAACGCCCCGGCAAAGGACGGCCTCTCGGCTTACCAGCGCTGGGAGATGGCGTCGTTCGACCCGGCCCCGCCGCCGCCCCCGCCGGCCGAACCCGAGTTCGACGAGCGCGCGTTCGAAGCCGAACTCGAGCGGCGCCGCGAAGCCGCGCATGCGCAGGGCGTCGCGTCCGGTCATGTGGCCGGCCAGGCGCTCGGCTATCAGGCGGGCTACGACCAGGGGCGCGCGCAGGGTTTCGCGCAGGGCCAGACCGAGGCGCGCGAGGAAGCGATGCGGCTCGCCGCGCTGGCCGAAACCTTCAAGACCGCGCTCGATGGCGCGCAGCACGCGATCTCCGAAACGCTGATCGCACTCGCGCTCGACATCGCGCAACAGGTCGTGCGCCAGCACGTGCAGCACGACCCGACCGCGCTGATCGCGGCCGCGCGCGAGGTGCTCGCGGCTGAGCCCGCGCTCTCCGGGGCGCCGGCGCTGATCGTGAGTCCCGCCGATCTGCCGGTCGTCGAGGCGTATCTGCTCGAAGAATTGCAAACGCGCGGCTGGACCGTGCGTACCGATGCATCGGTGGAGCGTGGCGGTTGCCGCGCGCAGGCCGGCACCGGCGAGGTCGACGCGGGCATCGACACGCGCTGGCAGCGCGTCGCCGCCGCTCTCGGCAAGGTGAGCACGTGGTGAAGCCGACACTCGACGAGATCCGCGCGAGCGATCTGACGCCGCTCGAACGCGAACTCGCGTTGGCGTCGTTCGGCGCCGAGGCGCTGGCCGATGTCGAGTCGTCCGGTTTTCCGGAGCCCCCGGATGCGGGATGGCACGCTCCCGCGAGTGAGCATCCGGCGGCAGGCGCGGCGGTGAGCCGCCCGTCCGCCGCGAAGGACCACGCCGCTCACGCGCCGCACGTACCGTCCTACGATCCCGCGCTCGACATCAATCCGCATATGCAGGCATGGCGCGGCCAGCTCGACGCGCTGCGCGCGCGCAACGCGATCGCGAAGCCGCTGCGCGCGTGCGGGCGTCTGACGCGCGCGGCCGGTCTGGTTCTCGAAGCGGTCGGGCTGCGCCTGTCGGTCGGCGCCGAAGTGATGATCGAGCTGCCGCCCGGCAGTTCGCTGCCGATGGCCGAAGCCGAAGTGGTCGGCTTCTCCGGCGACAAGCTGTTCCTCATGCCGACCACCGAAGTGATCGGCCTGTTGCCCGGCGCGCGCGTCTTTCCGCTCGAAAGCGCGCCGATCGCCGATCCGCTCGCCGGCGCGAAGCGTCTGCCGGTCGGCTGGGAA
Source organism: Paraburkholderia sp. BR10923 (assembly GCF_040948765.1). Classification (NCBI taxonomy): domain Bacteria; kingdom Pseudomonadati; phylum Pseudomonadota; class Betaproteobacteria; order Burkholderiales; family Burkholderiaceae; genus Paraburkholderia; species Paraburkholderia sp. BR10923. The sequence goes on along the minus strand of NZ_JBFPKO010000003.1, from coordinate 459,562 downwards.
TTGCTCGGCCGCGTGCTCGACGCATCGGGCCGTCCGCTCGACGGGCTCGGCCCGCTCGGCACGCAAACCGATGCGCCGCTGTCCGCACCGGTCATCAATCCGCTCAATCGCGAGCCGATTCACAAGGTGCTCGACGTCGGCGTGCGCGCGATCAACTCGCTGCTGACCGTCGGCCGTGGTCAGCGCATGGGGCTGTTCGCGGGTTCGGGCGTCGGTAAATCGGTGCTGCTCGGCACGATGGCGCGCTACACCAGCGCCGAGGTGATCGTGATCGGCCTGATCGGCGAACGCGGCCGCGAAGTGAAGGAGTTCATCGAACAGATTCTCGGCGAGGAAGGCCTGGCGCGCTCGGTCGTGATCGCCGCGCCGGCCGACGTGTCGCCGCTGCTGCGGATGCAGGCCGCCGCGTACTCGACCTCGCTCGCCGAATACTTCCGCGACCAGGGCAAGCACGTGCTGCTGCTGATGGATTCGCTGACCCGTTACGCGATGGCGCAGCGCGAGATCGCGCTGGCGATCGGCGAGCCGCCCGCCACCAAGGGCTATCCGCCGTCGGTGTTCGCGAAGCTGCCGGCGCTGGTCGAGCGCACCGGCAACGGACCGGCGGGCGGCGGCTCGATCACCGCGTTCTACACGGTGCTCACCGAAGGCGACGACCAGCAGGACCCGATCGCCGACTCCGCGCGCGCGATTCTCGACGGCCACATCGTGCTGTCGCGCTCGCTCGCCGAAGCCGGCCACTACCCCGCGATCGATATCGAAGCGTCGATTAGCCGGGCAATGACCGCGTTGATCGACGATAACCATCTGAATAAAACGCGTATGTTCAAGCAGATGCTGTCGCGCTACCAGCGCAACCGCGATCTGATCAACGTCGGCGCCTATTCGGCCGGGCGCGACGCGCTGCTCGATCGCGCGATCGCGCTGTACCCGCGGATGGAAGCGTTCCTGCAGCAAGGCTTTCGCGAGTGCGCGAACTTCCAGCCGAGCATCGACATGCTCAACGCGCTGTTTGCTTAGGGCCGAGGAGGCTGACGATGTCGAAACACTTTCCGATCAAGACGCTGATCGGTCTCGCGCAGGACGACGTGGATGCCGCCGCGCAGCGGCTCGGCCGCGCGCAGCGCGAGCGCAACGACGTAGAGGCGCAACTCGATGCACTCGTGCAGTACCGCAACGAATACTACGCACGCTTCACGGAGAGCGCGCAGTCGGGCATGCCCGCCGGCAACATGCGCAATTTCCAGGCGTTCCTCGACACGCTCGACGCCGCGATCGAGCAGCAGCGCAACCTGCTCGCGGCGGCGAGCGCGCGCGTCGAGGCGGCGAAGCCCGACTGGCAGCGCCAGAAGCAGAAGCTCGGTTCGTACGAAGTGCTGCAGGCGCGCGGCGAGGCGGCCGAGGCGAAGGTTGCGGCGCGGCGCGAACAGCGCGACGCTGACGAATTCGCGGCCCGAAGTCTGCGCATGCGAGCCGACGGCGCGTGAGGCCTTGCCTCACGGTTAATGCCTGACGACACACCCGTTTGACCGATTCACAGGATTCTTTATGTCGCTTCTTTCACAGATCGGCTCGCAACTGAGCGCGCTGCTCGACGCGAGCAGCAATGGGTCGAGCAGCGCGGCCGCGAACGCCGCGAGCCCGACTCCGTTCGCGCAGACTTTGCAGCAGAGCATCGACCAGCAGAACAGCGCGAATCAACAGCAGACCGGTTCAGCGAAGGCGTCGCAAGCCTCGGCACCGAGCGCGCCCAGTGCACCCGCACCCGCGCCGGCGCCCGCTCCGTCGCAGCAGAGCGCGAGCAGCGGCCAGAACGCCAGCGGCACGACGAGCAACGCGGCGAGCAGCAGCGCTTCATCGTCGTCCACGACGCCGACGACACCCACGCAGCAGGCATCGAACAGCCAGTCGACCACGACGCAAACCAGGCAGCAAGACACCAAGGCGCAGACCGACGCTGGCGCGCTCGCCGCCGCGGCGGCTGCCGTCCAGGCACAGGCGCAAGCGCAGGCACACGCCTCCGTCAATAACGCCGATGCGAACGCGACCACGGCTACCGCTACCGCTACCGCTACCGATGCCGCAAGCTCCGCGGCCGACGCGGTGAGCGCGCTGGCCGGCACCGCCACGAGCGCGCTCACGGCCGCCGCGGCGAGCACGAAAGGCGCGGTCGATCCGAAGTCGCTGCAGGATGCGTTGCAGAGTGCGTTGTCCGCGCTATCGAGCGGCCAGGGCGCGGTGCCTGCGGCCGCGCTCGCCAGCGGCGCGGCTGCGAAAGCCGCGAGCGTATCGAGCGCGGTGCGCGGCCTTAGCAACACGAAAAATGACCTGAACGGCACCTCGGACGACAAGACGGTCGGCACCGGCACCGGCAAGGGCACCTCGACCATCCACACGACGCCGACGACCGCAATGGCCGCCGCGACCGCGCTGGCCGATCCATCGACAGCGAAGTCGGCCGCCGACGCAATGAGCGCCGCGGCCGCGACGAGCGGCCAGGCTGACAACGTTGCATTGGCGCGCAGCGCGTCCGAGGCGGCGAACAGCGCGCTGGCCGCGGCGCAGGCGGCAGCGAACGCTGCGAGCACGACGGCGGCGGTGCAGAGCACCGGCAACGCGAGTGCTGCCGCCGCCGCGAACGCGTTGACGCCGCAGGTCGGCACGAGCGCGTGGGAAGAAGCGTTGAGCCAGAAGGTGGTGTTCTTGTCGAATGCGCATTCGCAGAGTGCTGAACTGACGCTCAATCCGAAGGATCTGGGGCCGTTGCAGGTCGTGTTGCAGGTGGCGGATAACCATGCGCATGCGCTGTTCGTGTCGCAGCACCAGTCGGTGCGGGAGGCGGTCGAGGCGGCGTTGCCGAAGCTTCGCGAGGCGATGGAGTCCAATGGGATTGGGCTTGGCAGCGCGAGTGTGAGTGATGGGTTTGCCCGGCAGAGCGGGCAACAGCAGCAGAGCGCTGGCGCGGGTGGGTCGAATGGGAAGGGCGGCGGTAGTGGTACTGGTGGCTCCCTTGCAGGGGACAGCTCGGGGGACGCCAGCGATGCCATCGCTAATGTTGCCGTGCGGCAGCAGGTTGGATTAGTCGATACTTTTGCCTGAAGCGAGGCCGGGCGCTTTCTTGTCGTTGTTCTGGCTGTCTTGGCCTTTCCTTGTCTTGTCGGTCTATTAGCGTTGCCCCTGTGCGGGGCGGCACCTACTTTGCTGCTGCGAAGCGATGCATCCCGCTGAACCCCTTGTCAGACTGGGTTTTCGGCGAAATTCACCCGGCCTGACCCCTGTCACTACCCCTGTCATAAATTACCCTGAGCCCCAGAACGGCCGAATTTTTTAAAATTCGCGTGCGGGCTTCGTGACGCTCGCGGGTGCGAAGCTACCCGCCGAGACCCGCGAACCCGTCAGCGCCCGGATTTGCCCGGTCTGCGTGTCAATCTGCGTGCTTCGCTGTCGTGTAGTTGCGCGCGCATCGAGATCGATGGCTCAGGCGATCGACGGCGTGATCAGTCATCGCAGTGGCAGCGGGCGCGGGGGCAGGCGACGGGGGGTGGTCGGGAAAAAAATCCGGGGCGGCGAAAATACCCGCAGCACCTTTGCATTTTCGAGCGCACATTGCGCAACCGGGGGTCCACCGCCGCGGCACCGGCCGCGCACCCCGGGCCGACCGCGGCCGCACGTCACGCCAACCGCACGATCATCGTGCGCGCAGCGCGCTGTCCAGCGTGGCCTCGGCCAGTGCGCGGGCAGCTTCCACGTGCGTCGAGGCGGCCGTGACGAGATTGCTGGCGTCGTGAGCGTCGATCAGCGTTCCGGCGACGTGCAGCAGCGAAGCGATCACGTCGAGTTCACGGGCGAGGGTTTCGAGCACGTCAGTGTCGGACTGCGGCGCGTGATCAGGCACGGCGTCGAGCTTCGGGAAGGCTTGGGTCATCGCGGGGCGTGGGCTCAGGTGAGTCAGGACGGCCAATTGTATCGGCCAGCGTCGAGCCCACTGCGCCGGGTGCCACACTCAGGTGTCGTCGCTGACCAGTCGCGCGAGCGTGTCGAGAACCTTCGCATCGGACAATGCGTCTGCGAGCGCAGCCCGTTCAAAGGACGACATGGGTGCCCGTCCCGCATATTGCGGGTCGGCGATGTAGCTGCCGCGCGGGCGATGCCGGATCGCTGCGCCGGTGACGCTCAACGTCTCGCGCGTCACGCCGCTGTTGTGCGGCCGTGTGGCGCTGCTGGCGCGCATCGCGTCGCGCAGGCGTTCGCGGAGTTCGTCGCCGGTCATGACGGCCTCCCGCTGCGGCGACTGCGCTGCTCGCGTTTGCGCAGGCGGTCGCGTTCGCGACGCGTCAGACCGGGGGCAGGCGGGACCGCTTCGTACCGCTCGGGTGGCCGCGCTGTCCAGTGTGCGCGACCCGATCCGATATCCTCGACAATCCGCCCGATCGCACGCTCGCCGATGTCCGCCATGACCGTCTCCGACACGTTGCCCACGCAACGATCGATTCTGGACCCGGCTCACAGCACGCGCAACAAAAAGGCCGCACGGCGCAACTGGGGGGCGACGCCGCACGGCCGTCAAGGACACTCGCGGTTGCACGTGGATATTTGAGATCCCGCCACGTGCGCCGGGATCATCCGGTTTCGTTCAGCGTGGATGCCTGCGCGCAGGAAGGACGAACCCATAGCCGCTGTCCAGTTCCACGATCATCCGTCGCTGGCCGTCCGCATCGAGAAATGCCATTCGCGCGATGTGCGCATCTGGCCCGCGCGTCGCGCGATCGATCGCCCGGATGAACTTTTGCAGGCCCGCGCTGCGCTGTTCGGCTCCGGTCAGTTCGATCCTCGGGTCAACGTCGATCAGCCTGCCCAGCACGAGGTCGGGATTCATCCATGTGAGTGTCGCGGGGGTGGTCTTCACGGTCATGGTGTGTCGTCCCCGTAGAAGACTGCTTCGAGTTCGGCCAGCGTGACGGGTGGCTGGCCCGCCACAGCACGTTCGCGATCAATCTCGCAGACCACAGCCCAGATCGCATTCGCGATCTTCGCGCACAGCAGATCGACTTCGCGCTCGGATACGGCACTGCTGCTGCGATCGTCGTCACCATCGCCGCCGGGGTCCCGCCGGAAAAACAGTCGCATGCTGGTCTCCTATGCCGCTGCGCGCGCCTTCACCTTCGGCGCGTCGGCCTTGCGCACACCAGACGCATCGGCGATCCACCTCACCGCATCGTCGCGCAACCGCTGCCACGCGCAGAACTGCTCGGCGCGCAATGCCAGCAGATTGCTTTGCCACAGCGGCAGACCCTGCGAGCCGCTATCGGTCTCGATGGTGATGATCGACTCGCCGGTAGCGGAGGGCTCCACCGGTCCCATCCAGAGTTCGATGCCGCTCAGGTCGGCGATGCCCATGAAGCCTGCGCTCAGGTCGCTGCTGGTCACGACCACGACCCCGCTCGCAAAGCCACCAGCGACGCCAACCGTTGACCAGTCCACCGCGAGACGCGCGGCGACCGATGGCGTGCAGATGATCGCGCTGGTGTCGAGATTGCCGGGAAATGAATCGAGCAGTGCGAACAGATCGTCGGCCGCGTCGCCGCTCGACGGCAGCGCCGTGATGCCCTGAAAAATTCCACCGGGGCTCGCATCGCTCGCGGGCTCGTCGCTGGCGAACGTGGTGTTGAGTTTCGTGGTGACGGCGCGTGAGAGGTTACGCGTGATCCACGCATTGGCGGCATCGCCTACCTGCTTGCCGAACTCGTCCGTGATCACGATCGTGCCGCTGCATTTCTTCGGCACCATGCGCGTCGCCACGAACGTGTCCCCGGTCACGTTTTTCAGTTGCAGTTCGGCGGTCCAGCCTGCCGAGGCGGTGCTACCCTCGGCCAGCAACGGCGTGTAGGGGAGCGTGCGCTGGAACGAAGCGGGCAGCGCTTCTTCGAGGCGGCCGATGATCGACGTGGCCCGGATCGCGGAGACGAAACCCGCGAAGCCACCGAACGCGACCGGCAGGCCGTCGCCGCTGATGCTGCCGGTGCTGATCGCTTCGGCTTTCGTCAGGTACTCGTAGGCCCGGCTGCGCGTGCCGTAGCTGGCGGCGGCACGGAGCTTGGCGTTGGCGATGTCGCCCTGCGCGAGCGCGAGTGACCTTGCGACCTGCGCGAATGTGTAGTCCATGCCCTGACTCCGGTGTTCGATGTTGCCTGAAGCATCGCGCCGTGCGTGAGAAAACGCGATACACGAAAGTGCCCGTTTTACATTTCGCCTTCGAGCCACGCCGCGACATCGCCGATGCGGTATCGCCTGTGGTTGGTGCGCATGTAGTAGCGCGGCACCGGCAGACCCTGATCGACGCGGCGCGCGAGGCGCGAGACGGAGCGGTAGCCGAGCAGCCGGGTGGCATCACGTTCGGCAATCGAGTCGTCGGGTGCGATCGCGATGCCGTGATCGATGCACCAGCGGCGCAACTGGCGCTCGATCTCGTCAGTGGCGTCCACGATCACAGATCATCGAGCGCGTCGTCGGGCATCGGCGCTGCACTGCGCGATGTGGTTGCGGGTGCGCCGTTCGCGCGCTCCGTCCTGCGCCCGGCCGCGCCCTGCTGCGCACTGGCGACTTCGGCGCGGCGACGCTTCACGTGATAGGGGCTCACGATCGCATGCGCGATCACCGACAGCGACGGCCGCACCTCGCCGGTGTCGGTCTTCCACGTCCCGATTTCGAGCGCGCCGGTCACACTCACCGGGTCGCCCTTCGCGAGTGCGAGCAGTTCGTCCTTCACGTGCGAGAACGCCATGATCCGCGCGAAGATCACGGCGTCGCCTCCCATCGGAACCCGCAGCGTGGCGAGCACATACGTGCTGCCGTTCTTCGCGGTGCGGGTCTCCGGGTCTTTCACAAGTACCCCACCGAGCAGTCCGTCGATCATGCTGCCTGCCTCCCTGCGGCACGCTTCGCGGCCCGTGCCGCTTCACGTGCTGCCTTCGCCTCGCTGCGCTCGCGCGTCCTGCGCTCCCGCTGCGCGAGCCGCGCCGCCTTCGCTTCGAACTTCGCGCGCAGCTTCGCCCGCATCTCGCGCGACTTCACCGCTGCGGGCAGCGGATCGAGCCAGCCATGTCGCGCCGCACGCACCATCACGAACGCGATGCGCGCGTCGGGCGTCGCCCGGTAGGCGTCGGCGAACGTGACACCGGCCGCCGGACAGCCCGTGAACCACGCCCGTGCGTCACGTTCGCCAGCGCGGTCGAATTCGGCCGCCCACGATGCGAGGATCAGCCGCCAGTCCGGGTCATCGCCGGGGATCGCGGCGAGCGCCGACAGCGCGCGGGCGTAATCCATCGCCACCGGTCGGCCACGATCGCACGGTGCGGGCTGCGCATTACGCGCGACCCAGTCGCCGGGGCCGGACTTCGCTTCGCCCATTTCCTTCTCCGCTGGCAGAAACCACCTCCGGTTGCGTCTCCCGTGAGTCGGACAAAAAGACAAGACCAAAAACACCCCCTCTTTAGAGGGGTGTTTTTGTCTTGTTTTTTTGTCCAACGGGAGACACAGACAACAAACCGGACAAAACAGACAAAACACCGTTTTTGTCTCGCCCGCTAATCCCCGTCCGGCCTGCGCCACAGCCAGTTGCCATCGCATGCGTAATATTTTGTCTGCATGGCGCTGATGACCGTTTTCGCCACGCTGTAGCGCCGCCGCTCGTCGTACTGGAAAAACTTCGCGGCGACGGCGCGCGCTGCGGTATCGAGCAGTACGCAGGGTCGGTCGGGTGGGCATCCGTCGCCAGCCCCGGGACTCCCGCCAGCGGCGAGCAGTTTGCCGATCACGTCATAGGCGAGCGCCTGATTCGCGGCCTTCGGTTTGCCCAGCGGTTTCCTTGCCGGTTCGCGTCCGCGTTCTTCCACGTCGGCGCACTCGATCACGCCCGAGCAGAGTGCCTGTCCGTCCGGGTCGTTGCCGATCTCGACCGGCACAAGCCGGAACGCGTGGCGACCGGTATCGTCGGCCTCCTTCTGCTTGCCGATGATCCAGTGCCGCAGGCCGGTTTCGCGCTCGTAGGTCACTTCGATATGTGCATCGAGCAGGAATGGCAGGGTGCTGCTCCCGCGCATGCCGTTCGTCTGCACCTTGCCCGTATGGTGGATAACGCAGATCGTCCAGCCGGTGCGGTCGCGCAGCGTGTGCAGTGCGGCCACGGCCCTGCCCATCTCGGCCGAACTGTTTTCCTCCAGTCCGACCGTGCAGAGTGCAAGCGGGTCGATCACAAGCAGCCCGACCGGCTCGCCGGTCTGCCCGATCGCTTCGGTCAGGTCATCGAGGTCGTGCGGGTCGAGCAGGGAGAAGGACTGGTGCGTGATCGTGCGCCACGGTACCGGCCGACCGTGATGGTTCTCCCATGCGCGATAGCGGCGCGGCAGGCCGTTATTGCCTTCGAGTGACAGCACCACCACCGGCACACGGGTGAACACCGTATGCCCGAAAAACGGTCGGCACTCTTCCAGACACGCGGCCAGTTCCATCGTGAGAAAAGACTTGGCGACGCCTGACGTGCCCCAGATCGCGAGCAGCGCGCGGGCGGGAACGACGCCGCGCACGATGTCGGGAATGATCGGCTGGGACGATACGGTCGGGCCGTCGAGCAACTGGTAGCGCGGAACATATTCGTGCCGTCCGCCGTCTGCGATCCAGACCGCTAGCGCGTCAGGGCCGTATTCGGTCGCGTAGTCCCAGCCGTCGAAACCCTCGCGCTCGCTGGCGGGCATTTCGACCCATGCCGAGCGCGTCGTCTGTGCCGCATGGGCGGTCATGATCTCGATGTGATTCGCAGGATGCTTCGCATCGGCGTCGCACGCGTGCCGGCCACGGTCGGCGACGATCACGCGCGTGCTCGCCGGATACCGCTCGCGGATTTCCGTCATCACCTCGCGCTCGCGACCCACCCCGATCGTCACCGCAATGACCGCATCCGGCACCGCCCAGTGAATTGCCTCACCCGTTGCCATGCCTTCGCAGGCGATCACGGTCACGCTGTCGCGCAGGTCGCCGATCATGTAGCAGCAGCCCGGGAACGGCGTGAGCCTGCCGAGCGTGCGCTTCGAACCATCGGCGAAGATACGCTGCACCGCGACGACCGGAGCGGTATCGGACAGCGCGCGGATCGGCACGAGCAGGCAGCCGGGATCGTGCGCCGCGACACGCAGCCGGTCGGCGTCACACGCTTCGCGCAAGCCCTTGCGGGCCACGTAGGGATGAGCGTGCGCGGGCTGGCCGTCGAGCCAGAGGTCGATAGCGCGCTCGCCAGTGTCGTCCTCTGTCGTGATCCTGTGCGCGTCATCGTGAACTTCCCGGTGTGGGGTTCCGGCACCGTTCGTCCGTTGCGGGGGCGGGTCGGGGTCCGGGTCGTGCCAGTCGTTTTCCTGCCGCGCGAGATGGAACAGCAGTCCCGGCCCCACGTCCAGCCCGTCATACGTTTTCCACTGGCTGCGGTTGTACTTCTCGCCCTTGTCATCGGGGTCCTGCCCGCGCCACGCGAGCCAGTCGGCGAGTTCGCCACCGGCATGCAGGAACGATGCGCCGAGCCGGATCGTTTCGTCGTGCGAACCGCCCGGCGGGAAGGAGAACAGCGCGCTCCTCGCGCGCTCGGCCGGACTCATGTCGCACCCGGAACGTCACGATTGTTCTCGTCGTCGAGCAGCCGGTCGCGTTCATCGAGATCGTGTTCGACGTGATCGGCGAAGCGCCTCACGGACAGGGCATTGAGTGCGGCTGGCGCAATACCGTCGATATTCCAGCGATTGAGCAGGGCGATCAGTTCGCGCGAGGTGTACATGGCAGCACCTCCGCAGTCAGGCCGCGCCGGATTCAGCGGCGACACGCGCCTTCTTCAGCGCGTAGCCGCGAATGTCTTCGATCAGGCGCTTGTCGCGGTGCGCGCCCACGGCGAATGCGCGCGGAAAGTCCGGGTCGGACTTCTCCAGCCGCTTGATGGTTGAAACGCTCACGCCGAGGATTTTTCCTGCGCCACGCCGGTCGGTGACGAGCGGGGCGAGTGGGTCAACCGGTGCCACGACCGGACTTGCAACGGGTGCAGCTTCGGCGGGGCGCACCTTGCGCGGGCGTCCCGGTCCCCGCCTGGGGGGATTCAGTTCGGCTTGCTCGTCCATGATCGGCTCCGCGTTGACTTGAAAGTCATTGAAGCCGAAATCGGAGCCGATTTTAAGTGCAATTGGCGGCGGAAATTTACACGTGTAAATCGCGGCGGGAAATTACACCCCTTTGCGCCGCTGTTCGAGCAGCAGCCAGCAGGGTGAGGTCTTGTGGTATTTCAGGTAGGCGCGGCGGATGGTTTCGGCACCTGCGCCGTGCTCGCCGCGATGCCGGTCGGCTACTACGTTGATTGCGTCCTCGACAGTCACGTCGATAGCCAGCGCGACTTGCAGAACCTCTTCACACAGCCGCACGTGGCGCGCTCCGGTTGCCGTCATCGTGCTCTTTGGCATCAGGGACGTGAACAAGAACTGGGCGGTGTAGAACGTCGCATGGTCCTCGGGCGTTTGCGGCGGCTGGTGATGGGTGAAGCGCACCATCGCATCGAGTGCAAAGAGCCGCTGCGCGAGTTCGCGGGTTCCGGGCGTCAGGTCACGGGCCAGTGCCGGATACCCCTCAGCTTCGAGCGCGGCGACCAGTTGCGCGCGCAACGTTGCAAGGCGGTCGTCATACGCGCCGCCGCTCATGCGGCGCTCCGCTTCGACCGGGCGCGGTCCAGCGGCAGCACGGTCGTCTCGCCGCCTTCGAGGTAGCGCGACCATGCCTCCATGACCGGCAGACGCAACGCGTAGAAAGTGCTGCGCTCATAACTGCGCCTGACCTGCGAGCGCTTCTCATGCTGGATCACGGCTTCGGCCACATGCACCGGCACTTCGGGCAGGGTGTCACCGACCCATGACCGCAGCGCGCTGCGCAGGCCGTGCAGCGTGGCTTCACCCGGCTCATAGCCCGCGTCGCGCAGCACGTCATTGAGTTGCGAATTGCCATAGGCGCGACCGCGCGGCGAGGCAAACACGAATGCGTCCGGGTCGGGGTTGCCACCGTTGTAGCCCGGCAGGGCACGCAGCAGGTCAAGCACGGCTGGCGTGAGCGGGATATCGAAGTCAACCGCCACTTTCGCGCGTTCAGCCGGGACCACCCAGCGGCCTGCATCGAGATCGAGTTCGCGCCACGTCACCAGCCGCGCGACCTGTTCACGCACGCCGGTATGCGCGAGGAATTCAACCGCGCGCGCCGCGACGCCGTCGAGCCCCTGAATCCGGCGCAGGGCGTCAGGCATGTGCTTCCACGCAATCGCGGCCCGGTTCGTGCGCGCGTGCTCCACCTTCGGCAGCAGCCGCGTCACGGCTTCGGTGCTGGCGGGACTGGCCGTGTCGGCACCGGTGTGCTGCGTCCACCAGTCGAAGACGGCGGCGACGCGGTCAAGCACGACACGCGCGGTCGGATATTTCGTTTGCCAGATCGGGCGCAGCAGGGTCGCGATATCCTCGGGGTGAACCTCGTGCATGTCGAGGCGACCAATGACGGGCGAGACATAGCGCTCGAAGGTGCTGGCCCATTCCCTGCGCTGCTTCTCCGTCTTCAGCCTGCGATCCGCGAGCGCCTGTTCAGCGGCCAAGTTGAAACTCATGCGGGTCTGACTGGCACGCTTCGCTTCGCGCCGGGCGGTGCGCTTCGCACTCAGGGGATCGGTGCCGCTGGCGAGCATCTGCCGCATCTCCAGTGCGCGGGCGCGGGCCATCGTGAGCGTGATCACGTCGGCACTTCCCAGCCCGGCGTCGCGCTCGCGACCATGTCGGCTGTATCTGAAGATCCACGACTTGCTGCCGGACGGCGCGATTTGCAGATACAGATTGTTGCCGTCGCTGACGTAGCGGGCGCGCGGCCTGCCTCCGGGCTGTGCGGGTGCGTTGGGTTGGGCCGCCTTGACAGCGGCGGCAGTGAGTTTTCGGGTTACGGGCATCGGGCGTTCTCCGGGTAGCCGGTCCTCACCCCTGTCCTTACCCCTGTGCATTTTTGGGCGGAGTTGAACTGGGCTGGACGAAGTTGAGCGGAGAAATTGTATCAAACCCTTGTGGAATCAGGATGTTAGCCGATTCATACCCGATCAACTCAACTCAGAGAATACGCCCATTTCTTTGCTGCTGCAAAGAAAGTAGGTGCCGCCCCGCACAGGGGCAACGCTAATAGACCGATAAGAAAGCAAGGAAAGGCCAACACCGCCAAGAATAAAGACCAGAAAAACAAACAAAAACTGGAAACACCCAGAAATAGCCAGAAATAGCCCTTCTTTTCGACCCATAGCGCCGCAGACAAATCAACAACAATCACCCTAACCCTTACTACGCCAGCACCAGGCTGGCAACCCAAATGGCAACTACGACCGCCCCGCAACAAGCCGCGCCCGCCTCGCCGGGCCCCATGAAGCGCATCATCCTGATCGGCCTCATTGCGCTGATCGCCGCGGGCGCTGCCGGTGCCGGCGTGTGGTTCTTCATGTCGAAGCGCGCACCCGTCGCCGTATCGGCCGAAGCCGCGCCGGCGCAGTCCGCCGTGCCGCTGTTCTTCCCGCTCGAATCGATGACCGTCAACCTGCAATCGGACGACGGCCAGCAACACTTCCTGCGCATCGGCCTCACACTGAAGCTCGGCGACGCCGGCACCCAGCAGGCGCTCACCGATCACATGCCGGAAGTGCGCAGCCGCATCCTGCTCGCGCTGTCGAACAAGCACCCCGAAGAACTCGCGCCGCTCGAAGGCAAGCGCGCGCTCGCCGAAGAGCTGAAGAAGCTGATCACCGAGCCGACCGAGCGGGGCGCCGCACCGATCCGCGTGCAGGACGTGCTGTTCACCGAGTTCGTCGTGCAGTGACGTGACCTTGTCCAGCACTGCCATCATCAATCGCCAAGGGACGCACGAGGAATAAGCAATGAGCCATGAAGAGTTCATGTCCCAGGAGGAGGTCGATGCCCTTCTGAAGGGCGTCACCGGCGAATCCGACACGGAATCCGAGCAAAACGACCGCACGGGCGTACGCCCGTACAACATCGCGACGCAGGAACGCATCGTCCGTGGCCGGATGCCGGGCCTCGAAATCATCAACGACCGCTTCGCGCGCCTGTTGCGCGTCGGCATTTTCAACTTCATGCGGCGCTCGGCGGAAATCTCCGTCGGCCCGGTGAAGGTGCAGAAGTACAGCGAATTCACGCGCAACCTGCCGATCCCGACCAATCTGAACCTGGTCCACGTGAAGCCGCTGCGCGGCACGTCGCTGTTCGTGTTCGATCCGAACCTCGTGTTCTTCGTGGTCGATAACCTGTTCGGCGGCGACGGGCGTTTCCATACGCGCGTCGAAGGACGCGATTTCACGCAAACCGAGCAGCGCATCATCACGAAGCTGCTCAATCTGACGTTCGAGCACTACACCGCGTCGTGGAAGAGCGTGCGCCCGCTGCAGTTCGAATACGTGCGCTCGGAAATGCACACGCAATTCGCCAACGTCGCGACGCCGAACGAAATCGTCATCGTCACCCAGTTTTCGATCGAGTTCGGCTCGACGGGCGGCACGCTGCACATCTGCATGCCGTACTCGATGATCGAGCCGATCCGCGACGTGCTCTCGTCGCCGATCCAGGGCGAAGCGATGGACGTCGATCGGCGCTGGGTGCGCGTGCTGTCGCAGCAGGTGCAGGCTGCCGAAGTGCAGCTGACCGCCGACCTCGCGCAGGTGCCGGTCACGTTCGAACAGATCCTGAACATGCGCAAAGGCGATGTTCTGCCGATCAACATCCCCGAGCACATCACCGCGAAAGTCGACGGCGTGCCGGTGATGGAATGCGGCTACGGAATTTTCAATGGTCAGTACGCGTTGCGGGTCCAGAAGATGATCAGCGCAGCCGACACGATGAAGGAAGGTGGATATGAGTGACCTGAACGCAAAGCCCGAGAGCGATCTCGAGGCAGCCGAGCAAATCGCCGCCGGCGCGCTGTCCGCCGCGGAAGACGACGCGGCGATGGACGACTGGGCGAGCGCGCTCGCCGAGCAGAACGGCAACGCCGAGGTCAACCCGGCCGCGGCCGGTGTGTTCCAGCCGCTGTCGAAGGTCGAGCCGACCGCGACGCACAACGATATCGACATGATCCTGGACATCCCCGTCCAGATGACGGTCGAGCTCGGCCGCACCAAGATCGCGATCCGCAATCTGCTGCAGCTCGCGCAGGGCTCGGTCGTCGAACTCGACGGCATGGCCGGCGAGCCGATGGACGTGCTCGTCAACGGCTGTCTGATCGCGCAGGGCGAAGTGGTGGTCGTCAACGACAAGTTCGGTATCCGGCTGACCGACATCATCACGCCGTCCGAACGCATCCGGAAACTCAATCGATGAAACGTTTGGCAGGTCGCGGCGTGTTGCTCGCGCCGCTCATCGCGTCCAGCGTCGCTCACGCCGCCGACATGAACGCGGTCAACAACGCCGCGAAGATCGCCTCGGGGGTCGGCGCGGGTAGCGCGGTGCCGGCGCTCGGCGTGGGCGCGGTGCTGCAAACCTTCGTCGGGCTCGCGGTCGTGATCGGCCTCGTGTTCGGCTGCGCATGGCTCGCGCGACGCTTCGGCCTGCAACCGGGCCAGCGCGGCGGCCTCGTGAAGACCGTGGGCGGCGCTTCGCTCGGCGGCAAGGAGCGCGTCGCGGTCGTCGAGATCGGCGATACGTGGCTCGTGCTCGGCGCTGCGCCCGGCAACGTGCGGCTGCTGCATACGATGCCGGCGGGTTCCGTCGCGGCCGATACGGTTGCCGCTTCGCCCGAACCGCTTTCCGGCACCTTTGGTCAACGCTTTCGCGACGCCATGAAGGGCGAAGTGGGCAAACGTTTCAACGCGCACCGCGGCGGGGATCGGTAATGCAGGTCAGTTTCAGGCAGTCAGGTTGGTTCTTCACGCTATCGCGCCGTGCGGCGCGCTCGCTCCCCGCAGTGCTTCGACTCGCGCTGCCGGCACTGCTGGTCGCGCTGCCGACGCTGTCGTTCGCGCAAACCGCCGGCCTGCCGGCCTTCACGACGAGCCCCGGCCCGAACGGCGGCACGACCTACTCGCTGAGCGTGCAGACGATGCTGCTGCTCACGATGCTGTCGTTCCTGCCCGCGATGGTGCTGATGATGACGAGCTTCACGCGCATCGTGATCGTGTTGTCGCTGCTGCGCCAGGCGCTTGGCACGACCACGACGCCGCCGAACCAGGTGCTCGTCGGTCTTGCGCTGTTTCTGACGTTTTTCGTGATGTCGCCGGTGCTCGATAAGGCCTATAACGAAGCCTACAAGCCGTTTTCCGAAGGCACGCTGCCGATGGACCAGGCGGTGTCGCGCGGCGTCGCGCCGTTCAAGACCTTCATGCTGCGTCAGACCCGCGAGAGCGACCTGGCACTGTTCGCGCGCATCTCGCACGCGGCGCCGATGCAGGGGCCTGAAGACGTGCCGCTGTCGCTGCTGGTGCCGTCGTTCGTGACGAGCGAGTTGAAAACCGGCTTCACGATCGGCTTTACGATCTTCATTCCGTTCCTGATCATTGACATGGTGGTCGCGAGCGTGCTGATGTCGATGGGTATGATGATGGTATCGCCGGCGACGATTTCGCTGCCGTTCAAGCTGATGCTGTTCGTGCTCGTCGACGGCTGGCAGTTGCTGCTCGGCTCGCTCGCGCAGAGCTTCGTCTGATTATTTTCGACTCCTCGTTCTTCAGGTACTCACGATGACACCCGAAGCAGTCATGACGCTGGCCCACCAGGCCATGTATGTCGGCCTCATGATGGCCGCCCCGCTGCTGCTCGTCGCGCTCGTCGTCGGTCTGGTCGTGAGCCTGTTCCAGGCGGCCACGCAGATCAACGAGAGCACCTTGTCGTTCATCCCGAAGCTGCTCGCGATCGCGGCCACGCTGGTGATCGCCGGGCCGTGGATGCTGACCACGATGCTCGACTATCTGCGCCACACGCTCACCAGCATTCCGACGCTCGTCAACTGAGCGCTGCTCGCACGTCCGCCCTCCCCGCTCCATGTTCACGGTCACCTACGCGCAACTGAACGTCTGGCTGACCGCGTTCCTGTGGCCGTTCGCGCGCATCGCCGCGCTGATCGCGACCGCGCCGGTGTTCGGCAATTCGTCGCTGCCCTCGCGCGTGAAGATCGGCCTCGCAGCGTTCACGACGATCATCGTCGCGCCGACGATCGGCGCGCTGCCGCAGGTCACCGTCTTTTCGGCGGACGGCGTGTGGATTCTCGCCAACCAGTTCCTGATCGGCATCGCGCTCGGCGTGACGATGCAGATCGTGTTCCAGGCGATCGACGCGACCGGCTATTTCATCGGCCTCGGCATGGGTCTCGGCTTCGCGACCTTCTTCGACCAGCAGGCGACCGGCTCGGGCGTCGTGATCTCGCGCTACATGACGACGATCGCGACGCTGGCGTTTCTCGCCGTCGATGGTCATCTGCAGATGATCGCCGCGCTCGTCACGACGTTCCAGGCGGTGCCGGTGTCGGCCAACCTGCTCGCGCCGCACGGCTGGCAGACGCTCGCGAACTGGGGCAGCTCGATCTTTTCGGCGGGGCTGCTGCTGTCGTTGCCGGTCGTCGTCGCGCTGCTGATCGCCAACCTGGCGCTCGGCATTCTCAATCGCGCGGCGCCGCAGATCGGCGTATTCCAGATCGGCTTTCCGCTGACGATGCTGGTCGGCTTGCTGCTCGTGCAACTGATGCTGCCGAACATGATCCCGTTCTTCGTGCGGCTGTTCGATAGCGGCATCGATCAGATGGGGCGGATCGCAGCCGGGCTGAAGTAGCGCCGCGGCAATCCCGAAAGCGCGGACGGAAAAAAACCGGCTCTCGCCGGTTTTTTCATTGCCGCGCCGAAGCGGCATCAGTTGCCGATGTACTCGAACAGCGACATGCCCTGGATCTTCACGAACGCCTGCTGCGACGCCTGCAGTGCCGCCTGCTGCATCGTGTACTGGCTGATCGTCTTGACCAGGTCGGTCGAGGTCAGGTTCGCGAGTTCACTGGACGTTTGCGTGCTGTTGGTCTGAGTGACCGTTTGCAACGCCTGCACTTCCTGCTCGCGCCCGCCCACCGAAGCCTGCACCGCGGTGATGTTGTTCAGCGTGTTGCCGAGCTGCGACAGGCCCGTGTTCAACGCGTTCTGCAGCGATGCCGCGGCCGTGGGATTGCCGCTGACCGGCTGCTGAAGCGCCGCGATCATTGCATTCAGGTTCGCGAACACGTTGGTGCCCGCCTGACTGGCCGGCTGCACCGTGAATTTGTCGTTGGCGGCCGGCGTGCCGGTGATTTCGACGCTCTGCCCGGCGATGGTGATGCCCGTGCCCGCCGCGTAGGGCTGTGCCGTACCCGCGATGCCGGTGGTCGTGTCGGTGACCGTGTAGGTCATCGAGCTGCCGCTGCCGCTGAACTGGATCTGGTACGAGTCCGCATTCAAGGCGTTGGTCGGGTCGTTGACCGTCACTGCGCCGATCACGCCGGAGCCGGTATTGCCCGAGACGGCCGAGGCGATCGGCTGCGGGTTGATCGCGCCGACGCTCATGAATACCGACAGCCCGTTGTCGCCGGTCGCGACTGCATTGCTATCGGTGAGCTGCACCGTGCGCGAGCCGGTGTCGCCCGTGTAAGTGACATTGCCGGCCGGGTCGGTCGTGAAGGCATGGGTCGAATTCTGGAAGCCGGCGAACAAGGCATTGCCGGCGCCGTCGGTCGCATTCGCGTAGGTGACGAGCTGGTCGCGCAAAGTCGTCAGCTGCGCGGCGATCGCGGTGCGGTCGGCATCGTTCAAGCCGCCGTCGCCGGCGCGCAGACCTAGCGTGTGCGCGCTTTGCAGCGTCGTCATGACGTTGGTGAGCGTCGAGTCCTCCGCCTGCAACGACGCGAGCGCCGTGCCCTGGTTCGTCGTGTACTGCGACAGCGCCGACGCCGTCGAGCTGAGCTGCACGGCCTGCGCGGCGCCGAGCGGGTTGTCGGCGGGCGTGGTCAGGCTCTGGCCGCTCGAGATTTCCTGGTAGATCTGCGACAGCTGAGCCTGCTGATTGCTCATGTTCGCGACGTTCATGCTGAAGTACTGCTGGGACGAAATTCGCATGGTTCAACGCCTTACGAGAAGATGCCGAGCAAGGTCTGGAACAGCGTCTGCGCCGTCTGGATGACCTTGCTGTTGGCCTGATAGAGCTGCTGGTATTGAAGCAGGTTAGCCGCTTCCTCATTGATATTGACGCCCGACACCGACTGCTGCGCCGACGTGATCTGCGTGACGAGCGAGCTTTGCGTCGTCGCCATCGCCTGGATCTGCGTGGTCTGGTTGCCGATGCTGTTGACGTAGCTCGCATACGCGCTCGTCAGCGTCGCGGTGCCCCCCACGAGCGTCTTCGCATTGGTGAGGTTCGACAACAGTTGCGCGTTGCGGCCGTCGTTGGTCGCGCCGGTGTTCGGTCCGATCGTGAACGAGTCGCCGTTGGCTGGCGTGCCGCTGATCGTGACCGTCACGTTGTTCATCACGCCCGGGTTCGTCGAGTTGGTCGGGTTGGTGATCGTCAGCGTTGCGCCCGAATTCGGCGAGTACGGCACCACGTCCGTCGCCGAGCCGATCGTGTACGACGTGGACGGCGAGCCGGCGACCGTCACCACCGAGCCAACCGGGAAGTTGGTGAGGCCGCCGGTGCTCGCGGTGTAGGTGATCTTCGACGCGCTGGTCGGCGCGCTATAGCCGGCCGATACCGTACCTTGCGTGATCGTCGCGCTGCCGGTGTTCGACGTCGACGCCGACGCGAGCACCGGCGCCGCGGCCGCGATCGCCGAGCCCGCCGTGGTGGTCAGCGCAAAGCCGTTCAGCGCGCCGCGGGTCGGCTCGACAGTGAACGAGTCGCCCGCGTTCATCGTGCCGCTCGCGACCGAGAACTGCAGGCCGCCGATCGGCTTGGTCAGGTCCGCCGCCGAGCCGACGATGCTGCCGGTCTGGTTGTCGGTCAGCGTGTAGGCGCTGCCGTTGTACGACAGCGTGTAGTCGCCCGTGGTCGGCTGGCTCGCGTCGGCGAACGAGACGCCGAGCGTCGCGGTGCCGCTGTTCTGCGAGTTCGCGTACACGGTCGGCGAGCCGACGGTGAACAGCGCGCCGCCCGCGGTGCCGTTCAGCGTCAGGCCGAGTTCGTTCTGCGCATTGACCTGCGCGGCGAAGCTGGTCGCGATCGCACCGAGTTGCGCCTCGGCCGGATCGAGCGTTTGCGATCGGAATTGCACCAGGCCGCCCAGCGTGCCGCCGGACACGCTGCTGTCGGACAGCGTCTGCGGAGTGGGGGTCGGCTTCGCGCCAACCTGGCCGAGATACTGGACCGACAGCTCGGTCGGATCGGCCGACGAAGTCGCCGTGCCGAGGTTGAAGCTGTTGCCGGCCAGCACGAGCGGCTGTCCGTTCGACATGAACAGACTATAGCTGCCGTTGTCCTGCACGACCGACACGCCAATCAGCTGCGACAGGTTCGACACCGCCAGGTCGCGTTGGTCGAGCAGCTGGTTCGGCGGCTGGCCCTGGCTGCTCGCCTGCGTGATCTGCGTATTCAGCGACGCGATCTGCGCCGTAAAGGTGTTGATCTTCGTGACCGCGTCGCTCATCTGCGTGTTGACGCTCGCGCGCAACTGGTCGTATTGCTGGCCAGCCGCGTTGATCTGATTCGCGAGCGTCTGTGCGTCGCTGATCGCGGTTTGTCGCGTCGACACGCTCGACGCGTCGTTGGCGACGTTCTGCAGCCCCGTGAAGTAACCGCTGATCGCGCTCGCAATCCCCCCAGTCGGACTGCCGACGAGGTTGTTGAGCTGGCTGATCATCGTGTTGTACGTGCTGAGCGAGCTGCTCCACGACTGCGCGTTGTTGAGCTCGGTCGTCAGGTACTGGCTATACGCGCGCGTGATGGTGTCGGTGGACACGCCCATCGGCATGTAGCCGGAGCCCGTATAGTTGCCGCCCACCTCCGAATACACCGGAGTTTCCATCGTATAGCCGGGCGTCGACGCATTGCTGATGTTCTCACCAGTCGTCGTCAAACCCCATTGGGCCGCGTTGAGTCCGCTAAGGCCGATATTCAACAGATTGCTGGACATGCGTCATCCTGAAGGGCGGCATCGCAGACATGCCACCGTGTTAGTGGAACATCCTCTTTAACGGCCCGTGGTGCGAAAAATTGAGGGCCATTCCACCTCGTTTGCGCTCGCCGCGATGTTGCCGCGCGATTGCGTCCACTGCGTGTGCAACGTTTGCTTCGCCGGCCAAAAACATTCGCGCAGCGGCCGCGCGTTTTGCGCACGCCCGCCGCGCGTTGGCTCGCGGCTCAGCGCGCCAGCGAGCGGCGCTTCATTTCGAGCTGCGTGATCAGCCGCTGCAGCGTGTTTTCCGCGCTGCCGGGCAGCGACAGGAAACGGAAGCCGAGCTGATAGCGCTGCGTGCCGTTCGGCATCGCGAGCGAGCGATGCGACACGAGCTGCAGATCGAGCGACAGACGGCCGAGCGCGCCGAGCGTGAGCTCGCAGTCCATCAGGCGCGCGCCCATCGGCAGCTCGGCGACACGCAGGTCGGTCGTGCGCATGCCGACGCCGCCGAGCGACAGGTCGTGCACCTCGAAGCGGAACGTGTCGCCCTCGGGCAGCCGGCCCGTACACATGAACGGGTCGAGAATCGGCGCGGCGACGCGGAAGTACTCGCGGCGCTGCACGTAGAACAGCACCTCGGGGAAGTCGGCCTCGAACGCCGGCATTCCCTCGAAGCGCGTCTCGCGCGGCGTCGGCGTGGTGAACTCGACGCGCACCCCGTCGGGCGACGCGTGGAACTGGCAACGCGGGGCGCTGAGCAGCCCCTTGTTCTGCTCGGCGAGCGCGCCCCAATCGAAGGTGAAGGTGCGCTCGCGCACGTCGACGTCGAGCAGGCGCGTGACGAGCTGGCCGCCCGCATATTCGACCGTGAGGAAATCGCCGCGATTGACGATATTGCGCAGCTGCACGCCGATTTCCAGCGGATTGCGGCGGCCGAAATCGGAAGGGCTCTCGTCTTGCGGGACGTGCGGCTGACCGTTTGTGTCAATCAGGCCGTTCGACTGGTTCATATCCATGGGCTTGCCGGTAAGCATGTTCTTGCGGGCACGTGCCAGGGCCTAGCCATCGACTCTGAGGGTCTTCATGCAAAGCCGCAACACACGCGTTCGACCGGACCTTGCAGCGCTGTTCCGGTATCGGGTCTAACTCGTTAGCGGCAGCATCGAGCCAAAATTTAGGGGCTCAATTTAAATATTCGCCGGAAAATGTCGCGCAAACGTTAAAAGCGTATCCGCCCCATTTCCTGCGTTTAATCAGCCCATTTTCTGCATGATCGACAACAGCTTTTTCGCGTAATGCGGGTCGGTCGCATAACCGGCGCGCTGCATGCCGTTCGCAAAACCGTTCACGTCGCGCGACGAATTGATCACCTGTGCATAACGCGGATTGTTCTTCAGCAGGCTCGCGTAATCGGTCATCGCTTCCTCGTACGAGTCGTACGCGCGGAATTTCTCCACCGTGCGATGCGGCTTGCCGTTCACGTATTCGGTCGTGACCGTCGACACGGTCTTGCCGGTCCAGTCGTTGCCCGCCTTGATGCCGAACACGTTGTGGCTGGTCGAGCCGTCGGCCTTCTTGATCTCGCTCTTGCCCCAGCCCGATTCGAGCGCGGCCTGACCGATGATGAAGCGCGCCGGAATGCCGGTCGCCGCGCTCGCGGCTTGCGCCGGAGCGGCGAGCTTGTCGACGAACGCATCGACCTTCGGCGAGCTGCCGTCGCCGCGCGTCGGCGGCGTCAGCGCGCTATTGGCCGAGTAGCCGCGGCCCAGCGCGAGCTGGCCGTTGGCCTGGGCGTTGCCGTAGGCGCGCGCGAGCGCGTTGAGCGCAACGCTCTGGCCTTCGTCGCCGCCGCCGCTGCCGCCGCCGAGCGCGTTGGCCATGCCGGCGAGACCGCCCGCCGCGCCCGCGCCGTTCGCGCCACCCACCTGCATGCCCTGGTTGCGCATCAGCTGCTTGAGCATCGCGTCGGCGACGCCGATGCCTCGCTTCGACAGCTGTTGCGCCATCTGCTGGTCCATCATCGACGTGAAGGTCGCCGTGTCGTGCGAATCGAACGGACTGTCCTGCGGCGTCGCATCGCGCATGCTCTTCAACATCATCTGCGTGAACACGGCGTCGAACTGCTGCGCGGCCATCTTCATGCCGGCTTGCGGCGAGGCCTTCGCCTGCGCGCTCAGTGCGCCGAAGCCCTGGACGTCGAGCGCGAACCGGCTGGTCAGGTCGCCGGCGGAGTTGACGCCATTGGTCGGATCGGAATTCATCTCGTGTGCTCCTTAGATGATTTCAAGGTCGGCGCGCAAGGCACCGGCTGCTTTCATGGCTTGCAGGATCGACATCAGATCCGCGGGCGTCGCGCCGAGCGCGTTGAGCGCCTTCACCACCTCGGCGAGGTTTGCTCCGGCATTCACGAGTTTCAGCGCGCCGTTGTCCTGCTTCATCTGGATCTGCGACTGCTGCGCGACCACGGTGCGGCCGTTCGAGAACGCGCCCGGCTGGCTCACCACCGGCTGCGTATTGATCACGACCGACAGATTGCCGTGCGCGACCGCGCAGCTCTGCAGCGTGACCATCTGGTTCATCACGATCGAGCCGGTGCGCGCGTTCAGGATCACCTTCGCGGCCGCCTGCCCGGGGCGCACTTCGAGGTTCTGCAATTGCGCCATGAACGAGACCTGCTGCTGCGGATCGGCCGGCGCGCGCAGCTGGATCGTGCGGCCGTCGAGCGCGGTCGCGGTGCCGCTGCCGAACGCGTTGTCGATCGCCGCGACGACGCGCTGCGTGGTGTCGTAGTCCATGTCGTTCAGGTCGAGCTGCATCATGCCAGCCTGCGACACCGCGGTCGGCACCGCGCGCTCGACGATCGCGCCGCCGGTGACGCGCCCCGCGGCCAGCTGATTGACCTGCACCTTGCTGCCGTTCGCGCTCGCGCCCGCGCCGCCCACGGCGACGTTGCCCTGGCCGAGCGCATACACCTGGCCGTCGGCGCCCTTGAGCGGCGTGAGCAGCAGCGTGCCGCCGCGCAGGCTCTTCGCATTGCCGAGCGACGACACGGTGATGTCGATCGCTTCGCCCGGCCGCGCGAACGGCGGCAGCACCGCGGTCACCATCACGGCGGCGACGTTCTTCAACTGGATGTTCGACAGCGACGATTGCGAGTTGCTCGAGCCCGCCGCCTGGTTGTTGATCGAGATGCCGAGGTTCGCGAGCATGTTCGCGAGCGTCTGCGTCGTGAACGGCGTCTGCGTGGTCTGGTCGCCGGTGCCGTCGAGGCCGACCACGAGGCCGTAGCCGATCAGCGGGTTGTCGCGCACGCCCTGGATCTGCGCGAGGTCCTTCAGGCGCTCGGCATGCGCGGGCGTCGCGGCCGGCAGCGCCGCGCAGGCGAGCGCGACGAACATCAGTGCGCGGCCCGCGCGCGACAGCGTGTTGAAAACAGTACCCATGATCACCACGGCGCCACGTTGAGGAAGAACCGCTGCAGCCAGCCCATGGTCTCCGCTTCGTTGATGTAGCCCTTCGCGGAGTATTCGATTTTCGCGTCGGCGACCTGGGTCGAGTACACGGCATTCAGGCTGGAAATCGTGTTGGGATTGACGACACCCGAGAAGCGCACGAACTCGTTGCCCTGATTGATCAGCATCTGCTTCTCACCGCTCACGATCAGGTTGCCGTTCGCCTGCACGCCGGTCACGGTCACGGTGATCGTGCCGTTGAAGGTATTCGACGCATTCGCGCCGCCGGTGCCGGCAAAGCCGTTGGTGCCGGTCGCGCTCAGGTTGGTCTTGGCGAACAGTCCGCCGAGGAAGCCCGCGGTCGGCACGTTGAAGTTCGTGCTGCCATTGCGACTCGCATTCGCGCCCGAGTTCTTGGTCGCGTTGATGTTCTCGGCGATCACGATCGTGATGATGTCGCCCACGTTGCGCGGCCGCTGATCTTCGAATAGCGGACGGCCCGCGAAGCCCGGATTGTAGATCGAGCCCGGCGCCTGCGCCTGCGGCGGCACCGGGGGCAGTGCGGTCATCGGCTGCTGGATGATCGGTTGCTTCGGCACGAGCGCGCAGCCGCCGAGCGCGGCGAGCAGCGTGAGCTGCACGAGCGCCACGGCCGTGCGCGAATGAACCGGAGTGCGAGTGGAATGCGACATCATCGTTTACCGCCTTAAATTTCCAGTCCTCAAACCGGCATCTGGCTCAAGGTCTGCAGCATCTGGTCGGAGGTCGTCACGGCCTTGCTGTTGATTTCGTACGCGCGCTGCGTCTGGATCATGTTCACCAGCTCCTGCACGACGTTCACGTTCGACGCTTCCACGTAACCCTGGTTGAGCGTGCCCGCGCCGTTCAGACCCGGTTGCGCCACGTTCGGCGCGCCCGACGAAGCCGTCTCCGCGAACAGGTTCTCGCCCTTCGAGTCGAGGCCGGCCGGGTTGATGAAGGTCGCGAGCTGCATCGTGCCGAGCTGCTGCGTATTGCTCGAGCCGGCCACGGTGATCGACACCGCGCCGTCGCTGCCGATCGTCAGCGAGGTCGCATTGCTCGGGATCGTGATCGCCGGTATTACCTGGTAGCCGCTCGACGTGACGAGCTGACCCTGCGCATTGGTCTGGAACGAGCCGTCGCGCGTGTAGGCAGTCTGACCGTCGGGCATCTGCACCTGGAAGAAGCCCGCGCCGTTGATCGCGACGTCCTTCGAGTTGCCGGTCTGCTGCAGGTTGCCCTGCGTGTACAGACGCTCGGTCGCGACCTGTTGCACGCCGGTGCCGAGCTGAATGCCGGACGGCAGCTCGGTCTGCTGCGTCGAGTTCGCGCCCGGCTGGCGGATGGTCTGGTACAGCAGATCCTCGAACACCGCGCGCGAGCCCTTGAAGCCGTTGGTGCTGACGTTCGCGAGGTTGTTCGAAATCACGTCCATCTGCGCCTGTTGCGCATTCATGCCGGTGGCGGCGATATAGAGTGAGCGGTTCACTTATGGTTCTCCTGGTCTCGGGGCGAGCCTCGTAGGGCGCCCCGTGGCAATCCGTTAACTGAAGCTGAGAATCTGGTTGGCGGACTGATCGTTCTTGTCGGCGTTTTGCAGCAACTGCGTCTGCATCTGGAACTGGCGCGCGTTGGTGATCATCGAGACCATCGCGCTGACCGGATTCACGTTGCTGCCTTCGAGCGACGCCGGCGCGAGCATCACGGTCGGATCGGCGTCGGCGGGGTTGCCGTCGGCGGTGCGGAACAGTCCGTCATCGCCGCGCGTGATCGACTGCGGATCGGGATTGACGAGCTTCAGCTGATCGATGGTGACGACCGCGGTGGGCGGATCGCCGGGCGTCAATGCCGACACCGTGCCGTCCTTGCCGATCGTGATCTGCGCGCCCGGCGGCACCGATACCGGCCCGCCGTTGCCGAGCACGACCTGATTGGTCGCGTTCACGAGCTGGCCGTTTTCGTCGATGTGCAGATTGCCCGCACGCGTGTAGGCCTCGTTGCCGTCGGCGGTTTGCACCGACAGCCAGCCGGACCCTTGAATCGCGACGTCGAGCGGATTGCCGGTCTGCTGGATCGGCCCCGGCGTGAAGTCGGCGCCCGGCGTCGACGACAGCACGAAGGTGCGGGTCGTGTTGTCGTCGATCGTGCTGCCGTCGCCGAACGACATCGGCACGGCGCGGTAGGTTTCGAGCTGCGCGCGAAAGCCCGTGGTCGACGCGTTCGCGAGGTTGTTCGCGACGATCGCCTGCTGTTCGAGCGCTTGCGCGCTGCCCGACATCGCGGTGTAGATCAGCCGATCCATGAAGAGGTCCCGTTCGCTTACAGGTTGATCAGGGTCTGGTCGACGGCCTGCTGGGTCTTGATCGTCTGCGCGTTCGCCTGATAGTTGCGCTGCGCGGTGATCAGGTTGACCAGCTCGCTCGTCAGATCGACGTTCGAGTTCTCGACCGCGCCGCCTTGCAGCACGCCGTGATTGGTCGAGCCCGGCGTCGAGATCTGCGCGACGCCGGAGGCCGACGTCTGGCCGTACTCGTTGTTGCCGAGGTTGACGAGGCCATTCTGGTTCGCGAAGTTCGCGAGCACGATCTGGCCGAGCGCCGCGGTCTGGCCGTTCGAGTAGTTGCCGGTCAGCGTGCCGTCAGAGCCAACCGTGAAGCTGGTCAGCTGGCCCGCCGCGTAGCCGTTGGTGGACAGGCTGTTCACGCCGTTCTTGCCGCCGTACTGGGTGGTGGCGCCGAGGTTCAGCGTGATGTTCTGCGGTGTGCCCGAACCGTCGGTGGTCGGGATCGACAAGCTGAACCCGCCGAGCGTCGTAGTCGCGGTGAACGTAGGCGGGTTGGCGATCGGGGTGTTGACCTGGCTCGTGCTGACCAGCGTGCCCGACGAGTTGAAGTTCGCCGTGCCGATCAGCGTCGCGGTGCCGGTCGCCGGGCCCGCGTACACGTTCCACGTGCCCGAGCCGGTCTTCGCGAAGTACATGTTGACCGTCTGCGAGCCGCCGAGCGAATCGTAGGCGGTCGTGCTCGTCGAGTAGTTGTAGGTCGTCGAGCTGTTCTGGTTGAACGCGGTCGGATTCGGCGCGACCGTGTAGCTGTCGTTGGTCGCCGGCGTGCCGCTGAAGGTGATGCTCTCGCCGTTGCCGAGCGTGATCGCAGTGCCGGCCGTGTAGGTCTGCGCCGCCGAGGCGGGGCCGCCGTTTACCGAGACCGTGTAGGTGGTCGGGCTCGTGAAGTTGATCGTGTAGTTGTCGGTGTTGCTGCCCGCGGCCGCGTTGGTGATCGTCGCGCCGGTCGTGGTCAGCCCTGCGCTGTTCCCGGCACCGGGCGTCACGATCGGCGCGCCGAGCATGATGTTGTCCTGCGCGTTCAGGTTCAGGCCCGCGGTGATCGAGGTGGTCGCCTGCGGCGCGATGTTCGCGGTCGGCACGGTCAGCGGCACGGTCTGCGCGGTGTTGATGATGCCCGAGCTACTGGCCGCATAACCCATCAGCTTCAAGCCCTGCGCGTTCGTGATGAAGCCGTTCTTGTCGAGCTGGAACACGCCGTTGCGCGAATAGACCAGCGTGCCGTTGTCCGACAGCTGGTAGAAGCCGTTGCCGTTGATCGCGACGTTCAGCGCCTGGTTGGTCGTCGTGATCGTGCCTTGCGAGAACTGCTGCTGCACTTCGGAGAGTTTCGTACCGATGCCGATCTGCTGGCTCGTCGCGGTGGCGACCGAATTGGCGTACATGTCGGCAAATTCCGCGGTGCCGCTCTTGAAGCCGACGGTGTTGGCGTTGGCGATGTTGTTGCCGATCACGTCGAGATCGCTCGACGACGCCGACAGCCCGCTCAAACCTGTTTGATAACTCATGACGTACTCCGTATCTGGAAAGTCGTAACTGGATGGATCCGGACTACAGGATCGCGGCGACGCTGGTCAGGCCGACCGTCGTGCCGTTCGACAGCACGAGGCCCGGCGTGCCGCTGCTCTGCTGGACGATGCTTTGGACCGTCGCGCTGGTGAGCGTGGTGGCCGTCGCCTGCTGGCCATTGATCGTGCCGGTCGCGCTAATCGTGTAGGTGCCGTCGGGCAGCGTGTTGCCTGCCGAGTCGGTCGGCGTCCAGCCAACCGGAATCGTGCCGGCCGACTGCTTGCCGAGATCCAGCGTGTTGACGATCGTGCCGGCCGAGTTCTTCACGACGATCTGCAGGTCGCTGACGGCATTCGCGAGCGTGACGCCGAACTCGTTCGCCTTGCCGCTCGACACGGTGACCGAGTTGCCCGGTGCGAGCACGGTCGAGCCGATCAGCAGCGCGGACTGCGCCTGCTGGCTGGCCGACAGCTGGGTCGACAGCGAGGTCAGCGACGTATTGAGGTTGCTGATGCCCTGCACCGTGCTGATCTGGGCAAGCTGCGAGGTCATCTGCGAGCTGTCCATCGGATTGGTCGGGTCCTGGTTCTTCAACTGCGCGACGAGCAGTTGCAGAAAGGTGTTCTGCAGGTCCGAAGCCGAAGTGCCCGAGGTGCCGCTCGTCGAGCTCGTGCTGCTCGTGCCGTTCATCGTGTCGAGCAGCGTCTGCGAAACGGTCGTGCCGTTGCTGCCGATCGTGGTGTTGGTGGTCAAGACTCTCTCCTCAGGTTCCGATCGTGAGCGTTTTCAGCATCAGGGTTTTGGCAGTGTTCAGCGTTTCGACGTTGGCCTGGTACGAGCGCGAGGCCGAGATCATGTTGACCATCTCCTGCACCGGGTCGACGTTGGGCAGCGTCACGTAGCCGTTCGCGTCGGCGGCAGGATTGCCGGGGTCGTACGCGGTCTTCATCGGCGACGGATCGTCGACCACGCCGGTCACCCGCACGCCGCCGACCTGCTGGCCGGAGCGCGTGCGCGCGCCGCCGATCGGGTTCACCGCGAATATGACCTGCTTGGCCTTGTACGGCTGGCCGTCAGGGCCCGTCGTACTGTCCGCGTTGGCGAGGTTCGACGCCGTCACGTTGAGCCGCTCCGACTGCGCCGACATCGCGGAACCCGCGACACCAAAAATATTCATCAGGGATGGCATGTTTCCTGACCTCTCCTGCCGGTTCGCACCGGCTTCACGTTAAGTCCCGTAGCGTTTCTGTTCGTGCGTGCATGCTGCCTGTGTTCAGCTGCTATGCGCCCTGCTCGCGCGGCGTTACTCGTGCCCGGCTTACGACGAGCCCGACGTGATCGCCGACAGCATCGTCTTGATCTGGCTCGACACGACCGTCATACCCGACTGGAAGTGCACCGTGTTGTCGGCGAACTGCACACGCTCGACGTCTACGTCAACCGTGTTGCCGTCGAGCGCCGGTTGCAGCGGCATGCGGTATTGCAGGTTGCCGTAGTCGTCCGGGCTGCCGCCCGTCGCGCTCAGCCTGGCCTTGCCGCTCATGTGGCCGGCCTCGGTCGCGTTCATCGACATGCCGCTCGTCACGCCGGCGGGCTGCGCCATCGCGAGTGTCGAGTTGTTCGATGCGCCCTGCCCGGCGGTGCTGCCGCCCGTCTTCTTCAGCGCGCCGGCGAGCGACGACGCGAAGTCGATATCGCGCGCCTTATAGCCGGGCGTGTCGGCGTTCGCGATATTCGACGACAACAGTTCCTGCCGGTATGCGCGCACATCCATCGCCTGCCGGCCGAACGCGAATTCGGCATCGAGTTTGTCCAGCATCGGAATCTCCCGAGAACGTTTCCAAGGCCGTCCCGTGTGCGCATCGTGAAAGACACGCGGCGGGGGCAAAGGCCTTTTTGCATGTGATGCATCTTATGGGTCGGGCGCAAGCGGCAATCGGACGAATAACCGGGAAAGGGGGCTTCTATTCAACGTTTGCGCGAAAGGGGTGCTCACTAGAATGCAAGGCGTACCGATGCATTCGATGGAGACCCGCGATGGACCAGCCCACCAACCCCTTGCCGCAGCGTGCGGGCGGCACGACGAGGCGTCGCGTGGGTGGCGGCGGGGCCGATGAGCGTGTCGATGGTTCGGAGGGCGTGCTCGCGCAACCGCTGCCGCGCTCTATCTCGCGTTGCGTGGCGCGTTGCCTGACGCGGGTGGTGATCAACGTCGCCGTATGGGTTGCGGGCGGCATCGTGTTGCTGCCGGCTACGACCAAGGCGCAGGATGCGAGCGGCCCGATCGTGATTCCAGGGCCCGCCGAGAACAACCCCGCCGCGCTGAACGATCTTGCCCAGCGGATTCAGACGCCGGCGCAGCGCAGCGCGTCGGCGGCGTCGCTCGCAGCGGCGACCGCGCAGTCGCTCGGCCGCGCATCCGCGTCGCGCGACACCGATACCTTCGGGCGTGCGGCGAGCGCAAGCGGCGCGATCGTCATTCCGGGCGCGGGCGAGCCCGCAGCCGCCGCGCCGGCCATCATCCGCACCAACTTCAAACCGGACGCCAACGGCGTCGTCACGATTCCGCCGGCGGCCAGTACGGGAGCATCGGGCGTCGCGCGCGTCAACGTCGAAGCGGGCGCGGCCGCCGGCGCCGCGAATTCGCCCGCGGTC
Organism: Paraburkholderia sp. BR10923; assembly: GCF_040948765.1. NCBI lineage: Bacteria > Pseudomonadati > Pseudomonadota > Betaproteobacteria > Burkholderiales > Burkholderiaceae > Paraburkholderia > Paraburkholderia sp. BR10923. The sequence goes on along the minus strand of NZ_JBFPKO010000003.1, from coordinate 429,424 downwards.
GCCGCCAATGCACGGCAAGGCGATGGCTTCGACACTCTCGCGGCTCGTGGCGAGCCGCCCGAGTTCGGCGCGAATGGCAAGCCGCTCGCGGCGGCTGCCGCGCAGCCGCCGCGTCTGCCCAGTGTGAAAGTGCCCGCGACGTCGCCCGGCGCGCGCCAACCAGTTGCCAACACCGCCACCGCCATCGCACAGAGAACGCCGCAGACCGCTGCCGCCGCGACGCCCGCCCAACCCGCGCCGCTGCCAGGCCAGCAGGACCCGGAAGCGATTCACGCAGCCGCGCTCGCGTTCCTGAAACAGCAGGCCGTCGGCCTGCCCGGCAAGGTGGACATCACGGTCGCGTCCGCGTTTCCGCGCGGCCTCGCCGCGTGCACGTCGCTCGAACCGTTCATGCCGAGCGGCGCGCGCTTGTGGGGGCGGCTCACCGTCGGCGTGCGCTGCGCGGGCGAGCGCCCGTGGACCATTTATCTGCAGGCGCGCATCTCGCTGCATGCAACCTACTACCTCGCCGCCCGCGCGATGGCGCCGGGCGAAGTGCTCACGGCCGCCGACCTCGTGGCGCGTGAAGGCGACCTGACCGGCCTGCCGCAGGCGATCGTCACCGACCCGTCGCAGGCGGTCGGTTCGGTCTCGCTGGTGCGGATCTCGGGCGGCATGCCGCTGCGCCGCGACATGCTGAAGAGCGCGTCGGCGGTAGTGTTCGGCCAGACCGTGCGGGTCGTCGCGGCCGGCGACGGGTTCTCGATTTCGTCCGAGGGCAGCGCGATGAACAGCGCGTCGCCGGGCCAGCAAGTGCGTGTGAAGACCGCAAACGGCCAGATCATCTCCGGCATCGTCAAGGACGGCGGCACGGTCGAGATCCAGATGTGAGCGGAATCACAAACGGATATTGAAAGGGGCAGATGGCCGCCTGCTGGCGGGCCGGGGTCGAGCGATTGCGCTAAAGTTTTGATCAGCAGTTGCCGTTATCAGGATCAAATCGTAAGGGAAGCCAATCGTGAAAGTTGATCCCACCACCTCTTCGAATCTGCCGTCGCTGAAAGACGCTTTGTCCCGTTCGCAGCAGAGCGGCGAAGCCACACCGGCAACCAGCGCCACGCCGAGCGCGACGGGCACGGCCGCGCCGGCCGCGAACAGCTCGCCGGGCGACACGAGCGTCAGCCTGTCGGGTCTGTCGCAACATCTGCGCAGCCTCGCGGCCTCCGGCTCGGCCGACATCGACACCGCGCACGTCGAGTCGATCAAGCAGGCGATCAAGGACGGCACGCTGCAGATCGACTCCGGCAAGATCGCCGACGGCGTACTGCAGACGGCGCGCGATCTGTTGCGGAACAAAACCTCGTCGACCGGCCACTGATCCGCATTGCGCCGCGCGGTGACCTGCCGGGCGGCGTTCGACCAACGCGGTTCGCGCGTCGTTCGCGAGCCGGTGTGCGTAGCGAGTTGTTGACATGAAAGACGCCCTGGTTGCTACTCTGATCGAAGAATATTCGACCGTCGAGGCATTCGCCTCGATCCTCACTCTCGAAACCAAAGCACTGACAGCGGTCTCGCCAATGGAGCAGTTGCCAGCGATCGTCGAGAAGAAAACCGAACTCATCGGCGTGCTCGCGAGGCTCGAAGCCGCGCGTGACGCACATCTGACCGAACTCGGCTTCCCGACCGGCTGGTCCGGCATGGAACTCGCGGCGAGCACCGACGCGCGCGTCGCGACGCAATGGAAGCTGCTGCAGAAAGCCGCGGATCGCGCTCGGCGCGTCAACACCAACAACGGCGAGCTGATCCGCGTGCGGATGGACTACAACCAGCGCGCGCTAAAAGCGCTGCAAGTCAACGTGCCGCGCAAGACGAATCTGTATGGGCCGGACGGACGAATTCCGGCTTATTCGGGACTTTGATCGACCCGCCTGTCCGGGCCGCAATCGAGCAATATCCGAAATGAATGAAGGGGCCCGTCAACGACGGGCCTTTTCATTTTTCGCCACCGCTTGTTAATCCACCTTCCTCCGCATTCCACGCCGTGTTAGCCGTTCGGCTAGCTGGCGCTAATCCACCTCATCACGTTGAAATGATGACTTCGTTCAAGGTTTCACTGACGCCGCGACTTCGAGGGGGCCGCGCATCGACAGGCGAAATCTTGTTTGCTGGTGGATTTGTGTAGGTGTGTGTATGGTGGAGGGTATGATGTATGAACAGTGCCGAGGTCGTCAAATTGATTCAAGCAAATGGCTGGCAGCTCGTCCGCATGGCGGGCAGTCAACATCATTTCAGGCACGCGGGAAAACGGTGGCTCGTCACCGTCCCCCATCCGAAAAAAGATTTGCCGGCCGGCACCCTGAACAGCATTCTGAAACAGGCGGGGCTCAAATGAAGCATCTGATCTTTCCGATCGCCATCGAACCCGGAGACAACGCGCACGCGTTCGGCGTCGTGGTGCCCGATATCCCGGGCTGCTACTCCGCGGGCGACACGCTCGAAGAAGCGTATGCGAACGCGAAGGAAGCAATCGAATCGCATCTCGAAACCTTGCTCGACGAAGGGTTGCCGCTGCCCGAGCCGCTCACGCTCGGCGAGCATCGGCGCAATCCCGAGTTCGAGGGGTTCACATGGGGTTTCGTGACAACGCGCAATATTCCGGCGTTGAAGAAGGCGGTTCGCATCAATATCTCGCTGCCTGAGGTGCTGGTGCAGGAGATCGACGCGTATGCACAGGCGCGCGGCATGTCGCGCTCGGCGTTTCTCGCGCTCGCCGCCGAACATGAGATGGCGGACGCTTGAGCAACGGCGGGCGGCACCGACGTGCCTCGGCATCGCCGCACCGCCGCATGTGAACGGCAGCGCTTGAAGATCGGCGGCCTGCCCCGCGTTGGCGTCAGTTCGTTTCGGCGTTCGCCCAGGCCATTTCGCGCAGCCGGGCGCGCAGGCGTGCCACCGCCTGGCTGTGCAACTGGCATACGCGCGATTCGCTGACTTCCATCACTGCGCCGATCTCGCGCAGATTCATGCCGCGCTCGTAGTAGAGCGACATCAGCAGCTTCTCACGCTCCGGCAAGCGGTCGATCGCTTCGATGAGCGCCGAGCGCAAGCTGTCGTCGAGCAGCGCCGACAGCGGATCGGAATGATCGACGCAGTAGCGGTCCAGAAAAGGTTCGTCGTCGGCGGAGCGGTCAAAATCTTCGTAGTAGATCAGTTGGCTGCCGTGCAGGTCCTGCAGCATCGACTGATATTCGTCGAGCGGCATCTGCAGGTGCTCGGCGACTTCCGCCTCGCTCGCCGAGCGCCCCAGGTTCTGCTCCACCTTGTGCACTGCGGATTCCACTTCGCGCGAGGTGCGGCGCAGGCTGCGCGGCAACCAGTCGTTGCTGCGCAGCTCATCGAGCATCGCGCCGCGAATCCGCTGGCTGGCATAGGTCTCGAACTGCGCGCCCTGGTCTTCCTTGTAGCGGCCGGCGGCGTCCAGCAAGCCGATCATGCCGGCCTGGATCAGGTCGTCGAGATCGACGCTCGCCGGCATTTTTGCGACAAGCTGCAAGCCGAGTCGACGCACGAGCGGTGCGTACTTCGTCAGAACGTCGGCCTGAGAAATCTTTCCCTGAGCGTTGTACATCGTGCTCCCCTTATCCTTCGTGCACGCCTTTTAAGCGTGATGCGCGGACGGTTGGTCGGCGTGGTGCGCCGCTGTAACTGTCGCAGGCGCCCGCCAGGGCGTTTGCGACGACATCGCTGGCCGCATTGGCCAGTACTGCAATTCGGCGGCGAGATGGCGGAAGTCGCGCGCGGCCGGTGTCGACGGAAACGCGTCGACCACACAGCGCGACAGCTCCAGCGCCCGCGCCATGCGCACGTCGGCCGCGATGCAGCCGGCGCATTCCAACGCGACGGTCAGGTAACGGCCGGCCACGCCGGCGAGCTTGGCGAACGCGGCTTGCGCGTCGTTGGCGCTTTGCACGTGATTGGCGAGCACGCGCAACTGCGCGATCGCGTGCGCGTAGTGCAAGCGCTTGATGCACGCATACGCGTCGGTGATCGCCTCGCCCGACATGCGCGCGACGATCATCACGTCGTGCGCCTGCTTCGCGAGCGGCGACAAATGCCCTTCGACGTCGAGCTGCGCGTCGATCAGCACGATGTCGGCCGAGCCGCCGAGCAGCACGCTGAGTTCGGCTTCCGTGTGCCCCTCGCGGTTGTTGCGCGACGCGGCCAGCACCGAAAATCCGAGCGCGTGACGCGCGGCGGCGAAGTCGACCGGGGTGTCGCCGCGCATCACCGCCGCGAAGTTGCCGGCGCCGCGCAAGCCGCCAAGCATCGCGCTCACCGAGTTCTCACCGACGCATTCGTCGATCACCAGCACGTCCTTGCCCTGCTGCGCGAGCGCCGCGGCGAGGTTGACCGCCGCGGTCGTATTGCCGACGCCCGACGACGCACCCGCCAACGCGATCACGCGCGCACCGCCGCGCGCGAGCAGCCGCCGTAACCCTTCGGCTTGATCTGAACCGAACTTATCCAAAGCGAACCTCGTGCAGCTCGGCCGTCGAACGTGCGGAAAGCGAGGACAGCAAAGCGGGGATGTCGTCGTCGTGCGGCACGAACGGCGAGTTGTCGCGCGGAATGCAGAAGGTGCTCTTGATCAGGAATTTCTTCGTCGCGACGTACAGGTTCTCCGGCACCTTCTGTCCGGTCGATACGTAATGCACCGGCAGCTTGTAGCGGATCACCGTATCCAGCACGCCGCCGAGGTTGGTCGCTTCGTCGAGCTTGGTCAGGATGCAGCCGGCGAGCGGCTGCTGGTCCGGCGCGCGCTGATAGGCCTGCACGACTTCGTTCAACGTGTCGCCGTGGCTCGTCGCGTTGAGCAGCAACAGACGCTGCACCGGCTGGCCGGCGCGACTCAGCATCGCGATCTGCTCGGACACGAGGCGGTCGCGCTGGCTCATGCCGATCGTGTCGATCAGCACGATGTGCTTGTTGCGCAATTCCGAGAGCGCGAGTTGCAGATCGGCGCTGTCCTTCACCGCGTGCACCGAAACACCGAGAATCTTGCCGAAGATGCGCAGCTGTTCGTGACCGCCGATGCGGTAGCTGTCGGTCGTCAGCAGCGCCACCTTGCTCGCGCCGAAGCGCATCACGCAGCGCGCGGCGAGCTTCGCGGTGGTCGTCGTCTTGCCGACGCCGGTCGGCCCCATCAGCGCGAACACGCCGCCGCGCTCCATCAGCGCGTCTTCGTTCTCCATCACCGGGAGGTTCGATTCGAGCACCGAGCGCACCCAGTCCATGCCGCCGTCCATCGTATCGACGGCTTCGGGCATGTTGTCGACCAGCATCTGCACGAGCTGCGCGGAAAAGCCCGCGGCGAACAGATGCTTGGTGAGCGCGGCGCGTGCCGGACTGCGGCGCTGTCGATCACCCCACAGCAGACCCGCGAATTGCTCTTCCATCATGTCGCGGATCGACGACAGCTCGTTCATCACGGTGTCCTTGACGACCTGCTCCATGCGCCCCTTGATCGCTTCGGCGACGGCGGCCGGCGTGCGGCCCTCGTCGCTGGAGGACGCCGGCGCGATCTTCTGCGCGGTGCGGCGCGCGGCGACTTCGGCGGCTTCGCGCGCCCAGTCGGGCGTGTCGATCACCGGCCGCGCGTCGACCGCGTTGCCGAGGCCTTTGGCGGTCGCGACGGCGGGTGTCATGGCGGCGGGACGCGCGCTGTATTGGCCGTCTTGTTGTTGCTGCTGCTCGGCCGCGATGCGGCGCGCGTGATCGATGAGCCACGGATTCGATTCGGCCATCGTGCGCGGCGCGGCGGCCTCGCTCGATGCGACGGCCGGCGGTACCGGCACGCCGGCGGCTTTCAGCAGATCCGCGCGGATGTCTTTCGACAGGCGCGTGGATGCGGCGCGGGCGCTCGCGCCGGAAGGCGCGGCGGAAGCGGGCTGGCTTGCGACGGGCGCGGACGCGCCGCTCGTTGCCAGCATCGCCGGGCCAACTGGCGAGCTGCCGGGCAACGAGGCCGGCGCTGCTTCAGTCGCGGACAGCATGTCGGCCGCCTGGCCGACCGCAGAATTGAGCGCCGTCTTGTTCGCCGAGCCGCCCATCGAATCCGCGGCCGCATTCGCCGGCTCGCTCGCCGGCATCGCTTCGGCACCCGCTTCCGGACTCGCGCCGAACACCGACGAAAACACGTCCGGCATGGCGCTCGCATACGGATTCATCGGCGTCGCGGACAAGCCGCGCGGGGCCGCCGTCGATGCCGCGCCTTCTCGCGCTTTCGGCGCGATCGCGGCAAGATCGCTATCGGCGAGCGCGACGATTTCGACGCTGCCGTCGTCCATCGTCCGATTCGACAGCACGACCGCATCGGCGCCAAGTGCTTCGCGAACGAGACGCAATGCATCGCGACTGGTAGCACCGACAAATTTACGAATGTTCAAGCTGGACCCCCGATGAGGTATACGGACTGAAGGACCGGCAATACACCGCCTCCCATTGCGATCAATTATTGCGAAACGCGTCGGGCCACGATCGATGGATAAAGACCGTTAAAGGCGGGCAATTCGCGCGATGGACACACGGCAGACACACCGTTCGACGAGCGCTGAAAGGCGCGTGCAAACGAAAACCGGCGCCCCACTGGAGCGCCGGTTTTCGTCGTATGGACAGTCACGAGCGAGCGGCCTGCGTCAGCCCTGTGCGCCGATCAGGTTCACCACCTTGACGTTGCGCGTATCGGGCACTTCCGCATACGACAGCACCTTCAGCTGCGGCAGGCTGCGGCGCAGGAAGCGCGCGAGCATCGGCCGCAACGCGTGCTGCACGAGCAGCACCGGTGCGAGGCCGAGATTCTGCTGACGCATCATCGCCTTCTGCGTTTCGGTGAGCAGCGTGTTCGCGAGACCCGGTTCGAGACCCGGGTTCGGTCCGGTCGAGAGCGCCTGCGACAGCACCCGTTCGAGGTTCGCGTCGAGGCCCATCACCTGCATGTCGGCGGTGCCGGGGAACCACTGCTGCGTGATCGCGCGACCCAGCGCGAGGCGCACCGCGGCGGTCAGGTCGTGCGGGTCGGTGATCTTGGTCGCGTGCTCGGCGAGCGCTTCGAGGATCGTGCGCATGTCGCGGATCGGCACGCCTTCTTCGAGCAGGTTCTGCAACACCTTTTGCAGCGTGGTGAGCGGCAGCATCTTCGGCACCAGATCGTCGACCAGCGACGCCGTGTCCTTCTGCATCCGCTCGACCAGCGACTGCACCTCGCGGCGGCCGAGCAGCTCCGACGCGTGCGTGACGACGAGGTGATTCAGGTGCGTCGCGACCACCGTGCTCGAATCGACGACCGTGTAGCCGTATACCTGCGCCTGCTCGCGCAGGTTCGTATCGATCCAGATCGCGGGCAGGCCGAACGCCGGGTCCTGGGTCGGCGTGCCCGGCAGCGCGGCCGATACCTGGCCCGGGTTGATCGCGAGCCACTGGCCCGGGTACGCCTCGCCCGAACCGACCTCCACGCCCTTCAACGCGATCCGATAACCGTTTGGCCGCAATTCGAGGTTGTCGCGGATATGAATGACCGGCGGCAAGAAGCCGATTTCCTGCGCGAACTTCTTGCGGATGCTCTTGATCCGCTTGAGCAGCTCGCCGTCCGAGTTCTTGTCGACGAGCGGAATCAGCCGGTAGCCGACTTCGAGGCCGAGCGTGTCGATCATCGTCACGTCGTCCCAGCTCGCCTCGGCGTTTTCGACCGGCGCGAGCGCGGCCGGCGCGACGTCGACGAGCGCCGGCGCGTTCTTGCGCTCCTCGTTGCGCTTCTTCATCGTGCGGCCGAGCTGGATCAGGCCGCCGCCCAGAATCAGGAAAGCGAAGTGCGGCATGCCCGGGATCAGGCCCATCAGCACGAGAATGCAGCCCGTGATCATCAGCACGCGCGGGTTGGTGAAGAGCTGCCCGGTCAGCTGCGTGCCGATGTCCTCGTTGGTCGCGACGCGCGACACGATCACGCCAGCCGCCGTCGAAATCACCAGCGACGGAATCTGCGCGACGAGGCCGTCGCCGATCGTCAGCAGGGTGTAGTTCTTGCCCGCCGCGGCAAAGCTCATGTCGTGCTGGACCATCCCGACGATCAGCCCGCCGATGATGTTGATCACCATGATCAGCAGACCGGCGATCGCATCGCCGCGCACGAACTTGCTCGCACCGTCCATCGAGCCGTAGAACTCGGCTTCCTGCGAGATTTCCGTGCGACGCTTGCGCGCCTGCTCTTCGTTGATGAGGCCGGCGTTCAGATCGGCGTCGATCGCCATCTGCTTGCCGGGCATCGCGTCGAGCGTGAAGCGTGCGGACACTTCGGCGATCCGCCCCGCGCCCTTCGTGATCACCATGAAGTTGATCACCATCAGGATCACGAACACGACGATACCGACCGCGAAGTTGCCGCCCACGAGGAAGTGGCCGAACGACTCGATCACCTGGCCGGCCGCATCGGGACCGGTATGGCCTTCGAGCAGCACGATCCGCGTCGAGGCGACGTTCAGCGACAGCCGCAGCAGCGTCGAGAACAGCAGCACGCTCGGGAACGCCGCGAAGTCGAGCGGCTTCATCGTGTACATGCTGACGAGCAGCACCATCACCGACAGCGCGATGTTGAACGTGAACAGCAGATCAAGCAGGAACGGCGGCAACGGCAGAATCATCATGCCGAGGATCATGCAGATCAGCACCGGCCCGGCGAGGGCGCGCAGGTTGGTGCTGCTCAGCGCATCCGGCCGTCGGGCGAGGAAACCGGCGCGAGCGTTCATGCGGAGGCTCCGTTGTTGTCGCCGCTAGTAGCGTCGTTGGCGTTGTCGGCGGTCGGGTTCAGCGTGTCGGCGGCTTCTTCGGCGGCGTCCTGGTCCGACACGGCGCCCTTGTCGAGTTCCGGCGGCACGTCGAGTTCGGTCGGCGCGAGCGGCACGTCGCCGCCTTCGGCCTTGAAGCGGCGCAGCTGATAGACCCACGCGAGCACTTCGGCGACCGCGCCATAGAGCGGCCCCGGAATCTCGCGATTCAGATCGACGTTGTGATACAGCGCCCGTGCGAGCGGCGGCGCTTCGAGCAGCGGCACGTTGTTTTCGGTGGCGATCTCGCGAATCCGCGCGGCCACGAGGTTCACGCCCTTGGCGACCACCTTCGGCGCACGCATCTCGCCGTCCGTGTATTGCAGCGCGACCGCGAAGTGCGTCGGGTTCGTCACGACCACGTCGGCCTTCGGCACTTGCGCCATCATGCGGCGCCGCGCGATCGCGCGCTGCTGCTGGCGAATCTTGCCCTTGATGTGCGGATCGCCTTCGCTCTCGCGATGCTCACGCTTCACTTCTTCCTTCGTCATGCGCAGCTTCTTGTGGAACGACCACAGCTGATACGGCACGTCGAGCGCGGCCACCGCGAACATGCCGGCCACCGTCATGCCGCAGCACACCGCGATCAGATGCATGGAGTTGGCGAGCGCGACTTCGAGCGGCTGCGTCGCGAGCGCGAGGAATTCCTCGTGGCGATTCCAGATCGCCGTGCCGCCGATCAGGCCCACCACCAGCGTCTTCGCGAGCGACATGCCGAGCTGGATCGGTCCGTTGATCGAAAACATGCGGCCGAAGCCCTCGAACGGGTTCAGCCGGTTGAACTTGGGTTCGAGCCCCTTCGCCGACAGCTGCCAGCCGCCCAGCGCCATCGGTGCAAGCAGCGCGGCCAGTCCGGTGACGCCGAGTACCGGCACGAGCGCGTACAGCCCTTCGCGACCCGCCGTGCCCGCGCCGATCAGCATGCGGTTGGTGTCGAACACGCTCGCGTGGTTGAACATCAGCGACGCCCGCACCATGTTCTGCAAATGCTCGCCGATGTTGCCCGACATGCCCCATACACCGTAGAACCCAGCCGCGAGCAGCGCGAAGGTCGACAGCTCCCGAGAACGCACGATCTGCCCCTCCTCGCGCGCCTTCTGCAGGCGCCGAGGGGTGGCTGATTCGGTTTTTTCGAGGTCGCTGTCCTCTGCCACAAAGCTCTCCAGTCGGCCGAGGCACGGCGCCTCTTTCCAGTGAGAGCGATTATTCCTGCTCGACGCAAGCGCCGATCGGCGGATAAAGAAGGAGAAACCGGGGTATTTCGACAGATGACCGGACGGCTCGCGCGTGTTTCACGCGCGCCGTCCGGCATCGGATAGACGTGCGGCTTCAGTAGCCGACGAACGGGGAGGGACCGCCGCTCGCGGTCTGATCGAGGTGGTAGTACACGTGGCGGCCGTAGAAGAACGGCAGACCGAGGTCGAAGCTGGCGTTGCCGCTGATCTGACCGGCGAGGTTGTTGAACGCGAAGTTGCTGCCGTTCGCGAACAGCGTCTGCGCACTCAGAATGCCGATGCTAGCGACCGCCGATACCTTGTTCAATCCCACCAGCGTGACCGTGCGGGTTTGCGCCGACGACGGGCAATAGAAGCCCGGGAACTGGCTGCCGCACAGCGTGATCGAGCCATCGGTGAAGAAATAGCCGTTCGAGCCGGAATCGAGGAACGCCTGGACCGTCGCGCCGTTGAAGCTGCTGTTGTCGAGATCGCCGAATGGGCCGGTCGTGAAGACCTGCGCGGCCGCAAGCGGGTTGTTCCCCTGTGTGCCGATGCCGAACACCAGCGTGCCGGTCGCCGACGCCTGCCCGAAGTTCGACACGGGCGCCATCTGTACGATCACGCCGTTGTTGTCGAGCGGGAAGTTCGCGACCGGGTTGGCCACCTGTTGGTTGATCGGCACCGCGGTGCGCGTGCACGACGTGCCGTTCGGGCAGGCGAAGTAGTTGCTGTAGGTCGCCGCGGTCGCCGGGTTCGCACAGGTCGCGCCGCAATCGGTCAGCGCGGTGCCGACGCCGAGAATGCCGTTGGCGCCCAGATCGCTGACCGTGTTTTGGGGCGAACCGCTGCCGCAGCCGCTCGTGGGTACCGTGCTCGTGGGCTTGTCGCCGATGATCTGCAGCGGGATGGCGCCGGTCGTCGTTTCACCGCCGATCGTCACGAGCGCGGTGCGCACCGAGCCCCACGTGAAGCCGTCCGCGAACGTCGCGCACTCGGCGAGCTGCGGGCCGCCGCTGCCGAGTGTGCTGTTTGGCAGCGCGCCCAGCAGCGTCGAATTGAGCACCGAGCTGACCACGCGCAAGCCGAACGAGCCGGTGTCGAGCTGGATGTTGTTGATGGTCTGGCAGTTGGTGGTCGAGCCCGGCGCGCAGATCGTCACGCTGACGGTCGGGATGTTGATGACACCGGCCGCGCCCCGGCCAACCGTGATCGGCACCGTGTTCGACGCGTTCGCGGAAATCGGCTGCTGGGTCGGGCTGGGCGGCAGCGAACCGCCGTTCAGTCCGTTCGACGTGCCGCCGCCATTGTTGGAGCCGGAGTTGTCATCGCTGCCGCCACCTCCGCAGGCAACGAGCGTCGCCGTCAGCAGCACGGCAAGCATGGCCTGCATCCAGCCTTTCAGATTCGCGGTCGTGAGCATGATTCGCATCGTCGTCCTCGCCGTTACTGGATGTCGGAACCGCTGACGCCGGCCGGCAGCGCTGACGGCAGCCACGCGACACCGCTGAACGCGCCCATGTGGCCGCCCGAATGCACCACGATGTTGCCGTCGTTCACGGCGACCGGCCCCCGCGCGTTGCCGCGCGCGGCCCGAGCGGCCTTCACGCCGGCCACGTACTGCGGGAAATAACTGCCAAGCAGATCATTGAGATCGGGCATTTGCGGACCACGCCACGCAATGCCGAATACCGCGCCGCTCGTGCTCAGATATTCGCGCACCACGGTGCCGTTGCCGAACGTGGTCTCGCGTACCGTGTAGGAAGCGGGTGTGGAAGAGGTGGAAGATGCCCCGCTCGCTTGAGAACGCATCACACTTTGCGATGATCCGCTGGCGGGCTGCACCACGCGGGACGACACCGACGCGTCGGACGGGGGGGTAAGCGGCGCGCTGCCCAGCGCCGCATGGGCTGATTGCGCGGCCGTCAGGGCCAGTAACGAACATGGCAACACGAGCGCCGTGACTCCGGCGCGACCAATACGACTCCACATGAGAAGCTCCTCCCGGGCCGCGGCACGCTTCGTCGGTTACACGAAGCGGCCGCTTATAGGCAGATGATACGGCGCCACCGCGGCCGCAATGCCGAGGGATCTCCTCGCCACGCGACTGCCCGGCGTTGCGCGGGCCGGGTGCCGTACCGCTTTGACCTCGTAGTATGCCTGCGGATTCTTTCAGCCGGCGCAAGGTGCGCCCGCACGTGCGACTTGCCGACTATTACTAGCAGGAAATCGTAAGGAAGATGGGGAGTCGGTGCCGACTGACCGCGGGTTTGGCGTAAATCGCGGAGAAAGCACCAGCCCGGCGCGCTTGCCGGGCCGAATCGTTTGCTCAGAAACCGAGGCTCGCGAGTAGATCGTCGACCTGCGATTGATCCTGGACCACATCCGTCTTGCCTTCCGGATTGATCTGCGGACCGTTGAGCAGATGCTCGGGGCTGCCCGTCGACGACACCTCGGCCTTCAGAGCCGCCGCATGCGCCGCGAACTGCTCGCGCCTCTCGAGCGCGATGTTCTCGACCAGCACGCCGAGCAGCTGCTGCTCGATCAGATAGACGACCTCGGTGATCTTCTTGATCACCTGGCCGGTCAGATCCTGGAAGTCCTGCGCGAGCATGATCTCCATCAGCTGCGAGTTGGTCGCGCTGGTCGAGTCGGGCACGCCGCGCAGGAAGGTGCGCGTGTCGTTCATCAGCGCGCGCACTTCCTCGCGTTCGATCGGCGCCGCGTACCACTGCTCCCAGCGCGCGTCGAGCGTGCACGCGTCTTTCTGCAACTGCTCCTGGATCGGCTTCGCGATGTCGATCGCCGACAGCACGCGCTCGGCGGCCTGCTCGGTCATGTTGGCGATGTACTTCAGCCGGTCGCGCGCGTCGGGCACGGCTTCGGCCGCGCGCTCGACGTGCTTGTCGAGCCCGAGTTCGCGCATCGAATCGCGCAACGTGCGCGTCAGTTGACCGATGCGCGCAAGGATGCGGTCCGACGCGAAGTCGCCGCTATCGCTGCCCGCTTCGGCGCCAGGCGTTTGGGTCGGCGGCGTCACGTCAGCTCCCGGCTTTCGCCATCTTCTCGAGAATCTTGTTGAGCTTCTCGTCGAGCGTCGCGGCCGTGAACGGCTTGACGACGTAACCGCTCGCGCCGGCCTGCGCCGCCGCGATGATGTTTTCCTTCTTCGACTCGGCCGTCACCATCAGCACCGGCAGATGCGCGAGGCTCGCGTCGGCGCGAATTTCCTTCAGCATCGCGAGGCCGTCGAGGTTCGGCATATTCCAGTCCGAGATCACGAACTCGTAGCTGCCGCTGCGCAGACGCGCGAGACCGGCCTGGCCGTCTTCCGCCTCGTCGACGTTCGAGTAGCCCAGTTCCTTCAGCAGGTTGCGGACGATCCGGCGCATCGTCGGAAAATCGTCAACCACCAGAATCTTCATTCCCTTGTCCATTTCTTTCCCTTTGCTTGATCCATGTTGCGGCGTTGAACCGCGTCATTCCATCCGGCACGCATCATACCCGCTGAACGCGGTCACCCATCGACGACAAACGCGCCATCACGCGCCGGCTCATGTCCGGCAGCGAGGCGATTTCGTCGGCCGCACCGAGAGCGATCGCCTCGCGCGGCATGCCGAACACGATGCAGCTCGCCTCGTCCTGCGCCAGCGTGTAGGCACCGGCTTTTCTCATCTCCAGCAGACCGGCCGCGCCGTCGCGCCCCATGCCGGTCAGAATCACGCCGACCGCGTTCTTGCCCGCATGCTGCGCGGCCGAGCGGAACAGCACATCGACCGACGGACGATGCCGGTTCACCGGCGGGTCGTCGGACAGATGCGCAATATAGTTCGCACCGCTCCTCGCGAGCAACAGATGCGCGTGGCCCGGCGCGATGTACGCGTGCCCCGGCAGCACCCGCTCGCCGTGCTCTGCTTCTTTAACGGTAATCCGGCACAAACCATTGAGGCGTTGCGCAAAAGATTTCGTGAAGCCCGGCGGCATGTGCTGCGCGATCAGCACCGCGGGCGCATCGGGCGGCAGCGGCACCAGCACTTCGCGAATCGCCTCGGTGCCACCCGTCGACGCACCGACGATGACCAGCTTCTCGGTACTGAGCAGCGGGTTGTTGAAGAGCGGCGCCGAGCCGACCGGCGCATGCGCCGCCTGGGTGGCCGCATGCTGCGCGGGCGCGGCTTGGCGCACGCGCGCGCGGGCCGCCGCGCGAACCTTGTCGGCGAGCTTTTCCGCATAGTCGAGCATGCCGTCGCGAATACCGACCTTCGGCTTGGTCACGAAATCGACCGCGCCGAGTTCGAGCGCGCGCAGCGTGATTTCGTTGCCGCGCTCGGTCAGCGACGACACCATCACGACCGGCATCGGCCTCAGACGCATCAGCTTCTCGAGAAAATCGAGGCCGTCCATGCGCGGCATTTCGACGTCGAGCGTCAACACGTCCGGGTTGTGCTGCTTGATCAGCTCGCGCGCGACGAGCGGATCGGGCGCCGTCGCCACCACCGTCATGTCCGGCTGACCATTGATGATCTCGGTCATCAGGCTACGGATCAGCGCCGAATCGTCGACGCACAATACCTTGATCTTTTGCACAGCGCTCACGCCTCCTCTGTGGTTCTGGCGTTGTTGGAATAAGTCGGGCGCGGGCTCGCGCCGAACAGTTCGATTTTCGGCCGCGCGGCGGCCGGCTTCGCGAACAGCTCGACCCGGCTGCGCGCCGCGGCGAGCCGCTCGGCGCGCGCTTCGGCGCTCTGCCGCACGAGCGCCTGTTCGCGCTCGGCGACGCCCGCTTCCTGTTGCAAGCGCAATTTCTTCACCATCACCTGGCCGGTGCGCGGCATGAACGCGACCTTGCGCGGATGCGAGCCCTGCAGGTCCTCGGCGACAATGCGGATCTTTTCGGTGGCCAGATAGCGGCGCACGAACTCCGAGTTGCGATCGCCGATGTTCATCGTCGTCATGCCCGCGAGCACCGCGCCGCCGCCGAACACCTTGGCCTCGAAGCGCTCGCGCCGGCCGCCCGCCTTGATCAGTTCGTTGATCAGCACTTCCATCGCGTAGGCGCCGTAGCGCATCGAGTCCGACGCGGCCTGCGCGAGGTCGGCGCCGTCGTCGGGCAGCATGAAGTGATTCATGCCGCCGATGCCCGCGGTGCGGTCCTGGATGCAGGCCGCGACGCACGAGCCGAGCACGGTCACGAGCACCATGTCTTCGCTCGTCGTGTAGAACTCGTTGGGCAACAGCTTCACGCCGGGGCGCTGGAAGTGGTTGTCGTAGTACAGGTTGGTAGCGATCGGCAGCGTGCTGCTCATGCGGCCACCCCGCTCGATTGAAGCGCGTCATGCGCCTGGGCGCGCGACGGCGCGCGCGCGCCGCTGGCGTCCCGCGTCAGTTCATAGACGGTCTGGCCGCGCAGCCGGAACGCCTGCGTCACGTACGTGAAGTTTTCCGAATGGCCGGCGAACAGCAGGCCGCCCGGCTTCACCAGCGGCTCGAAGCGCGCCAGCACCTGCGCCTGCGTCGGCTTGTCGAAATAGATCATCACGTTGCGGCAGAAGATCGCGTCGAACTGCGTGCGCAACTGGTAATCGCGATCGGTCAGATTGAGTTGCTCGAAGCGCACGAGCGCGCGCACCTCGGGACGCACCTTGACCATCCCCGCGTGCGCGCCCGTGCCCTTCAGGAAGAAGCGCTTCAGGCGCTCGGGCGACAGGTGCTTGACCTGATCGAACTGGTAGACGCCGGCCTCGGCCTTCGCGAGCACCTGGGTGTCGATGTCGGTCGCGAGCACCGATGCCTGGCGCGCGCCGCTGTCACCGAGCGCTTCGATCAGCGTCATCGCGATCGAGTACGGCTCCTCGCCGGTCGATGCCGCCGAGCACCACACGGACACCGGTTGCGAACGGCGCGGCACGAACTCGGCGAGGATCGGAAAGTGATGAGCTTCGCGGAAGAACGCGGTCAGGTTGGTGGTCAGCGCATTGGTGAACGCTTCCCACTCGGCCGGATCGTTTTCCGCTTCGAGCAGATCGAGATACTGGCGGAACGTATCGATGCCGCGCGCCCGCAAGCGTCGCGCGAGGCGGCTATACGCCATGTCGCGCTTGTGGTCCGACAGCGAGATGCCCGCCACGCGATGAATCAGATCGCGGATGCGGGCGAAATCCGCCGCCGTGAATTCGAAATCGCGTCCCGTCTCGACGGACCTGGCCGGCTCCATGCCGTTAGGTGCCGCCCGCACGGGGCGTTGTGTTGCGCGCGTTGCCATCATCAAAATTCCTGTCTGCGATATGAGCCATCACGCTCGCCGCCCAGCCGCACTGGCTGGGGGATAGGAATTGTTTTCGCGGGGTCGCGCCCTCCCGCGAGTACCGTCGACATACGGCCGGCTCGCGACACGCGTGCTGCGCGTGCTTCGATGCTTCGCCCATCCGCGGGCGCGATGCCGGTTGACCACATATCACTCTGCCGTTGCCTAAAACGTTTCCCAGTCCGCGTCCGAGCTTGCCTTCGCCGTGCTCGCCGGAGCGGCGCGCGCGGGCATGTCGGTCGTCGCGCGAGCCGCTGCTGCGGCCGGCCTGGACTTCAAGGCCGGTTCGACGCGTGCGGCTGCATCGTGCTGGCTCGGGGCCGCCGGGGCCGCAGCAGTTGCCTTCGCTTCGCTGCTCGCGCCGGCCGGGTGCACCGGAGTGGCCGCGTTCGCTGCTTGCGGTGCCGCCTTGGCGAACTGCGCGGAGGCTTGCGAACGCGGCGTCGCCGGTGCGCTCTGACGCGCCGGAGTGCCGCCGGCCACCTTCCAGCCACTCAGCACCGCTTGCAACTGCCGCGTCTGATCTTCGAGCGACGCCGCTGCGGCGGCCGCCTGTTCGACCAGCGCCGCGTTCTGCTGCGTGACCGAATCCATTTGCACGACCGCGCGATTGACCTGCTCGATGCCGCTCGACTGCTCTTCCGACGCCGCGCTGATCTCGCCCATGATGTCGGTCACGCGACGCACCGCCTGGACGATTTCATCCATCGTCGTGCCCGCGCGGCCGACCAGCTCGGAGCCGCTCTTCACCTTGTCGGCCGAATCGCCGATCAGTTCCTTGATCTCCTTCGCGGCGCTCGCGCTGCGCTGCGCGAGGCTGCGCACTTCGCCCGCGACCACCGCGAAGCCGCGGCCCTGTTCGCCGGCCCGCGCGGCTTCGACCGCCGCGTTCAGCGCGAGGATGTTGGTCTGGAACGCGATGCCCTCGATCACGCCGATGATGTCGACGACCTTGTTCGAACTGGTCGCGATCTCCTGCATCGTCGTGACGACCTGGCTCACCACCTCGCCGCCGCGGGTCGCGATGTCCGACGCGTTGACGGCGAGCTGGCTCGCCTGGCGCGCGTTCTCGGTGTTCTGCCGCACGGTGCCGGTCAGCTGATCCATGCTCGACGCGGTTTCCTGCAGCGACGCCGCTTGCTGCTCGGTGCGCTGCGACAGATCGGTGTTGCCCATCGCGATTTCGCGCGCGCCGGTGTCGATCGATTCGGTGCCGCTGCGCACCGCGCGCAGCATCGTCGCGAGGCTTTCCTGCATCCGCTTGATGCCCGCGAACAGGCGGCCGATTTCGTTGTTGCTGAATGCCACGACCGGGGTGGACAGGTCGCCCGC
Organism: Paraburkholderia sp. BR10923; assembly: GCF_040948765.1. NCBI lineage: Bacteria > Pseudomonadati > Pseudomonadota > Betaproteobacteria > Burkholderiales > Burkholderiaceae > Paraburkholderia > Paraburkholderia sp. BR10923. The sequence goes on along the minus strand of NZ_JBFPKO010000003.1, from coordinate 411,719 downwards.
GGCGATGCGCTCGAAGCACGCGGTCGCGTCTTTCAGCGGCTGCACGATGAGCCCACGCAGCGCGAAGCTGATGCCGACCACCACCAGCAGCGCGAATGCCGTGACCACGCTGATCAGCGTGATCATCAGCGATGTGTTCGACTGCGCGCTCGCCTCCTGATCGGCCACGCTTTGCTGCAGCGCCTGGATCACCGCGGCCGCCGCCGCGTCGTAGGCAATGAACATCGGGCTGATCCTGGTGTCCGCGACCGCGTGATACGCGTCGAGATTGTTCGCGTTCAGCGCGGCGAATTCGACGTCGACGCCGTCGTGCATCACCGTCGTATGTTTGGCGAGCACATCGTCGAGCAAGGGTTGCTCGACGCCGTGCTTCGGCGCGTCGAGATACGCTTGCCAGCTCTGATTGCCCTTGCCGAGCAGCTCCTGCGCGCGATCGAGTGCTTTCTTCGCCTCGTCCGCCTTGCCGGCGGCCGTCAGCGTGTTGAAACGTTCGATCGCGATGCGCGAGCGCAGTAGATACGCTGACGCGTCGTCGAGCGCATGAATCGCGACCAGTTCGCCGCCCGCGATGCGTTCGAGCGAGCCGCTCGCGCGATTCAGCGCGGTCAGCCCGAGCGCGCCGACCGCCACGGTCAGCGTCACCAGAAGAATCCCCACCATCGTCAGCGATGTGCGGATCGACCACCTGCTCAGCATGTTGATGCTCCTTGTGCCGGGTTCCGTTACTGCCTGCCGTCAGATGCCGAGCGTCTCGGTCAGCGCCATCTCGGAGCTGGTCATCAGCTTCTCGATGTCCATCAGGATCAGCATGCGGCCGTCGACCGTGCCGAGGCCGGTCAGGTATTCGGTCGTCAGCGTCGCGCCGAATTCCGGCGCCGGCATGATCTGGTCGACCGCCAGCGTCAGCACGTCCGAGACGCCGTCCACGACCATCCCAACCACGCGATGCGCGACGTTCAGGATGATCACGACGGTCTGATGGTCGTACTCGACGCGGCCCAGATGGAATTTGATCCGCATGTCGACGATCGGCACGATGATGCCGCGCAGGTTGATCACGCCCTTGATGAACTCGGGCGCATTGGCGATGCGCGTCACGTTGTCGTAGCCGCGGATTTCCTGCACCTTCAGGATGTCGATGCCGTACTCTTCCGCGCCGAGCGTGAAGACGAGGAATTCCTGACCGCCGGCGTCCGCCTGCGCGTCGCGGCGGCCATTCGTACCGCTCGCATTTGCGACGCTCGAATTGATGGATTGGACTTCTGCCACGTTAGCCCCCAAACGGTTGGGATAAATTGAGTTGAAGTTGTGTTGCGATGTCTGTCATTGAGGCGTTTGCTGCATGCGTCACGCGAGGCTCATCGCCTGCGCATGCCCATGCGCATGACGCGTTTCGCGGTTCAGCGCCGCGACGTCCACGATCAGCGCGACGCTGCCGTCGCCCAGAATGGTCGCCGCGGAAATGCCGTGCACCTTGCGGTAATTCGTTTCCAGATTCTTCACGACCACCTGCTGCTGGCCGACGAGTTCGTCGATCAGCATCGCGAAGCGCCGTCCCTCGGTCTGCATGATCGTGACGATGCCCTGGGTCGGCTCCTGCTTCGCCTCCGACACGTTGAACACTTCATGCAACGCGACGAGCGGCAGGTATTCGCCGCGCACGCGCACCACGCGCTCGCCGTTGGCCACCGTGTAGATGTCTTCGGCTTGCGGCTGCAGCGACTCCATCACGAAGTTCAGCGGCAGGATGAAGATCTCGTTGCCGACCTTCACCGACATGCCGTCGAGAATCGCCAGCGTGAGCGGCAACACGATCCGCGTGGTGCTGCCCTTGCCCGCGTGCGACGTGATCTCGACGTGACCGCCCATCGACTGGATGTTGCGCTTCACCACGTCCATGCCGACGCCGCGGCCGGACACGTCGGTGACCTGCTCGGCGGTCGAGAAGCCCGGCAGGAAGATCAGGTTCCAGACTTCCTCGTCGGTCATCGTTTCGCTGACCTGCATGCCCTGCTTGACCGCCTTCGCGAGAATCTTGTCGCGGCGCAGGCCCGCGCCGTCGTCGCTGACCTCGATGACGATGTTGCCGCCGTGGTGCGCCGCCGACAGCACCAGCTGACCGGTCGAATCCTTGCCCGCCGCGCGCCGTGCCTCGACGGTTTCGATGCCGTGGTCGAGACTGTTGCGCACGAGGTGCGTCAACGGATCGATGATCCGTTCGATGAGGCTCTTGTCGAGTTCGGTCGCCTGACCGAAGGTGACGAGTTCGACCTCCTTGCCGAGTTTCGCCGCGAGATCGCGCACCAGACGCGGGAAGCGGCTGAACACGTAATCCATCGGCATCATGCGGATCGACATCACCGCTTCCTGCAGATCGCGCGCGTTGCGCTCGAGCTGCGCCATGCCGTTGAAGAGCCGGTCGTGCAGCGCCGGATCGAACGTGCTGGTGGTCTCCGCGAGCATCGCCTGCGTGATCACCAGCTCGCCGACCAGGTTGATCAGCTGATCGACCTTCTCGACGCCGACGCGAATCGAGCTGCCTTCGCCGGCCGCCGCCGCGGCGGCAGGGCGGGCCGCCTTGCGGTCGTGTTCGGCGGACCCGGCCGAAGCCGGTTTGGCTGCCGCCGGAGCCGCCGCGGGTGGCGCTGGCGGCAACTCGATGCTGTCGGTGTGACTGGCCGCGCTTACGGGCGCAGCGGCGTGAGCCGCCGGAGCCGACGATGCCGCCTGCTCCGCATGAACCACCGGCTGCGCCTGCGCTTGCGCCGCGGGAGCGGCGGGGGCGACAGGCGCGCTTTGCGCCGGTGTCGGAACGGCGGCAGCGGCGGGCGTTCCAGGTTCGCCCTGCTGCGCGTCGTCCGCCGGCGCGGTGCCACGGCCGATCGTGATCTGACTTTCGTCGATCACGAAGCAGCACACGGCGATGATGTCGTCGGAGGGTACGTCGCTCGAGAGCCACAGCATCAGATCGCCGCCGCTCTTGACCTGCCCGACGATATTGCCCAGGTTGCCCAGCTCTTCAGCGAGCAGTTCCTGGTCTTTCTCTCCCACGCCCCGTAGCGTAATTTTCAGATGTGGGCCGGCGCTGTCGTCCGTGCCCGCGGCCTGCCCGGTCTGTGCCGGTTCGCCGTCCATCCATTCGCCCGCCATTTGCACCGCCTGTTCGACGACGTGCTCGGGCGGGGTGCCGCCTTGCTGCTGTACCGCGGTTGTTGCTGTTGTTGTTTGGGTTGCCGCCTGCGCTGCGGCCGGCGCGGTCTGCACGGCTGCCGCTGCCGGCGCTCCGCCCATGCGGCTTTCCGCGTGCAACTGCTCGAGCTTCGCGCAGATCGCGCGCGCCACCTCGGCGTCGGGCTCGGCGCTCGCGCGGTAGTCGGCGAGCTGGCCGGACAGTACGTCCTTGGTCTCGAGGAACGTGTCGATCATGTCCTTGCGCAGCACCAGCTCGTTGTTGCGCGCGCGATCGAGCAGCGACTCGAGAATGTGCGTGGTCTCGGTGAGCGCGGTGAAGCCGAACGTCGCCGCGCCGCCCTTGATCGAATGCGCGGCGCGAAAGATCGCCGCGAGGTCTTCGGGGTCCGGGCGGGCCACGTCGAGATTGAGCAGCAATTGCTCCATCTGCGCGAGCAGTTCGTCCGCTTCGTCGAAGAACGTCTGATAGAACTGTGTGATGTCGAGTGTCATGCCTGGTTCACCGCGAGAGTGCCTGTCTGGCGCGAGTTGCCGGAGAGGCGCGTCGAGAGCTATCTGTACTGTGTCTAAAGGTATTGATTGCGCGGATCAATCCGGGTCCGGTTCGGCCAGCGCCGCCACCAGCTCGGTCAGCATGTCCGGGTCGAGCGGCTTTTCGATCCAGCCGGTCGCGCCCGCTGCGCGCGCCGCCTCTTTGAAGGGTTCGCCCGATTCCGTCGTGAGGACGAGGATGGGCGTCGCCTGATAGGCCGGATTTCCGCGCAGCGCGGTGATCAGATCGAGACCGGTCTTGCCGGGCATGTGCTGGTCGGTCAACACGAGATCGAACGCCATCGCGAGCGCGTTTTCGAGCCCTTCGTTGCCGTCCGCCGCGAGCGTGACCTCATAGCCGGCGCCCGTCAGCGTCGCGGCGAGGATCTGCCGCATCGATGCCGAATCGTCGACTGCCAGGATGTGCCTGATCATGAAAACCTCGCTGCGCTAAACACTGTGCCGCCTGCCGGGGTGCGCCGCTCGGGCGCGGGCCCCGGCCCGGCGGCCGCGGTCTGTTACTTTGCCGGCGGCGCCGCCGCCGGCAACTTCGGTGCAACCGTCACCGGCTGCGCAAGTTTTTGCAGCAGCGGCTTCGAGCCGGCTGCGTCGTCCGACAGCGTGGTCGTCGTCGAATCGTCGTGATCGAGCGCCGCCTCGGACTTCTTGTTCAACACGATGATGCTGATGCGACGGTTCTCCGGATCGAGCGGGTCCGCCTTGTTCAGGTTCTGCGTCGACGCGAGACCGAGCACGCGCATCACCTTCGCTTCGTCCATGCCACCCGCGACCAGCTCGCGCCGCGACGCGTTCGCGCGGTCGGCCGACAGCTCCCAGTTGCTATAGCCCTTCTCGCCGCCCGCGTACGGCACCGCGTCGGTGTGGCCCTGGACGATGATGCGGTTCGGCACGTCGTTCAGCGTGTGGCCGATCTCGCGCAGGATGTCGCGCATGTACGGTTCGACGACGTCGCGCGCGGTCGCGAACATCGGCCGCTTCTGCGAATCGACGATCTCGATGCGCAGGCCGGTCAGGGTCGAGTCGATACGGATCTGCTGCTTGAACTGGCGCAGCACCGGGTTCGCCTCGATCGCGGCCATCAGCTTGACCTGCAGATCGTGCAGGCGCACCTGCTCGCGGCGTTCGAGCTCGCCCTGCAACTGCTTCACCGCTTCCTCGTTGTTGCGCGACGCGGTGCGCTCGGCCCGGTTGCTGCTGCCGTCGGTCGAGCGGGTCACGCCCTGCGCGTCGGTCGAGATGTCGCGCCCGCCGCCCTTCAGGATGCTCGAGTCTTCGGCGCTGCGGTCGCCGCCCCACAGCGTGATCTTCAGCGGCTGGTTGAAGTACTCGGCGATGCCCTTCAGCTGCACGGTGGAGGCCGAACTCAGCAGCCACATCAGCAGGAAGAACGCCATCATGGCGGTCATGAAGTCCGCGTAGGCGAGCTTCCATGCGCCACCGTGATGACCATGCTTCTTCGGCGCCGAGCGCTTGACAACGATTGCGCGGTCTTTGTCCTTGCTGCTCATCGATTCGGTTCCCGTCGCCGCCTTATTTCGCCTTGACGCGGCGCACGTGCTCTTCGAGCTCGGTAAACGACGGGCGCTCGGTCGAGAACAGCACCTTGCGGCCGAACTCGACCGCGATCGCCGGCGCATAGCCGTTCAGGCTCGCCAGGATCGTCACCTTGATGCACTGGAACATCTTGGTGGACTCGGTCACGCGCTGTTCGGCGACGCTCGCGAGCGGTCCGATCAGCCCGTACGAAAGCAGAATGCCGAGGAAGGTGCCGACCAGCGCCTGCGCGATCATCTCGCCGAGCACCGCGGGCGGCCTGTCGGCCGAGGCCATCGTGTGCACGACGCCCATCACCGCGGCGACGATACCGAACGCCGGCATCGCGTCGCCAACCTTGCTCAGCGCCTGGGCGGGCGCCTCGCCTTCCTGATGGTGCGTCTCGATCTCCTCGTCCATCAGGCTTTCGATCTCGAACGCATTCATGTTGCCGCCGACCATCAGCCGCAGGTAGTCGGTCAGGAACTCGATGATGTGCTTGTCGGCGAGTATCTTCGGGTACTGCGTGAAGATCGGGCTCTTCGACGGATCGTCGATGTCGGCCTCGAGCGTCAGCGTGCCTTCCTTGCGCGCTTTCGCGAGCAGCACGTACAGGAGCCCCATCAGCTCCATGTAGACGTCCTTGTTGTACTTCGCGCCCTTGAACAGGGTCGGAATGACGCGCAGTGTCGCCCGGATCGTCTTCATTCCGTTACCGAGAATGAACGCGCCAAGTCCGGCGCCGGCGATCATCAGCACCTCAACGGGTTGCAGCAGCGCGCCGAGATGGCCCCCTTCCAGCGCGTAACCGCCGAAGACGGACAACAGCGTCACGAGTGTTCCCACGAATATCAGCACTGCCGAGCCCTCACAAAAATGCGACGGTCACCGTCGTTAGTCAGGTTTACGGCACCGAGGCGGAAAACTTTGGGGAAAAAGACGGCGCTCGCGTCCGGTGTAAACCAGAGGCTTGCGCTGCCTCAACGTGTGCCGCTCAAACTTCGGCGGTGACGAGGATGTCGAGCGTGGGAGCGGTGCAGCGGACCTCGTGAGCCCGCGTGTCGGCCACTTGCGGCACCTCGGCCGGGATTCCGGCGACGGCGGTTTGCCGCTCGGCCCGCGTTTGTGCTGCCTTTTTCGTCTTGCCCGCGCGCGACGGCGGCTGGCACAGCCCGCAAACGAACGCGTGCTGCGGATCGTGCGCGTGCGCGACGAAGTGGCCGCCGCAGCGGCGACAGGCGCTCAGCTGCAGCATGCCCGAGTCGAAGAAGCGCACCAGCGTCCACGCGCGCGTGAGACTGAGCACCGGCTCGTCGTCGTGCAACTGCACGTGTTCCAGATATAGCCGGTAGCTCTTCACGATCGATTCGATCGCGCGGCAGCCGCCGTAGCCGGCCATGAAACGGTAGATGTTGTAGAACAGCGATGAATGAAAGTTCGGCTGCCAGGTCATGAACCAGTCGGTCGAAAACGGCAGCATGCCCTTGGGCGGCGACACCCCTTTCAGTTCCTTGTACAGCTTGATGAGCCGGTCGCGCGACAGGCTGGTTTCCGCCTCCAGCAATTGCAGACGCGCGCCCAGTTCGATCAGCTCGATCGCGAGGGTGATTTCCCGGGCTTCGAGTACGACGCTCTTGCTGGCCATCAGCCGAGCTGCTCGACCGGCTGGCTCGCCATCAGGATCGCCGAATGAGCCTGCGCGATCGCACTCGACTTGTCCTTGTCCGCGAGGGCGGACAGCACCGCGTGATCGTCGAAGCGGAAGCGGCATAGCATCTGGTTGGACGCCGCGAGCTTGACGGTCTGCGCCAACGACAGATTGGCGAGCACGTCGGCCAGCTGGTCCGAAATACCCATGCGGAACATGCCCATCGGCTTGTCTTCGCGCAGCAGACGCTGGGCGAGCAGCAGATAGGACAGATTGACTTCCCTGATCTCACTGAGCATGTGGCTAGTCGTGCTCATGATTCCCCCGTTCGTATGTCCGGCTGGTCAGGCCGATTTTTTTTGCGGAAACGTTTGCTCGAACGCGCGCGCTGAACCCGCGCGATTCGACTCGTCTCTGGTCTTGCAAGCATTGTCTCGAAAGGGGACACACCCGAAAATCGGAGAGACACCCCACCTGGATGACGGATTAATCCGTCATTTGTGTAGGAATTATTCCTACAACGCAGGGTGCGTCGAAGCTCAGATTGGGACGAATTGAGGCGCTGGGCGGGGCTGATGATGCGCGCTGGGAATTTCTACGGTTGCGGCGTGTACCGGTTGGTGAGTTTCCAGAACTTCATCGCCGCACCGTAAAACGGTGGGAAAGAATTATAAGACGTTTTCACCCGCCTGCCATCAGGCTCGATTAGCCGCTTTTCCCCTTCATCCGACCCCCGGGTCCGCCGCTTGCTACGGTCCATTTCGCCTGTTTGCCCCGTTCGATTGAGCCGGTGCAATTGCGTTTGCCGATTATGGGGAGCGGTTGCGATTAGACCGTGCACCTAAGCTGTAACGGTCCATGTTTCGCGCTGTAACAACATTAAGCGTTTGAAAAATAACTCGAATTACCGCGGTCGATCCCGATAATGGAGGCTAAGGGATTACCCGATACCGATTTCGGACCACCCTTCGGGCGGGGAGAAACCGCGCCCAACCGCCCGTTAGGCCTACGTACCTCGAGCGATCCCGCCGTCGTGCGAAGCCCCGGTGAGTGTCAAAAATCTGCATGGGATTCGGGTCAGCGCCCCTCGCGCTAACTCCGATCGATACAGGAGAAAACGCATGCGAATCGCACAAATCGCGCCGCTCTACGAAGCTGTCCCACCGAAACTCTATGGCGGCACCGAACGTGTCGTGTCGTATCTGACCGAGGCGCTCGTCGACCTCGGCCATGACGTCACGCTGTTCGCGAGCGGCGACTCGGTCACGTCCGCCAATCTCGAGGCGTGCTGGCCGCGCGCGCTGCGCCTCGATCCGACGATTCGCGATGCATTGGCGCCGCACGTGCTGATGATGGAAAAGGTCCGCAAGGTCGCGCACGAGTTCGACGTGCTGCACTTCCATCTCGACTACATGCCGTTCCCGCTCTTCACGACGATGGACACGCCGTTCGTGACCACGCTGCACGGGCGCCTGGACCTGCCGGAATTGCAGCCGGTGTTCGACGCGTTCTCGCATGTGCCGGTCGTGTCGATTTCGGATTCGCAGCGTCTGCCGCTGCAGCAGGCCAACTGGCTCAGCACGATCTATCACGGTCTGCCGGACCAGCTGCTGACGCCGCAGCCGCACAAGAAGCCCGAATACCTCGCGTTCCTCGGCCGCATCTGCCCGGAAAAACGCGTCGATACAGCCATCAAGATCGCCGCGCAAAGCGGTCTGCCGCTGAAGATCGCCGCCAAGGTGGACAAGGTCGACATGGAGTACTTCAAGCGCGAGATCGAGCCGCTGCTGTCGATGGCGCATGTCGAGTTCGTCGGCGAAATCAACGAGGCGCAGAAACCCGAGTTTCTGTCGGGCGCGAAGGCGCTGCTGTTCCCGATCGACTGGTCCGAGCCGTTCGGCCTCGTGATGATCGAGTCGATGGCCTGTGGCACGCCGGTTATCGCATTCAACCGCGGGTCGGTGCCCGAAGTGATCGACCACGGCGTGACCGGCTATATCGTCGAGGACGTGCAAGGCGCGGTAGCGGCTCTGCAGCGTCTGGACGAGCTGTCGCGCACCGAAATCCGCGCCCAGTTCGAACGCCGCTTCAGTTCGAAGACGATGGCGCAGAACTATGTCGACGGCTATTCGGCCTTGATTGAAACGTCGCGGCGCCCGGTATTGCGCCAGGTCGCGGTCGGCTAAGCGCGCTTGAAAACGGCCGGCGCTTTTACGGCCGGCCGTTTTCGGTCCGCTTTGAAGCGGAGCTGTGAACCTTCGCTGATAACGCCCAATAGCGGACGAATCCGGCCTCGGTATCGTTTGCGGGACCGGAAAACGAAGTCATTCTCGCCGCCAGACGCGAAAAATGCCGCCCTGTATGGGCGGCTTTTTTAATACTGCGATGGTGGCGCTTCCACCGCGGATTAGCGCGCAGCGATTAAGCCGAAACGGCAAAAAACCCTTCAGACCGCTTGCACCGCGTCACCTCGGGCGGACATCAGGCCGAGCCAATCAGAAAGCGCTCGCGATTCTTGCCGACGATCCATTTGGGCGGCTTGCCGCGCCCGCTCCACGTATTGCCCGACTTCGGGTCCTGATATTTCGCCGGCAGCGGCGTCTTCTTGGGCGGGCGGCCGCGCTTGGCGGCGACTGCGAAACCGAGATCCTGCGCGGTCAGACCGTATTCGGCGATCTTTTGGCGGATGTCGGCAACGACATTGTCGATTTCCGTGCGTCGCGCTTCTTCTGCCTGTGCCTGCAATTTGGCTATCTGCGCCTTGAGGTCTGCGTATTGAGACATTCGGTTCTCCCTTTCTAGAACTCATTCGACCGCAGACTAGCTGCAATTATAGAAATTCGCAATGGCCACTAATACCGGTTTAGCGAATTTTCCTCTGATAATTATTAAAGCGTGTGAATTGTAAAACACGCGCTTTATCTCGTAATAGTTTATAAATTCTGTCCAGATTGACAATCCTTGACACCTGATTTGGCGCTGCCTACCTAGAATTGCGCGCTCAACGTACGTACTCGCCCTTTTCGATGCGTGCTTCTGAAGTGCCAATTCTTTTTAGGATCACCAAACATGCAGTTGTCAAAGCGCCTCGTTGCCGAACTGTTCGGCACCTTCTGGCTCGTGCTCGGAGGCTGCGGCAGCGCGGTCCTCGCCGCTAACTTCGCCGGGCCGGTTCATGGTCTGGGCATCGGCTTCGTCGGCGTGTCGCTGGCCTTCGGCCTGACCGTGCTGACGATGGCTTTTGCGATCGGCCACATTTCGGGCTGTCACTTGAATCCGGCGGTGAGCGTCGGCCTGACCGTCGCCGGCCGGTTTCCGGTGCGCGATCTGCTGCCCTATATCGCCGCGCAGGTAGTCGGCGCGGTGTTGGGTGCATTCGTGCTGTCGCTGATCGCGTCGGGCAAGCCGGGCTTCGACCTGGTCGCGAGCGGCTTCGCGACGAACGGTTACGGCGAGCAATCGCCGGGGCACTACGCGCTGGCCGCCGCCTTCGTTTGCGAAGTGGTGATGACGGGCTTCTTCCTGTTCGTGATCCTCGGTGCGACCGATCGCCGCGCGCCGGCCGGCTTGGCGCCCATCGCGATCGGCCTGTGCCTGACGCTGATCCACCTGATCTCGATTCCGGTCACCAACACGTCGGTCAATCCGGCGCGCTCGACGGGCCCGGCGCTATTCGTCGGCGGCGCGGCGATCGATCAGCTGTGGCTGTTCTGGGCTGCGCCGATCATCGGTGCGGTAATCGCGGGAGTCGTCTATCCGCTGATCGCCGAGGATCGCTGCAACGATGCGAGCGAGCTGGCGCTCGACTGACGGCCGGTTCGACGTGTCGGTCGCGCGATCGTCGCGTAGTCCGCATGAATGGGCGCCCCAGCGCCCGTTATTCATTGCGAGCGCCAATGCGATATGAATTCCGCGGCGGCCGCGCGCCGGAGAGCACCGCTGCTAGAATCGGGCGACTTCCCAGCCTCGCACAGGTGCTTTCGATGAACCGTTTCCGCGGATTCCTGCAAGGCGTCGCCCTGTCGCTCGGCGGCTTGTGCGCGAGCACGCCGACGTCGCCGGCCGCGTACGCGGCGACGAACACGGCGACTGTCGTCGCAGCGGCCGCTCCCGCCACGGCTGCGGCGGGCGGCAATATCGAAACCCTCGTATTCGTTCGCCATGGCGAGAAACCCGCGCAAGGCTACGGCCAGCTAGACTGCCAGGGGCTCAACCGTGCGCTCGCGTTGCCGGCCGTCATCGCCGCCAAATTCGGCAAACCCGATGCGATCTATGCGCCCGACCCCGGCCAGCAAAAAGACGACGGCGGTCATCCGTACTATTACGTGCGCCCGCTCGCGACGATCGAGCCGACCGCGATTCAATTCCAGATGCCGGTGCAAACGCCGTACGGCTTTGCGCAGATCGACCAGCTTGGCAACGCGCTCGTCGACCCGGCCAATCGCGGCAAGCTGATCGTGATTGCGTGGGAGCACAAGCTGATCGAGAAGCTGTTGTGGCAGATGTTGAACGCGCATGGCGGTCGCGCGGCCGACGTGCCGAAATGGCAAAGCGACGACTTCGACAGCATTTACATCGTCCGACTCGACTGGCAGAACGGCACGCCGCGCGCGAGCTTCAAGCACGATCGCGAAGGGCTCGATGGGCGGGCGACCGATTGCCCTTGTGCGGCGTTGCCTGCAGAGCCGGCGTCTTCGGCAGGGACGGCCTCTTCCGCCAGTTCGAACGCTTCGGCGCCTGCGGCGGATTAATAGGGTAATACAGATGTAAGCCGCGATTACGTGTGCTGGTGCATCAAGCGGCAAGCGTGGGCGACGAGCCGCCTGCCTGCTTGAATTGGCCGGCCGCAAAGCCCCGTGGGGCGCGGCTGCCAGCGAAGTGAGGTGTCTGCGCGCAACGTCCGCGCGATCTTTCCGCCTGCCTTCGCTGTCTTCGACGATGCTTGCAGTCCGTAACATCTGGTCGCAGTCCGCCCCGGCTCGAGTGCGTACATTGGTCCTGTGCGACAAACCCTACGTCGCCTCACAGGAGAGACCAACATGAAACGCATCGTCACTCACTTGCTGGTTGCTGCCGGACTCGCGGCGGGCGCATGCGGTGTCGCGCAGGCGCATACGGATCTGAGCGTCGGCCTATCGCTCGGCGCTCCGGTTTATGCCGCGCCCGCGCGCGTCTACGCCGCGCCGGAGCCGGTGTATTACGGCGGCTGGGATCATCGCTATCCGCGCGGCGACTACTACCGCGACTATCACCGCGATGACCGCGGCTGGGGTCACGACGATCGTCGCTGGGGCCATGACTATCGCGGTGAGCACCGCGGCTGGCGGGATTGACGGGCGTAAGCGGAGTGCAGCACGCTCCGCGCTTCTCGCTCGGCGAGCAACTTCTGCGGCCCGCATCCACGCGAGTGTGGATGCGGGCCGCCTTCAATTTGAGTGATTGCGGTTCAGGACGCCAGTTCGTCGTGGAGAGCAAACAGTTTGCGCAGATGATGCGCAACGCCGGCCTCGAAATTGTTGCCAATGCGCGGCACATGCGGCAGACGCGTGATGAGATCGGGATTGGCATTGTTCATCATGAATGGATGGCCGGCCGTCTCGAGCAGGTCGATATCGTTCATGTTGTCGCCGAACGCGACGCACTGCGACGCGTCGATAGCGAGTCGCTCGAGCACGATCTGCAGCGCGCGCCCCTTCGACACATTCGCGGTCATCACTTCGAGACAATCCGGCAACGAATAGGTCACGTATAGCCGCTCGCCGAATTCGCGTTCCAGATTGGCGGCCACCTGCGCGAGATCGGCGGGATCGCCGATATACAGCGCCTTGGCAATGTCGACGCCATTGTGCTTCGGCAGGTCGGTCACTTCGTACGTGAAGCCAGAGTCCTGGTGAAATTCCAGCAGATGGGGCGCGTCGCGATCGATCAGCCACGCCTCGTCTGCAAACAGACTGACGATCACTCGGCCATGCGCGCCGACAATTTCTGGCTGCACGAGACGCTGGACGATCGCGGGCTGCAGATCGTCGGCGTGGATCACCGTGTTGTCGGGCGCGTGAACCCGCGCGCCGTTCGACGTGATCAGGTATGGATTGATGCCGAGCAGGTCGCGGATGCCCGCGACGTCGCAGTAATGCCGCCCCGTGGCGATCACGAACTGCAGCCCGTCGCTTTCGAGCTTGCGCACCGTGGCGACCGTGAACGGGTCTACCTGGTGATCGGCGTTGAGCAGTGTGCCGTCGAGATCCGTGGCGATGACTTTATACATGGTGAGTCCGGCGGGCGAGCCGTCGAGGCAGCGTCGAAGCGGATATTTTACAGGTGTCGTCCGGCCAGCCGCTGCGCCTCGCGCCGCGCCAGCTGCAAGCCGCCATGCGCCGAATCCGCCCGCGGCTCGCGCAGGCGCGCCTGATACGCCTGGGGCACGTACTCGCGCAGCGGCGCGCCGAGGCCTCCGCATAGTGCGACCGGCAGCACGCCCGTCGCGTCCAGCGCGGCGATCATCTTGCCGACTTCGACACCGGCCTCGCCGAGCAGGCGTGCCGCGAACGGATGTGCGCGGTGTTCGATCGCGATCGGCGCGAGCCGGGCGTAGGCAGTCTGATTGGCCGCGCACAGCCACACGACCAGGCTGTCGCGATCCTGAGTGCCGGTATGCGCGAGCAACGCATGCGCGAGATCGTCGACGGGCGCACGGCCGTCTAGCGCCTGTTGCCCGTGCACGATCAGCCGGAGGCCGAGCCACGCGCCGCTCGCCTCGTCGCCGGACGGAAAGCCGTAGCCGCTGGCCATGCGGAACTCGCCGTCGCTCGCAAGCGAGGCCGCGACGCTGCCGGTGCCGAGTGCGACGATCACGCCGGGCGCGCCTTCGTGCGCGCCGAGCAAGGTCGTGTAGGCGTCGGATTCGACGGCCAGTCCGGCCAGTCGCGGCGCCTGCTCGTGAAACTCGGCGAGCCAGTCGCGATTGTTGACGCCCGCAAGTCCGCAACCGAGCACGCAGCGCGACCAGTCCAGCGCGACTCCGGCTCGCTCGAACGCTTCGCCGCAGGCGGCCTGAATGGACTGCCATGCGCGCGGGATGCCGAGCCCGAGGCCCGATGGGCCGCTTGCCGCCTGCGCCAGTTCGCGGCCCTGCGCGTCGCTGAGCACGACACGCGTGCCGGTGCCGCCGCCGTCGACGCCGATCAGAAAGAAGTCGTGGTTCATCGAATCGAATCAGTTCCGTGGGTGAATAACGCTTAGGGTGGCAGGTCAGTTTGAATCGCGCAATTAGCCGATTGGCCAGCTTGCGGCGTACACCGCTTCCGCTATGCTGGCGATCGATACGACCACGCGGGAGCGCGACAGTGACACAACGATGCAACTGGGTATCGAGCGACGCGCTCGCACAGTACCACGACACCGAGTGGGGTGTACCCTCGCGCGACGACCAGCACCTGTTCGAGATGCTAGTGCTCGAAGGCGCGCAGGCCGGTTTGTCATGGTCGACGATACTCAACAAGCGCGCCGGCTACCGCCGTGCTTTCGCCGACTTCGACATCGGCAAGGTCGCGGCTTTTACGCCGAAGCAGGTGGATGCGCTCGTCGCCGATGAGAGCATCGTGCGGCATCGCGGCAAAATCGAGGCGGCGATCCAGAACGCGCGCGCAGTGCAGCAGATTCAGGCCGAACACGGCTCGCTCGCGAACTTCGTGTGGTCATTCGTCGACGACACGCCGATTCAGAACGAATGGGCTTCGTATAAGCATGCGCCTGCGTCGACAGAAGTTTCGGACGCGCTAAGCAAGGCGCTCAAGCGTTACGGCTGCAAGTTTGTCGGGTCGACGATCTGCTATGCATTCATGCAGGCGGTTGGCATGGTCAACGATCATGAGACGACCTGCATGTGCCGAGAGCGATGCGCGTTGCTGGGCAATAAGGGGCGTCGTCGTAAGGCGGGGTGAGGGCGGGGCGTCCGTCTGACGCGCAAACTCGCGAATTGGCGCCCTTTCATGCTCGTAGTCGGTCCTTCGCCGAACGGCGCACGGTGGATACTCGTCGCCATGCGCTCACCGATGCGCGTTCAACAACAAATAACTACCGCCTCGGACGCGGGAGACCAACCATGAAAACTCTTAGCTTCCTGACCCATCAGGATATTTACGATCAGTCCGTCACGCATCTATTCGAACAGAAACGCGCTGCATTGCTGCCGAGGGGCGGCGGCGCTTACCGCGGTTATTGTGGCGGCTGCCCGATCGGCAACCTGATCAAACCGCGCGACTATGTGACCGCGATGGAAGGCGTGCCCGTGCGCTTCATCGGCAAACCACCGACGGAAGTGCCCGCTTACATGGACGTCGGCGTGGCCGCGCTGAAAAAAGCACTGCTGCGCGCCCGCATCAACGTGTATGACCCGGTGACCATCGCTCTGCTTAGTTGCCTGCAAAACGTGCACGACGTGTTCGGCACATGGGAGTGGCACGACCGGCTGGGCTCGATCGCGCGCGAATTCGGACTGTCGGCCGAGCGGCTGAGGAACGCGGCGTAACGGCTGCTCGGTAGCGCACCAATCCGACGCCGCAAAAGCAAAACGGCGGTGTGGCTTCTTTCGAAGCTCACACCGCCGTTCGGCGTACGTAAAAAGCGTGCTTAGTGCAGCTTTTTCGGCAGCATCTGGCTGCGCAGACGCTTGTGCAGGCGCTTAACAGCCGCTGCTTTCTTGCGCTTGCGAGCCGTGGTCGGCTTTTCGTACGACTGGCGCTCACGCAGTTCAGCGATCAGGCCGTTCTTTTCGATTGCGCGACGAAAGCGGCGAATTGCCACTTCGAACGGCTCGTTTTCCTTCAGAAGAATCGTCGTCATGTCGTTCCTAAATTGCTTAAACGGTCAAAAACGTAGCGGCCAAGCGCCACGCACCGGCCATCCGAGCGTCCCCACAACAGGCGAAACGAGCGGAAATACGGCCTCGGAGGCCGGAAAAGAGAGGCAGAAAGCACCGCGAGTACGCTCCACAACCAACCGGGTGTAGCGCCGCGTTTTGACTGCCAGCAGACATGCCGAAACCGGCAAAGGCGTGACAGAAAATCTCAATTCAGCCGTTCATCATAGCAGGGAATCACAGATAAAACCACCCTTTTGTCGGTCGTATATGCGCAGCGTCGCGACTGCGTGTTGGGGGCTGGTTCCTGCCCCCGTTTAATCCGGCGTCACGCCGGGCCCGTCTGAAATGACAAAGAAGGATAAAAAATCGGGCCGAATCTCCACGTGCCCCTCAAGTTTTGTTTTGGTGCGCCGAAATCCTGCTCTGAGGCGGCCAGCAATGAACGAGTGCTTCCGCCGACGCCAAAACGGCTTTCCAGGGCTTTCGGCTCAAACAGGAGATTTTCCATGCTCGGAATTAACAGCAACATCAACTCGCTGGTTGCACAGCAGAACCTCAACGGCTCGCAAAACGCCCTGTCGCAGGCAATCACGCGCCTGTCGTCGGGCAAGCGCATCAACAGCGCAGCGGACGACGCAGCAGGCCTCGCGATCTCGACCCGGATGCAGACCCAGATCAACGGTCTGAATCAGGGCGTGTCGAACGCCAACGACGGCGTGTCGATGATCCAGACGGCTTCGAGCGCACTGTCGTCGCTGACGAACAGCCTGCAGCGTATCCGCCAACTGGCCGTCCAGGCGTCGACGGGCACGATGTCCACGACCGACCAGGCAGCACTGCAGCAGGAAGTCGCGCAGCAGGTCCAGGAAGTTAACCGTATCGCGTCTCAAACGACGTACAACGGCACGAACATCCTGAACGGCAACGCAGGCATCGTGTCGTTCCAGGTCGGCGCGAACGTCGGCCAGACGATCTCGCTGGACCTGAGCCAAAGCATGTCGGCGGCGCAGATCGGCGGCGGCGTCGTTCAGAACGGCCAGACGGTCGGCACGATCACGGGCCTGAGCCTCGATAGCACCGGCAAGTACACGTCGTCGGGCGCAGTGATCACGGCAGTCAACGTGACGTCGGACGGCAAGGGCGGTTTCACGTTCACCGACCAGAACGGCACGGCGATCACGGGCGGAACGGCATCGGCGATCTTCACGACGTCGACCGCTGCCGCATCTAACGGCGCGACCGTCACACAGATCGCGATCAGCGCGAACGCAACCAGCAGCAGCATGTCGGCAGCGTCGCTCACCGCGATCGCGAACGCCGTTGCACAGATCAACGCCGTCAACAAGCCGGCAACGGTGTCGAGCCTCGACATCAGCACGGTCAGCGGTGCGAACGTCGCGATGGTCTCGATCGACAACGCGCTGCAGACGGTGAACAACTTGCAGGCGGCACTCGGCGCGGCACAAAACCGTTTCACGGCAATCGCCACGGCGCAGCAGGCAGAATCGACCGACCTGTCGTCGGCACAGTCGCAGATCACCGACGCGAACTTCGCGCAGGAAACCGCGAACATGTCGAAGAACCAGGTGCTGCAGCAAGCAGGCATCTCGGTTCTCGCACAGGCGAACTCGCTGCCGCAGCAGGTCCTGAAGCTCCTGCAGTAATCGCGTAGCAGCCCACGGCCGGGCCCCGCGTAATGCGCGGCCCGGCCGCAGGCACCTGGCGCGCGGGGCGTTGCCTCGCCGCCAGGTCCTCACCCAGAATTCCACGGATCATCCGCCGCACGGAGCACTACAATGTCGACGATCAATTCCGCCGTCACAGCCGCCAACAATTCGGCCAACAGCCAGCTGCAGCAGGCTGCCCAATCGATCATCAGCGGTTCGACCGGCAACTCGTCGATGGACGTCAACTCGCTCGTGACGGCACTCGTCAATGCGAAAACCGCCGGCCAGGCCGCCGCGCTTACCGCACAGCAAAGCAGCGACAACACCCAGATTTCCGCGTACGGCGCGCTGTCGGCGGCGCTGAGCGCACTGCAGGCCAGCCTCACGACGCTGTCGAACGGCTCGCTGCAGAACACCTTCAGCGCGACCGCGAGCGGCACCGGCCTTACCGCGACCGCGGGCGCGGGCGCAGTGGCCGGCAGTTATTCCGTCGGTGTCACGCAGATTGCGACGTCGCAGTCGCTGTCGTCGTCCGCGTTCGGTGCATCGACCGCGCTCGGCACCGGCACGATGACGCTGTCGCTCGGCAGCCAGTCGTTCACGGTCGACGTGAACAGCGCGAACAACACGCTCTCGGGCATCGCCGCCGCGATCAACAACACGACCGGCAACCCCGGCATCGTCGCCTCGGTCGTCAACGGCAGCGACGGCGCGCACCTCGTGCTCAGCTCGATGCCGACTGGCGCGGCGAACACGATCAGCGTTGCGCTCAGCAACGTCGCGGGCGACCAAGGCCTGTCGAGCCTCGGCGTCACGTCGACGGGCAGCACGACGGGTGGGCAGTCGACGTTCACGTCCGCGAACAGCGGCGCCGCCTGGAAACAGAGCACGGCCGCGCAGGACGCCGCGTTCACGATCAACGGGATCGCCGGCACGAGCGCGAGCAACACCGTGACGAGCGCGATCACCGGCGTCACGCTGAACCTGACCAGCGCCGCTGTCAGCGCAACGCAGCCGCAAACGTTGACGGTCGCCACCGACACGAAATCCCAGGCCGCCGCGATCAACAACTTCGCGACGCTCTACAACACGCTCGTCACGACGATGGGCTCGCTGTCGAGCTTCACGTCCGGCGCGTCGTCGCAAGGCCCGCTGCTCGGCGACTCGACGCTGAACACAATCAAGAACGCGCTCGCGTCGATCGTCGCGAGCGGCGTGAACGGCAACGGCTCGACGGTCAACCTCGCGTCGATCGGCGTCTCGCTGCAAGCCGACGGCACGCTGCAGGTGGACAACACGGCGCTCAACGGCGCGCTGCAGAACAATCCGACCGGTGTCGCGTCGCTGTTCAACTCGACGAACGGGATCGGCGAGCAGTTGACGACGAACATCACGAACTACACGCAGACGAACGGACTGATCGCCGCGCGCACGACCGCACTGAGCAACGATCTGAACAACGTCGCCCAGCAGCAGACGACCCTGTCGAACTACGCAGCACAGCTGACGAGCCAGTACCAGGCGCAGTTCACCGCGCTCAATACGCTGATGGCGACGATGAACAGCAACTCGCAATACCTGACCCAGCTGTTCGGCGGCGCGAACAGCGCCGGCGCGATGTCGACCAACAAGAGCTGACGGCTAGCCAGACAGGAGAGCCCAGATGGAACCGACCGAACTGATTGCGCAGATCCACGCGTTCACCGACGCGATCGAACATGCGGCCGCGATGGCCGACTGGGCCGAGGCGGTGCGCCTCGTCGATGCGCGCGGGTCGCTCGTCGCCCTGCTCTCGGCCGACCAGCCGCCCGTTGGCATCGCCGCGATCCGCCGCATACAGGCCAGCAACGGCCGCATCTTCGCCGACGCGCAACGCGCGCAGCAGGAGCTGACCGACGAGTATCAGGCGGCAATGAACCGCGTGCAGGCCGTCGGTCAGTACCAGAGCATCGCGACCCGCTAATCCGCATCCGGCCGCGCGCCAACACGACAACAAGAACTACGCGCTGATGTGAGGGCGTGCTCGTTCGCCTCCCCGCCCGCCTCGTGCGGGCGTTTTTTTTGGGCGCTGCCGGCCGCACCGCCCCGGCCTAGGCCAACCGGTCAATCGGCCAAACTGACCGGGCTTTTCCCGTCACCTCGCGGGATCGGCGCGACGGCACGCTAACGATAATGGTATCGACCGACTTTCCGCAGATCTCATCATGTTCTCGACCGAACTGCCCGCCTCCGCCGCGCTCACGCCTGAACAGCAGCTTGCGCAGGACATTGCGCTCGTCATGGACAATGCGCTCGAGCGCCAGCGCAGCGGCGCGTTCGACGACGCCCGGGCGCTGTACGAGGCCATCCTCGACGCGGTGCCCGCGCATGGCGATGCGCATTACAACCTCGCAGTGCTGATGGTCGATACGGGCCAACCGGCCGACGCGGTGCCGCATTTCGAAGCCGCCATCGGCGCGAGCCCGGACAACGGCTACTACTGGGTCAGCTACATTCATGCGCTGCATCGCAGCGGGCAAACGCCCGCGGCGTGGATCGCCGTCGAGCTCGCGCAGCAGCGCGGCGTGCGCGGCCCCGCACTCGACGGGCTGATCGCACAAATGGCGATGCCCGA
The DNA here is from genome assembly GCF_040948765.1 of Paraburkholderia sp. BR10923. NCBI lineage: Bacteria > Pseudomonadati > Pseudomonadota > Betaproteobacteria > Burkholderiales > Burkholderiaceae > Paraburkholderia > Paraburkholderia sp. BR10923. Next base: position 391,650 of record NZ_JBFPKO010000003.1, on the reverse strand, counting down.
CTCGGTGCTCCCGACCGCAGCGGTTGCAACTGTAGTCCGCGGTGACGTCGAGGCGGCGATCATCAAGGGAACCGCTGCCACTGCGGTAGTGCGCGAGAACGCCGGCAAACCGGTGCACCGAGCCCACCAGAATCTGCTCCAGAAGCACGCGGCGCTTTTCGGCAAAGGCAAGTACGCGGAAGCCACTACGCTTGCGCAACGGCTTGCCGCCGATTATCCGGACGACGGCGCATGCTGGCGCGCGTTGTCCGCATCCTTGCACAAGGACGGTCGTTATGCGGAGATGATCGACGCCGGTCTGCGCACGGTCGAATTGTTGCCGGACGAAGTACTCACGCGCATCTTGCTTGCCGATACTCTGCGGGTGATGAGCCGTCTCGCGGAAGCCGACGAACAGTGCCGGCGCCTGCTCGAGCTCCGGCCCGACCATCCGGAGGGGTTACGGATCCACGGTCTCGTCCTTTTCGCGCTGCGTCGCCCGGACGAAGCGATCGCCGCCTGCCGGCGTGCGGTCGAACTCGCACCCGGCCTTGCCGCCCCGAACGGCACACTAGGATTCGTGCTACTCGAACAGGGTGCGACACAGGAGGCGCTCGGTTGGCTGCGGCGGGCGATCGAAATCGACCCGACCGACAGCGTGACCCACAGCAGCATGCTCTTCTGCATCGCGCACAGCAGCGACTTCGATCCGCAGACGCTCGTCGCGGAACACCGCAAGTTCGGCCAGCGTTACGACAACCACAAGCGCAAGCGCACGGCCGCGTTCTCGAATCCGCGCGACCCTGGGCGCCAGCTGCGTGTCGGTTTCGTGTCGGGCGACCTGTTCAACCACGCAGTCGCCTCCTACGCTGTGCCCGTGATCGAGCATCTCGCAGCAGACACCGGCATCGCAATGCACTTTTATCACAATCACGTCGAGGAAGATGCAACCTCCGATCGTTTCAAGGCCCACGCGACGTGCTGGCGCAACGTCGCCGGCATGAGCGACCAAGCCTTCCTGGAACGCCTGCGCAATGACCGGCTCGACATCGTGATCGACCTATCGGGCCATACCGGTCGCAACCGGCTCGTCGCGCTGGCGCAACGCGCGGCGCCGGTGCAGGCGTCATGGATCGGCTATCCTGCCACGACCGGTCTCGCCGAGATGGACTATTACCTGTCGGATCGCTTCGTCGCGCCGCACGGCGCATTCGACGACCAGTTCGTCGAACAGATCGTCCGGCTGCCGGCGATCGCGCCGTTCATGCCGCCGCCCAACTGCCCGCCGGTCAACCTGCTGCCGGCACTGCACAACGGCTATACGACTTACGGTAGCTTCAACCGCCTGAACAAGCTGAGCCCGCACGTAATCGAGGTCTGGGCGCGCGTACTGGACGCAGATCCGACCGCCCGCATGGCGCTCGGCGCAATCGGCAACGCCGGCGACCAGCGCACCCTGACCCAATGGTTCGCCGCGGCGGGCATCGATGTCGGCCGTCTGACATTCCACCGGCGCTCGAACATTCCGGTCTACATGCAACAGCATCACGGCGTCGATCTCTGTCTTGACACGTTCCCGTATACGGGTTCGACGACCACGCTGAACGGGCTATGGATGGGCGTACCGACCGTGACGATCCCCGGCGCGACGATGGCCGGGCGTGGCAGCGCGGGCTGGCTGCAGCACGTCGGACTTGACGCGTACATCGCGACGGACGAAGACGATTTCGTCGCAAAGGCGGTGGCGCTCGGCCGCGACACCGCCGCGTTGCAAACCCTGCGCATGGGCATGCGCGCACGTTGCGGGGAATCCGCCGCGTTCCGGCCGGCCGTCGTCGCGGCCGGGCTGTCGTCGGCGCTGCGCACGATGTGGACCCGCTGGTGTGCCGGAGAGCCCGTCACCGCATTCGACACGCCGCTGTTCGACGACGTGGCGACCGCACCGGCCGCGGCCGACGCCTGAACGCCGCGCGTTATCGAGAGAGAGACCATCATGACCGCCAGCCTGCCCGCGTCGTCCGTCGCGCAACTGCCACACGAACGCATCTACGTCACGCAACCGCACCTGCCGCCGCTCGAGGAGTTCCTCCCGTATCTCGAGAAGATCTGGGAGAGCCGCACGCTGACGAACGGCGGCCCGTTCCACCAGCAGTTCGAGCGTGCGCTGTGCGACTATCTCGGCGTGCCGTACCTGTCGCTGTTCGCGAACGGCACACTCGCGCTCGTCACCGCGTTGCAGGCGCTGCGCATTACCGGCGAGGTGATCACGACGCCGTACTCGTTCGTCGCGACCGCCCATTCGCTGCTGTGGAACGGCATCAAACCGGTATTCGTCGACGTCGCGCCCGGCACGCTCAATCTCGACCCCGCACGCATCGAGGCGGCGATCACGCCGCAGACCACCGCGATCATGCCCGTGCATTGCTACGGCAATCCGTGCGACGTCGACGCAATCCAGAAGATCGCCGACAACTACAACCTGCGCGTGATCTACGACGCGGCGCACGCGTTCGGCGTGCAGAACGCCGACGGCAGCGTGCTTGCGCACGGCGACCTGTCGGTGCTGAGCTTCCACGCAACGAAGGTCTTCAACACGTTCGAAGGCGGCGCGATCATCTGCCCCGATGCGAAGACCAAGCAGCGGATCGACCATCTGAAGAACTTCGGTTTCGTCGATGAAGTCACGGTCGTCGCGCCCGGCATCAACGGCAAGATGAGCGAAATCAACGCCGCGTTCGGGATGTTGCAGTTGCAGCACATCGACGGCGCACTCGCCCGCCGCCGCAAGATCGACGCGCTGTACCGCACGCTGCTCGCTGACGTGCGCGGCATCCGCTGCGTGCCGCTCGGTGGCCAGACCGTCGCGAACCACGCGTATTTCGCGATCCTCGTCGACGAAGACTATCCGCTCGACCGCGATGCGCTGTACCAGAAGCTGCGCGCCTACGACGTGTACGCGCGCCGCTATTTCCATCCGCTGATTTCGGAATTCCCGATGTACCGCGGGCTGCCGTCCGCAAGCCGCGACAACCTGCCTGTCGCAACGGAGGCCGCGCGCAAGGTGCTGTGCCTGCCGATCTACCCGGCGCTCAGCGACGACATGGTCCGCCGCATCGTCGAGCTGATCGACTTCTGACTCACAGCGCTTAGAGGTAACGCTCGTCGGCCGCGCGCGCGCGGATCCGGCGCGCCGGGTTGCCGTACGCAACCGTGCACGGCTCGATGTCGTGCAGTACGACCGCACCCGCGCCGACGACGCTGTGCTCGCCGACCGCAATCCGGTGCCGCAGCATCGCGCCGAGGCCGATCGCCGCGCCGCGGCCGATCCGGCAGTTGCCGCCCGCGACAACGCCTGGTGCGAGGCTCGAGAAATCCTCCATCACGCCATCGTGGTCGAGCGACGCATTCGTGTTGACGATGCATCCTTCGCCGATCGAGCAGCTTGGGTTGATCACCGCTCCCGCCATCACGACTGTGCCCGCGCCAATAGTCGACGCCTTGCCGACGCGCGCGGCCGGATGCACCGCCGATACACGCGGCAAGCCCGGCACGAGCGCAGCGAGATCGGCCGTCACGTTCTCGCGTGCATGATTGTCGCCAATGGCGACCAACAGTCCGGCGATTCCGTGCTTGTCGATCAGCCGCGGCAAATCGCGCTCGGTGCCCAGCACCGCGTAGCCGAGCGTCTCCTCGCCGGCGGTGCGGAACGAATCGACCAGCCCGGCGATCCTGTACCGGCCGGCCTGTTCGACGATGTCGATCACGACCTTAGCGTGACCGGACGAGCCGACGATGACGATGTTTTCCACGAGGACCTCGATTGATCTAGTAGGCAGCGGCAACATGGTCGCGTTTCGCGCAGTGTGCCGTGTCGCCGCGTCCGTGCCGCGCGCCGTCACGTCAGACGCTATGCACCGTTTCGTCCGCCCTCACGCGTGCGGCTGCCAAATGCGCGGCAAACGCCATCCGCAGCCGCTCGGCCAACTGAATCCAGCTTTCGCCGCGCCCGCGCCGAAACAGTCGCATCGTGCCCGGATACCACGGCGAATCGTCGCGGCCGTGCATCCAGCGCCAGTCCACGTCCTGATGCGGCAGGAGCACCCAGCAAGGCTTGCCGAGCGACGCGGCCAGATGCGCGGTCGACGTGTCGACACACACCACGAGATCGAGTTGCGCGACGATCGCGGCCGTATCGGCGAAATCGTCGATTTCCGAGCCCAGGTGCAGCAACGGCAGGCCGCCCGGCGGCTGACGCGCCTCGTCCTCGCCCTGCCCCTTCTGCAGGCTCACGAAATTAACACCGGGCACGCTCCATAGCGGCGTCAGCAATGCCAGTGACGGCAGCGAACGATGCGCATCGTTGTGATGCTTCGGGTTGCCTTTCCACACGAGCCCGACGCGCGGGCCGACGGGCAGCGCATCGAGGCGCGCGCTCCAGTGGGCGACGCGCGCTGGATCGGGCACGAACCGCACCGGCGGCGGGATCGTGTCGAGCGTCGTGCCAGCATGCATCGGCGCGCTCAACAGGCTCGTCCAGTAATCGAATTGCGCGGCCTGCGCGGTGGCCGTCTCGTGGTCGAGCACCGCGTCGATGCCGTCGACCGTCGCCATCAGCCGATGCAGCGCCGGCTGGCACGCAAAGACCACACGCGCCGCCCGTCGCGCGCGAAATTCAGCGAAATAGCGGCTGAACTGCAGCATGTCGCCGAGGCCGTCCTCCTGCCAGACGAGCAACGTCTTGCCGGCCAGCGGCTCGCCTTGCCACTGCGCGCACCGCAGCATCTCGCGGGTCCGGCGGTGCACGAAAGTTGGCTGCTCGTAGCGCGATTCGTAGCGGCGCCAGCCTTCCTCGAACCGGCCGGCGCGGAGCAGCAGCGTCGCCAAACCGAAGCGCGCGTCGTCGTAGTCGGCACGCAGGTCGAGCGCGCGGCGGTACGCACGTTCGGCGGCGTCGAGGCGACCCGCATGCGCGAACGTCGTGCCGAGGTTGTAGTGCACTTCTGCCATCTGCGGTGCGAGCGCCAGCGCGTCGGTGAACGCGATGGCCGCTTCGTCGTGGCGGCCCTGCGCACGCAGGACGCAGCCGAGATTGTTGTGTGCCTGCGGCAGGCCAGGCCGGCAGCGGATTGCATCGCGATAGGCCGCTTCCGCTTCGGGCAGGCGATCGAGGTTCTGCAGCGCGACGCCGAGGTTGTAATGCGCCTCCGGATGATCCGGACACAGTGCAATGGTCTGCCGGCTGGCCGCCTCCCCTTCCGGCAGCCGGTGCATGTCGACGAGGATCGCGCCGAGATTCGCGTGCGCGAGTACGTGGTCGTCGCGAACGGCGATCGCGAGCCGGTACGCGATCTCCGCCTCCGCCGGCCTGACGAGGGTGCGAAACAGGTTGCCGAGATCGGTCAGCACGTCGGGCGACTGCGGCTCGATCAGCAGCGCCTGTCCAAATGCCTGTTCGGCCTCGTCGAGCCGGCCGAGCGCTTCGAGCACCTTGCCGAACCGGTGATGGTGCGACGCGCGTAACGGCGTAACGGATGCGAGTTGCCGGCGCAGGAGCGCTTCGGCTTCGGGCAAGCGGCCCTGCGACGCCAGCAGCGCGCCGAGGCCGTCGTACGGTGGTTCGAACGCAGGCATCGCGTCGATCGCGCGCCGCCACCAGGCTTCCGCGTCGGCCAAGCGGTTCAGGCCGAGCGCGCAGACGGCCGCGATGTGCAGCGTCGCGACGTCCACCGCAGGCGCGTCGAGCAGCGGCGCGACGCGCGACAGCGCATCGGCAAACTGTCCGTTCTGGCACAAGGTCGCGGCGTGTTGAACGCACACGGAAACGTCGGAAGCAGGCGTCGTCATGGAGGGCAGGGCAAAGCGGCGGACAGTCATTGCATCGGGCCGGCGCGGCGGCGGCCCCGAATGCGCGATACGTACCGCGCCCGGGCGACCGTTCCCGCACGGATAGCGTCGATTGACAGGTTACCCAGGCGGGCCTGCACGCAATGCGGCGATCTGAGCCCATTCCGTGCGGCTGTTCGGACGATGGACCTGCCGATCGCCGCGTGGCGGGGCCTCGCTGCACGGCGCCGGCCGTCCGTTCAGCTGGACGAACACCCGCCGCAACTGCTCGAACTGCACGAGCTGGAACTGCACGAACTCGACGTACGGCAGCTCGACGACGTGCAATTGCTTCCGGACGCGTCGAACGAACTACCGCTGCCCGCTTTCGCCGCGGCGACCGACGACACCCTCGATGCGGCCGGCACCGTGCCCGAATACGCCGACCACGCGGTAGCGGCCAACGCGCCTGCGCCGAACAGCGCGGCGGTCCACAGCACCGGATCCGGATCGTCATGTCCGGCATCGCGTGTCTCGCGCGCGCGGATCGTGGGCGGTCCGGCGCGCGAGCAGCGCGGCGCGCCCGGCTACCGTTGCGCCGCCGCGCCCGAAGCCGGTCAGCCGCCGCGCGACGACCCCGTACGCAATCGCGAACACCGCCGTGCAGATGCCGGGCAGCAGCACGCGTCGCCCGCGGCTCAAACCGACCGCCAACTTCGCAGCGCCGGGGCCGAGCACGATCAGCACGATCGCGCGCGCGGCCGTCTGCGACGCGCGCAACTCGCCGGGCGCCCACAACCAGCCCTGCGCACGCATCCCGTCGCCGACCTCCTGCGCGTACCTCGCAAGCCCCTCGCGAAACAAGCCGTCGCGTACGGTGCCGGACGGTTGCTCGTTGAGTCACGCCCAGTGGTCGTCGTGCCGGCCCGCTCGTTCCGGATCGGCGATCTTCACGTAGCCGCCTCGCCGGGGAACGGTCCAAAGATCGACCGCGCCCGCATGCGCGAGCGACATTGTCACGATCTGCGCGACACGGGTCTTCGCCCCCAAGTGAGATAGGCGACTTCATCGGCGCTCAACCCGGACGAGGCCTTTGCGTGCGCCGGGCCCCAGCGTCGCGATAGCGCTGCGGGTACACGGCGGCCTCGTCCGGCGCACCCGTGCCAGGCATGTAGTGCAGTAGCGCGCGCAGCACGCGGCGCAGAAGACGTCCAGGTATTCGAGTGTGCATTGCAGATGGAAATGCCACGCGGCATCGACCGCGACCGACGGCGTGACCGGATGCCCGGCCGCCTGCGCGAGAAACGCGAAGAGCTTGTATTCGTCGAGCACGGCCAGCGAATGATCGTGCGACCGGCCTTCGGCTTCGGCGAGGCGCCGGCTGTACGGCAACGACGCGTGAGGATCGTGGGGGGCATACGCGTGCAGACGCGCGCGAGCAGAGCCTGCTGTGCATCGGTCAGCGCGCAGGCAGCGACTGCGATCGAGGCAGACGGGATGGCAGCCATCGGGAGTCGGCGCGATGCGCGGACGGCCGCCGCGATCGACGCTTGAATTGTCGTTGCGAGCGAGTCTCTTGCACAACGGAAAGGCGGCGGAATAGCGCGGGGAACGGTGCGGGAAATGACGACGCGATGCCGAGCCACCCGTGCAATGATGCTACGCCTGGACTACTCCAGGAAAGCGGATCGGGAAATTCGACGCCTAGAATCGGGCCATTTAGCGCACCCGGCTTGGATCGAACCAGCAACCGCTCCGGGAGCTTTTATCGGCGCGTCAAAACTCATTAATCAATAACTTGTACAACTCGCAAACTGCAAAACCAAGGCTAACCACGGCCAATCAAGGCAGTCCAAGTCCACCCAATCCGAAATTTCACTGTACCTACCTCGCAGAGTCTAACCTCGGTGGCTCTGTCACCTTGGGAGCCTGCGGGCGGGGGCCCGCCCAGCGGCCGTCCCCGTCACCCTAGCCAGCCCACCGCGTCGAACGCAGAAACATCTTCGTCGGGCCATGCTGACCCGGACAATCGAGACTGGTCACCGCCACTACTCGAAGTCCAGGGACTCCCCGAATCTGCGTCTTACGCCCTCCGAGGCCTTGCACAAAAACCGCTGCCGAAGCTCGTGGCGACGCTCGACATCCTCTGGACTCTCGGGCCGACCCTTCGCTCTAAGTCGAAACTCGATCGTCTCGAATTGCCTGCTTGCCGAATGATGAAGTTGGCGTAGGAGCCATCGACGCACCAAATAGGAACTCGAGCTCCGGGATCGCATCGATAAAGTCGACCCGCAACTGCGCCCTTCGTCGAGTGGGCTCCGCGTCACTTCGGTCAGACAGCTCCACGTCAGCGTAAACATCTCGTACCGCACCCGAGACAGGTGAGATTCAGTTTTCCCTTAGCAACACGAATCTGCTGGTGAGCGATAACCCACGATGCAATTGCGACCACGATCGCAACGAGCGCGGGCGGGACGACCTGCGTCACATCTGGGCGAGCTGGCACGTGCAACGCGGCACGCCGCTGCAGGTATTGAAGGAGCTGGGCGGATGGGAGACGATGGAAATGATGCAGCGGTACGCGCACCTTGTCAGCCGATCACCTGGCGCATTGGGTCACGCCGCTGACGGCCGAGCCGACGCCGGTGCTAGCTGCAACCAACTGCAACGGTACTGCACGACGAAGGGAGGAAACCGCTGACAGCCTGATCAGACTTGGCGCGCCCGGCTGGGATCGAACCAGCAACCCCTGCCTTCGGAGGGCAGTACTCTATCCATTGAGCTACGGGCGCTTCACCACAAAACTGCGGGGAATCTACGCGAAAGCACGGCAACCAGAACGGACGCGACGCCAACGCGAGAGACCGCAAGGATACCCGGTTTCGGCCGAACCGTCCACCGGACGGCCTCCGACGCCCACCCCAGCGTCTTCCCCACGCTCTGCCATCGTCAATGCCGATTGGGGTAAACGCCTGCTGAACACCATCCAGGCCCCCTCGCCGCCGCCGAAACCTTGCGTCTATAATCGTCCGTGGCTGACAAAGAACAAGAAGTTGCCGTCGCGCTGTACCGCTCACATACCCACGGAGACGAGACAAGCATGAGCGAAGCACCACACGGAGCCCCGATCAAAACCCCAGCACAGCTCATCGCCGCGGTCATCGCCGGGTTTGCTGTGCCAATCATCATCATCGTTCTGCTCGCCGTCTACGTCGATAATTCGACACGCACCGGCGCCGGCACCGACTCCCTCGCCGAAGCCGAAGTCACCTCCCGCATCCATCCGATCGCCCAGGTTGAAGTCCGCGACGCCAACGCACCGCGCGTCTACAAGAGCGGCGAGGAAGTCTACAAGGCGGTCTGCTCGGCGTGTCACGCGTCGGGCGCGGCAGGCGCACCGAAATTCACCAACACCGCCGACTGGGCCCCGCGCATCGCGCAAGGCTTCGACACGCTGTGGCACACCGCCCTGTCCGGCAAGGGCGCAATGCCGCCGCGCGGCGGCACGAGCCCCGACGACTACAGCGACTTCGAGATCGCGCGCGCGGTCGTCTATATGGCGAACAATTCGGGCGCGAGCTTCCCCGAGCCGGCGCAGCCGGCGGCGGGCGCAGCTGCGGCATCCGGTGCGGCAGCCGCATCGGACGCAGGTGCAGCCCAGGCCGCCGCGGCAATGGCCGCCATGGCCAGCGTGCCGCAGACTCCCGCCCCGGCAGCAGGCGGCGCGCAAAGCGCGGATGCGTCGCAGGCCGGCAAGGCGCTGTATCAGTCGGTATGTCAGGCCTGTCACGCGGCCGGCGTACTGAATGCGCCGAAGTTCGGCGACAAGGAAGCATGGGCGCCGCGTCTGAAGGACTCGATGGACACGGTCTACAACTACGCGCTGCACGGCAAGGGCGCGATGCCGCCGAAGGGCGGCTCGAACGCACCGGATGCGGACGTAAAGGCCGCGGTCGACTATATGGTCAGCGCGGTGAAGTAAAACGGGCGGGATCAGCCGCTAAACGAAAAATCCCTGCATGCGCTAACGCGATGCAGGGATTTTTTATGCGCAACGATTAGCAACCGCACCGGGCAGGCACTTGAAGCCTCACCCGCTCACGCCTTCTGCAACAGCGCCTTCAGACTCGCGAGCCGATCCTTCGGCGACATCGGCGCCTCTTCCGGCGTCGGCGGCGGCGCATCGTCGAGCAGCATCTCGTTGATGAAGCGCGACGGCTCGCAGACGATCGTCTCCCGCGCCCTCTTACGCTTCTTGCACCAGTTCAGATGCAGGCTGCGCTGCGCGCGCGTGATCGCGACGTACATCAGCCGGCGTTCCTCCTCGATGCGCGCGTCGTCGATCGGCTCGTCGTCCGCGCCGCCGCGATGCGGCATGATGCCTTCCTCGACGCCGACCAGAAACACGTGCGGATATTCGAGCCCCTTCGACGCATGCACGGTCGACAGCCGCACCGCATCCGGATCTTCCTCGCGGCCTTCGAGCATCGACATCAGCGCGACCGTCTGGATCAGGCCGAGCAGGTTCTTGCCGGTGTCGCCGAGGCCGTCGGCGGTGTCGTAGCCGGTCGCCTCGCTGCCGGCCGCCGGCTCCTCCTTCGTGCCCTTGCGCTTCAGCCACTCGATGAACTCGAGCACGTTCTGCCACTTCGCCTGCGCCTGGCGTTCGTCGAACGCGTCGTACAGGTACGCTTCGTAGTGGATCGCTTCCATCAGCTCGTCGAGCAGCGTGCCCGCCGCGTCCCTTTCCGCGCGGTCGGTCAGGCGCTGCATGAAGTCGCAGAACGCGCGCATCGGCTCGATCTGACGCGGTGACAGGCGCGCCTCGATGCCGCCCATGTAGACCGCCTCGAACAGCGACACCTTCGCCTGGCCCGCGAACGCGCCGAGCGCCTCCAGCGTCGTATTGCCGACGCCGCGACGCGGTGTCGTGATCGCACGAATGAACGCGGGGTCGTCGTTTGCATTGGCGATCAGGCGCAGGTACGCGCAGATGTCCTTGATCTCGGCCTTGTCGAAGAACGACTGGCCGCCCGACAGCACGTACGGAATCCGTTCACGGCGCAGCACCTGCTCGAAGATGCGCGCCTGGAAGTTGCCGCGATAGAGGATCGCGTAGTCGCGGAAATTCGCGCGCCGCTCGAACTTGTGCGCGGACAGCCGAAACACGACCGACTCCGCCTCGTGCTCCTCGTCGTTGCAGCCCGTCACCGTGATCGTGTCGCCCATGCCGTGCTCGGACCACAGCTTCTTCTCGAACAGCTTCGGGTTGTTCGCGATCACGTTGTTCGCGGCGGTCAGAATGCGCACCGTCGAGCGGTAATTCTGCTCGAGCTTGATCAGGTGCAGATTCGGAAAATCTTTGCCGAGCTGGCCGAGGTTCTCGAGGGTCGCGCCGCGCCAGCCATAGATCGCCTGGTCGTCGTCGCCGACCGCCGTGAATGCCGCGCGCTTGCCGGCCAGCAGCTTCACCAGTTCGTACTGGCACGCATTGGTGTCCTGATACTCATCGATCAGCAGATAGCGCAGCTTGTTCTGCCAGCGGTCGCGCACCTGCTCGTTGCTCGCGAACAGCTCGGCGGGCAGGCGGATCAGATCGTCGAAATCGACCGCCTGGTACGCATGCAGCGTCGCCACGTAGTTGCGATAGACGATCGCCGCCTGATGCTCGTCCTCGGTCGATGCGGTCGCGATCGCCTGCTCGGGCATGATCAGGCCGTTCTTCCACAGCGAGATGATCGACTGGATTTTGCGGATGAAGCCCTTGTCCGTCGAGCCGACCTGTTCCTGGATCATGCCGAAGCAGTCGTCGGAATCCATGATCGAGAACTGCGGCTTCAGGCCGACGTGTTCCGCCTCCTGTCGCAGGATCTGCACGCCGAGCGAATGGAAGGTACACACCGTCAGCTGGTTCACGGGCACCTTGCGGCCTTCCTTGCCCGGCGCGGTCAGCGTCTTGCCTTCGAGCAGCTTGCCGACGCGCTCGCGCATTTCCGCCGCGGCCTTGTTCGTGAACGTGACGGCGGCGATGTGGCGTGGCTCGAAGCCCTTCGCTTCGATCAGGTGAGCGATTTTCTGCGTGATCACGCGCGTCTTGCCACTGCCGGCGCCGGCGAGTACGAGACAGGGACCGTCGAGATAACGGACCGCTTCACTTTGAGCGGGGTTCAGGCCTGCGGACATCGTTTGTGGATGGGTAAGACGGTTGAGGGCCGCTGAGGTCGGACCGGCGGGAGGCGCCGGCCGAAGGCCCGGGACATGCTGCGCGGCTCGATGCGCGCGAGAGGTGCGATGTTAACATGGACAACCGCGATGGACTCCGCGATGGGGTGATGCTCAGCCCCCGGTCCAGCCCACAAATGCCACAATGATGAGATTGCGCGCCGCCGCCGCGGTGGCAAGGCGGCGCGCCGTTTCTCCAGGAAGAATCGCATGTCCGCATCGCTGAAGGTTGGATTGATGGGCTACGGCTTCGCCGGCGCGACGTTTCACGCACCGGTGATCGAACATTGCGGACGCGCGAGCGTCGCCGCGATTGCGACCGGGCAATCCGAGCGCGCGCACGCCGACTATCCGCACGCGAAGATCGTCGCCGATCTCGACGCGCTGCTCGCGCTCGACGACATCGACTGCGTCGTGATCGCGACGCCCAACGACACCCACTTCGACCTCGCGCGCCGCACGCTCGAAGCCGGCAAGCACGTGGTCGTCGACAAACCTGTCACGCTGAGCGCCGCCGACGCCCACACCCTTGCCAATATCGCGCTCGCCCGCGGCAAGCTGTTCGCACCCTTTCACAACCGCCGCTGGGACGGCGATTTTCTGACCGTGCGCGACCTGCTCGCGCGCGTGGAACTGGGTCGCGTCACGCATTACGAATCGCATTTCGACCGCTTCCGGCCGGGCGTGCGTCAGCGCTGGCGCGAGGATGTGACGCGCGGCGGCGGTCTGCTGTTCGATCTCGGTCCGCATCTGATCGATCAGACGCTCGCCCTCTTCGGCGCACCGCAGACCGTCTCGGCGACGGTGCGCACGCATCGCGACGACGCAAGCGCACCCGACTACGTGCACATCCAGCTCGGCTACGAGGAGTTCGAGGTCGTGCTGCATGCAAGCGCGCTGACCGCGTTGCCGGGACCGCGCTTTGCGATCCATGGAACGCGCGGCAGCTATGTGAAACACGGCCTCGACACCCAGGAAGATCAGCTGAAAGCCGGCCTGCGCCCCGGCGACGCAGGCTTCGGCGCCGGCAACACCCCCGGCGTGCTGCGCGTGCTCGAAGGCGACCAGGAAGTCGAGCGTGAATTGCCCACCCGCAACGGCGAGTACGCAGGCTTCTATATTGCGTTGGCCGACACGATCCAGAACGGCGTCGCATTTCCGGTCAGCACGCGCGACGCGGTCGACGTCATGACGATCATCGAACTGGCCGCGCGCAGCTCCGAGCAGGGCGTGCGGCTGCCGTTCGAGCGCATTCGCTGAGCCTTGCATCGCTGCGCGTGGCACCGTGCTCGCGCGGTCTGTGTACCAAAAACAGGATGACCTTCCGCGCCGTAAAGGCCGTCGGCGGCCCTTTCCTGACGTTCCAGAAAGGAACATAACGTTACAAATTCGCCCGCTGCCGAGTCAGCGGGCGTTCCTCGTCATCCGTTGCTAGCGAGGTAGCAATCGATACGACAACGACTCCTGGAGAATCCATGTCTCGAATCATCCGTGCCCTTGTTGCATGCGCGCTCTTCGGCTCCGTCGCCGCCTGCGTGGTAACGCCGCCGCCGGCCCCGCGCCCGAGCCCCACTCCGCAGCAGATCGCGGACCAGCGCCTGCATCAGGTCGAGGGCCGCATCGACAATCTCGCGCGCCGTATCGACACTCGGGTGAATCAGGGCTATTACCCACCGCCGCAAGGCGCCGCGCTGCATCACCGCCTCGAGACGATCCGTCAGGAAGCGCGTGACATGGCCACGCAGCACGGTGGCGGTTTGTCCGCGGAAGAACAGCGCGTGCTGAACCAGGAACTGGACAATGCGGCTCATGCGATCGGCGAGTGAGCGCTCCCGGCCCTTTATTTGACAAGCCCCGGCCCGTCGCGTACATTCGCCGCACGCGTCGGGAGAGCGTGCTGGCAAGCGAAAAATCGCAGGCCGCGCCGCCGAAGGGGCACACCCGCAAACTCTCAGGCAAAAGGACCGACCGCGTCGAAAAACCCGTCTTTCGGCGGTTTTTTCGCACTCTGGAGAGCGGCAGTAGCCATCCGCGTCGCACGTCGTGCACCGCAGGCAAGCTGCCCACCGAAGGGGCGCGCGTTTCCCCGTGACGAATCGAGCTCATTGAGCCAGTCGCGGCGGCGCAATCTCTCAGGTATCGAGGACAGAGGGGTCATGCAGAACCACGCTCGCAGGCACAAGGCCGCGAGGCAGTGCGCCGCATGGCCTTTTTTGTTCCGCGAGACGCCCGAGGCCCCATGACCGAACTCAAACACACCCCGCTCCACGCCGCTCACCGTGCGCTCAATGCCCGCATGGTCGACTTCGGCGGCTGGGACATGCCCGTCAACTACGGCTCGCAGATCGAGGAACATCGCGCGGTGCGCACCGACGCCGGCATGTTCGACGTGTCCCACATGTGCGTGGTCGACTTCACCGGCGAGCGCGTCCGCGCGTTCTTCGAATACGCGCTCGCGAACAACGTCGCGAAGCTGCAAACGCCGGGCCGCGCGCTCTACTCCTGCATGCTGAATCCGAACGGCGGCGTGATCGACGACCTGATCGTCTTTTACTTCGGCGAAGACCACTTCCGCGTGGTCGTCAACGCCGGCACCGCCGACAAAGACATCGCCTGGTTCGGCCAGCTCAACGCCGAAGGCGGCTTCGGCCTCACCATCACGCCGCGCCGCGATCTGGCGATCGTCGCGGTGCAAGGCCCGAACGCGCGCGAAAAAGCGTGGCAAACGGTGCCGGCCGCGCGCGCCGCGACCGAAGCGCTGAAGCCGTTCAACGCCGCGCGCATCGACGGCACGCCGTTTGGCGAGCTGACCGTCGCGCGCACCGGCTACACCGGCGAAGACGGTTTCGAGATCATCGTGCCCGCTGCGCATGTCGAAGCGCTGTGGAATGCGCTCGCCGCCCAAGGCGTGCGCCCGGCCGGTCTCGGCGCACGCGATACGCTGCGCCTCGAAGCCGGCATGAATCTTTACGGCCAGGACATGGACGACAATGTCTCGCCGCTCGACGCCGGCCTCGCATGGACCGTCGACCTCACCTCACCGCGCGACTTCATCGGCAAGAGCAGCCTCGAAGCCGACGGCTCGCGCGCCGGGTTCGTCGGCCTGATCCTGCTGAAGGACAACGGCAAGGCTGCCGGCGTGCTGCGCGCGCATCAGAAAGTCGTCACGCCGCACGGCGACGGCGAAATCACCAGCGGCACGTTCTCGCCGACCATGCAGGAATCGATCGCCTTCGCGCGCGTGCCGAAAGGCGTGCAGCCGGGCGACACGGTGCATGTCCAGATTCGCGACAAAGCCTGCCCCGCAAGCGTGGTAAAACTGCCGTTCGTGCGCAACGGCAAGGTGCTGGCGGTCTAAGCGGCCGGCGCACGCCCCTACATTCAAACCACTACCGAACGTACCGTTCAGGAGCATCCAATGAGCATCCCGGCCGATCTGAAATACACCGAATCGCACGAATGGGTCCGCGCCGAAGCGGACGGCACGCTGACGGTCGGCATCACCGACCACGCGCAGGAAGCGCTCGGCGACATCGTCTTCTTCGAAGTCCAGGAACTCGGCAAGTCCGTGACCGCCGGCGACACCGTCGCCGTGATCGAATCGGTGAAGGCCGCTTCCGATATCTACGCGCCGGTTTCGGGCGAAGTCATCGAAGCGAACACGGCCGTCGGCGACTCGCCGGACACCGTCAACAGCACGCCGTACGACAGCTGGCTGTTCAAGATCAAGCCGGCCGCCGACGCGTCGCTCGAGCGTCTGCTGGACGCCGACGCGTACGCGAAGTCGATCGGCGCCTGAGTTACGACCTGACTCGCTGCCTGATTCACTTTCGTTTTAACCGTCAGGCGCGGCGCTCGCACAACGGCGCCCGCCGCGCCGCCAGGAACACCCATGAAGCTCGAACACCCGGACCGTCTGATGAACCGCACTCCTCTCTCGCTCGCCGCGCTCGAAGTGCACGACGCCTTCGCCGAACGGCATATCGGCCCGGATACGGCCGACCAGCAAGCGATGCTCGAAGCACTCGGCTTCGCGTCGCGCGCGGCATTGATCGACGCCGTCATCCCCAAGACGATCCGCCGCACCGAAACGCTGCCGCTCGGCCCCTTCGCGCAACCGAAGAGCGAAGCCGAAGCGCTCGCCGCCTTGCGCGAGCTCGCGGACAAGAACCAGGTGTTCCGCTCCTACATCGGCCAGGGCTATTACAACGCCCATACGCCGACGGTGATCCTGCGCAACGTGCTGGAAAATCCGGCGTGGTACACCGCGTACACGCCGTATCAGCCTGAAATTTCTCAAGGCCGTCTGGAAGCGCTGCTGAACTTCCAGCAGATGGTCACCGACCTGACCGGCCTCGCGATCTCGAACGCATCGCTGCTCGACGAAGCGACCGCCGCCGCCGAAGCGATGACGCTGCTGCAACGTGTCGGCAAACCGAAGTCAAACGTGTTTTTCGTCGCCGACGACGTGCTGCCGCAAACCATCGAAGTCGTAAAGACGCGCGCGACGCCGGTCGGCATCGAAGTGAAGGTCGGCCCGGCCGCTGAAGCCGCCGACGCCAACGCATTCGGCGTGCTGCTGCAATATCCGGGCGTGAACGGCGACGTGCGCGACTACCGCGCGCTGACCGAAGCGATCCACGCGGCGGGCGGCCATGTGGTCGTCGCCGCCGACCTGCTCGCGTTGACAGTGCTGACGCCGCCGGGCGAATGGGGCGCGGACGTCGCGGTCGGCAATACCCAGCGTTTCGGCGTGCCGGTCGGCTTCGGCGGCCCGCATGCCGCGTACCTCGCGGTGCGCGACGAATTCAAGCGGCAGATGCCGGGACGTCTGGTCGGCGTGACCGTCGACGCGCAAGGCAACCCCGCGCTGCGTCTCGCGCTGCAAACGCGCGAGCAGCACATCCGCCGCGAGAAGGCGACCTCGAACGTGTGTACCGCGCAGGCGCTGCTCGCGATCATGGCGAGCATGTATGCGGTCTATCACGGCCCGCGCGGTCTGAAGACGATCGCGCTGCGCGTGAACCGCGTCGCCGCGCTGCTCGCCGCAGGCGCGAAGCAGCTCGGCTATAAGCTCGTAAACGAAACGTTCTTCGACACGCTTACATTCGACACCGGCGCACGCACTCAAGCGCTGCTCGACGCTGCCACGGCCAAGCGCATCAACCTGCGCCGCGTGAGCGCGACGCAAGTCGGCCTGTCGATCGACGAAACCACCACGCGCCACGATCTGGCCGACCTGCTCGCGGTGTTCGCGCAAGCGGCCTTCGCGAGCGACGTGCCGCAAGTCGACGCGCTCGACGCCGCGCTGAGCGCATCGAACACCGCGTCGGTGCCGGCCGCGCTCGAACGTACGAGCGCGTACCTCACGCATCATGTGTTCAACCGTCATCATTCGGAAACGGAAATGCTGCGCTATCTGCGCAACCTGTCGGACAAGGACCTCGCGCTCGATCGCTCGATGATCCCGCTCGGCTCGTGCACGATGAAGCTGAACGCGACCTCGGAAATGCTGCCGGTCACGTGGCCCGAGTTCGGCCAGATCCATCCGTTCGCACCGGCCGAACAGACCGTCGGTTATCGCGAGATGATCGATCAGCTCGAAGAGATGCTGGTCGCCGCGACCGGCTATGCGGCCGTGTCGCTGCAACCGAACGCGGGCTCGCAGGGCGAGTACGCGGGTCTCTTGATCATCCACGCATATCACGCGTCGCGCGGCGAAGCGCATCGCAACGTCTGTCTGATTCCCGCTTCGGCGCACGGCACGAACCCGGCGTCGGCGCAGATGGCCGGCATGCAGGTCGTGGTCGTCGCATGCGACGCGCAGGGCAACGTCGATATCGAGGATCTGAAGAAGAAGGCCGCGCAGCACGCCGATAAGCTCGCTGCGATCATGATCACGTACCCGTCGACGCACGGCGTGTTCGAGCAGAACGTCCGCGAAATCTGCGAGATCGTGCATGCGCACGGCGGCCAGGTGTACGTGGACGGCGCGAACATGAACGCGATGGTCGGCCTGTGCGCGCCGGGCCAGTTCGGCGGCGACGTCTCGCACCTGAACCTGCACAAGACCTTCTGCATTCCGCACGGCGGCGGCGGACCGGGCGTCGGTCCGGTGGCGGTCGGCGCGCACCTCGCGCAGTTCCTGCCGAACCAGACTTCGTCGGGCTATCAGCGCGCGGAGAACGGCATCGGCGCGGTGTCGGGCGCGCCATACGGCTCGGCGTCGATCCTGCCGATCTCGTGGATGTACATCGCGATGATGGGCGCGAAGAACCTGACCGCCGCGACCGAAACCGCGATCCTCAACGCGAACTACGTCGCGAACAAGCTCGCGCCGCACTATCCTGTGCTGTACTCGGGCCCCGGCGGTCTCGTCGCGCACGAGTGCATTCTCGATCTGCGTCCGATCAAGGACACGAGCGGCATCACCGTCGACGACGTCGCCAAGCGCCTCGCCGACTACGGCTTCCACGCGCCGACGATGAGCTTCCCGGTGCCGGGCACGCTGATGGTAGAGCCGACCGAATCGGAGTCGAAAGAAGAGCTCGATCGCTTCATCGAGGCGATGATCGCGATCCGCGAGGAAATCCGCGCGGTCGAGGAAGGCCGCTCGGACCGCGAGGACAATCCGCTGAAGCACGCGCCGCACACCGCGGCGGTCGTGATCGCCGACGACTGGAAGCATGCGTATGCGCGCGAGACCGCTGCGTATCCGCTGAAGACGCTGATCGCGAACAAGTACTGGCCGCCGGTCGGTCGTGCGGACAACGTGTACGGCGATCGCAACCTGTTCTGCTCGTGCGTGCCGATCGCCGATTACGAGTAAGAGCGAGTCAAGGGAAGTCACGCGCGGCGCTGCGAAGGTCCGTCAGCGTCCGCGCGCGATCCTGTTGTTGAAAGCCGCAACCGGCTAACATCACACACCGAATCAGCCTAACGAGGAGTTTCGCATGGCGCGAAAGGTGCGATTGATGCAAAGCCGGGACGAGGCGGCGGGTCTCCGTCCGTGGCGACCCGCTTACGCTGTGCTGCTGGCCGCTGCGGCCGTGCTGCTGCCGCTGCGCGAGGCGCAGGCCGCGATGAATTTCTGCGCGGCGCCGGCGCTGCAAACGAGCGAGCGCACCAATGCCGATCCCGGCGTCAAGGCGCTCGTCGCCAACGTGCAGGCGCATCTGAACGAGCAGCCCCATCCGCTCGCGAAACTGCACACCGAAGGCACGCTGCCGCACGAGGGCATCTACGATCAGAGCGTCGAAGCGCAGAAGGATCTCGACCTGCTGCGCGATGCCGCGCTCGCGTGGCGCGCGACCAGCGACGACCGCTTCCTGAAGCTCGTCGATCGTCTGCTGTATGCATGGGTCACGACCTATCAGCCGAGCTTCAATCCGATCGACGAAACGGGTTTCGAAGGGCTGATCCTCGCCTACGACATGACAGCGAGCGCGCTGCCCGTCAAAACGCGCAATGCGGCGATGGCGTTTCTGACGAAGTTCGCCAACGGCTATATCGCACAGATCGACGCGCAGCCGCGGCCGCTCACTGGCACGTTCCGTAACAATTGGCAAAGCCACCGTATCAAGCTGATCGCGATGGCCGCGTTCACGCTCGACAATCGCAAGATGATCAACGCCGCGCAACGACTGTTCGTCGAGCATATCGGCGACAACATCGCGCCGGACGGCTCGACGATCGACTTCGGCGAGCGCGATGCGCTGCACTACGTCACCTACGATCTGCAACCGCTGGTGACGGCCGCGCTCGCCGCGCGCCGCCACAACCGCAACTGGCTGCAGGAGAAGGGCGCGAACGGCGCGACGCTGCTCGCCGCGCTGAACTGGCTCGTGCCGTTTGCGATGGGCGCCCAGACGCATGAGGAATTCGTGCATTCGAACGTCGCGTTCGATGCAAAACGTCGCGAGGCCGGCTTGCCCGGCTATTCGGGTCGGTGGGATCCGAAGAACGCGGCGGAACTGTTTCACCTGGCGGCGCGTCTCGATGGACGCTTTACGCCAGTCGCGCTGCAGCTCGCACCGACGCCGCCCGCGTGGCTCGCCGTGTGCTTGCCGCTGGCGGCGCGCTAAACTCTTATCTATAGGCAGGGAGCAGTACATGGCAGTCAGCGTTTTCGATCTCTTCAAAATCGGCATCGGTCCGTCGAGCTCGCATACGGTCGGGCCTATGCGCGCGGCGCTGATGTTCGTCCAGGGACTCGAGCGCGACGGGCTGCTCGATTCCACCGCAGCGGTGAAAGCGGAGCTGTACGGCTCGCTCGGCGCGACCGGCAAGGGGCACGGCACCGATCGCGGCGTGATGCTAGGCCTGATGGGCGATGCGCCCGACACCGTGAATCCCGACACGATCGCGCAACGGCTGGAAGCGGTGCGCACGTCGCGCAAACTCGCGCTGCTCGGCACGCACGAGGTGCCTTTCGTGCAGAAGGAGCAGATCGCGTTTTATCGCCAGGCGTTGCCCGAGCATCCGAACGGCCTGAAGCTGTTCGCGTTCGATGCGCAAGGCGCGACGCTGCGCGAGTCGACCTATCTGTCGGTCGGCGGCGGCTTCGTCGTGACGGCTGGCGCACCGAACACGAAGGTGTTGAGCGCCGTCGATCAGCTTCCGCACTCGTTTCGCACCGCCAACGAGTTGCTCGCACTGTGCGCGTCGAGCGGCAAGAGCATCGCGCAGCTGATGTGGGAAAACGAACGTGTCTGGCATAGCGAGGAAGAGACGCGCGCGGGTCTGTTGAAGATCTGGGACGTGATGCAATCATGCGTCGCGCGCGGATGCGGCATCAACAATCCCGACGCCGATGGTCACTTGCCCGGCCCCTTCCAGGTGAAGCGGCGCGCGCCGCAGCTATATCGCGCGTTGACGGGCAACCCTGAGCGCGCGTTGCAGGACCCGCTGTCGATGGTCGACTGGATCAATCTGTACGCGATCGCCGTCAACGAAGAGAACGCCGCGGGCGGGCGCGTCGTCACGGCGCCGACCAACGGCGCGGCCGGCATCATTCCGGCGGTGCTGCATTACTACACGCGCTTCATGCCGGGCGCGAACGAGCAGGGCGTGATCGACTTCCTGATGACGGCCGCCGCGATCGGCATCCTGTACAAGCTGAACGCATCGATCTCCGGCGCGGAGGTGGGCTGCCAGGGCGAAGTCGGCGTCGCTTGCTCGATGGCCGCGGGGGCGCTGGCCGCCGTGATGGGCGGCACGCCGAAGCAGGTCGAGAACGCCGCGGAAATCGGCATGGAGCACAACCTCGGGCTCACGTGCGATCCGGTTGGCGGCATGGTGCAGATTCCGTGCATCGAGCGCAATGCGATGGCATCGGTGAAGGCGGTCAATGCCGCGCGCATGGCGCTGCGCGGCGACGGCAGCCACTATGTGTCGCTCGATTCGGTGATCAAGACGATGCGTGAAACCGGCGCGGACATGAAGACCAAGTACAAGGAAACGTCGCGCGGCGGCCTCGCGGTGAATATCGTCGAGTGTTGAGTCGGTGAGCGCGGCATTCAATTGCATGCAATCGCATCGGAAAAGCGCGGGCTCTGTGGCCCGCGTTTTTCATTTGGGCGACCGCGTTGCGCCCACGCCGATCGAACAGTTGCGCTGCGCCATGACAGCGCCCACGTGCTCGGCGTAAGCTGTCGAAGCACCCATCGGCCGCTGTTGCAGGTTCCGCCGATGCGGCTCCATCACAACGCACTCACGCACTGCCAGGAGGCTTCTTCGCAATGTCGCTGCCGAATGCTCCCGCTGCCAATTCCGCTTCCCATACCGCACGCACGACCGGCGCGCGCCTCGTCGTCGATGCGTTGCTCACGCACGGCGTCGAACGTGTGTTCTGCGTTCCCGGCGAAAGCTTTCTCGCCGTGCTCGATTCGCTGCACGACGAAACCGAGCGCATCCAGACGATCGTCTGTCGTCACGAAGCCGCGGCCGCGAACATGGCCGAAGCGGTCGGCAAGCTGACCGGCCGCCCGGGTGTCGCGCTGGTCACGCGCGGACCGGGCGCGACGCATGCGTCGATCGGCGTGCACACCGCGTTTCAGGACTCCACGCCGATGATCCTGCTGATCGGCCAGTGCGCCCGCGAACATCTCGATCGCGAGGCGTTCCAGGAGATCGACTACCGGCGCATGTTCGGTCAGATGGCGAAGTGGGTCGCGCAGATCGACGACCCCAAGCGCATCCCCGAATATCTGAGCCATGCGTTTCATACGGCCACCTCGGGACGGCCGGGGCCGGTCGTGCTGGCGCTGCCCGAAGACGTCTTGAGCGATGCCTGCGACGCGGTGCCTGGCGCGCCCGCTTATCACCGCGTGGCCGCATCGCCTTCAGCAGCGCAGATCGCACGACTAGGCGAGTTGCTCGAAGGCGCGCAACGGCCGATGGTAATCGCCGGCGGCAGCGGCTGGACAGCGGCCGCACGCGCGGACCTGCGGCGCTTCATCGAAAACTGGCAGTTGCCGATCGGCCTCGCATTCCGCTTCCAGGACACCTTCGACAACGAGCATCCGAACTATGCGGGCGACGTCGGTCTCGGCGTCAATCCCGCGCTCGCTCAGCGCATTCGCGACGCGGACCTGCTGCTCACGCTCGGTCCGCGCCTCGGCGAAGCGACGACCAACGGCTACACGCTGCTCGACATCCCGAAGACGAAACAGACGCTGGTGCACGTGCATCAGGGTGCGGAAGAACTGGGGCGTGTCTATGCGGCCGATCTGCCGATCGTCTCCGGCATGCCTGAACTCACGGCGATGCTGGCGGAACTGAAGCCGTCGACGTCCGGCAAGCTCGCCTGGGCGGGTGCCGCTGAAGAAGCGCATCGCGCGTATCTGGAATGGCGCAAGCCGCGTTCGACTCCCGGCGACGTGCAGATGGGGGAAGTGATCGAGCAATTGCGCGCGCACTTGCCCGACGACGCGATCGTCACCAACGGCGCGGGCAATTACGCGACGTGGCTGCATCGACATTTCTCATATCGACACTTCCGTTCGCAGCTCGCACCGACGAGCGGCGCGATGGGCTACGGCGTGCCGGCGGCGCTCGCGGCAAAGTCGCTGTATCCGCAACGCGCGGTGGTCGCGCTCGCCGGCGATGGCTGCTTCATGATGGCCGCGCAGGAACTGGCGACAGCGATGCAGTATGACCTGCGCGTGCTGTTCATCGTCGTCAACAACAGCCATTTCGGCACGATCCGCATGCACCAGGAGCGGCACTATCCGCATCGCGTGCATGGCACCGGTCTCACGAATCCGGACTTCGCGGCATTTGCGCGGTCGTTCGGTGCGCATGGCGAGACCGTTGAACGTACCGCGGATTTTCTGCCGGCGTTGCAGCGCGCGATCGAATCGCAACTGCCGGCCGTGATCGAAATTCGCATGCCGCAGGAAGCGAGCACGCCCGCGGCGACGCTCGAGATGATTCGAGAGCAGGGGAGGAGAATGCGGGGGGAGTGAAAATCGCCACCTGAACTGACTGCGCGGCTTCGAATGCGCCGTCAATCAAAAAACCCCGCCGAAGCGGGGTTTTTATGGTCAACCGGGTTCAGCAAATAAACTTACTTGCCGCCCACGCTTTGCAGCGTCGTCCACTTGCCATCGACGACCTTGTACAGCGTGATACCACCGTTCTTCAGATCGCCGCGCTCGTCGTACGCGAGGTTGGCCGTCGTGACGGCCGGCTTCGAGGTCTTCGCGAGCACCGGCAGGTACTTGGCCGGATCGGTCGAGTTCGCGCTCTTCATCGCGGTGAACATCGCCATCGCGCCATCGAACGCGTACGGCGAGTACGTTTGCACGTCTTCGTTGAAGCGCGCCTTGTACTTCTCGACGTACGCCTTGCCGCCCGGCATTTCATCGAGCGGCAGGCCGGCGAGCGATGCCACCGTGCCGTTCGCCGCGTCGCCGGCGAGCTTGATGAAGGTCGGCGTGTGGACCATTTCGCCGCCCATCAGCGGCGCCTTCACGCCGAGCTGCTTCATCTGCTTCACCATTGGTGCCGCTTGCGAATCCGCGCCGCCGTAGTAGATCAGATCGGGGTTCGACGACTTCAGCTTGGTCAGGATCGACTTGAAGTCGACGGCCTTGTCGTTCGTGTATTCACGATCGACGATCGTCGCGCCGGCCGCCTTCGCTGCCTTCTCGAACTGATCCGCGAGGCCCTGGCCGTAAGCGGTGCGATCGTCGACGATCGCGATCTTCTTCATGCCGAGGTTCTTCACCGCGAACGTGCCGGCGACCGAGCCTTGCTGTGTGTCAGACGTCATCATGCGGAAGGTGGTCTTGAAGCCCTGCTGCGTGTATTCCGGCGCGGTCGCCATCGCGATCTGCGGAATGCCCGCGTTCGCATAGATGCGCGAGGCCGGAATCGTCGTGCCCGAGTTGAAGTGGCCGAGCATGCCCTTGATGCCGTCATCCACGAGCTTCTGCGCGACCGTCGTGCCGGTGCGCGGGTCGGCCTGGTCGTCGGCCGAGTCGAGCACGATGCGAACCGGCTTGCCGCCGATCACCGGCTTCGTCGCGTTGAACTCTTCAACCGCGAGCGTGATGCCGTTCTGGAAGTCCTTGCCGTAGTGCGCCTGTGCGCCCGTCATCGGACCGGCGAAGCCGATCTTCACGTCTTCCGTCGATTGAGCGTTGGCCGTCCCCGCCAGCGACATAGCGGCAACCAGAGCTGCGCCTGCCAGCTGTTTCATTTTGTGTTGCATAGCTTCTCCTTGATACCAGGTGTGGATGAAGCGGTGTCGGGGTCGCCGTGCCCGCTTCCTTTCTATTGAAGAAATCGCCGAGGTTCGCTCAACCGATCGTCATCAAATTCGCATTACCGCCTGCCGCCGCGGTATTCACGCTGACCGAGCGCTCGGTCAGCAGACGCTCGAGCGCGTAGTCCTCTTCGCCGCTCGCAAGCGCCCGGGCCGCGACGCCCTGCACCGACACGATCGGCCCCGCGCGCTTCGCGACCTCTTTCACGAGCGTGAGCAGCTCGTCGCTGTCGCCTTCGAACAGCACGGCGTCGAACGGTGCGTCGGCGCTCTTCTTCACGCTCGCATGCGCCTTCAGCGACACCGGCAATTGCGAGACCAATTGTTCACCGGCCGCGCCTTCGAACAACGCACGATTTCCCGTAGCCAGCGCCGCCGCGAACTGCACGCGTGCGCCGCTCGCCGTCGATGCGATGCACAGCACCGTGCCGCGCGGGCCCAGCGTGTATGTATTGCGCTCGCCCGTCGGCCCCGACAGTACCGCGGTTGCGCCCGCGGGCACATGCGACAGATAGCCGTCACAACGCGCGGCAAGCTGCGGCTCGCGCTCGGCGATCAGCCAGTCGCGCAACGCGGTCAGCGCGGCCGCCGGATTGTCGCCCTTTTCGGCTGCCTGCGCCGCCTGCGGCACTTCGACCACCAGCGCCTGCGCGAGCGACTTCGGCAAACCAGCCGGACGGGTCGCGAGCAGGCGCTGCAGATACAGCGCACCGCCGGCCTTCGGGCCCGTACCGGACAGTCCTTCGCCGCCGAACGGCTGCACCCCGACCACCGCGCCGATCACGTTTCGGTTCACGTAGATGTTGCCCACGTGTGCGCGGCTGATCACGTGCGCGATCGTTTCGTCGATGCGCGTGTGAATGCCGAGCGTCAAACCGTAACCCGTCGCGCGAATCTGTTCGAGCAGCTTGTCGAGCTGGCTGCGGTGATAGCGCACCACGTGCAGCACCGGGCCGAACACTTCGCGCTTCAGCTCGTCGATGCTGTCGAGCTCGATCAGCGTCGGCGGCACGAACGTACCCTGCGTCGCGCCTTCCGGCAGCGGCAGTTGCTCGACCTTGCGGCCCTTGTCGCGCATCGTCGCGATGTGGGCGTCGATGCCGCGCTTGGCGTCGAGGTCGATCACCGGCCCGACGTCGGTCGACAGCCGGTCCGGGTTGCCGAGCGCGAGCTCGCGCATCGCGCCCGTCAGCATTTCGAGCGTGCGGTCTGCAACATCGTCCTGCAGACATAGAACGCGCAACGCCGAACACCGTTGACCAGCCGAGTCGAATGACGATTGCAGCACGTCGGCGACGACCTGTTCGGCGAGCGCCGACGAGTCGACGATCATCGCGTTCTGGCCGCCGGTTTCGGCGATCAGCGGGATCGGTTTGCCATCCGGATCGAGTCGGCCGGACAGCGTCTTGTTGATCAGACGCGCGACTTCGGTCGAACCGGTGAACATCACCGCCCGCGTGCGCGGATCGGCGACCAGCGCGGCGCCGACCGTCTCGCCATTACCCGGCAGCAGTTGCACCGCGCCCGCCGGCACGCCCGCTTCGCGTAGAATCCGCACAGCTTGAGCTGCGATCAGCGGCGTCTGCTCGGCCGGCTTCGCGAGCACCGTGTTGCCGGCTGCGAGCGCGGCGGCCACCTGGCCCATGAAAATCGCCAGCGGGAAATTCCACGGGCTGATACAGACCACCGGACCGAGCGGCCGATGCGTGTCGTTCGAAAACTCGTCGCGGATCTGCGCCGAGTAGTAGCGCAGGAAGTCGATCGCCTCGCGGATTTCCGCGACCGCATTGGCGAGCGACTTGCCCGCTTCGCGCACCACGAGTCCCATCAGCGTGTGCATCTGCGCTTCGAGCAGATCGGCGGCACGCGCGAGGCAATCGGCGCGCGCCTCGACCGGCGTCGCCTGCCAGATCGGCGCGGCGGCCACCGCATGACCGAGCGCGGCGCTCACGTGCTCCGGCGTCGCTTCGACGACCGTGCCGACGAGATCACGATGGTCGGCCGGGTTGCGCACGTCACGTGCGGCGCCGGCGGCGATCTCGTTGTCTTCGAGCATCGGCGCGGCGCGCCACGGATGATGCGCGCTCGCGAGCAGCGCCGATGACAGCGACGCGAGCCGATGCTCGTTCGATAGATCCAGACCCATCGAATTGAGCCGCTCGGCGCCGTACAGATTGCGCGGCAGCGGAATGCGCGCGTGCGGCGCGCCGAGCGGCGCGATCTTCGACGCTTCCTCGACCGGATCGGCGACCAGGTCCTTGATCGCGACGGATTCGTCGGCGATGCGATTCACGAACGACGTGTTCGCGCCGTTTTCGAGCAGCCGGCGCACGAGGTACGCGAGCAGCGTCTCATGCGTGCCGACCGGCGCGTACACGCGGCACGGGCGGTTCAGTTTGTCGCGGCCGGTGACTTCTTCGTACAGCGGCTCGCCCATACCGTGCAGGCACTGGAACTCATACTGGCCGGGGTAGTAGTTGTTGCCGGCGAGGTGATAGATCGCCGACAGCGTGTGCGCGTTGTGCGTCGCGAACTGCGGATACACGGCATCGGGCGCGCCAAGCAGTTTCTTTGCGCAGGCGAGGTACGACACGTCGGTATAGACCTTGCGCGTGTAGACCGGATAGCCCTCGAGGCCATCGACCTGCGCGCGCTTGATTTCCGTATCCCAGTACGCGCCCTTCACGAGCCGCACCATGATGCGGTGACGGCTGCGACGTGCCAGATCGACGATGTAGTCGATCACGAACGGGCAGCGCTTCTGATACGCCTGCACGACGAAGCCGATCCCGTTCCAGCCTTGCAGCTCCGGATCGAAGCACAGCGCTTCGAGCAGATCGAGCGACAGTTCGAGGCGGTCGGCTTCTTCGGCGTCGATATTGAGGCCGATGTCGTAGCGGCGCGCGAGGATCGCGAGCGAACGCACGCGCGGCAGCAGCTCGCTCATCGTGCGTTCCTGCTGCGCGCGCGAGTAGCGCGGATGCAGCGCCGACAGCTTGATCGAAATGCCCGGGCCTTCGTAGATGCCGCGGCCGCCCGCGGCCTTGCCGATCGCGTGGATCGCCTGTTCGTATGAGGCGTAGTAGCGCTGCGCGTCGGCCTCGGTGGTGGCCGCTTCGCCGAGCATGTCGTACGAATAGCGGAAACCGCGCGCCTCGTACTTGCGGCTGTTCGCGAGCGCTTCGGAAATGTTCTCGCCGGTGACGAACTGCTCGCCCATCAGGCGCATCGCCATGTCGACGCCCTTGCGGATCAGCGGCTCGCCACCCTTGCCGATCAGCCGCGTAAGCGCCGACGACAGGCTCGTCTCGCTATTGGTCGTCACCAGCTTGCCGGTGATCATCAGACCCCAGGTCGCCGCGTTGACGAACAGCGACGGCGCCTGGCCGACGTGCGATTTCCAGTCGCCCTTGCTGATCTTGTCGCGGATCAGCGCGTCGCGGGTCGCGCGGTCGGGAATGCGCAGCAGCGCCTCGGCGAGGCACATCAGCGCAACGCCTTCCTGGCTCGACAGCGAAAATTCGTGAATCAGCCCTTCGACGCCCCCGCCCTTGCTCTTCGTGCGCAGCGTTTCGACGAGCTTGCCGGCCATCGCCTGCACGTCGCCCGCGAGGTTGGCCGGCAGACGCGCCTGGCCGAGCAGGAACGGCACGCATTCGGGTTCAGGGCGGCGATACGCGGCGGTGATCGCCGCGCGCAGCACCGACTGCGGCTGCACGTTCTGCGCGAAATCGAGGAACGGATGCGACGCGCCATCTTCCTCGTTCTCGACCGCCGCGCCGTCGGCGAGATCGGCCGTGCCGGTTGCGCCCGACAGTTCGGCCGGCAACTGGCCGTGCTCGATCTTTTCGAGGTAGGCGAAAATCGCCTGCTTGATCAACCAGTGCGGGGTGCGCTCGAGGCGGGTGGCGGCATCTTTGAGCCGGGAACGCAGGAGGTCGTCGACCTTGACGCCAAGGGTGGTGCTAGCCATGTTTCCTTCTTTGATACCGGGCGTGAGCCTGGCGAAAGACTAAAAGTTGGGCGAATCGTACGCCTACAAATAAAAAGGTGCAACCAGTTCGACAGGTTGGTTGCACCATGCCGCGAGCCTTGTGGGACGGGGCTTTCCGGGCGGTGAGCGAGAGTCGGACCGTGGTGTTTTCGATCGGTACTTTCCCTGGCGTGATTCTTTTTGAAATAAGCCTTATCAAACGGCTTCGCGCGCCGATATACAGAAGCACGACGATGGACGGCCGGAAACGTCGGTTTCAGGGCACGCAGAATAGATAAACGGGGTTCCCGAGGGTTGGTGTGATGGAA
Organism: Paraburkholderia sp. BR10923; assembly: GCF_040948765.1. Classification (NCBI taxonomy): domain Bacteria; kingdom Pseudomonadati; phylum Pseudomonadota; class Betaproteobacteria; order Burkholderiales; family Burkholderiaceae; genus Paraburkholderia; species Paraburkholderia sp. BR10923. The sequence continues at coordinate 362,552 of NZ_JBFPKO010000003.1, read as the reverse complement.
AAGTGGCTGGTAATACTGGGCATCTGGGTGATGTGCGCGGCCTGTGCGGTGTTTTTCATTCGAGGCGCGACCAGAAGCTCGAATCCGCGCGAAGACGAGCGCAAACAGGCAAGCGCGGCCTCGCGTGGATCGGCGGGCGATACGCGAAACGCGCTGAACGACTGAGATCGGGGGGAGCCCGCGCGACGGCTCATGAAGCCGGACGCGCGCGGGTGTGCGAACTTGCAGTTGGATTGGTGCGCGGAGCTTGGCGCCTGCAGGTCGCTTACGGGTCAGCGCGGCCCGAGCGACGGCGCAACGGGCTCGAACTGCGCACAGACATCGCCGGGGGAAACCAGCTGGTCGTGCAGACGACACAGCCTGCTATCGGCGACGCTCGCGCCGAACCCCGAACTAAACGCGACAAGCCCTGGAATACGCTGCTCGAGCGCGTCCCGTTCACTCACGCGATGCCGGCATCCGGCGCAGCACGGCGTGTTTGCCGCGCCACGATCGTTGGAAACCTTCACGGGCATTATCCGAGGCTGTTCCAGTACGACGCGAACACGTGCGCGGACAGCGCATATCCGATCGCGATATTGACCACCACGCCCGCCGTGAACGCGAGGAACGGCTTAAGACCGGTCGCCGCAAGCGAGCGGAAGCGCGTCGTAAGACCGATGCTCAGGAAGCAGAAGGTGAACCCCCACGTGCGCAGCACCGTGATCGGCGCGACGAACTCCGGCGTGACGACCTTGCGGTAGTCGGCGAGCGAATAATGGCTCGCGATCCACGTGACCAACGCCGACGCGATCACGAAACCGATCACGAACTTCGGGAAACGCGCCCAGATCTCACCGGCATTCGCGCGCGCGGTGACGCCGCTGTCCTGCGCTTCCCAGCGCGTCGTCGCGACGATTGCGAGCACGAACGCCCAAATGCCGATCCAGATGTCGCGGCCGACCACCTTCATCAGCGTGAACGCCTGCAACGACGCTTCCGGCGCGCCGGCGATCGCGCCGCCTGCGTGCCGCGCGAAATCGCCGTAGGCCTGGGCGGCGGCGATGCCCGCGGCGTCGGCGAATTCGGAGGTGCCGATCCAGGCGCCGGCGACGGCCGTCGACAGGCCGAGCGAGCGCGACACGAACGGCAGCACGAAGATCATCACGACCGCCCACAGGACGACCAGCGTGATCGCGACCGACGCCTGCTCGCGCTTCGCCCGTACCGCGCCGGCAATCGCGATCGCCGCCGACACGCCGCACACTGCGCCACCGACACCGAGCACGGCGGCAAAGCGCCGATCGAGCCCGAACGCGCGCGCAACGAAGAAGATCACGAAGAACGTCACCAACGACACGATGCTCGCCTGCACGACCGCGACCGGCCCGGCCCACACGAGCAACGTGAACGGCAGCGTCGCGCCGAGCAGCACGATACCGACCTTGATGTAAAACTCGACGCGCAACCCCGCCCCGAGCCACTGCGGCAGCGTGAACAGGTTCGATACGAGGAGCCCGAGCGCGAGCGCCACCAGCGGCGGCTCGAGGTTGTACTTCGACGCGTCGACCCACGCGCCGAGCGTCAGGATCAGCGCGGAAGCGACGAATACGACGACGAACGCCGCGAGAAACGCGCCTACGCGCTGCCTGAGCAGAGCGACGCTCGCTCCGAACAGCACCGCGAATGTCGCGAACAGCGCGAGGTAGTTGGGTAGACGTTTGCCGATGTCCTGCGCGGCCTGCGCGACGCTCGACCATTTGGCCGGCGCGACCGCGAGCCACCTGATGCTGCTGCCCGACGCGAACAGCGCCCACGCAATCACGATCACGAGCAGGCCGACGCCAGCGGCGAGCCAGTCTTCGGTCAGCGAAAAGCCGCTGCCTCGTGCGGTTTGCGCGTCTTGTGTACCTTGCCGATGACCCGGTGCGGCGCCCGCCGGTGCGGGATGATGGGTGTCGCTCATTGCAGATGCCCCGAGAAAGTTGAGTGGCATCGGCGCGAAATTATTGTCGTTTAGCCGCAAAATGCGCCGATTTGGCGAATATAGGCGAGCGCTATCGCAAAGCGAAACGATCATTCGCTCTATGGATATGACTCAAAGAAGTAAGGCCGGCGTCACCTGGGCCGTGGCGTCAGATGTCGAGCGGATCGACTTCGAGATTCCAGCGCAGCACGCCCTTGAGCGCGCGCAACAGCGGCTGCCATGCACGCAACGTGGCCTGCAGCGCGGCGCGCGACGCGCTTTCGATCAGCAGCTGCGCGCGATGAACGTGCATCACCTTGACGATCGTGAGCGGCACCGCGTCGTATACGGTGACACGCTCGGCGGCCGGAATCTGCGCAAGCTCGGCGGCGGCCTGCTGCAGGAACGCGAGCGCCGCTTCGAGCGTGCGGCCTTCGGCTCGCAGCAGCGCCTGATAGACGAACGGCGGCAGGTGCGCGTCGCGTCGCTCCGCGAGCGTCGAGTTGGCGAAACCGACGTAGTCGTGACGGCCCAGCGCGTGATACAGCGCGTGACGCGGATAGCGCGTCTGCACCAGCACTTCGCCCGGCAGACCGGCGCGGCCCGCGCGGCCGCTCACCTGCATCAGCTGTGCGAACAGGCGCTCGCTCGCGCGGAAATCATGCGAAAACAGCGCGGTATCGGCGTTCAGCACGCCTACCAGCGACACGCGCTGGAAATCGTGTCCTTTGGCGATCATCTGTGTACCGACCAGAATATCGACCTCGCCCGCGTGCACGTCGGAGAACAACGCCTGCGCGCTGCCTTTGCGGCGCGTGCTATCGGCATCGATACGCAGCACGCGGGCGCCCGGAACCGCGCTGGCGAGCGTTTCCTCGACGCGCTGCGTGCCGCGTCCGAACGGTGCGATGTCGACGTTGCCGCACTCCGGGCACGAACGCGGAATACGAGACTCCCAGCCGCAGTGATGGCAGCGCAGCGCGCGCTCGGGCTTGTGCAGCACGACGTAGGCGCTGCAGCGCGGACAACCGGCCACCCAGCCGCACGCGTCGCAGGCGAGTTGCGGCGCGTAGCCACGTCGGTTCAGGAACACGAGGCTCTGCTCGCCGCGTTCGAGTCGCGCCTTCATCGCGGCGATCAACGGACCCGACAAGCCTTCGATCGACGCCCGCCCGCGGCGGCGCTCGTCTTCGAGATCGATCAGGCGTACGGCCGGCAGCACGGCGTCGGCGACGGCCCGGCGCGACAGCGTGAGCCGCTTGTAGCGGCCCTGATCGGCCTGCCACCAGCTCTCGAGCGATGGCGTCGCCGAGCCGAGCACGACCGGCACATCGAGCTGTTTCGCCCGATAAATCGCGAGATCGCGCGCCGAATAGCGCAAGCCCTCCTGCTGCTTGTAGGCCGGATCGTGCTCTTCGTCGACAACGATGATCGCCAGCCGCGGCAGCGACGCGAGTACCGCGAGCCGTGTGCCGAGCACGATGCGCGCACGGCCGGTGTGGGCGGCAAACCAGTTGCGGGCGCGCTCGCCTTCGGCGAGGCCGCTGTGCAGCGTGACGATCGCGCTGGCGTCGAGCGCGGCGAAGCGGGCACGGAACGCCGCCTCGAACTGCGGCGTCAGGTTGATTTCCGGCACCAGCACGAGCGCTTGCGCATCCGGCCTGGCGGCCAGAATCGCGGCAAGTGCGCGCAGGTACACCTCGGTTTTGCCGCTGCCCGTCACGCCGTGCAGCAGAAACGGCGCGAAGCCGTCGGCGGCGCGGATAGCTTCGACAGCACTCGCCTGCTCGTCGGTGAGGGTCGGCAGAACCGGCGCGGGCGCGTCCCGCAGCGAAGCGGCGGCGGGCACCGCGGCGGCGTCGATCACGTTGAGCGTCACCCAGCCAGCGGCCTGCCATGTGTCGAGTGTCGCCAGCGCTTTCGGATGCAGCGCGCGGGCGTCGGCGGCGAGCAGGAAGTCGGCTTGCGCGAGTGCCTGCGCGAGCCCTCGGAGGGCCGTCGCGCGGGCCGGCAACGCGTCAGGCAATGCCGTGCGACCCTCGGGCGTCAACCGATAGCGCTCTTCCGGCGCGAACAGCCGCGACCAGCGCGACGCGTCGCGCAGCGCCTGCGGCAGCGCGGGCAGCGCCACTTCGCCGAGACCGCGTTGATAGTAGTCCGCGGCGAACCCGGCGAGCGCGAGCCAATGCGCCGACACCGGCGGACACGACGCGCAGACCTTATCCACATCCCGCAGGCGTTCGGCGGGCACCTCGCTGTGGGCGGCCACCTCGCAGATCAGCCCCACCACGTGCCGTTTGCCGAACGGAACGCTGACGAGCGCGCCCACGACAGCCGCCTCGGATGTACCGCAGCGGTAGTCGAACAAGGTCGGCAGCGGATGATCGAGCGCGACGCGGACGAACACTTCGTTCACTCGGCGAGGCGCTGAGGACGAGCCGGCACGAGGCCAAATCGCGGCGCGCGGTGGCTCGCGCGGTAGGCGATACCGTCGAAGTTAAAGTAAAACCTTAATTTCACCGCTAAGTTTTGGATTCGGCTGAACAATTCCGCTCGGCGCGTGGCCCTGTGGATAACTTTGTTGAGAACTTCGCTTCGACGGGCCGCAAATGGCCTAGCGACGGCCTTGTGTGGGATTCCGCACATTTCATCCCGCTCGCCGCAAAGCCTTGCCCGACAAGGCTCAGATCAAATGCGCCGGCTTTGTGCAAGGGTCCGGCCACGATTAAAGCCTCTACTGCGCCGCAGCGTGCGAAGTGTGCATAAGTCAACTCTTGACTTTCGTAAGACCACCATCTGACGGCCTCTTCAAGGAACTACGGTCCTTAGGCCCAGAGCCCAATTCGCTGCGACGCAACACGAAACGGTAACGATTACAGTCTCACGAGGTCGTATGTGCACCACTACGAATCGCGCGGCTGTGACGATGCACTTCGTCGACCAACTCGGCAACATGCTCTGGCGGCGTGAACTGCGAAATGCCATGACCCAGGTTGAAAACGTGGCCGGGATGATTGCCGAAGCTGTCGAGCACCGCGCGCGCTTCCATGCGGATAGCGGCGGGCGGTGCAAACAGCACCGACGGATCGATGTTGCCCTGAAGCGCCACCTTGCCACCGACACGCTCGCGCGCCTTACCGAGGTTCACGGTCCAGTCGAGGCCCACCGCGTCGACACCGCTCGCGGCGATATCGTCGAGCCACAGGCCACCGCCCTTCGTGAAGGCGATCACGGGCACTTTTTCGCCGTCGTGCTCGCGCTTCAGCTGACTTACCACCTGCTCGATGTAGCGCAGCGAAAAGCGCTGATAGATGCCATCGGCGAGCGCTCCGCCCCATGTGTCGAAAATCATCACTGCTTGCGCGCCGGCTTCGATTTGCGCGTTCAGATATGCCGCGACCGAGCGCGCGTTGATCTCGAGAATCCGCTGCAGCAAATCGGGACGCGCGTACAGCATCGATTTGATCGTGCGAAAGTCCGCCGAGCCCCCGCCTTCTACCATGTAGCACGCGAGCGTCCACGGACTGCCCGAGAAGCCGATCAAAGGCACCCGCTGGCGGCCTTGCGCGTCCTTTAGCGCCGAGCGGATTTCACGCACGGCGTCGGTCACGTAGCGCAGTGTCGCGTCGATGTCCGGCACCGCGAGGCGCGCGACGTCGTCTTCGGTGCGCACCGGACGGGCAAATTTCGGCCCCTCGCCGTTGACGAAATCGAGGCCGAGGCCCATCGCATCGGGCACGGTCAGGATGTCGGAGAACAGGATCGCGGCGTCGAGCGGATACCGATCGAGCGGCTGCAGCGTGACTTCCGTCGCGAAAGCCGGATTCTTCGCGAGACCGAGGAAACTGCCCGCGCGGCCGCGCGTGGCGTTGTATTCCGGCAAATAGCGGCCAGCTTGCCGCATCAGCCAGATCGGCGTGTAGTCGGTGGGCTGGCGCAGCAGCGCGCGCAGGAAAGTGTCGTTCAGGAGTTGATGGGCCACGTTGCGTGCGACTGGAGAGCTGAGGGCAAAAGAGCATTTTACCGGAGGCGGCCGCGGTCATCGCGCATCGCGGGGTAATCGACGTTGCGACGGCGCGTCGTGGGAAGCGGGCGAAGTGCAGCTCCGGCGCACCTCCGCCAGCTGCCGGCCGCCACTGCGTGTACGGCTTCGGGTCGCTGTCTTTCGCTGCCCCGGTCACCCTGGCTGAACGGCCGATGTTCAAGCCCGCGCTGCCAAGCTACTATCCGACAGCTTTACCGATGAATTACACACTACACACCACCAGGAGACTCGATGAAGAAGGCAGCACTCGCAATGCTCGGCGCGCTCGCCGGCGTCCTGATGCATGTCGGCGTGGCCAACGCCCAAAGCACCGCGGCCGCGCCGTCCAGGCTCGACGACATCATCAACCGCGGCACGATACGCGCCTGCACTACCGGCGACTACAAGCCGTACTCGTTCTACAAAGGCGATGGCCAGTTCGAGGGCATTGATATCGACATGGCTGAGTCGCTCGCGAAGTCGCTCGGCGTGAAGGTCGAGTTCGTCAAGACGTCGTGGTCGAACCTGATGAACGACTTCGTCGCGAAGTGCGACATCGGCATCGGCGGTGTGTCGCCGACGCTCGAGCGCCAGAAGCATGCGTTCTTCACTCAGGCTTACATGATCGACGGCAAGACGCCGATCGTCCGTTGCGACGACGTCAACAAATATCAGACGGTCGCGCAGATCGATCAACCGTCCACGCGAGTGATCGTCAACCCGGGTGGCACCAACGAGAAGTTCGCGAAGCAATACTTCACGCACGCGAACGTGACCGTTTATCCGGACAACGTGACGATCTTCAAACAGATTCTCGCGGGCAAGGCGGACGTGATGGTAACGGATGCGTCGGAGACCTTGCTACAGCAGAAGCTCAATCCCGGCCTATGCTCGGTGCATCCGGACAAGCCGTTCCAGTACGGCGAGAAGGCATGGCTGCTGCCGCGCGGCGACGTCGCGTTCCAGCAATACGTCGATCAGTGGCTGCACCTCGCCCGAGCGACCGGCGAGTATCAGGCTATTTCGGACAAGTGGTTGAAATAAGCCGACCGTGTCCGTGCCGGGCCGTCAGCTGCTAACTAATTGCGGCAAGGGCGGTTTGCGCAGGCCTGAAGACGTCGCGTCGGCGAGGATGTAACGAAGGGCGACGGCTTCGAGCTGTAATAACTGCCGGATCAGCTCTATAGGGAAGACATGGGCCCCTTTTTAACCAGCAGCGCACGCGGCTTCGTGTCGCTACATTGCAGCGCAGATTTTCGCCAGTTTGCGAGTATTTGAAGGCATAGCCGCAGTGCTTGTTGCGCAGGAAGTTCGTCGCTCAAAAGCTGCAAATGCAACCATTTCACGCTGATGAATGACCGAATCTATACAGCGATGTGCGTCATGACTGGCATCAATCATGCATATTGAGTTGCGTCGCAGGCATCGGTAAAAACTACGTTTCACACGCTTTTATTTTGGCAATAAATCCCGCAACGCCTTATCTGGCGGGCGTTACAACCTGAAACACTTTGTTACCGCCTTCGTAGGTTAATTCGCCCACAATGCCCTCAACGGTTTCAACACGGATGTGGCTGTGTGCGCGGTGTGAGCGGATACGATGCACTTGCCGGTCGGCGGTTGCCGAAGCCCTGTGAAGGGGCATCCCTGCTGGGGCCGTGATCGACGCAGGGTCGTCGGCATAACCGTCCCATCATTGGTCTCCTCGCGCTAACCCCGTAGCGTGTGGTTTTTAGCGGGCTCCAGGCCCGCTTTTTTTTCGTCTGCTCAAACGTTTGCGCGCGACGAATGTCCGCCGCGCAACTTCAGTTCTACTCCTCACCCATTGCTCATGTTTGGCTGCGGAGCCTGCCGCGGCAGCGTCATGCCGTCTTGTCCTCTCTGAGTTTCAATTCGCTGATCATGCTTTCGCGCATCACGAATTTTTGTACCTTGCCGGTTACGGTCATAGGTAGTTCGTCGACGAAGCGGATATATCGCGGCACCTTGTAGTGCGCAATCTGTCCGTGGCAGAACTGCTGGATCTCTTCTGCCGTTGCCTGTTCACCCGTCCGCAGCACGATCCACGCGCATACTTCTTCGCCGTACCTGGTATCGGGCACGCCGAAGACCTGCACGCTCTGGATCTTCGGATGGCGGAACAGAAACTCCTCGATCTCGCGCGGATAGATGTTTTCGCCGCCGCGAATCAGCATGTCCTTCAGCCGGCCGACGATGTTGCAATAGCCTTCGGCGTCGAGCGTCGCCAGGTCGCCCGTATGCATCCAGCCGTCGACGATGCTCTCGTGCGTCTTCGCTTCGTCGCCCCAGTAACCGAGCATCACCGAGTAGCCGCGCGTGCATAGCTCGCCGGTTTCGCCAACCGGGACGATATTGCCCAGTGGATCGACGATTTTCACTTCGAGATGCGGCTGGATGCGCCCGACAGTCGTCGTCCGCTTATCGAGCGGATCGGTCGTCGAGCTTTGAAATGAGACCGGGCTGGTTTCCGTCATGCCGTAGGCGATCGTGATCTCGCTTAGGTGCATCTTCGAGACGACCTTCTTCATCGTCTCGATCGGGCACGGCGAGCCCGCCATGATGCCGGTGCGCAGCCGCGAGAAGTCGTAAGACGCGAAGGTCGGATGGTCGAGTTCGGCGATGAACATCGTCGGCACGCCGTGCAGCGCGGTGCATTTTTCCTCAGCTGTCGCGGCGAGCGTCGCGGCGGGATCGAAGCCCTCGCCCGGGAACACCATGTTCGCCCCAACCGACACGCATGCGAGCACCGCCAGCACCATCCCGAAGCAGTGGTACAGCGGCACTGGAATGCACAGGCCGTCCTGCTCACTGAGCCGCATCGCCATCGCGATATAGCGCGCGTTGTTCACGACGTTGCGATGCGTCAGCGTCGCGCCCTTTGGATTGCCCGTTGTGCCGCTGGTGAACTGGATGTTGATTGGTTCACGGCACGACAGCGTCGCGCCGATCGCATCGAGCCGGGTGGCGTCGAACGACGCGCGCCCACGCTCGATCACATCGGAAAAGCTCAGCATGCCTGGCGTCTCCGTGTCGCACATGCGGATCACGTAGCGCAGCTCCGGCAGCCGCGCGGCATGCAGTTCGCCCGGCGGCTGCGTCGCGAGTTCGGGCGCAAGCTCCTGCAGCATCTCGAGGTACATCGACGTCTTGAAGCGCTCCGCGGTGATGATCGCCTTGCAACCGACCTTGTTCAGCGCATATTCGAGCTCCGCGAGCCTGTAGGCCGGATTGATATTGACGAGGATCGCGCCGATACGCGCGGTCGCGAACTGCGTCAGCAGCCACTCGACGCGGTTCGGCGACCAGATGCCTACGCGGTCGCCCTTGGCGATGCCGAGTGCAAGCAGCCCGGACGCAAGCACGTCCACTTCTTGCGCGAATTCGCTCCACGTCCAGCGAATGCGCTGCTCGCGAAACACCACGGCCGGTCGTTCGGGAAAGCGCGCCGCGGTGTCGCGCAGAAACTCGCCGACGGTCGCTTCGCTCAACGGATTTTCAGTCGACCCGCGCACGTACGACAGTCCATCTGCGGGTTCGATGAGCGCACCTTCGCCCGAGCTATGCGTTGCCATGGTGTTGTCTCCGTGAGCGCGAGCGCGCTCGATTGAAATGAATTTGAAATCGATTGTGCACCGGCGCGTACCGGGCCGGCATCAAGTCTTACCCGCACCGCATCGCGCCGAGCGACGCCTATGTCTCCACCCTCATGGATTTTGCCGTCCTTTACGTAAACGTCAACCAGATACCAAAAAAAAGCAGCCGCGTGGGCTGCTTTCTTCTGCTACGTGCTGCTTTAGTGCTGGCCGCGCAGCTTGCGCAGACGCTGGATTGCCGCGAGTTGTGCGGTCGCGTACGCGAGCTCCGCTTGTGCGGTCGCGTACTCGAGGTTCGAACCCGTGTTCTGCAGCGCCTCTTCCGCACGCTTGCGTGCGTCTTCGGCCTTGGCTTCGTCGAGATCCTTGCCACGAATCGCGGTGTCGGCGAGAACCGTCACTGCGCCCGGCTGGACTTCGAGGATGCCGCCGGCGACGAACACAAACTCTTCTTCGCCGTTTTCAACTTCGATGCGCACCGCACCCGGACGGATCCGTGTGATGAGCGGCGTGTGGCCCGGCAGAATGCCGAGTTCACCCGCTTCGCCTGGCAGCGCGACGAACTTCGCCTGGCCCGAGAAGATTTCCTCTTCCGCGCTGACGACGTCTACTTTAATGGTTGCCATATGTGTCGACTCCTGTCGACGAGAGTTAGCGCTTTAGTGCTGACCCCCGTCCCATGCAAGGCGGGTTGAGCGTAATAAGAGACGCTGGCTCTGCTCAACACTACCGTTTTGGCAGTCGTGATGCGCGAGGCCCGCGCCCGCTTCGTTACACCCGACCTTTACTGGATCTTCTTGGCCTTTTCGAAGGCTTCGTCGATCGTGCCGACCATGTAGAACGCTTGCTCCGGCAGGTGATCGCACTCGCCTTCGACGATCATCTTGAAGCCACGGATCGTTTCCTTCAGCGGCACGTACTTGCCCGGCGAACCCGTGAACACTTCAGCGACGTGGAACGGCTGCGACAGGAAACGCTGGATCTTACGAGCACGCGCGACAGCGAGCTTGTCTTCCGGCGCGAGTTCGTCCATGCCCAGAATCGCGATGATGTCGCGCAGTTCCTTGTAGCGCTGCAGCGTTTGCTGCACGCCGCGCGTGATCGAGTAGTGCTCTTCGCCGATCACGTGCGGGTCGATCTGACGCGAGGTCGAATCGAGCGGATCCACTGCGGGGTAGATACCAAGCGAAGCGATGTCACGCGACAGCACGACGGTTGCGTCCAGGTGGCCGAAGGTCGTAGCCGGCGACGGGTCGGTCAAGTCGTCCGCAGGGACGTACACGGCCTGCACAGACGTGATCGAACCAGTCTTGGTCGACGTAATACGCTCTTGCAGCTTACCCATTTCTTCAGCCAGCGTCGGCTGATAGCCCACTGCCGACGGCATACGGCCGAGCAGTGCCGACACTTCGGTACCGGCCAGCGTGAAACGGTAGATGTTGTCGACGAAGAACAGCACGTCGAGGCCTTCGTCACGGAAGTGCTCGGCCATCGTCAGACCGGTCAGCGCAACGCGCAGACGGTTGCCCGGCGGCTCGTTCATCTGGCCGTACACCAGCGCGACCTTGTCGAGAACGTTCGAGTCCTTCATTTCATGATAGAAGTCGTTCCCTTCGCGGGTACGCTCGCCCACACCGGCGAACACGGAATAACCGCCGTGTTCCTTCGCGATGTTGTTGATCAGTTCCATCATGTTCACGGTCTTGCCCACACCGGCGCCACCGAACAGACCCACCTTACCGCCCTTTGCGAACGGGCAGATCAGGTCGATAACCTTGATGCCGGTTTCGAGCAGCTCGGTCGACGGCGACAGTTGATCGAACGCCGGAGCCTTCTGGTGGATCGCACGCGTGGTTTCGTTCGAGATCGGGCCGGCTTCGTCGATCGGACGGCCCAGCACGTCCATGATACGGCCGAGGGTCGGCTTGCCGACCGGCACGCTGATCGGGTTGCCGGTGTTCTTGACGATCGTGCCGCGGCGCAGACCGTCCGAAGCACCCAGACAGATGGTACGGACCACGCCGTCGCCCAGCTGCTGCTGGACTTCGAGCGTCAGCTCCGAACCTTCGAGAATGAGCGCGTCGTAGATCTTCGGCATGGATTCACGCGGAAATTCCACGTCGATCACCGCGCCGATGCACTGTACGATCTTGCCTTCTACCAAAGCAGTAGTACTCATCGCTTTTCCTTTAGATACTCAATTCTTCACTCGCGCAAAGGCGCAGTTTCTCCGATGGGTGCGCCGCTCAGGCGCACACGCAACGACCTGTCTGACCGAGGTCAGACGGCCGCCGCTCCACCGACGATTTCCGACAGTTCTTTCGTGATCGCGGCCTGACGGCTCTTGTTGTACACGAGCTGCAGATCGCTGATGACCGTCTTCGCGTTGTCCGAAGCGGCTTTCATCGCGACCATGCGGGCCGACTGCTCCGATGCCATGTTTTCCGCGACGGCCTGATAGACCAGCGCTTCGACATAACGCACCAGCAGTTCGTCCACCACTGCTTGCGCATCCGGCTCGTAGATGTAGTCCCACTGCGTGTTCGGCGTCGTACCGTCTTCTTCCGTGCGCTCGAACTGGTCCGCCGACAACGGCAGCAGTTGCTCGATCACCGGCTCCTGCTTCATCGTGTTGACGAAGCGCGTGTACGCGAGGTACACCGCCGAAATCTTGCCTTCCGAGAACAGGTCGAGTTGCACCTTCACGGCGCCGATCAGCTTTTCCAGATGCGGCGTATCGCCCAGTTGCACGACGTTCGACACGACCTTCGCCTGCAGACGGTTCAGGAAGCCCAGACCCTTGCTGCCGATCGCGGTTGCCTCGATCGTCTTGCCTTGACCTTCAAGTTCCTTGAACCTCTGCAGCGACGCGCGCAGCACGTTGGTGTTCATCCCGCCGCAAAGACCTTTATCAGTCGTGACGAGGATGATACCGGCCGCCTTCGCGCCTTCGTTCGACACCATGAACGGGTGACGATACTCCGGGTTCGCACGGCTCATGTGCGCGGCGATGTCGCGGACCTTGTCGGCATACGGGCGAGCAGCGCGCATGCGCTCTTGAGCGCGGCGCATCTTTGATGCGGCCACCATCTCCATCGCTTTCGTGATCTTGCGCGTGTTTTGCACGCTCTTGATCTTGCCGCGAATTTCCTTCATTCCAGCCATTGCTTGCTCCTTTGTCGGCCCGGGTTAGCGCTTCAGCGCTCACCCGGGTCCCATGCAAAGCGGCCGAAGCAGCGCGGGAGCATTCGCATGCGGCCCGCGCCGCTTCAAGGTCCGTTTATGCCTTGCGGATCACTCGCGGATCAATAAGCGCCGGACTTCTTGAAGTCTTTGACGGCCGCGTGCAGCAGGCCTTCGTCGTCCTTCGAGAGTTCCTTGGTATCTTCGATACGCTTGACCAGGTCAGCATGGCTCGACTTCAGGTGATCGCGCAGGCCCTTCTCGAACGGCAGGACTTGGGCAACTTCGAGGTCGTCGAGATAGCCGTTGTTCGCCGCGAACAGCGACACAGCCAGTTCCCACACTTGCAGCGGCTGATACTGCGGCTGCTTCAGCAGTTCCGTCACGCGGCGGCCGCGCTCGAGCTGCTTGCGGGTCGCTTCGTCGAGGTCCGATGCGAACTGCGCGAACGCAGCGAGTTCACGGTACTGCGCGAGGTCGGTACGGATACCGCCCGACAGCTTCTTCACGACCTTCGTCTGAGCCGCACCACCCACTCGCGACACCGACACGCCAGCGTTAATTGCCGGGCGGATACCTGCGTTGAAGAGGTCGGTTTCAAGGAAGATCTGGCCGTCGGTAATCGAGATCACGTTCGTCGGAACGAATGCGGTCACGTCGCCTGCCTGCGTTTCGATGACCGGCAGTGCCGTCAGCGAACCGCTCTTGCCCTTCACTTCACCGTTGGTGAACTTCTCGACGTACTCTTCCGAGACGCGAGCAGCACGCTCGAGCAGACGCGAGTGCAGATAGAACACGTCACCCGGGTAAGCTTCACGGCCCGGCGGGCGGCGCAGCAGCAGGGAGATCTGACGGTATGCCCAAGCCTGCTTGGTCAAGTCGTCATAAACGATCAGCGCGTCCTGGCCGCGATCGCGGAAGTATTCGCCCATCGTGCAACCGGCGTACGGCGCGAGGTATTGCATCGCGGCCGAATCCGAAGCCGAAGCGGCCACGACGATCGTGTATTCCAGCGCGCCCGATTCTTCGAGCTTACGCACTACGTTCATGATCGACGAAGCCTTCTGGCCAATCGCGACGTAGATACAAACGAGGTTCTTGCCCTTCTGGTTGATGATCGCGTCCACGGCGACTGCGGTCTTGCCGCACTGGCGGTCGCCGATGATCAGCTCACGCTGGCCACGGCCAATCGGCACCATCGAGTCGATTGACTTCAGACCGGTTTGGACCGGTTCCGAAACCGACTTACGCCAGATCACGCCCGGTGCAATCTTTTCGATTGCGTCGGTCATCTTCGCATTGAGCGGGCCCTTGCCATCGATCGGGTTGCCGAGCGCGTCGACCACACGGCCGAGCAGTTCCGGACCAACCGGCACTTCGAGAATGCGGCCCGTCGTCTTGACGATGTCGCCTTCCGAAATGTGTTCGTATTCACCCAGAATCACGGCGCCGACCGAGTCGCGCTCGAGGTTCAGCGCCAGACCGAAGGTGTTGCCCGGGAATTCGAGCATTTCGCCCTGCATCACTTCCGACAGACCGTGGATACGCACGATACCGTCGGTCACGGAGATCACGGTGCCCTGGTTGCGAACGTCTGCGCTCGCTTCAAGGCCCTGGATCCGGCTCTTGATCAGCTCGCTGATCTCAGAGGGATTGAGTTGCATTATTCGCTCCTGATAGTCAATTCTGTTGCGTGCCAGCCGCTAAAGCGCGAAGCGCTTCAGGCCGTCAGGGCCGTTTGCATCCTGGCGAGCCGCGCGCGGACCGAGGTATCGAGCACTTCGTCGCCGACCGTCACGCGTACGCCGCCGATCAGCGACTGATCGATTTCGACCGTCGGCTTCAGCTTGCGCTTGAACTTGCGTTCGAGGCTTGCGACGAGTTCGTTCAACTGCGCACCTTCGAGCGGGAATGCGCTGACGACCAGCACATCTGCCGCGCCTTCGCGGGCGTTCTTCAACTCTTCGAACTGCGAGGCGATTTCAGGCAGCAGCTGCAGGCGATGGTTGTCCACCAGCATCTGCACCAGATTCTTCGCTTGCGCGTTGTCCTTGAGCGGCGACTTGACCGCAGCCAGCAGCAGATCGCTAACCTGGGCGCGGCTCACTTTCGGGCTCGAGGCGATCGACAGCACATCGGGCAGACGCGCAACCTGTGCCAGCTCCTGCACGAGCGTGGACCAGGCGGCGATGTCACCAGCTTCGGCCACGCCAAACAGCGCTTCCGCGTACGGACGGGCGATGGTTGCAAGTTCGGCCATGATCAGAGCTCGGCTTTCAGTTGATTCAGCAGGTCAGCGTGAGCTGCCTGGTCGACTTCGCGCTTCAGGATCTGTTCAGCGCCCTTCACAGCGAGTGCAGCGACTTCGCCACGCAGCGCTTCGCGCGCCTTCACGACTTGCTGCTCCGCGTCGGCCTTCGCCTGCGCGATGATGCGGGCGGCTTCCGCCTGCGCCTGAGCCTTGATTTCGTCGGCGACTGCGACAGCGCGCTTTTCAGCGTCGGCGATGCGTTGCTGGCCATCGTTGCGAGCCTGAGCCAGTTCCTGGTCGACGCGCTTATGAGCGGCTTCGAGTTCCTGCTTGCCCTTTTCCGCGGCGGACAGACCGTCGGCGATCTTCTTCGCGCGCTCGTCGAGGGCGTTGATCAGCGGCGGCCACACGAATTTCATCGTGAACCACGCGAGGATCAGGAACACGACCATTTGCGCAAACAGGGTTGCGTTGAGATTCACGGTGTTTCCTTAAACGTTGCTTGTTCGGAAAGTGAAACGGCAAGGCGCTCATCGATTCTGCTCGATCAGCGCCCCAGTACCCGTTCCGCCCTGCGCCTTTACTTGTTATAGCTCAGGCGCAAACCTCCGAGGAACCTCAGCCTGCCAGCTTCGAGAGCAGCGGGTTCGCGAACGCAAACAGCATTGCCACACCAACGCCAATCAGGAACGCCGCATCGATCAGACCAGCCAGCAGGAACATCTTGGTTTGCAGCGGGTTCATCAATTCCGGCTGACGGGCACATGCTTCGATGTACTTGCCGCCCATCAGACCGATACCGATACAGGCGCCGATAGCACCCAGGCCGATGATGATGCCGATACCGATGGCGGTCAGACCCTGGATGTTGGCGATGAAAGCTTGCATGATCACTCCTTTGTGAAAAGTCTTTTAGAACTGGTTGGAACTGGGATTTGAAAAACTACGATTCTTTGCCGACAACGCGGGTTAGTGCGCGTCGTGTGCCTGGCCGATGTACACCAGCGTCAGCATCATGAAAATGAACGCCTGCAGCAGAACGATCAGGATGTGGAAGATTGACCACACTGTGCCGGCGACCACGTGGCCGATGAAGCCAAGCACCGTCGTGTCCGCGCCGAAGCTCCAGATGCTGCCGAGCAGGGCAATCAGCAGGAACAACAGTTCGCCCGCGTACATGTTGCCGAATAGCCGCATGCCGAGCGAGACCGTCTTCGCGACGAACTCGATGATGTTCAGTGCCAGGTTCGGGATCCACAGCAGCGGATGCGCGCCGAACGGAGCGGACAGCAGTTCATGCACGAAGCCGCCAGCGCCCTTGATCTTGAAGTTGTAGTAAATCATCAGCACGAACACGCCGAGTGCGATGCCGATCGTGCCGTTCAGGTCGGCGGTGGGCACGAGGCGGTGGTGCGGAATGACTTCGGAGAGGCCCAGCCAGCCGATCAAGCGGCCCGGCAGGTCGACGGGGATAAAGTCGAGCGAGTTCATCAGCGCGACCCAGACGAACACCGTCAGCGCGAGCGGCGCGATGAAGGTGCGCGAGCCGTGGATCATGGCCTTCGATTGATCCTCGACCATTTCGACCAGCATTTCGATCGCGCATTGGAAGCGGCCCGGCACGCCGGACGTCGCCTTGCGGGCTGCCAGATGCAGCACGAGGATCGTGACGAGGCCGCACACGATCGACCAGAAAAGGGTGTCGAGATTCCACACATGGATGTCGAAAATCGACGTCTGGTGTGCGGTGGAAAAGTTCTGCAAGTGGTGCGCGATGTACTCGGACGGATCCATTGCGCGCGTGCCTTCGCTAGCTGCCATATCGTTAAAGCCACCCAAATTGTCGAAAATCGTTCTAGGCCGTTCCCACCGAAATACCGTATGCGGGAACGCGCCGGGTGCGGGCCCAGTCTCGTCCGCACACCCGTGCCGGCGCTCCGCGCCGGCCTTAAATTCTTTTTGCTACTATTTTTTGTGCTGCTACCTTAGCGCCACGCCAAGGCGAT
The DNA here is from genome assembly GCF_040948765.1 of Paraburkholderia sp. BR10923. Classification (NCBI taxonomy): domain Bacteria; kingdom Pseudomonadati; phylum Pseudomonadota; class Betaproteobacteria; order Burkholderiales; family Burkholderiaceae; genus Paraburkholderia; species Paraburkholderia sp. BR10923. The sequence goes on along the minus strand of NZ_JBFPKO010000003.1, from coordinate 345,529 downwards.
CCAGTAAGTCTTCAGCGCGATGAGGTAGGTCACCAGCAGCGGAATCCAACGTACGTCGTGATACCAGAAGGCGATTGCGACAAACATCGCAATCGTTGTCCCCATCTTTAATGCTTCGCCGATCATCCAACTCATCACGGTCTCGGCGCCGCCCAGCTTTTCCAGTCGCGCCGCGAACAACGCACCCGGCACCCAGCAGATCGCCCCCCCCAGGAACGCTGACAGCGCAGCAGCGCCCGGCGGCTTGTCGAACAGCCACCACAACAGCGTTGCAACCAGGGACAAAACCATTTGCGCTGCGACGACCCTGAACGGCGTCACGCGCGATGGACGACCCACGCCGGGACCAAACAGCTTTTCCGCCTCGGCCCGCGTGAGCGGAACGATATTGTTATCTTCCTGCGCGTCATCCCACGCTTCGGCCGGATCGAACTGCCGACTGGCGGACGTCTGGGGTGCGGAGCGTTCAGCGCGGTGTCTGTCGTCACCATTTTTCGGCGACAGATTCGACGTTTTAACCGCCATCCCAATGTTCCGAAAGTCTCGTTCAGCCCGCGAATTTACGCAGTGCTTACGGGGTTGCCGTGCAATTAAATCCGGGCGATTGTAAGCGATAGTTGCAGGCAATTCAAGACTTTAGGCCAACCTATAACGGCGTGAAACGTGCCTTCACGATGCGGTAAAACATATGCTAACGACGCGAATCACGTCAAATGTAAGGTGGACGGGGGGCGGCAAAATCCGTGGGGGTAGTCGCGTGGATCGAAGCTCTTTGGCAGGCCGTTTCGACGCTGCGGCGGACGTCTCGAAAATGCAACAAACGCCGCTTTTTTAAGGGCTAAACGGGACGGATCTTCAATTGAACTGAGCCATAATCGCCGCGATTTTCATGATGATCGAGCCGCTTTGCGATAGCGGCTCGTAAGGATGATTACCGCGTCGATGTCGAAGGCTTGAAACTAGGATTCCTGATTATTTTTGCATCGTTTGTTTGGAATCCACGATAGTTGCTCGCGCTGAGGTAAACCAACTCGCGGCAGTGCTCATGCACAGGCCGCCAGCCGTTCACCACCCTTCCCTGCTAAGCGCCATTCTGCGCTCAGACGTTCGCGTTCCCGCGCAAGCGGACAAGAATGCCTTCCAACGCGTCGAGATCGCCAAAGTCCACCAGCACCTGGCCGCGACCGCGTCGACCGAGCTTGATTTTCACCGTCGCCGACAACAGGTCCGACAGTTCCTCTTCTAGCCGTCGCGTGTCGCGGCCGCCATCCGGGTTCGCGCGCGCCTTGACCGCCGGCGTCACTTTCGTGGTCATCGCGACCAGCTTTTCGGTCTCGCGCACAGACAGGCGCTTATTGACGACCTGATTGGCCAGCGTGATCTGCGTCGCGGCATCGACCGCAAGCAGCGCGCGAGCGTGACCCATGTCGAGATCGCCGGCGAGCAACATCGTCTGTACCGGTGTCGCGAGATTCAGCAACCGCAGGAGGTTCGACACCGCGCTGCGCGAACGGCCCACCGACTCTGCCGCCTGCTCATGCGTGAAATTGAATTCGTCCAGCAGGCGCTGGATGCCCTGAGCCTCTTCGAGCGGATTCAGATCCTCGCGCTGGATGTTCTCAATCAGCGCCATCGCCGCGGCGGCCTGATCGGGCACGTCCTTCACGAGCACCGGCACCTCATCGAGGCCTGCGAGTCGCGCTGCGCGAAAACGCCGCTCGCCCGCGATGATCTCGTAGCGATCCGCCGCGATCGGACGCACGAGAATCGGCTGCATCAGCCCTTGCGCGCGGATGCTTGCCGCGAGTTCCTGCAGCGCACCTTCGTCCATGCGCGTACGCGGCTGGTATTTGCCAGCCTGCATCTTGCCGAGCGGCAGTACGTTCGGCGCACCGTCGATCACCGCTGCTTCGGTGATATCCGCGGTGCCGCCGAGCAATGCCTCCAGACCGCGGCCCAGTCCCTTCTTTCTTGCTACTGCGTTCATCGTGCTTCCTCGATCCGCTTAGGATGCCTGGGGCGCGTCATTCAGCGCGCGCACCCGCTCAATCATTTCGACGCCGAACTGCACGTACGCCTGCGCGCCTCGCGACGCCCTGTCGAACACCACACCGGGCAGCCCGTAGCTGGGTGCCTCGGCCAATCGCACATTGCGTGGAATCACCGCGTCGAACACCTTGTCGCCGAAGTGCTCTTTCAATTGATCCGAGACTTGCTGTTGCAACGTGATGCGCGGATCGAACATCACGCGCAGCAGACCGATCACCTTGAGGTCGCGATTCAGGTTCGCGTGCACCTGCTTGATTGTATTGACGAGGTCGGACAGCCCTTCGAGCGCGAAGTATTCGCACTGCATCGGAATGACGACGCCGTGCGCGGCGCATAGTCCGTTGAGCGTCAGCAGCGACAGAGCCGGCGGGCAATCGATCAGCACGAAATCGTACTCGCCCTCGACCGCAGCGAGCGCCGTCCTAAGTTGACGCTCGCGATTCTGCATGCTGACGAGTTCGACCTCGGCGCCCGCAAGCTCACGGTTCGCGGGCACCACGTCGTATCCGATCGCCTCGAGCCGCACGCGCGCATCGGCCACCGACACGCTGTCAACGAGCACTTCGTAGACCGTGTTCGTACATTCGGCTTTGTCGATACCGCTGCCCATCGTGGCGTTGCCTTGCGGGTCCAGATCGATGAGAAGGACTCGCTGTCCCTGCGCTGCCAGGCTCGCGGCCAGATTGACTGCGGTGGTCGTCTTGCCGACACCGCCCTTCTGGTTCGCAACGCAGAAGATTTTTGCCATCGTTGGTGTGTCCCTTTTGCTGCTTGGATGAAGTGAAAATCGTTGGGGGTGCCTAGAGGCCGCGTGGCCGTTAGCTTTCGCTGTCCACTCGCACCTCAATCAGGTGCCGTTCGGCGTCGAGGGACGGCACGTTCAGCCGGATGATCTGTTCTACGTGGGCACCCGCCGGTAGACGCGCGATTTCGGCATCCGGCCGCACACCCTTCATCGCCCAGATCGCGCCCTGCTCCGCAACCAGATGACGGGCCAGTGTAACGAAATCCGCGAGTTCTGCGAATGCGCGCGAGACGATTACGTCGAACTTTGCCGGTACTTCGGCGCCAGGCTGCAGCGTCTCCACCCGGCCGGTCACGACTGACAGATTCGCGAGACCCAGTTCGGCCTTCGCCTGCGATTGAAATGCCGTCTTCTTATGGACGATGTCGTTCGTCGTGACGGTCCACTCGGGCAGCACAATCGCGAGCACGATGCCCGGCATGCCACCGCCCGAGCCCACGTCGAGCACCGACGACGGTCCGCGCGGCGCCAGGTGCGGCACGATCGACAGCGAATCGAGGATGTGCTGAATTAGCATCTGCCGCGGATCGCGGATTGCCGTCAGGTTGTAGACGCTGTTCCACTTCGCGAGCAGCGCGACGTAATCGAGCAGCTTGCGCTGCTGCACGTCGCTGAGTTCCAGGCCAAGTTCACGGACACCGTCCGCCAGCAATGATGCCAACGCCTGCTGGTCGCTTCCCCTTTGCACTGCCGTCATTGCACCACCGACGTGCTGTCAGCGCCGGGTTCGGCGGATTTCGACGCGCGACGCCCTAGGCCGCGCTTCAGATGGACCATCAGCAGCGAGATCGCGGCAGGCGTGATGCCCGAAATACGCGACGCCTGGCCGATCGTTTCCGGCCGGAACTGCATCAGCTTCTGGCGGGCTTCGAACGACAGTCCACGCACCTCGGTGTAGTCCAGCCCTTCGGGCAGACGGGTATTCTCTTGCGCCTCGTTGCGTTCGATCTCACCGGCCTGGCGGTCGATATAGCCTTGATATTTGACGCCGATTTCGACCTGCTCCTTAATCTGCGCGAGCAGCACGGGGTCTTCCGCTAGTGCTTCAGGCGCGCCACAAGTGCCATCGCGCAGCGCGCAGACGCCGTCGTAGCTGACACCCGGACGACGCAACAGGTCCGCGAGACTGTATTCGTGGTCGATCGGCTTGCCGAGCAATGCGGTGGCTTGTTCCGCGGATAAGGTCTTAGGATTGACCCAGGTTGAACGCAAGCGCTGTGTTTCACGTGAAACAGCGTCACGCTTGCGACTGAAGGCGTCCCAGCGGGCGTCATCGACTACACCGAGCTCGCGCCCGATCTCCGTCAACCGCATGTCGGCATTGTCCTCGCGCAAGCTCAGACGGTACTCCGCACGGCTCGTGAACATCCGGTACGGCTCGGACACCCCGCGCGTGACCAGATCGTCGACGAGGACGCCGAGATAAGCCTGGTCGCGCCGCGGGCACCACGCTTCCTTGCCTTGCACGAACAGGCCGGCATTGATGCCCGCCAGAACGCCCTGCGCTGCCGCCTCTTCGTAGCCAGTCGTACCGTTGATCTGTCCGGCGAAGAACAGCCCACCGATCACCTTGGTTTCCAGCGATGCCTTCAGCCCACGCGGATCGAAATAGTCGTACTCGATCGCATAGCCGGGCCGCAGGATATGGGCATGCTCCAGACCGCGCATCGATCGCACCAGCTCGAGCTGCACGTCGAACGGCAGGCTCGTCGAGATCCCGTTCGGATAGAACTCATTGGTGGTCAGACCTTCCGGCTCGAGATAGATCTGATGCGATTCCTTCGACGCAAACCGGTGAATCTTGTCCTCGATCGACGGGCAATAGCGTGGCCCCACCCCCTCGATTACGCCCGTGTACATCGGTGAACGATCGAGACCGCCGCGAATGATGTCGTGTGTCCGTTGATTCGTATGCGTGACCCAGCACGGCACCTGGCGCGGGTGCTGCTCGACGCGCCCGAGGAACGAGAACACCGGCACCGGGTCCAGATCGCCCGGCTGCTCTTCGAGTTGCGAATAGTCGATCGTGCGACCGTCGATCCGCGGCGGCGTACCCGTCTTCAGGCGGCCCTGCGGCAGCTTCAGCTCTTTCAGCCGAGCCGACAGCGAGACCGCGGCGGGGTCACCCGCGCGGCCGCCGGTGTAGTTGTTCAAGCCCACGTGAATCTTGCCGTCGAGGAACGTGCCAGCCGTCAGCACCACCGCGCGCGACCGGAAACGAATACCCACTTGCGTGACGGCGCCGACCACACGGTCGCCCTCGACCATTAGATCGTCGACGGCCTGCTGAAACAGCCACAGATTCGGCTGGTTCTCCAAACGATGGCGGATCGCCGCCTTGTACAGCACGCGGTCGGCCTGAGCGCGCGTCGCGCGGACCGCCGGTCCTTTCGACGAATTGAGGATGCGGAACTGGATGCCGCTTTCGTCGGTGGCAGCCGCCATGGCACCGCCGAGCGCATCGACTTCCTTGACCAGATGGCCTTTGCCGATGCCGCCAATCGACGGATTGCAGCTCATCTGACCAAGGGTTTCGATGTTATGGGTCAAAAGCAGCGTTCTATTGCCCATGCGCGCCGACGCCAAAGCGGCTTCGGTGCCGGCATGACCGCCGCCGACGACGATTACGTCAAATTCTGTGGGAAAAAGCATCGCGGGATCTCACGCCAGATCGTCGCGTGAGCCTTCAAAGGAAAATGTATGGGCGAATTATAACGGGTTAAGTTTCGGCCCGAATTTCGTCCGAATGATGAAACATAAAAAAACGGTGTGTTTCACGTGAAACACACCGCCTTCAAACACAGCGATCGCCGAAAAAGTGCGCGTTTATGCGACCTTTTTAGCCAGGCCGAGATAGGTTTCGATCACGCGAGGATTCTGCGCGAGGTCGGTCGCTGGTCCCTCCAGCGCCAGCTCACCGGTCTCCAGCACATAGCCGTAGTCCGAGATTTGCAATGCGGCGCGCGCATTCTGCTCGATCAGTAGCGTCGCGACGCCCGTCTGCCGCAACGCGCTGATGATGTGGAAGATTTCCTTCACGATCAGCGGCGCGAGACCGAGGCTCGGCTCGTCCAGCATCAGCAGATCGGGCTTGCCCATCAGCGCGCGGCCGACCGCGAGCATCTGCCGTTCGCCGCCCGAAAGCGTGCCCGCCGCCTGTTTGCGCCGCTCCTTCAGCCGTGGAAACAGTTCGAACACTGGCTCCAGCTGATCGAGAAAGTTGCGCTCTCCTGCCCGCTTGCGTCGGTAAGCTCCAAGCAGCAGATTGTCCTCAACGGTCATCGAAGCGAAAAGCTCGCGCTTCTCCGGCACCAAACACATACCCAGTGCGACCCGCTTTTCCACCGGCATCGAGCTGACGTCCTCTCCCTGATAGGAAACCGCGCCTTTCGCATGACCAGACGGCGGCAACGCGCCCATGATCGCATTCAGCAGTGTCGACTTCCCCGCGCCGTTCGGACCGATCACGGAGACGATCTGCCCCGCCCGCACCTTGATCGCCGCATTGTGCAGCGCCTCGACCTTGCCGTAACGGACCGACAGATGGTCCACCTCGAGAATCGGTCCGGCGGCCGCCACGCCGGTCGTTGTCATGTTGTCCATCATTCCACCCCACCCAGATACGCTTCGAGCACCGCCGGATCCTGCTGCACTTCCTGCGGCAGACCTTCAGCGATTCGCGTGCCGAACTCCATCACCACGAGCCGGTCCGTCAGATTCATCACAAAATCCATGTCGTGCTCGACGAGCAGCACACTCATCCCTTCCGCCTTTAGCTTGCGCAGCAGATCGGCGAGCTGCAGCTTTTCCTGATAGCGCAGACCAGCTGCCGGTTCGTCGAGCAATAGCAGAGTCGGATCGCAGCATAACGCGCGCGCAATTTCGAGAATCCGCTGTTGACCGAGCGCTAGGCTGCCCGCTTCGTCATACATATGCTGTTCGAGGCCGACGCGGCGAATCTGCCGAGCGGCTTCGGCCATCAGCCGCGCCTCTTCCGAACTGTTCAGCCGCACGACACTGCGCCACACACCTGCATGGCCTCGCAGATGCGCGCCGATCGCGACGTTCTCGAGCACGGTCATGCCCGGCAGCAGCTTTACGTGCTGGAAGGTCCGGCCGATGCCACGCTTAACGATTTCACGTGAACTCAGCGCATCGATGCGCTCGCCGCGGAACGTGATCTCGCCCCTCGTCGCCTGCAGCACGCCGGTCACCAGATTGAACGTGGTCGACTTACCCGCGCCATTCGGTCCGATTAGCCCGATGATCTGCCCCGCTTTGACTTCGAAGCTGACATCGTTCACGGCGACGAGACCGCCGAACTGCTTGCGCGCCTTGTTCACCGTCAGCAGGTCCTCGCCGGCCTGCGGCTTGTTGCGCTGCGGCAGAGGGACCGCGTGGTCTGCGAGATACGCCCGCGGGCCACGCGGGAAAAAGCGTGCGACGAACGGCCACACGCCCTGCCGCGCATACTGCAGCAACAGCACCATGATGATGCCGAACACGATCACTTCGAAGTTGCCGTTCTCGCCGAGCAGTTTCGGCAGCAGCGTCTGTAGATAATCCTGCAGCACCGTGAGGATTGCCGCGCCAAGCACCGCGCCCCAGACGTGCGAGACACCGCCCACCACTGCCATGAACAGAAACTCGATGCCGTGATTCAGCCCGAACGGCGTCGGATTCACCGCGCGCTGCAAGTGCGCGTACAGAAAGCCCGATACCGACGCAAGCACCGCCGCATAGACGAAGATCACGACGCGCATCCAGCCGGTATTGACACCCATTGCCTCGGCCATCAGACCACCGCCGCGCAGCGCGCGAATTGCGCGACCCGGACGACTATTAAGCAGATTCTGAACAGAAACGACCGAACCGAGCACGACAACCCAGATCAGGTAATAGATATGGCGGCCGGACTCGAGGTTGATCCCAAAAACATTCAGCACCGGGATGCCGTTGATGCCGTCGTACTTGCCGAGCATCTCCAGATTGCCGAACAGGTAGAACAGCGCGAGCCCCCACGCAATCGTGCCGAGCGGCAGGAAGTGGCCGGACAGGCGCATCGTCACGAGACCGAGCATCAGCGCGACCAGCGCAGTCACGATCACGCCCGCGATAAGTGCAAGCCACGGCGACACACCGAAGTTCGTCGTCAGATACGCGGTTGCATAAGCGCCGATGCCGACGAACGCGGCCTGCCCGAAGCTCGTCATGCCGCCGATACCGGTCAGCAGCACGAGGCCGATCGCAACGATCGAATAGAGACCGATGTAGTTCAGCAGCGTGACCCAGTACTCCGGCACATGAATCGGTTGCGGCAGAACCGGCAAAGCGAACAGCACCACGAGGAACAACCAGAAGAACTTCTTTTGCATGGTCCGTTTCATCGTGTCACTCCTCTTCCTCTTCGGCATGCGGGCTCGCAAGACTGCGCCACAGCAGCACCGGGATGATTAGCGTGAACACGATCACTTCCTTATAAGCACTGGCCCAAAACGAGGAATACGACTCCAGCAGACCGACGAGAATCGAGCCGGCCGCCGCGAGCGGATAGCTGACCAGACCGCCGATGATCGCGCCCACGAAGCCCTTCAAACCGATCAGGAAGCCCGAGTCGTAGTAGATCGTCGTGAGCGGCGCGACGAGGATGCCGCACAGTGCGCCGAGTCCAGCCGCCAGCGTGAACGCGAGGCGTCCCGCCTGCGTCGTGCCGATACCGACGAGGCGTGCGCCGAGCCGGTTCACCGACGTCGCGCGCAACGCCTTGCCCGAGATCGAGCGATCGAAATACAGATACAGCGCACCGATCAGCACGACCGCGGTGCCGATCACCCACAGGCTCTGCCCGGAGATGGACAACGTGCCCACGTTGAACGTCGCATCGGAAAACGCGTTGGTGCGCGAGCCTTCGGCGCCGAACATCACGAGGCCGAGACCGACCATCGCGAAATGCACTGCCACCGCGACGATCAACAGCAGCAGCGTGGCCGCCTCCGCGATCGGCTCATAGGCAAGGCGATAAACGAACGGACCCATCGGGATCACGATCAGCAGCGTCAGCGCGATCTGCACGATCATCGGCAGCGGCTGCAGGAAGATGCCGCGCGTGAGCGCGTAGACCGCGATCGGAAACAGCAGGTACTTCCCTGCCAGCACAGGCAGCGTGCGCGCCGCATGACGACGCCGCTCAGCATGCCGCAATACGGCCACCGTCTCGACGACGAAGCATGCTGCGCCCATCGCCATCAACAGCCAGCAGGTGGCGGGAAACCTCTGCGTTTGCAGTGCGGCGAGCGTCAACGCGCCGTACGAAACGAACTCCCCTTGCGGGATGAAGATCACCCGCGTGACGGAGAACACCAGCACCAGCGCAAGCGCGAGCAGCGCGTAGATCGCGCCGGTCGTAATGCCGTCTTGCGCGAGGATCGCCGCGATTGATAGATCCATACTTCCTCGTCCTGAAGCGTCGAAAACGAAAAACCGGGAAACAGTCGTGACGGCGCGGCGCGTAGCCGGCCATCCATCTGCAATGTCTGAAAAGACAACCGCCGCGCCGTGACCCGGCGCGGCGGTCGATGCCATTGTCGTCGAACACAATGGCAATGCGGCGTCATGCACCGCAGATTGCGCGAGAGGCGCGTACCGCTAGTTGTTTTTGTAAATCGTCTCAGTCGTTCTGCAGCTTCCACTTGCCGTCGACGATCTGCACGATCACGCGCGCGCGCTGGTCGAGGCCGTTGTGGTCGTTCGCGGTGGTGTTCATGATGCCGTGCGACACCGGCAGCTCCTTGATGTTTTCGAGCGCGTTGCGCAGCGCCACGCGGAACTCGGGCGTACCCGGCTGTGCGGTCTTCAGCGCGACCGGAATCGCGGCCTGCAACATCTGGCCGGCATCCCATGCGTGACCGCCGAAGGTCGCGACCGAACCCACGCCATAAGCCTTCTCATAGGCGTTCTTATAGGCTTCCGACGACTTCTTCACCGGGTTCGAATCCGGCAATTGATCGACGACGAGAATCGGACCGGCCGGCAGCAGTTCGCCTTCGCAATCCTTGCCGCACACACGCAGGAAGTCGTTGTTCGCGACACCGTGCGTCTGATAGATCTTGCCCTTGTAGCCACGCTCCTTCAGCGTCTTGGCCGGCAGCGCCGACGGCGTACCCGAGCCCGCGATCAGCACCGCGTCGGGATTCGCGCCCATCGTCTTCAGCACCTGGCCCGTCACCGAAGCGTCAGTGCGGTTAAAGCGCTCGTTCGACACGATCTTCAGGTTGTGCGCTTTCGCGACGGCCTCGAACGTCGAGTTCCAGCTGTCGCCATAGGCGTCCGAGAAACCGATGAAGCCGACCGTCTTCACGCCGTGGTGCTGCATGTAATCGGCGATTGCGTCGGCCATCAGGCTGTCGTTCTGAGGCGGCTTGAACGCCCATGCACGCTTCGCATCCATCGGCTGAATGATCGCTGCCGACGCCGCGAGCGAGATCACCGGCGTCTTGCCCTCAGCGGCCGGATCGAGCATCGCGAGCGAATTCGGCGTGACGGTCGAGCCGATGATCGCGTCGACGTGGTCTTCGTCGATCAGCTTGCGCGTGTTCTGCACGGCCTTGCTGGTGTCCGACCCGTCGTCGAGGATGATGTATTGCACGCTCTTGCCGCCGATCTCCTTCGGCAACAACGCGATCGTGTTCTTCTCAGGAATTCCGAGCGACGCGGCCGGCCCCGTCGTCGACAACGTGACGCCGATCTTCACCTGCGCGAATGCCGTCCCCGCGCCGCACATCAGCGCCATCGCGATGCCGGTGCGTACCCAATGCCTTGTCTTTTTCATTGCGAGTCTCCAAACGCCTTCAAAAGCGCCTATCTATAAGCCGGCTTGCTGGGCCGGGTGTCTGAATCTAGTGAGCGAGTTCAGGTGTGCCAAGCATGGTTTTCCCTGCTCGGCGCGCATACCTTCCCCGCTTTATCGGGTACCGCTCCTCTCGCGTCGCGCGAGTGCGCATTCGCGTCATACGCCGCGTTTCTTTGCCGCGGCTCCATTCCAACCAGACCTTCATAAACCACTAATATGTTAGTAGCTTGCGTTCTGCATTATCGACGGTCAAGAGAGCGTGCGCTAAATGCGGGTTTGTCCTGAAGCACCGAAACCACACTTTTAAGCGCTGCAGACACCTCGCCCGGGTAATAAAAAAGACGCGTCAACTGCACGCGTCTTTTTCGATGAGGTCCTGTGGCGCAGAGCCTTCGCTCAGTCGCCGGCCAGCTTCCACTTGCCGTCGACGATCTGCACCATCACACGCGCCCGCTGGTCGAGTCCGGCGTGGTCGTTCACGCTCATGTTGAAGATGCCGTGTGACGCGGGCTCATCTTTCGTGCCTTCGACTGCGGCACGCAGCGCGTCGCGGAATGCCGGCGTGCCCGGTTGTCCCTTCTTCAACGCGAGCGGGATCGCACGCTGCAGCAGCAGACCCGCGTCCCACGCATGACCACCGAACGTCGACACCGAACCCGCGCCGTACGCCGTTTCATACGCATGCTTGTACGCGAGCGCGCTTTTCTTCACCGGATTCGCCTCGGGCAATTGCTCGGCGACCAGCAGCGGGCCGGCGGGCAGCCACGTGCCTTCGCAATCCTTGCCGCACACGCGCAGGAAGTCGTTGTTCGCGACGCCGTGCGTCTGATAGTACTTGCCCTTGTAGCCGCGCTCCTTCAGCGTTTTCTGCGGCAATGCGGCCGGCGTGCCCGCGCCGGCGATCAGCACCGCGTCCGGATTCTGCGACATCATCTTCAGCACCTGGCCCGTGACCGACGCGTCGTTGCGCGCGAAGCGCTCGTTCGCGACGATCCTGATCTTCGCGAGGTCAGCGGCTTTGCTGAATTCCTTGAACCAGCTCTCGCCGTACGCGTCGGAAAAGCCGATGAACGCGACCGTTTTCACGCCGTGATTGGCCATGTGCTGCGCGATCGCCGTGGCCATCAGAATGTCGTTTTGCGGCGTCTTGAAGACCCATGCGCGTTTCGCGTCCATCGGTTCGACGATGCCCGCGGCCGCGGCCAGCGAGATCATCGGCGTGGAGGTTTCGGCGGCAATGTCGATCATGGCGAGCGAATTTGGCACGACGGTCGAGCCGATCAATGCATCGACGTGGTCTTCGCTCGTGAGCTTGCGGGCGTTCTTGACCGCCTGGGTGGAATCGGTTGCGTCGTCGAGGACGATGTAGTCGATCTTCTGGCCCGCTACTTCTTTCGGCAGCAGCGCAATGGTGTTTTTTTCCGGAATACCGAGCGATGCGGCCGGTCCTGTTGCCGACACGGTGACGCCGATTTTCACGTCCGCGAATGCATGGCCGCTCCATGCAGCCAAAATCCCGGTGGCGACCAATGCCGCGCTGATCCAACGCAATGCCGACTTCATCCTGCTCCTCTATTAAATCCGTTATTCAATTGCAATTAAATCCACGGATTTAATTGCCAACCCAGTGGTCGGTGAATAGCGAGTTTAGCGGACGCAAGTGCCGTGCTGCAAGCGCTTCGAAGGCTTCTGATGTTTAGCTGCAGCGGCTGCCGAAGAATAAAAAATGGCGCGCGAAATAAGCGGGAGATCGCATCAAGTAATTCGAAAAACACAAATGAAAAAGCGCTGTTGGATATCAATCCAACAGCGCTTTCTTCTGGGCACTTAGTGCCTCAATTGTCTCCTCGTTCTCCACCTGCAAATTCGTGGTGCATCAGAACTGGATGAAGATTAAACGACGACCCCAGCAGTCACAACTAGCAATTACCCTAGTGGTGCACTGCGGCACCGGATTGGGGCGTGTTATGCCCATTTCATCACAAGGTTCGCCACAGGTTCGCCCACACTCCTGATCCAGCGGACCTTCAGCACAAGCCGCAATTAGATCGGAGATCGAAGCAATCGCCTATCGCACTGCGTCAAGCACGCGCCCTCCCGAGTGGGACCAGACAGCCAATCTCAAGCCCGCAACGGTCGCACCCGCGCAACGATCTCACCGACGATGCCGCGCCGGAACGCCAGCACACACGCGATGAAAATCAGCCCCGTGACGATCGTCACCGATTCGCCGAGCGAGCGAAACCACTCGATGCCGGTCATCGACGCGAGCGCCGAGCCGATATCGCCGAGCCGGTCTTCGAGCGACACGATCAGCGCGGCGCCGAGCAGCGGCCCGAACAGCGTGCCCATGCCGCCCACCAGTGTCATCAGGATCACGAGGCCGGACATCGTCCAATAGGCATCGCTCAGCGTTTCGAAGCCTTGCACGAGCACCTTCAGCGAACCCGCGAGACCCGCGATGCCGGCCGACAGAATGAAGGCGAGCAGCTTGAAACGGTCGGTATCGTAGCCGAGCGACACCGCACGCGGCTCGTTTTCCTTGATCGCGACGAGCACCTGCCCGAACGGCGAATGCACGATCCGCACGATCAGCAGGAACGCCAGGACGATCACCGCGAGCACGACGAAATACAGCGCGACATCGGACGAAAGACTCAACAGGCCGAACAGCTTTCCGCGCGGCACGCCTTGCAGACCGTCTTCGCCGTGCGTGAATGGCGCTTGCAGGAACACAAAGTAGACCATCTGCGCGAGCGCGAGCGTCACCATCGCGAAGTAGATGCCTTGACGGCGAATCGCGAAGAAGCCAACGACGAGGCCAAGCAGCGTGGCCGCCGCGGTGCCGCTCAGCACGCCCACCTCAGGCGAAAAGCCGAGCGTCTGCATCGCATAGCCGGTCACATAACCGGCCGACGCGAGAAACATCGCATGGCCGAAGGACAGCAAGCCCGTGTAGCCGATCAGCAGATTGAACGCGGCCGCGAACAGCGCGAAGCACAGCACCTTCATCACGAAGAGCGGATAGATGCCGAGCACCGGCACCGCGAGCAGCACGATCAGCAGCAGACCGTAGAGCACTTTTCTCTGCATCATTTTTCCCTGCCGAAAAGACCCGCCGGACGCACGAGCAACACGAGCGCCATGATCACGAAGACGACGGTCGCCGACGCCTCGGGGTAGTACACACGCGTCAGTCCTTCGACTACGCCGAGCATCAGGCCGGTCAGAATCGAGCCCATGATCGAACCCATGCCGCCGATCACGACCACCGCGAACACCGTGATGATCATCGGCTGGCCCATCAGCGGCGAGACCTGAATCACCGGCGCGGCGAGCACGCCGGCAAACGCCGCGAGCGCGACGCCGAAGCCGTAGGTCAGCGTGATCATCAGCGGCACGTTGACGCCGAATGCCTCGACGAGCTTCGGGTTTTCGGTGCCCGCTCGCAGATACGCGCCAAGCCGTGTCTTCTCGATCACGAACCATGTCACGAAGCACACGATCAACGACGCGACGACCACCCACGCGCGATAGTTCGGCAGATACATGAAGCCGAGATTGGTCGCACCCGACAGCGCCGACGGCACGTCGTACGGCTGGCCCGACGAGCCGTAGATCGAATGGAACACGCCTTCGATCACGAGCGTGATGCCGAACGTCAGCAACAGGCCATACAGATGATCGAGCTTGTAAAGCCAGCGCAGCATCGAGCGCTCGATCGCGACGCCGACGAGTCCGACGATCAGCGGCGCGAGCACGAGCATCACCCAGTACGGCAGATTGAAATACGACAGCCCCATCCACGCGAGCATCGCGCCGAGCATGAAAAGTGCGCCATGCGCGAAGTTGATCACGTTGAGCAGGCCGAAAATCACAGCCAGCCCGAGGCTCAGAATCGCGTAGAACGAGCCGTTCACGAGTCCGAGCAGAAGCTGGCTCAGCATCGCCGGCAGCGGAACGCCAAAGATGTCCATTGAAGCCCTTAGCCCTTCAAGCCATCGTCAAGGTGAGATCGGTAACGCACGGTCCGGCCGGCACGCGACGTGCGGCGACGCTGCCCATCGCGTGCGGCTCTGAAACGATTACCCGCCAGCGCGTACCGCTGCAGCGCCGGCGGTTCTCTCAGGTCTGCGCGGTCCTGGACCGCATCCTGCCCTCCCGGGGCTTACTTCCACAGCGCGCAGCGAGTCTGCGCCTTGGTCGTGAAGGCCTGATCGCCCGGAATCGTCGCCATGATCTTATAGTAGTCCCACGGCTCCTTCGATTCGGCCGGCGTCTTCACCTGCATCAGGTACATGTCGTGGATCATGCTGCCGTCCTGACGGATGTAGCCCTTCGCGTAGAAGTCGTCGATCTTCGTCTTGCGCAACTGCGCCATCACCTTGTCCGGATCGGTCGAGCCCACCGCCTGGACCGCCTTCAGATAGTTCATCGCCGCCGAGTAGTCGGCAGCCTGCAGGCTCGACGGCATCTTCTTCATCTTGTCGAAGTAGCGCTGCGACCACTTGCGCGTGTCGGCGTCCTTGTTCCAGTACCAGCTGTCGGTCAACACGAGACCCTGCGTCGTTTCGAGACCGAGGCTGTGCACGTCGTTGATGAACATCAGCAGCGCGGCGAGTTTCATCGTCTTCGTGATGCCGAATTCCTTCGCGGCCTTGATCGAGTTGATCGTGTCGCCGCCCGCATTCGCGAGGCCGAGGATCTGCGCCTTCGACGCCTGCGCCTGCAACAGGAACGACGAGAAGTCCGACGCCGACAGCGGATGACGCACCGAGCCGAGCACCTGACCGCCATTCGCCTTCACGACGTCCGAGGTCGCTTTTTCGAGCGCCTTCCCGAACGCGTAGTCGGCGGTCAGGAAGTACCACGTCTTGCCACCCTGCTTCGTAACCGCCGAGCCCGTGCCGTTTGCGAGCGCGGTGGTGTCGTATGCGTAGTGGATCGTGTACGGCGTGCATTGCTCGTTGGTCAGCGTATCGGCGCCCGCGCCGACGTTGATGTAGACCTTGTGCTTCTCGCCCGCGACGGTGTTCGTCGACAGAGCGGTCGCCGAGTTGGTGCCGCCGATCACCACGTCGACGCCATCGCGGTCGAACCATTCGCGAGCCCGCGACGCCGCGATGTCCGCCTTGTTCTGGTGATCCGCGTACAGCACCGTGATCGGCTTGCCGTTGACCTTGCCGCCGAAGTCGGCGACCGCCATCCGGATCGCTTCAAGACCGCCCTGCCCGTCGATATCCGCGTACAGTCCCGACAGATCCGTGATAAAGCCGATCTTCACGGCATCGTCGGCCGCTTGCGCGCTGCCCAGCGTCAGTGCGGCGCCGGCGGCGACCGCGAAGCAGAGTGAGGCAATTCGCGCGAGTGGGTTCTTTTTCATGCATGTCTCCTGGTTCTTCGCTTGTGGTTATCAGAGGCAGTCGGGCGCGTGCGTGTCCGTGTCTATACGCCCAGCAAATCATGCAGCACCGGCATCTTGCCTTCGAGCTCGCTAGCCCCGAAATGCTCGACGATCATGCCGTGCTCCATCACATAGAAACGATCCGCGAGCGGCGCCGCGAAGCGGAAGTTCTGCTCGACCATCACGATCGTGTAGCCGCGCGCCTTCAACGTGATGATCATCCGTGCAAGCGCCTGCACGATCACGGGCGCGAGCCCCTCCGAGATTTCGTCGAGCAGCAGCAGATTCGCGCCGGTGCGCAGAATCCGCGCGACCGCGAGCATCTGCTGTTCGCCGCCCGAGAGCCGCGTGCCCTGGCTCATGCGCCGCTCGTGCAGATTCGGGAACATCGCATAGATTTCCTCGAGCGACATCGTGTGCGCCTTGTCGCCGACGGGCGGCGGCAGCAGCAGATTTTCCTCGCACGACAGACTCGAAAAAATACCGCGCTCTTCGGGGCAATAGCCGATGCCGCAATGCGCGATGCGATGCGTGGGCAGGCCAATCGTTTCGCGTCCATCGATCCGGATCGAGCCGGTACGGCGGCCCGTGAGACCCATGATCGCGCGAAGCGTCGTGGTGCGGCCCGCGCCATTGCGCCCGAGCAGCGTCACGACCTCGCCACGGCCAACCGACAGATCGACGCCGTGCAGAATATGGGATTCCCCGTACCAGGCTTGCAGTCCCGCGATGTCCAGCGCGGGTGCGCCGCTTTTCGTTTCGTTCGCTTCGAGGCCTTCGCGCTCGACCGTCGTATTCATGCGTGGGCTCCGGCGAGCGCCGCGTCGGCGCTGCCCATGTAGGCTTGCATCACGAGCGGATTCTTCGACACTTCCGCGTAGCTGCCCTCGGCGAGCACTTCACCCCGTTGCAGCACGGTGATCGTGTCGGAGATACCGGCGATCACATTCATGTTGTGTTCGACCATCAGGATCGTGCGGCCCGCCGATACTTTCTTGATCAACGCAGTCACGCGGTCGACGTCCTCATGTCCCATGCCTTGCGTGGGCTCGTCGAGCAGCATCAGTTCGGGCTCCATCGCGAGCGTGGTCGCGATTTCGAGCGCGCGCTTGCGGCCGTAGGCGAGCTCCACCGTCAACACATCGGCGAAATCGGTCAGGCCGACCTGAGTCAGCAGATCCATCGCGCGATCGTTCAGACGCCGCAACGTACGCTCGCTCTTCCAGAAGTGAAACGCGGTGCCGAGCGAGCGCTGCAACCCGATGCGCACATTCTGCAATGCCGTCAGATGCGGAAATACCGCGGAAATCTGGAACGAACGGATGATGCCGCGCCGCGCGATCTGCGCCGGACGTTCGCCGGTGATATCGACACCGTTGAAAACGATCTGGCCCGCGGTGGGTTCGAGAAATTTGGTGAGCAGATTGAAGCAGGTGGTCTTGCCCGCTCCATTGGGCCCGATCAGCGCATGGATCGAGCCACGGCGCACGCGCAGATTCACGCCGTTCACGGCGACAAAGCCTTTGAACTCGCGGGTGAGGCCACGCGTTTCGAGAATCGTATCGCCGAGAATCATGTTCCCTTCCATACGGAGTAAGGCGAAGCACTACGATCTTTCCGCGCGAAGTTCTGCGCGACTTGTTATGTCGGCGGCACCCCTTGCCGCTCGTTGGCGTGCTGCACCAATACGGACGGTGATCCATGACGCGGCACGCAGCATGGCTGCCATTGTCGCCCCAATGATGCAGCGCATTCATTGGGATTTGCACTAAGTGAACGAGGCCCGCGCCACGCGCACGTGGCATGCGGTTAGCACGCTTCACGTACGCGGCGGAAAACATGACCGATCCGCTCAGTTTCCATCGCACGGTGCATGTCACACAGACGACATCGACGCAGCCACACCCATTTGCGCTGCGATGCTGCCGCTCACGCGCGCGCGACGATCCTCGCGGATCATGTCGCTCGCGCGTTCGGCGATCATCAGCGTCGGCGAATTGGTGTTGCCCGACGTGATGTTGGGCATCACCGATGCATCGACGACACGCAAGCCTTGCACTCCGATAACCCGTAGCCGGTTGTCGACGACCGCGGCCGGATCGTCGGTCGTGCCCATGCGGCAGGTGCCGACGGGATGGAAGATCGTCGTGCCGACCGCGCCCGCGGCCTGCTGCAATTCTTCTTCACTTTGATACTGCAGGCCCGGCAGAATCTCCCGCGGCTGATAGCGCGCGAGCGCGGGCGCCGCGACGATGCGGCGCGTCAGACGTAGCGCGTTTGCTGCGACGTGGCGGTCGTACCCGGTCGACAGATAATTTGGAGCGATCAATGGTGGTGCGGACGCATCGGCCGACGCAATATGAATGCTGCCGCGCGACGTGGGGCGCAGCTGACACACCGACGCCGTGAACGCATTGAAGCGATGCAGCGGTTCGCCGAAGCGGTCGAGCGACAAAGGCTGCACGTGATACTCGAGATCGGGTCGGGTCAGCGAGCGATCGTCGGCATCGGACTTCGCGAACGCGCCGAGTTGCGACGGCGACATCGACATCGGTCCGCTCTGAAACAACGCGTACTGCATGCCGATCATCAGCTTGCCCCACCAGTGCGCGGACATCGTATTCAACGTGCGCACGCCCTGCACCTGAAACGCCATGCGCAGTTGCAGATGGTCCTGCAGGTTCTCGCCGACGCCGCGCAGATCCTGAACGATCTCGATGCCGAGATTCTGCAGACGTGCTCCATTGCCGACGCCGGACAATTCGAGCAGTTGCGGCGAGTTGACCGCGCCGGCGGAAAGGATCACTTCACAACGCGCTTTGGCGACATAGTCGACATCGGCGCCACGATATTCGACTCCGGTGCAGCGGCGGCCGTCGAACACGACACGCTGCGTGTGGGCACCGGTAATAACTGTGAGGTTCTCCCGCTTCAACGCGGGCCGCAAAAACGCCTTCGACGCATTCCAGCGAATGCCGCGCTTCTGGTTGACGTCGAAGTAGCCGACGCCGGTGTTGTCGCCGCGATTGAAATCGTCGGTGGCAGGAATGCCGGTTTGCTGCGCCGCTTGCGCGAACTCTTCCAGAATCTTCCATTTGAGGCGCTGCTTCTCGACGCGCCAGGGTCCGCCCGCGCCGTGCGCTTCGTTGGCGCCGCCGTGGTGATCCTCGCTGCGCCTGAAGACCGGCAGCACCGCGTTCCATGACCACGTGCTGTCGTTGGTCACACGCGCCCACTCGTCGTAGTCTTCACGCTGACCGCGCATATAGATCATGCCGTTGATCGACGAACTGCCGCCGAGCACACGCCCGCGTGGATACGACAGCGTGCGGCCGTTCAGACCCGGCTCTGCCTGAGTCTTGTACAGCCAGTCCGTGCGCGGATTGCCGATGCAATACAGATAGCCGACCGGCACATGAATCCAGTGATAGTCGTCTTTCCCGCCGGCTTCTAGCAGCAGCACGCGGATCTCGGGATCTTCGGTGAGCCGGTTCGCCAGCACGCAGCCCGCAGTGCCCGCGCCGACAATGATGTAGTCGAACTCGCCTTCGAGCCGCCGTACGGCGCGAGGCGTACTGTCGGTATGACCCATCGTTCAGTCTCCTAAGCATTTTTTGCAGCGCAGGCGTGGAAGCTCGATCGCTTCCACGCTTGCGCCGCGACGCGCTTTTATTCGCTTTTACTCTTTTGCTCGCGCGTTCGCCGACTTTATGCGGCGCAAAGCCGCCAGCTTATTTGGCGACCGGCATCGTGAACTCTGCGCCCTTCGCAATGCTGTCGGGCCAGCGCTGCATGATGCTCTTGTAGCGCGTATAGAACCGCACGCCTTCCTCGCCGTACGCGTGATGATCGCCGAACAGCGACTTCTTCCAGCCGCCGAACGAATGCCAGGCCATCGGCACCGGAATCGGCACGTTGATGCCGACCATGCCGATCTCGATCTGCCGGGAAAACGCGCGCGCAATGCCGCCGTCGGACGTAAATAGCGACACGCCGTTCGCAAACTGATTCGCATTGATCAGCTCGACCGCCGAGGCAAAGTCGGGCACGCGCACGACGCACAGCACCGGTCCGAAGATTTCTTCGCGGTAGATCTTCATCTCGGGCGACACTTCGTCGAACAGCGTCCCGCCGAGGAAAAAGCCCTTCTCGTGCCCCACGACCTGATGAGCGCGTCCATCGACGACGAGCTTCGCGCCCGCGGCGACGCCGGCGTCGATATAGCCGACCACCTTGTCCCGATGCGCGCCGGTGACGAGCGGCCCCATCTCGGCCGCCGCTTCCATGCCGTTGAGGATCTTCAGGCTCTTCACGCGCGGCGTCAGACGCTCGATCAGTTCATCGGCGATATGCCCCACCGCGACCGCCACCGAAATCGCCATGCAGCGCTCGCCGGCCGAACCGTAGGCGGCGCCGATCAGGGCGTCGACGGCCTGGTCGAGATCGGCGTCGGGCATTACAACCAGATGATTCTTCGCCCCGCCCAACGCCTGCACCCGCTTGCCGTGCTTCGTGCCTTCCGTGTAGATGTATTCGGCGATCGGCGTCGAGCCGACGAACGACAGCGCGCTCACTTCGGGATGTGCGAGCAGCGCATCCACCGCGACCTTGTCGCCGTGCACGACGTTGAACACGCCGTCCGGCAGGCCCGCTTCCTTCAGCAGTTCGGCGAGCCGGATCGATGCGGACGGATCGCGTTCGGACGGCTTCAACACGAAGGTGTTGCCGCACGCGAGCGCGACCGGGAACATCCAGCACGGCACCATCATCGGGAAATTGAACGGCGTGATGCCGGCGACCACACCGAGCGGCTGGCGCAGATTCCAGTTGTCGATGCCGCCGCCGATCTGATCGGTGAAATCGGTCTTCAGCAGGTTCGGGATGCCGCACGCGAATTCGACGATTTCGATGCCGCGCATCACTTCGCCCTTGGCGTCGGAAAACACCTTGCCGTGCTCGCGCGTGATCAGCTCCGCGAGTTCGTCGTGATGGCGGTCAAGCAGTTCCTTGAACTTGAACAGCACCCGCGCGCGTTTGATCGGCGCGGTTTCGCTCCACGCGGGAAACGCGGCGTTGGCCGCGGCAACAGCAGCGTCCACCTCGGCGACGCTCGCGAGCGGCACGCGCGCGCTGACGCTGCCGAGCGCCGGATTGAAGACGTCGCCGAAGCGCCCGCTCGTGCCTTCGACGGTCTTGCCGTTGATGAAATGGCTCAGCGCGCGTGCGCTCGCCGCGCTGCGTGCGGCCTCGTGCTGCGCGGTTGCGTCGGAATATGTCTCACTCATCTCGTTCCTCTTTTGCTGTGAAATCTCCCGCTTCGCGCTCGATACCGCGCGCCGAAGCATTGCTCAACACTCAGCGTACGGCGTCTAGGAGCGACAAATCCAATGAGTAATGCTCAACTGCGCTATAAGCCGCGCTAATATCAGGATATGGATCTGACTCTGCTTAGGGCTTTCGTCACCGTCGCACGCGAGGGCAACCTCACGCGCGCCGCGGTGCAGCTACATCTAACCCAACCCGCCGTCAGCCTGCAAATCAAGCACTTGCAGGAAACGCTCGGCGTGACGCTGTTCACGCGGACTTCGCACGGGCTCGCGCTGACTCGCGACGGCCAGGCGCTGCTGCCGCACGCCGAACGCGCGCTCGGCGCGGCAGCCGACGTACAGCGCGCCGCGCAGACGCTCCGCCAGGAAGTGCGCGGGCGCCTGCGCATCGGCACCATTCTCGACCCCGAGTTTTTGCGCCTGGGCGGCTTCCTGAAGCAACTCGTCGAGACCTGGCCGCAGATCGAAACCGCGCTGCGCCACGGCATGTCGGGCTGGGTACGCGAGCAGATTCGGGCGGGCGAGCTCGACGTCGGCTATTACATCGGCCTGCCCTCCGACGACGACACCCGCGACGGCGCCACGTTTCACGCGGTCACGCTCACGCATTTCCAGTATCGCGTGCTCGCGCCGGCGGGCTGGAAAGATCGCGTGAAGGGTGCGCGGGACTGGCGCTCGCTCGCGGCGCTGCCGTGGATCTGGACGCCGCCGGCGTCCGCGCACAACCGGCTGCTGTCGCGCTGTTTCGGCGAGGCGGGTGTGAAACCGGTCAAGGTGGCCGAGGTGGACCAGGAGCCGTCGATGCTCGATCTGGTCAAGTCGGGAGTCGGTCTCACGCTTGCTCGCGACGCAACCGCAATCGCCGAGGCGCATGCGCACGCGCTGACGATCGTCGATGGCATCACCGTGCCGACGCAGTTGAGCTTCATCACGCTCGCCGAGCGCAAGGACGAGCCGGCGATCGCGGCGGCCTTGAAGCTGATCGATCAGCAGTGGGCGATCTGAGCGAGGACCGTCTGACGCGCTGCGATATGAGTCTCGCTAATGCCCGCACTCGTCCCGCCTGCCGCGCGGGCTGAAAGCATTCCGTCACGAAGTTTTTGCTAGATTGTCGGTTTGCGCTCGCGCAGCGCCCTCGTAGCGCTTTCCGTTCCGCCCGACTTCGTCCTTCCTGGCGGCTTCTCCCCGGCACCACCAGTGGCCCCGGAAGCCGTCGATCACTCGGCCCATCCAAAGGAGCCCACATGGCACGCAACATCGAAATCAAAGCCCGCGCCCAGCATTTCGACCAACTGCGCGAGCGCGCCGCGCAGCTCGCGACGGACGCGCCACTGATCTTTCGCCAGCAGGACTTTTTCTACGACGTGCCGCGCGGCCGCCTGAAGCTGCGCCAGTTCGACGACGGCACGCCGGCCGAGCTGATCTTCTATCAGCGCGACGACCGCGACGGCCCGAAGGCGTCGTACTACACGCGCAGTCCGGTCGCGAATCCCGAAGCAATGCATGCGCTGCTCGCGACCGCACTGACCACGCGCGGCATCGTCTCGAAAGAGCGGCACGTGTATCTGAGCGGGCGCACGCGGATTCATCTGGATCGCGTCGACGGTCTCGGCGATTTCGTCGAACTCGAAGTGGTGCTCGCGCAGGACGACGACGAAGAAGGCGGCCACACCGAAGCGGAAGCGCTGTTCAAGAGCCTCGGCGTATCCCAAGCGGATCTGGTGCCGGTCGCGTATGTCGATCTGCTGAATGCGGACGACGAGCCGAAGCGAGCGGCATAAGGATCGCGTCACTGCAGGGGCCGCGGCGGCACGCGCGCGGCTCCCTCTGCCGGCTTGTCGACACCCGCCGGCAACGGCCTCAAACCTTCAGACCGGCGCAGCCCCCGGCGCAAGATGCCCGAGCGGCAACGGCCCATTGCGCTTGAACGTGGTCAGCACGATATTCGAGCGCACGCTATCGACACCCGGCACGCGCATCAGCTTCTTCATCACGAAGGTCGACAGATAATTCAGATCCGGCGCGACGATGCGCAGCAGATAGTCGGCATCGCCGACGACCGCGTGACACTCCAGTACTTCGGGCAGCACGTCGATCTGCTGCTGAAACTGCTCGATAATCGAATCGCCGTGATGCTTCAGCTTCAGGCTCGTGAAAGCGGTGACGCCGAGGCCGAGCTTTTCCGGCCGCAATACGACGCGATAGCCATCCACCACGCCGACCTGTTCCAGCCGCTGCAGCCGTCGCCCGATCTGCGACGGCGACAGCGGCACCTGCTCGGCCAGCTGCTGATGCGTGGCGCGGCCAAAGCGCTGCAGCACGTCGAGCAGCGCGAGATCGAAGTGGTCGAGTTCAAGCATGTTGATGTCCCGCATAAATTGGCTAGTTAACGCACGATTATCGCATACCTCCTGATTTTCACGCCCAACTTGCGCCCCTTCCGCATGTACTCCGCTCTACACTCGCATGTACCGATTTCCTGCGATTTCCCCGTTAAAGCTTCGCCATGTCCGCCGCCAGCACCGCCAAACTCAAAGAACAGTTCGACGCCGGTCTCGAGACCCGAGCCGACTTTACGATCGACCAGCCGCTCGAACGCTACGGCACGGTTGACCATGCGGTCTGGCGACAGCTGTACGCGCGCCAAACCGCCTTGCTGGAAGGCCGTGCGTGCGATGAATTCCTCGCGGGCGTCGAGCGTATCGGCCTGCCGTCGGAGCGCGTGCCGTCTTTCGACGACGTCAACGCGAAGCTGACGCCCTCAACCGGCTGGCGCATCGTCGCCGTGCCTGGCCTCGTGCCGGATCAGGTGTTCTTCGAGCATCTGGCGAATCGCCGCTTTCCGGTTACGTGGTGGATGCGTCGACCCGACCAGCTCGACTACCTGCAGGAGCCCGACTGCTTTCACGATCTGTTCGGCCATGTGCCGCTATTGATCAACCCGGTGTTTGCCGACTACATGCACGCGTACGGCCGCGCCGCGCTCGCCGCCAATGAAGCGGGCGCGCTGCCGCTGCTCGCGCGGCTCTATTGGTACACAGTGGAGTTCGGGCTGATCCGCGATGCCGCGAGTCCGAACGGCGTGAAGATCTACGGCGCCGGCATCGTCTCGAGCAAGGCCGAGACGGTATACAGCGAGCAAAGCGCGGCGCCGAACCGGCTCGGCTTCGCGCTGGAACGTGTGATGCGCACGCGTTACCGCATCGATACGTTCCAGCAAACCTACTTCGTCATCGATGACTTCGCGCAACTGTTCTGCGTCGCACAAACGGACTTCGCGCCGCTGCTGGCGAAGCTCGCCCATGCACCGGCCTACGCAGCGGGCGACGTGCTCGACGGCGACCGCGTGATCTCGCGCGGAACCCGCGAGGGATGGCAAACCAGCGGCGACGTTTAAACGCCAAGCCGCCTTAGACCCACCCGGCCCGGCGCACGGCGAGCGTTGCACAATCGTGAAAAAATACCGGTTTCGCCCGCCTGCCGGCGAGCGTGTTCGACCAACGAGGTGACTCCATGATTCAGAAACTGACTTCCGACGAGCGCACCCAGCAACTGGCGAAACTGGATCGCTGGGAAAGCGTGGCGGAGCGTGACGCGATTCGCCGCAGCTTCGAATTCGCCGACTTCAACGAGGCGTTCGGCTTCATGACGCGCGTGGCGATCAAGGCGCAGGAAATGGATCATCATCCAGAGTGGTTCAACGTGTACAACAAGGTCGATATCACGCTGTCCACCCATGAAGCGAACGGCGTGACCGAACGCGACATCGCGCTTGCGACATTCATCGACAGTGTTACTACCTAATACAAATAATTACGGGCCCTTATGCGTGTTTATATACAACTTGCCGCGTAATCGGTCCACAATGAAAGGACAATGCAGGCAATACCCTGGGCAAACCTTCAGTTCTACAGGCTATCCTTAAGTTGAACGTAAGCTTCCCAAGCCTGCCTTGCAATCGGGTCAAAACGATCGAGTGATAGCGACTTCTGACGCTGTACAATCAGCAGCGCATACGGCTTGGATAGTGCGCTTGCCTCCTTGCACAGAACGTGTTCGTCGCCGCTCGAAGGTGAGCGGGCGCGCCAGAAGTTGATCGCGGCTTCCAGTTCGTGAATGCTGATCTCGGACATGACTTCGTGATGACTGGCACGGCGCTTCGAGTCGGCTCGACAGCTGCTTCGTGGGGCCTCTGCCGCCGCGTCGCACGCTGGCTGTGTTGCAGGCGCCCCGGCGAACCGCTTGCCAAAACGCCTAAACCTATTGTACTTGAGCGAAATCCATGCGACTCCTTCTGATCGAAGATGACCGCCCCATCGCACGCGGCATCCAAAGCAGTCTCGAACAAGCCGGCTTCACCGTCGACATGGTCCATGACGGCATCTTTGCCGAACAGGCCCTCACCCAAAACCGCCACGAACTCGTGATCCTCGATCTGGGTCTGCCGGGTATCGACGGCATGACGCTGCTGTCGCGTTTCCGCCAGAGCAACCGTCACACGCCGGTGATCATCCTGACCGCGCGCGACGAATTGAACGACCGCGTGCAAGGCCTGAACTCCGGCGCGGACGACTACATGCTGAAGCCTTTCGAGCCGGCCGAGCTGGAAGCGCGTATTCGCGCGGTGATGCGCCGCAGCGGTCCGCACGGTGACATGCCGCGTCCGGAAGTGTCACTGGGTGGCGTGCGGCTGTCGGGCGTCGACCGCCGCATCTTCAACGACGACAAACCGCTCGAACTGTCGCCGCGCGAATTCGCAGTGCTCGAAATGCTGCTGCTGCGTCACGGCCGCGTCGTCAGCAAGGCGCAATTGCAGGATCACCTGACGCACTTCGGCGGCGATCTCGGCGATACCGCGATCGAAGTCTACGTGCACCGTGTGCGCAAGAAGCTCGAGAACTGCCGTGTCGAAATCGTCACCGTGCGTGGCTTTGGCTATCTGTTACAGGAAATCCGCCAGGCCGCATGATCGTCGTGAAGGCCGCGCATTGCGTCGCGGCCTGACGGCGCCGGACCGGCGCCGCGCATCGGCTGTGCCCGCTGCGCGTCGTGCCGGACACCGGACTGCCTCAAGGCGCTTCGCGCCGTTGCTACCGCAGTCACAACTTTCCCGCGCCTAAGATCATGCACCAGCCGGCCGCCAATAGTCTGCGCCGCACGCTGCTGCGGCGCCTCGCTGCTCCCCTGTCGCTGCTCGCGCTGATGAGCGGCCTGATCGCCTACTGGCTCGCCTGGCAGTACACGCAGCACGTGGTCGACCGTTCGCTCGCGGACCTCGCGACCGCTATTTCCAAACAGATCCAGATTGCCGGACCGGAAGCGGCGATCACGGTGCCGCCGCTCGCGCAAGCGATGTTCTCCGACCCGGTCGAACATCTGGTCTACCGGATCAGCACCGGCGACAGCGAAATCGCCGGCGACCACAATCTGCCGCTGCAAGGCACCAACGTGCGCCGCATGCATTATGCGTACGTATTCGAGACGCAGCACGAAGGCGTGACCGTGCGGGTCGCTCAGGTGCGCGTCGATCAGCCGGGCGGCAATCCGATCGTCGTCGAAGTCGGGCAGCCCGTGCATCACCGTTACCGCATCGCCGCGGAGTTTCTGATCGCGATCATGATGCCGTTGCTGCTGCTGCTGCTCGCCGGCTGGGTGATCGTGTGGCGCGTCGTCAATCAGCAGCTCAATCCGCTGACCGCGCTCGCCGATTCGCTGAACCGGCAAACGCACACGTCGCTCGAGCCGGTCGACGAAACCTATGTGCCGGTCGAGATCCGTCCGCTGACGGGCGCGCTGAACGCGCTGCTCGATCGTCTGAAAGCCGCCCTCGATGCGCAACGTAAATTCATCGCCGATGCCGCGCATCAGCTGCGCACGCCGCTCACCGCGGTGAAGCTGCATGCGGAGCAGGCGGTCGTCGCGCGCGATCCGCAGCAGACGCTCGCCGCCGTGCGCGAACTGCGCGCCGCGGCCGATCGGGCCGTGCGGTTGTCGAATCAATTGCTGTCGCTCGCGCGCGCCGAGCCGGGTGAACAGGCGGCCCGCTTCGTCAATGTCGACATGGCCGGGCTCGCCTTCGACACGGGCGCCGAATGGGTGCCGCGCGCGCTAGCGGTACACGTGGACCTCGGCTTCCAGCGCCTCGACGATCCGTCGAACGACGACCCGTTGATGGCGCGCGGCAACCCGGTACTGCTGCACGAAGTGATCGCGAATCTGCTCGATAACGCGCTGAAGTATGTGCCGCCTTCGCGGGCCGACGGCGGACGCATCACGGTTACGGTTTCGCAGACCCTGATCGACGATCTGCGCATGGCCGAGATCGTCGTCGAAGACAACGGGCCGGGCGTGCCGCGTTCGCAGCAGGCGGATCTGTTCAAGCGGTTCTTCCGCGGCGACGGGCAGACCGAGGCGGGCGTCGACAGCGGCGCGGGTCTGGGCCTTGCGATCGTCCACGACATCATGGTGCTGCATCACGGCAGCGTGCATTACGAGGACGCGCCGGAGGGTGGCGCACGCTTTATCGTGAGGATTCCGTTGCTGCCGCCCAGTGCGTC
Organism: Paraburkholderia sp. BR10923; assembly: GCF_040948765.1. Lineage (NCBI taxonomy): Bacteria > Pseudomonadati > Pseudomonadota > Betaproteobacteria > Burkholderiales > Burkholderiaceae > Paraburkholderia > Paraburkholderia sp. BR10923. The sequence goes on along the minus strand of NZ_JBFPKO010000003.1, from coordinate 317,538 downwards.
GGCAGACGCTGCCACCGCCAGCGATGCCAACGAGCGACGCGCCACGAAAAAACCGGCGCACTCGGCGCCGGTCGATTTGTAGAAGGTTTGCCGGGCTGCCCCGGCGGCATTCGCCTTGGCGCCTCGATCAGTGCAGACAGCTAACGCCGCGCGCCGGCCCGTGGCTCATTTCTTCTTCGATTTCTTCGCCGATTTGCTGGACTTCTGGTCCTTGTCGGCACCTTTACCCGACTTGCCGCCGCCCTTGCCCTTTTGCGGCGGCGCCAGCATCGTGCCGCGGCACTTGCGCGCGCCGCAACGGCATTCGTATTCCTTTTTCAGCTTCTTCGTCTGCCGCGCGTCGATCACGAGGCCGTAGTCGTAAAAGACTTCCTCACCCTCCGCGATATCGCGCAGCGCATGCACGTACACATGTCCGTCGATTTCCTCGGCTTCGCAGTTCGGCGCGCATGAATGATTGATCCAGCGCGCGCTATTGCCATTCACCTTGCCGTCGATAACCTTGCCGTTGTCCAGCGCGAAATAAAACGTGTGATTCGGTTCAGCCGGATTATGCGGATGACGGCGCAACGCTTCTTTCCAGGTAATCCGCTCGCCCTTGTATTCGATCAGTCGTTCGCCCGCCGCGATCGGTTCGAGAGCAAACACGCCTTTGCCGTGCACACCCGAACGGCGCACGGCGATCCTGCGTGAATTCATTGAATGAATCCTTGTGAAGAACTGGGGGATCAAGTCTGGCAATCGTCAGGCGCGTCTCGCGCGCGGCTTTTTCTGACGCGAATAGCAAACGCGGCGCCCTGCGAGCGCCGCGTCGACTTGCGACGCGCATCGCGCCACAACCGGCATCCTACACGCTGTCGACGGCTTCCTTCAACCGTCAGCCGATGCGTGTGTTCAACGTGCGACGAGCGTCACCGTTGACCGAACGTAATGTCGCCGAACAGCGCTTTCTGGTCGCGCGGTTGTGAACGCCAGTACTGCGGCGGCGCTTCGACGGTCGCGCCGAGGTTGGCGGCCGCATGCCACGGCCAGCGCGGGTTATAGAGCAGCGCACGAGCCAGCGCGATCAGGTCGGCATCGCCCGCTTCGATCAGCTGCTCGGCGTGCAGCGGATCGGTGATGAGCCCGACGCCGATCGTCGCCAGACCCGTTGCGTGCTTGACCGCCTTCGCGAATGGAATCTGATAGCCCGGCTCAAGCGGAATTTTCTGCAGCGGCGACACGCCGCCCGACGACACGTCGATCCAGTCGCAGCCGCGCCTTTCCAGCTCGTGTGCAAACGCAATCGTGTCTTCCAGCGTCCAGCCGCCCTCGACCCAGTCGGTCGCCGACACGCGCACGCCGACCGGTTTGTCGGCAGGGAATGCGGCCCGCACGATGTCGAAGATTTCGAGCGGGAAACGCATGCGGTTTTCCAGCGAGCCGCCATAGTCGTCGGTGCGCTGATTCGCGATCGGTGACAGGAACTGATGCAGCAGATAGCCATGCGCGGCATGCACTTCGAGCGCATCGATGCCAAGACGCGCGGCGCGGCGCGCGGACGCGGCGAACGCCTCGCGAATCCGGTGCAGGCCGGCGACATCGAGCGCAAGCGGTGGCTCCTCGCCCGGCTTGTGCGGCAGCGCCGACGGCGCATGCGGCAGCCACCCGCCTTGCGACACCGGAATCAGCTGGCCGCCTTCCCACGGCACATGGCTCGATGCCTTGCGGCCCGCGTGCGCCAGTTGCATCGTCACGTTGATGTGCGAATGTTTGCGGATCGCGGCCAGCACCGGCACGAGCGCTTCTTCGGTCGCGTCGTCCCACAAACCGAGATCGCCGGGGGTGATGCGGCCATCCGGTTCGACGGCGGTCGCTTCGATGCACAGCATGCCCGCGCCGGACAGCGCGAGCCCGCCGAGGTGAATCATGTGCCATGCGGTCGCTTCGCCGCGCTCGGCGGAGTACTGGCACATCGGGGAGACGACGATACGGTTCGGAAGCGTCACGCTGCGCAGCGTGAGCGGAGAAAAAAGCGCGCTCATGGATTACGTCCAGTGAAAGCCCGAGAGCGATCGAGCATAGCACCGCGCGCGGTTTGCTGCAGAAACGGGGGCACCTCGCTGGCCACTTACGTCGCCATGCGGCCAGCCATTCAGACCTTCGTCTCGACCTGATCGAGCCATTCGCCGAACATGCGGCACCCGGCGGCTTCGAGCGCGGGACCGTATCGAGCGGTGTCGGCGCGCAACTGACGCGCGTCGATGCCGTGACCCGACAGTTCATTGGCATTGCCAATCAGCCAGGGTTCGAACCGATCGGTGCGGATCTCGGGATGACACTGCAAGCCCAGCACGTGATCGCCCCATGCGAAGGCCTGATTCTCGCAGGCCCGAGTCGAAGCCAGACGGGTCGCGTTGGTGGGCAGATCGAAGGTGTCGCCGTGCCAATGCAGCATCGACGTATGAGCGCCATCGAGATGACGCAGTGGCGATGCGCGGCCCGCATCGGTCAGCGTAAGCGGTGCCCAGCCTAGTTCGGCCTGAGCCGCGGGGTAGACGCGCGCACCCAACGCCCGGGCGATCAGCTGTGCGCCAAGGCAGATACCAAGTGTCGGCAAACCGGCCGCGATGCGCTTTTCGATCAACGACAGCAGCGGCGCTAGCGTGGGGTACAGCGCATCGTCGGTGGCACTGATCGGGCCGCCCAGCACGACCATCAGCGACGCGGCAATCGGATTGGGCGCCTCGATACGGGCGACGCCCACGTCGAGATAGCGGACCGGACGCCCGCGCTCACCGAGCACGAGCTCGAGACTGCCCAGATCCTCGAAGTGCACATGGCGGATGGCGAGTACTTCCCGATTCATCGGCCTGCCCTATCTTCAGGTTGACTAACGACTTGCCGCCAACGACTTTATCCTTGCACGGCACCAGCCGGCAAGCAGGCGGCGTATACCGCCCGCCGTAGCCGGCCAGGTCATGTTAGCGGATTGTTCCGGAAGACGCCGGTTATTGCGCGAAGATCTTCCAGGTCTTCTTCTGGGTGGCTACGTCCGCCGTTTCGTGCACGGAACAGTCGAGACGCACATCGGTATCCGACATGTTCAGGTCGAGCAGCGCGCAATGATGCGGCGTCTTCTTCGGATTCTTGCTTGCCTGGAAATGCGTGCAGCTCAGGCACATGCGATGCGACGGAATCGTGTTTTGCGCTTCGAGCTGATAGATGGTCTTGAGCAGCGTGCGATAGAACACCGACTGTTCGTCCTCGCGCAGCGTGCCGACCGCCTTGGACAGGAAGTCCGGCCATTGCGCGGCGCGTTTGGCAGCGGTGCGGCCACGCGAGGTCAGGCGTACCGCGAGCGCGCGACCGTCGTCGAGTGCGCGACGCTTTTCGACGAGACCCTTGGTCTCGAGCGTGCTGACCGCATCGCTGGTGGTCGCGGCGGTCAACGCCGTTTCGCGCGCGATCTCGCCGAGACGCATCGGCCCCTTGCGTTGCATCAACAGCACGAGGATCTCACCCTGGGTCGGCGTCAGGCCCGCGCCTTCCGCCCATTCCCAAGCCTGGCTTCGCATCGCCGTGCTCAATCGCAAGAGGCTGTGGGTCACTCGCCCGTTTGCCTGTTCTCCGTATACGCCTTCGCTCATAATCTTCGATTCGTTTATTTACCGCTTTGGTGCGATGCCGGCGGTTGCCTGCCGGGGTACGCCCGTCGCGTGTGTGGGTAGCTTCGTCCAACCGCGGATGAAGCCGTTTGTACTATCTCAAAAATACACCGCCTTGGAAGCCGAAGGCGGCGAAAAACGACATTCTATGCGAGACCCGCAAATCGTACAGCTAACTTATCCAACGCGAGCTGTGGATAAGCAGGGGAAAACGTTTGGATAGCCTGTGTACCGTTTTGCAACAAGGACTTGCAGCGTGTCGAGCGTTTCCTCGGTTGGGCTTGCCAGGCTTGGCCGGAGCGTCTCTCGTCAGCCCGGTTATCAATTCCCCAGAGCATTGACTTTGCAGGTATTTATTCAGTTGTCCACAGCCTTTGGCAACGCCTGCTCACTGCCCCTAGGCTGGTATACGTAAACTTTCGACAAACCTGAAGGGTTGCGCGCACGAAAAGGCGTAAAAATTTTTTTACGAAAAAAAACCCGCACGGGGCGGGTTTCGTCGGAACGTCGCGTAACTGCCGCACGCAAACGGTTTCATGAGGTATTCGCGGCTAGGCTCGCCACTGCAAACACTGCTGCCGAACCGCTTCATGCAAGGACTTCTCCTGCGCGAACACGCTGCGCAACCACGTCGCGTCGTTGACCTGGCCACGCGCGATCGCGCCGACTTCGGCCAGCGCATTGACCGAGCCGAGCGCTTGCGCATGCGATCCGATCTGTTCGAGCGTTTCGAGGATATCTTCGGAAATCGTCTTTCGTTCACCGGTTTGCGGATTGATGCAGGTGCCGCCGAGTCCGAAACGGCAGGCTTCGAAACGGTTGAACGTGTAGACCAGATAGTCGTCTTCCTGCGGCGTGATCGGCTTGTCGAGCAGCAAATGACGCGCGAGCGTCTGGATGTAGCAGGCGATCGCCGCGGCGCGATCCACCGAAAACGGCGTATCCATCACCCGAACCTCGATCGTGCCGAACCCCGGCTTCGGACGGATATCCCAGTAGAAATCCTTCATGCTGTTGACCACGCCCGTGTGGACCATCTTCGAGAAATACTCCTCAAAGCTGTCCCACGTCAGCACGAACGGCGCGCGGCCCGACAGCGGAAACGCGAACACGGAATTCAGTCGTGCCGAATGAAATCCGGTATCGACACCCTGTACGAAAGGCGACGACGCGGACAGCGCAATGAAATGCGGGATGAAGCGCGACATCGAATGCAGCAGATACAGAGCGCTGTTCGGATTCGGGCAACCGATGTGCACGTGCTGGCCGAACACCGTGAATTGCTTCGCGAGATAGCCGTACAGCTCGGAAAGATACTGAAAACGTGGCGTATCGACGATCTGCCGCTCGCTCCATTGCTGGAAGGGATGCGTTCCGCCGCCGCACAAACCGACGTTCAGATGGTCGGCGGCGGATACCAGCGTGTCACGAATCTTGCGCAGATCGGCGACCGCCTGTTCGTGCGACGTGCAGATGCCGGTCGACAGCTCGATCATGCTTTCGGTGATTTCCGGCGTGATGTTGCCGGGGATTTTTTCGTCCTTGATGAGGCGCAGCAGATCGGTGCCGGCTTTGGTCAGATCATAGTCGTGCGTATTGACGATCTGCATTTCGAGTTCGATACCGAACGTGAACGGTTTCGAATCGATGAAGGGTTCGAGTGACATGGCGTCCCCTGAGTCAGGTCGTTTGAGGCGAAGGAATTGAAAAGACGGGTTCGTGAAACGCGCATGGCACCCACGCGCGTTTCACGCTCACCCCACGCGCCGCTCGGCGACGAGCGCGAGGCTGCGATAGACGAGCCACGGCCCGAGAATCTGCAGCACGAAAATCGAACACATGACGATCGCGCGCAATTGCGGATCGAAGCTCGGATACAGGTTGTACGTGTCGTCGACGAGCAGGTACGCGAGCGCCGACATCGGTGACAACGACAGGCCGAGTGCGATGCCCTGCTTCAGGTTCAGGCCGCTCGGCTTCGCGAAAGCCAGCACGCCGACCAGCTTCGCGACGAGGCGAGCAACGATCAGGCCCAGCGCCGCGACTCCGCCCAACGCGATGTGCCTCCATTCGAACGACGTCAGCGTCAGAACGAACAGGATCACCGTCAGCAGCCAGCCCGCGGTGCCGAAATGCTGCGGCCACAACTGCGGACGCGCTTCGTGATTCTTCACGATGATGCCCGCGGCGAGCAGCGCGAGAATCGTCGATAGCTTGAACAGATGCGCGATTGCGATCGCAAGCAGCACGAGACCGAACAGCGCGACGAACGAATGCTCGTCGTGCATGTTCAGGCGCCGATAGAAGAACGTGCAGGTGCGCGCGAGCAGATATGCGAGCACGAGCGAGCCGACCAGCAGGTACAACGGCTGCAGGATCGTCGCGAACACGTTGCCGTAAACCTCCTGATGCAGCCAGCTCGACACGAGCTTTTCGATCACGACCGCGTACATGCTGTTCAGCGCGGTCAAGGTCAGAAGACGCTGCGTGACCTGGCCTTCGGCGCGCAGTTCGGTTTTGAGCTGGATCACCATCGCGGGAGATGTCGCCATCGCGATCGCGGCCAGTACGGTCGCGACCATCAGCGGCACGTGCAGGAATAGGAGCACCGGCAGCACCAGCACGAAAGTCAGCGTGGCTTCGGCCACGCTCGACAGAATCAACCACGGATTACGGCGGATCCAGCGCAGATCGAGCCGGCTGCCCAGTTCGAACAGCAACAGGCCGAGCGCGACGTCGAGCAGCGGCCGCGCGGCGCTCGCGGAATCCGCATCGATTACGCCAAAGCCGGCCCCGCCGGCTATGAGGCCGATCACCGCATAGCCGGAAATGCGCGGTAAACGCCACGCGCGAAAGCAAAGCTCGCCGCACAGACCAGCGACAAGCAATGCGAGACCTGCCCAGAAAATGGCGTCGGGTGAAAGCGGCCACGCAGGCAGAAACGAAAACGCCGAATTCATCGTAATGGGTTCTCCTTGGCAGCAACGGCAGACGACACGAACCGGCGCACACGCACGCCGTGGCACGAGCGAACCGAGAGCGCTCGTTGTCGCAAGCGCTTCGCGAAGTCAGCGTTGCGAGGTTTCAATGATCGGATGATCGGAATGCGCCGCGGCCGCAAAAAACCGCACTGAGTCGGGCACATTCACGGGATGCGGCAGTAGCAACAGGCACGGTGAAGGAACGCCGTCGACCTTGAATCAGATTCTGTTTGACCGGCACCGTTCCGTTGCTGCGCGTGCCGTCAGATGCGGTGGCACGACGCGGAAAAGAACCGGGATTGTGCCATAGCTTGTTCCGCGTTAACCGAAAAGACGTTAACTCGCTGGCAAAACGGTAAAAAAGTACGTTATTTTCATACCGAACGGAAAAAGCGACCTTTTTTCGAGGTATCCCGTCAATTTCAACAACATCGCGAACGGTGAATCCGCTCCCTGGCATTACGCCCGCGTGTGTGACCTTGATGTGCGGTTTGGTCTGCGTTTCGTTCGCGCTCTTCCCAGGTTAACCGCGCGCATCGAGCAATCCGTTTACGTGAGCTCGAACGAAATTCATCCAGCCCGATAGGCGGGGCGCTAGCCCCCGTCTTTGCTGTTTACTGGTTTACCGTATGTATACGTAGTAACAGTTAACAAGCTGCCTCGGTTTCTGTGGATAACCTATGTTTACCGAAATAAATCATCAGGTTGTCGGCCGCATAACCGGATGGACAGCATGTGCGGCTGCGGCCGGTATACGCGAGCAACTTTTCGCACTTTTTCGTGATGTCCCAGTTACCCCGTTTACGTCCACAACGGCTCCACACCACTTGCGCCGGCTAACTGGGTGGTTATCCACAGGTTGCGGTGGATAAGCGGAGGTGTCGGTTAACGTGGTTTACAGCGCGGGCGGAGTTAACGTGCCGGGCGTTAACTCCGCAATGGTCGAACCGGTTAACCGATCGTCCCCTGTCGCAACGAACGCAGCAGAAAACGCCCGGGGTCGATGTCCTCGGCGAGATCGCGTTCCAGCGGCCACGGCTCGCCTTCGATCTGTGATGCGATCAGTTCAGCGCCGAGCGCGGCCCATACCAGCCCGCGAGAACCATAAGCGAATGCGCCGTATAGACCGTCGACGCGCGGCAGATCGAGCGGCCATGCGCCGCGCAGGCGAGCAGCATCGCGTGCGGCGGCGGCTTCGTCGGCGAGCTGGCCGATCATCGGCATGCGGTCCGAGGTCACGCAGCGAAATGCAACGCGTCCGCTGAGCGAGTTCAGCGACGCTTCATCGAGTGCGCTTGCGAACGACGGCAGCATCTGCGCGACGCGCTCGAGATTCTCGCGGTGACCGTCCGCGCGCAGCGACGTGTCGGGGTCGTCGAGCTCATAGGTCGCGCCTGTCAGCGTGACGCCGTTCGCGAGCGGCACGGCATAGCCCTCGCCGATCACCGGCAGCGCGAGCGGCGCGACGGTCCCCGCCGGCAGCAAGCTCAACTGACCGCGAATGCTGCGAGTCGGCGCATGACGCAAGCCAGCGATGCGCGCAGCTTCATGCGCACCGGCGACGATCACGACCGGCGCTCGCGCGACCATCTTTCCCGCGATATCGAAGACGGTCCACTGGTCGCCGCAACGTTCGAGCCGCGCGACTTCGACGCCGAAGCGTCGTTCAAGCAAGCCGCCTGCCGATGCCAATTGCGCCGCGCAAAGAGAGGCGGGATCGATCCAGCCGCCGCGCGGAAAGAACCAGCCGCCACGCGCGAGCGGCATGCCGGCGAGTCGCGCTGCATCGGCCGCGGAGACCGGCGTCACGTAGTCGGACGGATAGCGAAACGTGGCGATGGCCGCGCCGATCGCGCGCGATTCGTCGTCGTCCGCGGCGATCTGCAACAGGCCGCGATCGCCGCGGGCCAGTCGATGCCCTGCGTTTTCGAGTACGGTCCAACGATTGAGCGAGTACAGAAAGCCCGCCCGCGTGACGCGCGACGCGACACTGTCGTCGCGCGAAATCATTGGGTGGAATACGCCGGCCGGATTGCCCGACGCATCCTGCGCAACCGACCCATGCCGCTCGAGCGAAGTCACGCGCCAGCCGCGTGCCGCAAGCCGTTCGATCACTGCGCAGCCGGCCAGCCCCGCTCCGATCACGACCGCATGTCGTTCATCGCGGCCGAACGGCGTGGGCGGTTCATAACGGCGCACACGCCAGCGCGGCGCGAAGCGTCCGACCAGCATCGCGCGTTTCCAGCCGAAGCCGTCGACCTTGCGATACTCGAAGCCGCATTGCGTCAACGCGCGTTTGACGTCGCCCGCGCTGCTATAGGTGGACAAGGTTGCGTCATCGCCGGCGACGCGCGCGAGCGCCTTGAAGATCGCCGGACTCCACAGCTCGGGATTTTTCGCGGGCGCGAAACCATCGAGATAAAAAGCATCGGCACGCAGCCGCAATGCGGGCAGGCTGTCGAGCGCATCGGCGAAGATCAACGTCAGCACGACGCGGCCGCCTTCGAATTCGAGCCGGTGCGTACCGGGCACGAGCATCGGCCATGCGTTCACGAGCGTGTCCGCGAGTTCGGTGATGAGCGGATCGGAGATCGTCGATTCGTGGACGCGGCGCAGATCGGCCGCGCTAAACGGATGCTTTTCGGTCGACACGAAATGCAGCCGCTCGCAGCGTGCGGGATCGGCGCGCCACGCGGCCCACGTGACGAGAAAGTTGATGCCGATGCCAAAGCCGGTTTCGAGCACGGTGAAGGTTCGACGGCTCTGCCATCTTTCGGGCAATTCGTTGCCGCGCAGAAAGACGTAGCGAGCCTGCTCGAGCGCGCCGACGGCGCTGTGATAGATGTCGTCGTAGTGCGGTGAAAAGGGGCTGCCGTTGTCGCGGAAAGCGAGGACGGCGGGGATCAGCGGATCGGTCATGCGCGACGGGAAAACACGCTCAAAAGATCGCTCGAAAGAGCGGGTTCGATGGTCGGAGTCGGCGCGCGCCGCGCGCGAGTCGCCGCAAAAGACCCATCAGGACGCTTTCAGACGCTTTGCTGCGTTGGCAAAAACCAACGCTAACCCCCGCCAGGACTGGGTTTCAGCCCTCGTTTAGGGGGTGCTGAAGGGCAAAATTTCGATTTACTTGCAAGAACGGCCCGAAAACCGTGCAATTCCTCGAAACCCTTATCCTGATTGGGTTTGCGCTGCGCTATCATAGCAAGCGCCGCGAAGGGAGCGGCAGCACGGCCGCCGAACAGTATCCTGTCCGGCGTGGGAGATCTTCAGGATCGGGGCCGCAGCTGCTCGACGGCGCGGTGCGCGCACGTATAATCGGCGCGGTCGCGCTGTTCGTATCAACCTAAACTCAGAAAGGAACCTTAATGAACAAACAGGAACTGATCGACGCTGTCGCAGGACAGACGGGCGCCAGCAAGGCTCAAACCGGTGAAACGCTGGACACGTTGCTTGAAGTGATCAAGAAGTCTGTGTCGAAGGGTGAGGCGGTCCAGTTGATCGGCTTCGGTAGCTTTGGTTCGGGCAAGCGCGCAGCGCGTACGGGGCGTAATCCGAAGACCGGCGAAACCATCAAGATCCCGGCTGCCAAGACTGTCAAGTTCACGGCAGGCAAGGCGTTCAAGGACGCAGTCAACAAGCGCTAAGCAGACTACTGCCGGGCAGTTGACACCCGCGAGAAAAACCCGCCAGTGGCGGGTTTTTTTTCGTCCGTGCATGAGGTTCGAATGCGCGGCGTGCTTCGTTCAGTCATGACGATGCGCGTTCTTGCCGTGGTCATGTCCACAATGCTCGCAGTCGTCGCCGTGCCCGTGATGATGATGGTGATGCTGGTCGTCATCGTGATCGTGATCGTGGTCGTCGAACTCCCATGCCGGGAACGGATCGGGGAACTGCTGCCAGGCTTGCGGCCCGAGCGCGTATTCGTCGTCGGTGAGCAGACAGGCATCGAACTTCGCGCGCCACAGGGCGGGGTCGATATCGACGCCGATCAGCGCGAACTCCTGACGACGATCGCCGATGCTCATATCGTCCGGCTCGCCGTACCAGTCGGCGGCGATTTCGGCGGCCAGCTCGTCGTCGCCTTCCGGCCATTCGCTGCGATCCTGCGCGGCCCACCACATGCCCGCGGGGCCGTGCCGGCAAGCACCACCGGCCTGCGAGAGCGAACCGCCGATATCGTTGCGCGTCGCGAGCCAGAAGAATCCCTTGCTGCGCAGTACGCCCTTCCACTCCTGGTGCAGCAGCTCCCATAGCCGCTGCGGATGAAACGGCCGGCGTGCGCGATAGACGAAATAGCCGACGCCGTATTCGTCGGCTTCGCTGTGATGCATGCGGCCATCTTTACCGCCGTGCTCATTCTCGTGCTTGTGCTCGAGCGCCGCGAGCCAGCCCTGCGCATTCGACGCTTCGTCGAAATCGAAGCGTCCGGTGTTCAGCACCTGATCGAGCGGCACGTCGGCAAAGCGGCTCACGAGCTGCACCGCGCGCGGGTTCAGGCGCGCGAGGATGCGCTGCAAACGCGCGAGCTCGTCCGCGCTGACGAGATCAATCTTGTTCACGACGAGCACGTCACAAAACTCGATCTGCTCGATCAGCAACTCCACGATCATGCGGTCGTCGCCTTCGTCGACCGTGACGCCGCGTTCGGAGAGCGCATCGGCAGACGCGTAATCGCGCAGGAAGTTGAACGCATCGACGATCGTGACCATCGTATCGAGCCGGGCGGCTTCGCCGGGCGACGGGGCTTCGTCGCCATCGTATGTGATGGTTTCGGCAATCGACATGGGCTCGGCGATGCCAATCGATTCGATCACCAGCACGTCGAAGCGCTTTTCGCCGGCGAGGCGACGGATGTCGCTTTGCAGATCGTCGCGCGGTGTGCAGCAAATGCAGCCGTTCCTGAGTTCGACGATCTGCTCGCCGACGCCCGGCAGCTCGGCCGCATCACGCACGAGCGTCGGCTCGATATCGACGTCGGCCAGATCGTCGACGATCGCGGCGACGCGCAAACCGGCGCGATTCGCGAGGATGTGGTTCAGGAGCGTGGTCTTGCCAGCGCCCAGAAAACCGGAGAGCACGGTGATGGGCATTAGCGGCTGGTTCATCGCGGTACGAAATACGGGAAGATTGGAAGGCGTGCGGGGCGTGGGGCCAAATCGTCGGCGTCGCTGCGACGGCGCGAAAAAGCACGAAATCGCATTGTGCATTAAAATGCGTGCGGCTCGTGCGAGCGACAGCGTTGGAATGGCTTACTGCGCGGGCATCAACTTCCAGCTGCGCAGAATCGCAGCGATCTGTTGCGCGTATTTGTCCCGCAACGTCGGCGTCTCCGAGTGGTATGCTCCGACCGCCTGCCAGGTATTGCCGTACTTGTTCATCTGGCGGCGCAGATGCCACGCCGCGATGTAAACGTTCTTGCACGGCTCCATCAGCGTGCCCTGCGAGATCCCGTACTGGGAGAGCACCGGCAGATGCACCGAATTGATTTGCATCACACCGTAGTCGGTCGAGCCGTTCGCGTTCTTGTGCTGCGCATCCGGCCGGTTGTGCGACTCCTGCCACGCGATAGCCCGTAAGATCAGCGGATTGACCTTCTGATACTTCGCCGCTTCATCGAAGCAGTCGGCGCGCGCGGAACCGGCTGCGGCGAGCAGCGCGAGGGTGGCGGCAAAGGTGACGAGCGGACGTATCATCGGTCAATAGGACTAAGCAAACCCGAGGTAAGAATCGGTAAGGCAGTTCGCCGACCGCGTCTCGGCCGCAACGGCAAGCTGGCCGGGCGTTCGTCGAGCATCGGGGAAAACCCGCGTCAGCAAACACATAACAGTGGGTCGAACGGCTCGTATCATACCGGCAGTCCGACCTTCGTCAAGTTGGCTAACCGACATAAGACCGTACAAAGCCGGGTAATGGCGTGAGTGTACGGTGATGGTTAGCTTTCAATTTAATAACAGCTCTGCGATCTTCATGGATTCGCATGAGGCCCCTTGTTTTGTTTCAATTCCGACATGAAAAGCTGTTACTGTTCGATTTTTTCGGACGTCGGGACGCTGGAGCTCGAAGCGAAACTCGCTTTTAGGGCCGGCTCACAAACCGACCAGGCGGTAGCTTGCCGCCGGGTCCGCATCGCATGACCGTCGGTGGCAGAGGCTGCCGGCATCGATATCACATCCCATGAGAAGAAATTGTATGGCTTTGCGTCGGGCGGCAACGGCGCTGCTGGTGGCTGGACTGATCACCGCGCAAACTGCACAGGCGCAGGTGACACTCAACTTCGTCAACGCCGACATCGACCAGGTCGCCAAGGCGATCGGCGCGGCAACCGGCAAGACGATCATCGTCGATCCGCGGGTGAAGGGGCAACTGAACCTCGTGTCCGAAAATTCTGTGCCTCAGGATCAGGCGCTCAAAACCCTGCAGTCCGCGCTGCGCATGCAGGGGTTCGCGCTCGTGCAGGATCATGGCGTGCTGAAAGTGGTGCCCGAGGCCGACGCCAAGCTACAGGGCGTGCCGACCTACGTCGGCAACGCGCCGACGGCGCGCGGCGACCAGGTCGTCACGCAGGTCTTCACGCTGAGGAATGAGTCGGCCAACAATCTGCTGCCGGTTCTGCGTCCGCTGATCTCGCCGAACAACACGGTCGCGGCCTACCCCTCCAACAATACGATCGTCGTCACCGACTACGCCGACAACGTGCGGCGCATCGCCCAGATCATCGCGGGTGTCGATAGCGCGGCCGGCCAGGCGGTTGCAGTCGTGCCGCTGAAAAACGCGAATGCGATCGACATCGCGCAGCAGATGAACAAGATGCTCGATCCGGGCTCGATCGGCAGCACGGACGCGACGCTCAAGGTGTCGATCTCGTCCGATCCGCGCACCAACTCGCTGCTGATGCGCGCGTCGAACGCCGCACGCCTCGCGGCGGCCAAGGAGCTCGCCAAGCAGCTCGACATGCCGACCGCGATGCCGGGCAACATCCACGTCGTGCCGCTACGCAATGCCGACGCGACGAAGCTCGCGCGCACGCTGCGCAGCATGCTCGGCAAGGGCGGCGGCGAGGGCTCGTCGGGCGGCGCGAACGAGGCGAACTCGTTCAACCAGAACACGAGCGGCGGCGGCGGTGGTGGTGGTGGCGGCGGCGGTGGCGGTCTGTCGAACAGCAGCTATTCGACGGGCTCGTCGGGCACGCCGCCGTTGCCGTCGGGCGGCCTCGGCGGCGGCTCGATGAACTCGCCGATGGGCGGCGGCGCTTCGGGCTCGAGCAGCAGCAGCGGTGGTTTTCTGAGCAGCGACAAGGAGAAGAGCGAGGACCAGGGCGGCGGCATGATCACGGCCGATCCCGCGACCAACTCGCTGATCGTCACGGCGCCCGAAGCGACGTACCGCAACTTGCGCGCGGTGATCGACCAGCTCGATGCGCGTCGCGCGCAGGTGTATATCGAGGCACTGATCGTCGAGCTGAACTCGAATACGAGCGGCAACCTCGGCATTCAGTGGCAGGTCGCGAACGGTAACCTGTTTGCCGGTACCAACCTGGCGACCGGCTCGGGCAACAGCATCATCAACCTGACAGCTGCTGCGGCTGCTGCTGGCACGACCGGCGGTCTCGCGACGGCGCTGGGCAGCCAGGGCCTGCAACAGGGCTTGAACGTCGGCTGGATCCACAACATCTTCGGCGTGCAGGGTCTCGGCGCGCTGCTGCAGGCGCTGTCGCAGACCGCCGACGCGAACGTGCTGTCCACGCCGAACCTGATCACGCTCGACAACGAAGAAGCGAAGATCATCGTCGGTACCAACGTGCCGATCCAGACCGGTTCGTACTCGAACCTGACGAGCGGCACGACGAGCGCGGCGTTCAATACGTTCGACCGTGTCGACGTCGGTCTGACGCTGCACGTGAAGCCGCAGATCACCGACGGCGGCATCCTGAAGCTGCTGCTCTACACTGAAGATTCGGCAATCGTGAACGGCACTAACAACGCGGCGACGAACCCGGCGGGTCCGGAATTCACGAAGCGTTCGATCCAGTCGACCGTGCTGTGCGATAACGGCGAGATCATCGTGCTCGGCGGCCTGATGCAGGACAACTACCAGGTCAGCAACAGCAAAGTGCCGCTGCTTGGCGACATTCCGTGGCTGGGCCAGCTGTTCCGCTCCGAGCAGAAGACACGCAACAAGACTAACCTGATGGTGTTCCTGCGCCCGGTCATTCTCGCCGACCGCGACACCACGCAGGCCGTCACGGCGAACCGCTACGACTACATCCAGGGTGTGCAGGGCGCGTACCGTCAGGACAACAACATCATGAGGGATCGCGACGATCCGGTCGTGCCGCCGATGCCGCTCGGCCCGAGCCAGGGCGGGGTGCCGGCGATGAACCTGTTCGACCTGAACCAGATGCGCCGCCAGCAGATGATGCCGCAGCAGGCACCGCAACAGGTTCCACAACAGGTACCGCCGCAGGCCGTACCCCAAGCTGGCGCGCCGGCCGTACCCCAAGCTGGCGCGCAGACTACAACCCAACCCGTGCCGCAGACGGTGCCGCAAACCATGCCACAACCGGCCGTCGTCGAGCCGGCGAGCGGCCCGGTGCCGAGCACGGTGTCGCCGGGAGCGCGTCCGTGACGCAGATGCCCGCGCAAACCGCGCCCTCGCAACGTCCGCTGAACGGCGATGTCGCGGCCGGCGAGCGCGCGGCGCCCTCGCCGCTTGCCGCCCGGCTCGTGCCATACGGTTTTGCGCGCAGCGGCCAGATCCTGGTCGCGCATCAGCATGCCGATAGCCTCGAAGTCTGGATCAGCGAACGCACGAGCGAAGCCGCGCTTGCCGAAATCGCGCGCAACTACGGCGTAGTGTCGGTCGTGCGCGTGCCCGCCGACGATCTCGCGCAGGCGATCAACCAGGCCTATGCGCGCCAGGACGGCAGCGCCGCGCAGGTGGTCGGCGAAGTGGAAGGCGAAGTCGATCTGTCGCGGCTGATGCAGGACATCCCTGAGGTCGAGGATCTGCTCGAATCGGAAGACGACGCGCCGATCATCCGCATGATCAACGCGCTGCTCACGCAAGCCGCACGCGAGCAGGCATCGGATATTCATATCGAACCGTTCGAGAATGCGTCGGTAGTGCGTTTTCGCGTCGACGGCACGCTGCGCGACGTGGTGCGGCCCAAGAAAGCGCTGCACGGCGCGCTGATCTCGCGGATCAAGATCATGGCGCAGCTCGACATCGCGGAAAAACGTTTGCCGCAGGACGGCCGCATCACGCTGCGCGTTGGCGGTCGTCCGGTCGACGTGCGGGTATCGACGCTGCCGACGGGCCACGGCGAGCGCGCGGTGCTGCGTCTGCTCGAGAAAGACGCGGCGCGGCTCAATCTCGAAGCGCTCGGCATGGCATCCGACACGCTCGGCCAGTTCGACAAGCTGATCGGCAAGCCGCACGGCATCGTGCTCGTGACGGGCCCGACCGGCTCAGGCAAGACGACGACGCTGTATGCGTCGATGTCGCGACTGGAGACGGCAACCACCAACATCATGACGGTGGAAGACCCGATCGAATACGACCTGTCCGGCATCGGCCAGACCCAGGTCAACGAGCGGATCGGCATGAGCTTCGCGCGCGCATTGCGCTCGATTCTGCGTCAGGACCCGGACGTCATCATGATCGGTGAAATCCGCGACCTCGAAACCGCGCAGATCGCGGTGCAGGCATCGCTGACCGGCCACCTGGTGCTCGCCACGCTGCACACGAACGACGCGGCATCGGCCGTCACGCGTCTGACCGACATGGGCGTCGAGCCGTATCTGCTCGCCTCGTCGCTGCTCGGCGTGCTCGCGCAGCGGCTGGTGCGGCGGCTGTGCCCGGTGTGCCGCGAAGAGCGCACCGAAGAAGATGGCAGCAAACGCTGGCATCCGGTCGGCTGCGACCGTTGTGGCCAGTCCGGTTACGCGGGACGCCGCGGCGTCTACGAGCTGTTGCTGATCGACGAATCGATCCGCTCGCTGATCCACCGCAACGCGGCCGATGCCGAAATTCTCGAAGCGGGCCGCGCCCAAGGCATGCGCACGCTGCGCGAGGATTCGGAGCGCTGGCTCGCATCGGGACTGACGTCGCTCGAAGAAGTGATTCGCGTGACGGGCGGAGCATAAGCGCATGCCGGCATTCCGTTTTGAAGCGATCGACGCGGCGGGCAAGGCACAAAAAGGCGTGCTCGACGCCGACAGTGCGCGCGGCGCGCGCACCAACCTGCGTTCGCAGGGACTCACGCCGCTCGTCGTCGAACCGGCGGCGTCGCGCACGCGCGGCGAGCGCAATCAGCGGCTCGCGCTCGGGCGTCGTCTGTCGCAGCGCGAGCAGGCGATTCTGACGCGGCAGCTCGCGAGTCTGCTGATCGCGGGCCTGCCGCTCGACGAAGCGCTCTCGGTGCTGACCGAGCAGTCGGAGCGCGACTACATCCGCGAGCTGATGGCGGCGATTCGCGCCGAAGTGCTCGGCGGTCATTCGCTTGCGAACGCGCTGCAGCAGCATCCGAAGGATTTCCCCGAGATCTACCGGGCGCT
The DNA here is from genome assembly GCF_040948765.1 of Paraburkholderia sp. BR10923. Classification (NCBI taxonomy): domain Bacteria; kingdom Pseudomonadati; phylum Pseudomonadota; class Betaproteobacteria; order Burkholderiales; family Burkholderiaceae; genus Paraburkholderia; species Paraburkholderia sp. BR10923. The sequence goes on along the minus strand of NZ_JBFPKO010000003.1, from coordinate 300,354 downwards.
CGTCGCGGCCGGCGAACACACGGGCAAGCTCGGCCTGGTGCTGTCGCGGCTCGCGGATTACATCGAGCAGCGCAATGCCCTGAAGCAGAAGATCGTGCTGGCGTTCACGTATCCGACGATCGTCACGATCATCGCGTTCGGCATCGTTACGTTCCTGCTCAGCTATGTGGTGCCGCAGGTCGTCAACGTGTTCGCGAGCACCAAGCAGCAGCTGCCGTTTCTGACGATCATGATGATGGCGCTGTCCGGTTTCGTGCGGCACTGGTGGTGGGCGATGCTGATCGGCGCGATCGTGGTCGTCTATCTGGTGCGCGCGACGCTCAGGCAACCGGGGCCGCGCCTTGCCTTCGACCGCTGGCTGCTGACCGCGCCGCTGCTCGGCAAGCTGGTGCGCGGCTATAACACCGTGCGCTTCGCCAGCACGCTCGGCATTCTGACCGCGGCGGGCGTGCCGATTCTGCGCGCGTTGCAGGCCGCGGCCGATACGCTCAGCAACAACGCAATGCGCGAGAACATCGACGATGCGATCGTGCGGGTGCGCGAAGGTACGTCGCTGTCGCGCGCGCTGGGCAACACGAAGACGTTTCCGCCGGTGCTCGTGCACCTGATCCGCTCGGGTGAAGCGACCGGCGACGTGACGACGATGCTCGATCGCGCGGCCGACGGCGAAGCGCGCGAACTGGAGCGTCGCACGATGTTCCTGACGAGCCTGCTCGAGCCGCTGCTGATTCTGGCGATGGGGGGCGTGGTGCTCGTGATCGTGCTTGCGGTGATGCTGCCGATCATCGAACTGAACAACCTCGTGCAGTAGCGGCAGCCGTAGCGCGAGGAGGGAAAAGGAAGGATTGGCGCGGCGTGCCGTATCAGCCGCGCAACCGCTTCAAGTTTCAGCGCACGTAAATGGTGGGACCGCTGGAATTGGCGGGCAGGAAGATTTCCGAGTGGGCGCCATTGCGGTCGATGATGATCGAGCGGGCGCGAACTTCGGAGAGCCTGGTGCCTTGCATCAGCGTGCTGCCGAGCGACACCGCGTGCGGCGGCTCGCCACCGACGCTGACGATCGCCGCGGCGCCTTCGCTCAACGCGAGGATGCCGAACAGATGGATGTCCTGATTGACGTTGCGCGCGAGCTGCCCGCCGAACAGCGTCGCGGCCTGGTCGGTCGAGACCTGCGCGTGTGCGGCGGCAGCCGGTAGCGGCGCGCCGGACATCGTGGTGAGCGTGATGACCCAGTAGGTGAGCGTCGCGCAGAAAGCGGCGAACAGCGCGAGCGACAGGAGGCGGATTTGGATGGCGTTCATGCGCACATTGTACGGACTATTGTGAAGATTGCGGTGGGTTGAAAGCCTTCAACTGCATGACATTAAAATGACCGGCCCGGCGTGTTCAATCTGACAACCCGAGCCGAAAATTTCACCTGAAAAGAGGTAGCAAGCTATGCAACTGTCGACCATTCGCCGCGCTGACAACGCGGGTTCACGCGGCCGTCGTCAACGCGGTTTCACGCTGATCGAAATCATGGTCGTGATCGCGATTCTCGGCATTCTAGCCGCGCTCATCGTGCCGAAGATCATGAGCCGTCCGGACGAAGCGCGGCGCGTCGCCGCGAAGCAGGATATCGGCACCGTGATGCAGGCGTTGAAGCTCTATCGCCTCGACAACGGCCGCTATCCGACCCAGGAGCAAGGCCTGCACGCGCTGATCGAAAAACCGTCCACCGACCCTGTGCCGAACAACTGGAAGGACGGCGGCTATCTCGAGCGTCTGCCGAATGATCCGTGGGGCAACGCGTATCAGTATCTAAATCCGGGCGTGCACGGTGAGATCGATGTGTTCAGCTACGGCGCCGATGGCAAACCGGGCGGCGAAGGCAACGATGCCGACGTCGGGTCATGGCAATAAGCGCGCAGAACAGAGCATCCCGCCAGGCTCGATGATGTTCACGCACGCGCCCTCGTTGCCACTGGGTTGGCCGCTGGTTTCACCGGGCGCCCTGCCCGCCGCGCCGCAATTTGCGTGGCGCGACGAAGCGTGCGTGCTTCACCGATGCATTGCTGTTTGAATATTCGTTGATCGTCGATGACCGGCACTATGCGCACGTCCGCTTGCAAGTCCCGTCTGGACACTCCGTGTACGGCTTCACGGCCGCGCTCCCGGCAACCCCGCGGCCGCGCGGCTGGCTTCACGCTGCTCGAAATGATGGTCGTGCTCGTGATCGCGGGTCTGCTCGTGTCGCTGACCGCGCTGACGATGACCCGCAATCCGCGCACCGATCTGAACGAAGAAGCGCAGCGTCTCGCGCTGCTGTTCGAATCGGCTGGCGACGAAGCGCAGGTGCGGGCGCGGCCGATCGCGTGGCAGCCGTTCGAAGGCGGCTTCCGTTTCGATCAGCGCACCCAGGACGGCTGGCGTCCGTTGCGTGACGATCTGCTCGGGCCGCGTAAGTGGGAAGGCGGCGTGACCAGTGTCGCGATCAGTTTCCCGGGTTCGGATTCGCACGCCGATCGCATCGTGTTCGGTACCGAGGCGATCGACGTGCCGGTGCAGGTCACGCTGTTTTCGGCGGCCGGACAGGCGACGATCGTCAGTACCGGCAATGGCCGCTACGAGGTGCGCTGACATGCGGATGCGACGTTATGGCAGGGCCGCCCATGCCTCTTCTCCTTGCAACACGCGCGCTATAGCGTGCCGCAACCAGCGAGGCTTCACGATGATCGAGGTGCTGGTCGCGCTCGCCATCATCGCGGTGGCGCTTGCCGCGTCGCTGCGCGCGGTCGGCAGTCTGGCGAGCGGCGAAGCGGATCTGCACCGGCGTCTGCTCGCCGGCTGGAGCGCGGACAACGCGCTCGCGGACCTGCATCTGAAGCATGCATGGCCGAACATCGGCTCGACGAGCTTCGATTGCTCGCAAGGCAATCTGCAACTGCGCTGTACCGAGCATGTGACGGCGACGCCGAATCCGGTGTTTCGCCGTGTCGAAGTGATGGTGACGATGCCCGGCCAGTCCGGCAATCTCGCCCAGATGGTCACGGTGGTCGCGAATGAAATCAACCGCTCGCTGTGAGCGCCGCCGCCGTTACGGCGCGCGCGGCTTCACGCTGATCGAACTGCTGGTCGCGATCGCGATCCTCGCGGTGATCGCCGTGCTGTCGTGGCGCGGGCTCGATCAGATCATCCGAGCCCGCTCGACGATCACGAACGCGATGGAAGACGAGCGGGTGTTCGCCCAGCTGTTCGACCAGATGCGCATCGACGCGCGCCAGGCAGCCAGCGATGACGAAGCCAGCCAGGCCGCGGTCTCGGTCTCCGGCAACACGCTGCAGATCGTGCGGCACATGGTGCTGCCGGGCACCGCGCCGCGTCTGCAGGTGGTGCGCTATCAGATCTCGAACGGCCGCGTGGTGCGCTATGCGTCGCCGCCGATCGGTAACGTCGGCGACTTGCGGCGCGCGTTGCACGGCAGCGACGAAGATTGGACCGCGGTGCCGCTGATGGGCGGCGTCGGCTCGATCTCGGCGCGCATGTATGTGCCGAAGCTCGGTTGGACCATCCAGATGAACGACGTGCAAACCGCGATGAACCAGGCCGTCAACAATCTGAAGGTGCCGCAACTTGGCAACGCGCCGATGCCGCGCTCGGTGACGGGGCTCCAGATCAGCATCGGCGCGACATCGCTCGCAAAGCCGGTTACGCGCGTTTTTCTGGTCGGAGAATGACATGACGTTCTCCTCGTCGTTGCCGAAGAAGTCCCCATCCGCTTCGCGCGCGCGTGCACGCGAGCGAGGCGCCGCCATCATCAGCGCGCTGCTCGTCGTCGCGTTGTCGGCGATCCTCGTGTCCGGCATGTTGTGGCGCCAGCAGGTGCAGATCCGCCGCATCGAAAATCAGCGGCTGCTGTCCCAGGCGCAATGGGTCGCGCGCGGCGCGCTCGACTGGACCCGGCTGATCCTGCGCTCCGAAGGCGACACGTCGGCGGGCATCACGTATCTGGGCGGCTTGTGGGGCGTGCCGATCGCGAAAACGCGGCTGTCGGATTTTCTCGGCCAGATCGGCGAGGTGCGCGCTGAGCAAGGCGCGGCCACGTATCTGTCGGGCTCGATCGAGGACGCGCAGTCCAGATTCAATCTGCGCAATCTGGTCGCGAGTCCGGCGCCCGGCGTGACGCAAATCAGCGCCGAGCAGACGGCCGCGTATCAGCGCCTGCTGGTGTCGCTCGGCCTGAGCGGGCAGCTGGCCAAAGTGACCGCGCTGCACGTGCGCGCAGGGCTGTCGCAATCGGCGACGCGCTTTCAGACCGGCACGTCGATCAGCAGCTCGCCGCAGGTCGGCGGCGGCGGGATGACGGGCGGCAACTTCACGAACCAGCCCGGCATCGAGGACGGCGAGGACAACGTGGCGGTCGCGCCGCTCTTGATGACGGGCGTCGATTCGCTGCTCGACATTCCGGGCTACACACCGGAGATCGTCGCAAAGCTGCGGCCGTTCGTCACCGTGCTGCCGACCGTCACTGCGATCAACATGAACACCGCGTCGGCCGAAGTGATCGCGGCGGTGGTGCCGGGCATGGCCGTGTCGCAGGCGCAGGCCTTGGTCGCGCGGCGCCAGACCGTGTTTTTCCGCAACGCCGGCGACGTGCAGCTCGCGCTGACCGCCGCCGGCGTGCAATCGGCGTCGATCGATCCGAATCAGTTCGACGTCAATTCGAGCTACTTTTTAGTCCACGGCACTGTGCAGCACGAGCGCGCCGAAGTGGATCGCACGACACTCGTCTATCGCGATCCGCTGACTCACACTACGCGTATCGTGCGGGTACAAGACCAACTATGAATAACGCAATCCACAGAGAGAGTGGCCTTTGAGCACGCTGATCGTCCTATTGCCGCCGCGTGATCCGGCGGTGCCCTCGCAGGAGTGGCAACTGCCCGAGCTGCCGTTCGTGCTGCTCGACAAGGCCGAGCGCACGCAGCGCGCCGGGCGCTCGGCGCTCGCGCTGCTGCCGCGCGCGAACACGACGGTGCTGATGGTCGCCGCGCGCGACCTGCTGCTGATGCCCGCGACGCTGCCGCCGCTGCGCGGCCCGAAGCTGCGCCAGGCGCTGCCCAATATCGTCGAGGATCAACTGATCCAGGACCCGCAGACCTGTCATATCGCGGTCGATCCGCAGGGGCTTGGGGAAGGCCGGCACCTGCTCGCGATCATCGATCGCGGCTGGTTCCGTTTCATCTGCGAGGCGTTCACGGCGGCCGGTCATCGCAGCCTGCGCGCGGTGCCGGTCACGCGTTGCCTGCCGCCGGCGCCGGTGACCGAAGTCGCCGGGAACGTCGACGAAACCGCCGAGGTGCGCGAGCCGGTCATGGCGGGCGCGGCGAGCGTCGCGACGTCGCCGCCGGGCGTCGCGCCGGTGGTCGCGCCCGAAGCGCCGTCCATCGTGCCGATGGTGGCCGCGGTGCTCGGTGCGGTCGTGCAGACCGCGCCCGCGCTGCTGGTCGAAGGCGCGGTCGACAGCGGCGTGCCGCGCGTCGAACTGGCGATTGCGCGCGGCGTGCAGGGCGAGGGTCTCGCGGCCCCGGCCAATGCGGTGAACGCGACGCTCTCCGCACTGGCGGGAGCGGCGCCGGTGTCGCTGTACATGCTGACCGAAGTGCCGGGTAACGAGCCCAACCAACCCACGACGAGTCCCGCGCGGCTCGCCTCGCATATCCACGGCGCGAGTCCGCTGCCGTTCGAGCAGCTCGCTCGGCGCGCGCTCGAATGCCGCTTCGACCTGTGCCAGTTCGAATTCGCGTCGCAGCCGTGGCGCCTCGATCGCGCGACGCTGCGGCGTCTGCGTTTGCCGATCGTGCTCGCGGTCGCCGCGCTCGTCGTCGCGATCATCGGCGCGAACGTGCAGTGGCTGATGCTCGCGCGTCAGCGCGACGCGATCAACACGCAGATGACGGAGCTGCTGCTCAACACGTTCCCGAAGACGACCGTCGTGCTCGACGCGCCTGATCAGATGGCGCGTCAGTTGCAACAGCTGCGCGTCGCGGCGGGCGAGCTGTCGCCGGAGGATTTCCTGTCGCTCGCCGACGGCCTCGCACGCTCGTTGTCGCCGCTGCCGGTCAACGGCATCGCCGCGCTCGACTATCACGAGCACCGCCTCGACGTGACCTTCAAACCCGCGATCAAGGTCGACCCCGACTTCGCCAAGCGCCTCGCGCGCAACGGCCTGACCGGCGCGATCGACAGCAGCACCGGCAAGTGGACCATCAGGAACGGACAATGAAAGCTGAACTCGCTCAAACATGGGCTGGCTTCTGGGACCAGCGCACCGATCGCGAGAAGGCGCTGCTGACGTGGGGCGGCGCCGCGCTCGCCGTGGCGATCGCATGGTCGGTGCTATGGGCGCCCGCGCAGGAAGGCCGCGCGCATTTGCGTCAATCGCTGCCCAGCCTGCAGCGGCAGCTCGCGCAGATGACCGCGCAGGCGAACGAGGCGCGTGCGCTGTCGGCGGCCGCGCAAGGTGTCGCGCCGACCGGCGCGGCGCTGAAGGACGCGCTCTCCGCATCGCTCGGCGAGCACGGCCTCGCCGCGACGCAGGTGCAGTTCGTCGGCAACGCGGTGCAGGTGCAGATGAAAAACGTCGCGTTTCCGGCCTGGACCGCGTGGGTCGATGACGTGCGAAAGCAGTTCAAGGTGCAGGTCTCCGAGGCGCATATCACCGCGTTGAAAGACGACGGCCAGGTGGATCTGACGGTCGCGCTGCAACCGTCGAGCACGAAATAACGACGCGCCGCTCGCTACAGGATCTCGCATGAATTACTGGATGTGGCGCCTGCGTAGGGCGCTGCCGTGGCTGGTGGTCGCCGTTTTGTCGGTGGCGGCCGTGACGCTCGCGCTGCTGCCGGCCGCGTGGATTACGCCGCAGTTCGCGCGCCAAACGCACGGGCACGTCAATCTTGTCGACGCCGAGGGCTCGCTGTGGCACGGCTCGGCGACGCTGATGCTGGCCGCCGGCTCCGATATGAGCGCGGCGACGCTGCTGCCTGGGCGGATCGAGTGGCGCACCGCGTTCTGGCCGCTTTTCACCGGACGCGTGCGCATGGTCATGCGCCATAGCGAGGCAATGCCCGACCCGATCACGGTCGATGCGACGCCGCGCGGCGCAACCGTCACGCCGGGCGTGCTCGCGGTGCCGGCGTCGCTGCTCGCGGGGCTTGGCGCGCCATTCAACACGCTCGATCTGCAGGGCAATGTGCAGTTGTCGTGGACCGACTGGCGCAGCTTCAACGGCGAAGCGTTCGGCCAGCTGACGATGACGCTCGACGACGTCAGCTCGCGTGTGTCGCTCGTGAAGCCGCTCGGGTCGTACCGGGTCAGGTTTCAGGCGCAGGGCAAGTCGTCGGCGCTCGATCTGAGTACGATCAAAGGACCGTTGACGCTGACCGGCAGCGGCACGATGTCCGCCACATCGACGTCGTTTCGTGGCACGGCGAGCGCCGCGCCGGAACAGCACGATAACCTCGCCGGCCTGCTGAATCTGCTTGGCCGGCCGAGCGGGCCGGATACGGTGGCGCTGACGTTCATGCACTGAGGTGCGCTTCGCGCGCGTAGCGCGATGAAAAAAGAGGCATGGCCGCGAATCGCGGTCATGCCTCTTCTACATTGCGATTCTGCTGCGCGGCGGGCGCAGCGGGCAATTATTTGCTTTGCACCCGCGCTTGCGGCGCGTTGCCCTGTGCGATGGACGCCGCGCCGACTGCCGCAGCCGCCGGAGCCGATGCCGGCAGCGGCGCGGGCGCCGCGACATCGCCGGTCTCGCGATTCATCTGCGACGCATCCCAGCCGCCGCCGAGCGCCTTCACGAGCCCCACCGACGACACCATCCGCTGCCCGGCGATATTCTCGAGCTTCTGTTCGGCCGTGAACGCCGTGGTCTGCGCGGTCAGCACGTTGACGAAGCCGACCGTACCCGCCTTGTACTCGTTCGTCACGATGGCGAGCGCCTGGCGCGCCGAGTCGACCGCCTGCCGTTGCACGACGATTTCCTGCTCGAGGATGCGCAGCGACGCAAGGTTGTCCTCGACGTCCTGGAACGCGGCGAGCACCGTTTGCCGATAGGTCGCGACATCCGCGTCATAGGTGGCGCGCGCGGCCTCGGTTTGGGCCTTGCGCAGGCCGGCGTCGAAGATCGTCCCGGCCAGTTGTGGGCCGAGCGTCCAGAAGCGCGACGGCAACGTCAACAATTGCGAGAACACCGAGTTCTCGAAGCCCCCGGTCGCCGACAGCGTGAGCGACGGGAAGAACGCGGCGATCGCCACGCCGATCTGCTCGTTGGCTGCCGCGGCCTTGCGTTCCGCCGATGCGATATCCGGCCTGCGTTCGAGCAGCGCGGACGGCATCTGCGCGGGCACGGCGGGCGGCGTCGCGGTGAGCGGCATCGGCGGCAGCGAGAACATCGACGCGGGCACGCCGATCAGCACCGCGATCGCGTGCTCGTCCTGCGCGCGCTGGATGCCGTTCTCAATTGCGGCGGCCTGCGCCGATTGCAGCTGCGTTTGCGCCTGGATCACGTCCGAGCGCGCGGCGACGCCGGCCGCGTACTGATTCTGCGTGAGCTGCAATGAGCGCTGATAGGCGAGAACGGTGTCGTCGAGCAGCTTCTGCGTGGAGTCGAGCGCGCGCAGCAGGAAGTAGGTCTGCGCGAGCGTTGCCTGAGCGGACAGGCGCGCGTTTGCGAGTTCGGCGGCCGCGCCCTGCTGGCCGGCTTTTTGTGCGTTGACCGAGCGCGTGACCGAGCCCCACAGGTCCGGCTCCCAGCTCGCCGTCATCTGGACGTTGAAGCTGTTATTGATGCCTTCGCGACTCGTCGCCGTCGTCGCATTGCCGCCGGTTTGCGAGCCGTTGCCCGAGCGGGTCGCGCCCGCCGACGCACCGATGGTCGGGAAGTACGCGGCCCGCGCTTCGCCGACGAGCGCGCGCGCCTGCCGGTAGTTCGCGGCGAATTGCGCGATGGTCTGGTTCGCTGCGTTGAGCTTGTCTTCGAGTTCGTTGAGCTTCGGGTCTTCGTAGATCGCCCACCAGTCGCCGCGGTCGTGTTGATCGGCGGGCTCGGCAACCTTCCAGCCGGGCGCGGCCTCCTTGAACGACGCGGGGATCTCGGTGGCCGGCCGCTGATAGTCCGGGCCGACCGCGCAGGCGGCGACGAGTGCCGCGCAGGCCGCGCTGACGGCAACGGATAGGACGCGCGGTGCAAATGCCCGCGCGCGCGCGATTCGAACAGACTGCATGCAATGAATTCCTTCTGGACGCCGCGGTATGGCTGGGAAGGGCGCCAGCGACCGGGCGAGATCGTGGTCTGCCGGAATGTTAGCGTATGGGCCCGCGCGAGCGCGGGAAACCGAAAGCTGAAAGGTTAATGCGAGGCGGTGCGCAGGTGTGTTACTTGCGGTGACGCGATGGTTACGCGTTGTTACCGGTGGAGCGAGGGGCAGCGGGTTTGCGGTGTTTGAATGGCGAGAAAAGCGCGGCGAATCGGTACCCCTTCAGAGCCTCGTTTTCGTGGATTGGGTCTGCTGGCGTTGACGCTGACGCTGACACGCGAGTTTGCCAGCCGAGGCCCGGCACGACGCACCACCGGATGCGAGGCAAGCGTTGCCGCTGTTGGCTGTCGCGGCGACGACGTTTTCCGTCTCAATCGCGAAGCTTTCCTTCGGCAATACGATTTCGCTGGATTCCACGACTACGGCGTTGCCCTTCTTCGCCCGCTTCGTTTCGCGTCGATGCTCGGCCCAAGCGAGCAGCGCGACGCCCACGGACCCGCCAGGCAGCACGAGCAATCCCGCGAAAAGCGCGAGCTTCCACCAGCGGTGCCGGCCCTGGAAGCTATGGAGTGCGGAATCGGTCAGTGAGCGGCTGAGGCCGCCAAGCGTGTTTTTGATGTACAGCATCGGGGAAATCCTTTGGCGCGCGTCGCGAGGCGGGCGGCGTGCGGTCGATCGGTCAGAACATGGTCTCGAATGGCGCAGGACGCGCGAAACTCATTGCTTGTCATAATATTGACCATGCAATCAAATTTCAAGATACTGTGCGGCGCAAATGATTCGACTGTTGTTTTTAGGCTGGCTCGTTGCGCACCGCAAAATGTGATTTGACTTGTCTGCTTAGGCAGCTAAACTTCGTCTTGCCTGGATGTTTCGGATACCCCATGGTTGATGGCCCCTACAAAGCGGACGAAGTCGAGCTCACGAGCAGTCTTGGCTACTACCTGACGAAAGCGCGCAATGTGCTGGTCGAGCGCACGGACCGTGCGGTCAAGCCGCTCGGACTCACCGCGCAGCAGATCGGCGTGATTCTGATGCTGTCGTCGCGCCGCGCGAGCACGCCTTTCGAGCTGTCGCGCGCGATGTCGTACGACAGCGGCTCGATGACGCGACTGCTCGATCGCCTGGAAAAGAAAGGCTTCGTCGTGCGCACGCGCAGCAACGACGACCGACGCATGGTGAAACTGGAGCTGACACCGCAAGGCCATGAGGCCGCGCGGCAACTGCCGAACCTCGGCGCGACCGTGCTGAACGACCAACTGCGCGGCTTTACCGCCGAGGAGCACGCGACGCTGATTCACCTGCTCGCCCGTTTCATCGCAAACGGTCCCGAGGGCGAAGCCAACGTAGGTTGCGGACCGGCGCCACCGCCGGACGAGCCGCGGCGATGAGCCAAAGCATGCGTCGAGGCGCGGTCGTCGTCGGAGGGCGGCGGCGCTTCATCACGAAGTACTAGCAAGACAATCACAAGGCGCCTTTCCAAGGCGCCATTGTCATCAGATATCTGTCTGGGCAGAGGGTGATCTGGCATGTAAGCATCGTGTCTGGGACGCCCGATAAAGCTGCCACGACAAGCTTTTGCCGCCTGAGGAGAACCAAAATTATGGATGCCACGGCTTCCAACGCCGCGCTGCCCGTAGCCGAACCCGCTCCGCTCAAAGGCGGCACGCTCGCGCTGCTGACCGTCGGCCTTGCGCTCGGCACCTTCATGGAGGTGCTCGACACCTCGATTGCGAACGTCGCAGTGCCGACCATTTCCGGCAGCCTCGGCGTCGCGGCCAGTCAGGGCACCTGGGTGATCTCGTCGTACTCGGTCGCCTCGGCGATTGCCGTGCCGCTGACCGGCTGGCTCGCGCGACGCGTCGGCGAAGTTCGGCTCTTCACGCTGTCGGTGCTGCTGTTCACGATCGCGTCGGCGGCCTGCGGTTTCGCGCATAACTTCGAATCGCTGATTGCATTCCGGCTTGCGCAAGGGCTCGTGTCCGGGCCGATGGTGCCGCTGTCGCAGACGATCCTGATGCGCTCCTACCCGCCCGCGAAGCGCGGCCTTGCGCTCGGCTTATGGGCGATGACGGTGATCTGCGCGCCGATCTTCGGCCCGGTGATGGGCGGCTATATCACCGATAACTTCACGTGGCCGTGGATCTTCTACATCAACGTTCCGATCGGCCTGTTCTCGGCGTTCTGCGCGTATCTGCTGCTGCGTGGCCGCGAAACGCAGACGACGCGCCAGCGCATCGACGTGGTGGGCCTCGTGCTGCTCGTGACCGGCGTGTCTTGCCTGCAGATGATGCTCGACCTCGGCAAGGACCGCGACTGGTTCAACTCGACGTTCATCGTCGCGCTCGCCGTGATAGCGCTCGTGTCGATTGCATTCCTGCTCGTGTGGGAGTTGACCGAGGAGGAGCCGATCGTCGACCTGTCGCTGTTCAAGGATCGCAATTTCGCGCTTGGCGTCGTCATCATTTCGTTCGGCTTCATGGCGTTCTTCGGCTCGGTGGTGATCTTTCCGCTATGGCTGCAAACGGTGATGGGCTACACGGCGGGCCTCGCGGGTCTCGCCACGGCACCGGTCGGACTGCTTGCGTTGTTTCTATCGCCGATGATCGGCAAGAACATGCATCGGCTGAATCTGCGCATGGTCGCGAGCTTCGCGTTCATCGTGTTCGCGATCGTGTCGTTCTGGAACTCGACGTTCACACTGGACGTGCCGTTCGGCCACGTGATCCTGCCGCGGCTCGTGCAGGGCATCGGCGTCGCGTGCTTCTTCGTGCCGATGACAACGATCACGCTGTCGAGCGTGCCCGACGAGCGTCTTGCGAGCGCGTCGGGTCTGTCGAACTTTTTCCGCACGTTGTCGGGCGCGATCGGCACTGCGATCAGCACGACGTTCTGGGAAAACGACACGATCTATCACCACGCGATGCTCGCCGATACGGTCAACACGTATTCGGCCAACACGAACGCCTATACGAATGCGCTCGCGGGCGCTGGGCTGTCCGGCGACAGTCTCACCGCGCAGCTGAACCAGGTGGTGACTAGCCAGGCGTACATGATGGCCACCAACGATTTTTTCCGCATCTCGTGCGCGGCGTTTATCGTGCTGGCCTTGCTCGTGTGGATCACCAAGCCACGCAAGGGCAGCGGGCCCTCGTTAGGACACTGAAGCAAACACGCGGCGGCGGCGAATGCATCGCCGCTGCCGCCACAGCTTCAGCTATTGCGACATCGCCTCGCCATTCGGCAGCCTGGTGGTCTTTCCGGGCATCGTCTCCGGATGCGTCGCATCGGGCGCGTTCTGCGATGGCGTCGCACTGCCTTGCGGCGCGCTGGCGGCTGTGCCCGTGGTGCCCCTCACATACTGCTTGAAATCAGCACCGGCTTCCCACGGATTCGGCTTGCAGCCGAGCGAGCTGTCGCAGTGCGCGGAAAAGCCGATCGTAACGGTGCCATCGGGTTCCGAGGCGCGCGTGATCTGAAACGCGAGAGCCCGCTTGCCACCGTCGGGGCCGGCGGTCTGGATTAGCGAGTCGTTAGCGGTCTCGATCTTGTACTTCGAATGACTCGCGACCCACGATTGCGCCCGTTGCCACCAGAGGTCGCATTCGGCCTTGTTCGAACACGTCAACGGCTTGGTCGCGATCTGCATGACGTCCGGATTGACCTGACCCTGCGTTGAGCATCCCGCAGTCGCTACGAGACACAGTGCGGCCAACAGAGCTTTGTTCTTCACGTCGGTACCTCCGCTGCGAAGCCTGTCATAACATTTTGGACCACCCCATCCAGGCGGTGTTTCACCCAGATCAGAGAATCGCGACGGCGCGTGGAGAATTTGCCGATTGCGCGCGCTCGCAGAGAGCAATCCGTAGAGCTTACTTGCGGTTTCGCACGGACAAAGAAAAAGCGGCCACGTGGGCCGCTTGATTACTTCTCGAGTTGTTGTGGTCCGAGCGCTCAGACACTGAAGCGATTGAGCGTATAGGCCCGATACGCGGCGACGAACGCGTCGAACGAACCAACCTCCTCGCGTTCGAGCTTCGCCTGTTCGTCGAGCGATTGCACCGCGAGGTCCGCAAACGCCTTGGACTGCTCGGCATCGAGCGGACGCGCGCGGAAGTACGCGGCGTGCGCTTCGCTTTGCGCGAGGCCGAACGCGAGAAAGCTCTGCTGCTGGTCACGCATCGTTTGCAGCACGCGCGCCGATGGCGTCAGCGATACGTCCGCGAGCTTCGCGCGTTGCGCGGCGACCGCGCGCGCGTGTTCGTCGCCGCCCCTCAAGCCGTCGAGCACGGCCGCCGCGGCGTCGATTTTCACGAGCAGTTCGTCGGCCCATTCGGTCATCGCGACCGGCTTGCCGTCGCGAACCAGTTCGAGGCCTGGCTTGCGGCCTTCCATCGTCACGCGGCCGAAGTTCTGATTCGCTTCGGTGTAGGCGGGCGGAGGCAATGGCGCGCTGTCGTCGAGCGCGCATACGAGCAGGTACGCATCGAGAAAGCGCGATGTTTCGAGCGAAATGCCGCTCGGCTCGAACGGATCGATATCCATGCAACGCACTTCGACGTATTGCACGCCGCGCACGGCGAGCGCATGGAGCGGCCGCTCACCCGGATACGTGACGCGCTTCGGACGGATCGTCGAATAGAACTCGTTTTCGATCTGCAGCACGTTGGTGTTGATCTGCACCCACTCGCCGTCGCGTTGCGTACCGATCTGCTCGTAGGCGGGATACGGCTGGCTCACGGCTTTCGCGAGCGCGTCGAGATAGCCGGGCAGCGTGTCGTAGTCGGCGTGCAGCGCGGCCTGCGCGGTCGTGTTCGAATAGCCGAGATCGCTCATGCGCAGGCTCGTCGCGTACGGGCGATACAGCGTGTCGGCGTCGAACGTGTCGAGCGTGTGTTTGCGATCGCGGAGGAATCGACGATCGAGCGCCGGCGACGCGCCGAACAGATACATCAGCAGCCAGTTCGTGCGGCGGAAATTGCGGATCAGCGCGAGGTAGCGGTCGGACTGGAAGTCGACGGCGTTCGCGGTGGATTGCTGATCGGCGTGCAGCAGGCGCCACACTTCTTCGTTCAGAGAATAGTTGTAGTGGATGCCCGCGATGCACTGCATCGTGCGGCCATAGCGCAGCGCGAGGCCGACCCGGTACACGTACTTCAGCTTGCCGATGTTCGACGTGCCGTAGTGCGCGATCGGAATGCCGTCGTCGGTGGCGGGCAACAGCCCCGGCATCGAGTTGTTCCACAGGATCTCGTCGCCGAGCTCCGCGTAGACGAAACGATGCAGCACGTCGAGCTGCGCGAGCGTTTCGGCGGCGTCCTGCTCGGCCGGCGTGATCAGCTCGAGCAGCGCCTCGGAGTAGTCGGTCGTCAGCGACGGATGCGTGAGCGCCGAGCCGAGCGCGCGCGGATGCGGCGTCATCGCGAGCTGGCCGTCGCGCGTTACGCGCAGGCTTTCCCTTTCGATGCCGCGCAGGCCGCGTATCAGCGCATCGCGCTGCGGGCTCGAGTCGAGCACGGACAGGCGGTGCGAAAGCACGTCGGTCGTGCCGGATGGTGTGGTGTTTGGCATTGATGCAGGTCGGGCGTTGCCGGTCGCCGTGTATCGCCAGACGATTCACAGGCGATACAGCGGCTGACAACGTTCGGCGGAATTTTCAGTAGCGGGCACTTTAACATCTCGCCAGAACGGCTGCTTGCGGCCGCTTCGGCGGGGTTTGAGCGCGCATGGCGGGGTCGCGCTGAACTGCGCCATCGCCATCAGCGCGTCGTGACGACGCTCAGCTCAGCTCACCCGCCGCGCGCCGCGCCCGCCCGATCCGCTACCTCGTTCCACAGATGCATCGCGGCATACGCGCGATACGGCCGCCACGCGTCGCTGCGGCTGCGCTGCTGTGCAGGCCGTATCAGCGAAGGATCGCGCGCACAGATCGATTGCATCAGCACGAGATCCGACGCGGGCCATGCATCGGGATCGCGCCATGCGCGCATCGCGACGTATTCGACGGTCCATGGGCCGATGCCCGCGAGCGCGAGCAACGCGGCGCGCAGGCTCGCGGCGTCGACGGTGTCGCTGCTGTCGAGCGGGACGTCGCCGCTCGCGACTGCGCGCGCGAAGCCCTGTAACGCGGCGACGCGTTTGCCGGGCATGCCGATCTGCGCGAGATCGACTTCGGCGAGCGCGGCCGGCGTCGGAAAACGCCACGCGGTGTCCTGGTGCGGATGGCCGTCGATGCGTTGGCCCGCGCGCTGCACGAGCCGTCCGATGATGGTCGTCGCGGCCTTCACGCTGACCTGCTGACCGACGATCGCACGCACCACCAGTTCGAAGCCTGACCATGCGCCCGGCACCCGCAGGCCAGGCACCGCGGCGACGAGCGGCGCGAGCCACGGGTCCGCGGCGAGTCCGGCGGCGATCTTCTTCGGATCGGCGCGCAGATCGAACATCTTCGCGATCGGCGCGGCGAGTGCATCGGCATGCCGGCTCGCCGGCCCTTCGATGCTCGCGACGACGCAGCGCTTGCGAGGATGCAGCCGCACGCTGAGTGTGCCGCTGTCGCCGTTCCAGTCGATCGCGCGACGATACGCGCCGTCCTCGACGGCTTCGACGCCAGGCGTCGCGCGGCCGCTGAAAAAACGCAGCAGCCGCGGCCAGTCGAACGGTGCCTTGAACGGTAATTCCAGAGTTGCGACGTCGTTAAGCGAGCTCAAGCGGCGTGATCCAGGTTGGAGTGGCGGGAATCGGCATCGGGGCGGCTAGCGCGGCGGCGCGGCGCGTCGCCGGCTGAAGCGCCGCCTGCGTGCTGCGCCTCATTGTCGAGCAACGCGGCCTTGCGCGGCAGCCCCCAGCGATAGCCGGCGAGCGCCCCGCCCTTCTGCACGACGCGATGGCAAGGAATCGCGAGCGCGACCGGATTGGTCGCGCATGCACTTGCGACGGCGCGTACCGCGCGCGGCGAACCGACCGCCTCGGCGATCTGCGAGTAGCTGCGCGTTTCGCCGTACGGAATGCGTCGCAAAGCATCCCACACGCGCTGTTTGAACGCGGTTGACGCGATGTCGAGCGGCAGGTCGAAGTCCTGGCGCGTGCCGCGCAGGTACGCATCGATCTGCGCGATGAACGGTGCTAGGCGCCCAGCGTCCTCGCGCAGCTCTGCGTTCGAGAACTCGCCGCGCAATTCGTCGATCAACAGCGCGGTGTCGTCGCCGAAACCGATCTTGCAGATGCCCTTATCGGTCGCCGCGACCAGCACGAAGCCGAGCGAGGTCGGCGCGCTCGCGTAGCGCACCGTTAGCCCGGCGCCCTTGCGCCGGTAAGCGGAGGGCGCCATGCCGAGCTCGGCCGGCGCGCTGTCGTACATGCGCGAAGGCGAGCCGAAACCGGCGTCGAGTGTCGCTCGCGTGACATCGGCGCCGCCCTGTAGCGCGTCGCGCAGCGCGGCGCCGCGCTGCGCGGCCTGGTACTGACGCGGCGACACGCCGACGACGCGCTTGAACAGGCGCTGCAAATGAAACGGGCTCACGTGCACGGCGTCGCTCAGTTGCGCGAGCGTGAGGCGCTGCTGCGGATCGGCGTCGAGCGCCGCGCAGGCCCTCGCGACGATGTCAAGCTCGCGTGGCAGGCCGCCCGGCTGGCAGCGCTTGCAATCGCGGAAGCCCGCGGCGCGCGCGGCGGCGGCATCGGTGAAGAAGGCGACGTTTTCGCGGCGCGGCTGGCGCGACGCGCACGACGGCCGGCAGAACACGCCGGTCGTCCTGACCGCGTAGAAGAATGCGCCGTCGGCATCGTGGTCGCGGTGGGTGACGGCGTCCCAGCGCTCGTCGTCGGTGAGCCACTGGGTGGCACCGACGTCCGCGGTGGTGCGCATGGGGGTGGAATGGCGAGTGGTGGCGTTCATGATGTCCTGGGGCCCGGATGGGCAGTCAGTGTCGATGCTCATCAATCTAGGCCTGTTCGCTGCACAGTACGCGCCGGTTCTTGCTCTGTCATTCGGACGCGCTTGTCCTCACCCGTAGTGGGGTCAAACCGGACAAATCGCGGTCCGAAACGCCGCGGAACGCCCCGCGGCCGGGCGTTTTGCCTCAAACTGCGACAATTTTGCAAGATATCGGGTTTTCCCTTAAAAAGTTATTGCGTCGCACCAAGCCGATGTGTATATTAGTACTTGTCTCCTCCATGTCTCCTCCTGATATGGATTCAGCCCGCTCCACTTGAGCGGGCTTTTTTTTTGCCCGCCGATCCGCCCCCCGCCCTTTCTCCTACACTTCCTAATCGGTTCTCCGTACTAGCGAAAGGGCGTTCAGCATGAAAATCCACATTCGCGAGATCGACCACGTCGTGATCCGGGCGACGCACGTCGACACCCTCGCGCGCTTTTACTGCGACGTACTCGGTTGCAGCGTTGAAAAGGAGCAGCGCGAACTCGGCCTCACGCAGCTGCGCGCGGGCCGATCGCTGATCGATCTGCTGCAGGTCGGCGCTAAGCTCGATCGCGCGGAAAACGGTGAGGCGGGCACGGGGCGCAACATGGATCACCTGTGTCTGCGCGTCGAGTCGTTCGACGCCGACGCGCTGAAGGCGCATCTGAGCGCGCATGGCGCGCGGCTCGGCGAACAGGGGGTGCGTTATGGCGCGGACGGGTTTGGACCGTCGCTGTATCTGTTCGACCCGGAGGGCAACATGATCGAACTGAAGGGGCCGCCGGAGGCGGCGCGAATCACGTCGCTCTGAAAGCGAAAACGAAACTGCGCGAAAACCGGTTCAGACCGGTTCCATCATGCGTCGGCGGGCGCTTTCAGTACGGTCCAGTCGATCTTCACCGCGTCGGCTTCGGCACTGCCGAGCCAGGCTTCGCCGTCCTGCACCGTGCATTGCAGCCGCATCGTGCGCTCGGCGAGTGAGCCGAGCGATACCGCGACGTCCTCGCCGAGCGTCCAGACCGTCACGTTGCGCAGGCGCTCGACCTTGTTGCGCACGCCCTGCCACCAGATTTCCGAGGTCCGCCCGCCATACGCGATCACGATCACGTGATTGGCACGGCCGCTCGCCTTCGCGATGCGGCGCTCGTCGGGCTGGCCGACCTCAATCCAGGTGTCGATCGCGCCGGTCAGATCCTTCGCCCACAGATCCGGCTCGTCGACATCCGACAAACCTTTGCAAAACTCCAGCCGCTCCTGTGCGAACAGCGCGAACGCGGCGACGCGGACCATCATCCGTTCGTCGGTTTCCGAGGGGTGACGGGCGATCGTCAGTGAATGGTCGGCGTAATAGTGCCGGTCCATGTCCGCGATCTGCACTTCAGCCTTGTATATCGTCGATTTGAGAGCCATGCCGTTGCTAAACCAGGCGCTCGCTCCACCGGAGCGCAGCGAAAATGAATCGTCGACGGCGCGTTGCCGTTTCTTGTGTTTGCTGTACATCGTCTGTTCCTCCCGCGCCGTCGGCCGGTGCCTATGACACGGAAGGAAGCATTTACCGGGCCAC
Source organism: Paraburkholderia sp. BR10923 (assembly GCF_040948765.1). Lineage (NCBI taxonomy): Bacteria > Pseudomonadati > Pseudomonadota > Betaproteobacteria > Burkholderiales > Burkholderiaceae > Paraburkholderia > Paraburkholderia sp. BR10923. The sequence continues at coordinate 281,569 of NZ_JBFPKO010000003.1, read as the reverse complement.
CACCGGTTCCATGGCGGTGCCGTACACGTCGCGGGCCGCCTCCCGCAGCGCCTCGAGCACGACGGCGGCCGCCGGAGACAACAGATGCGACTGGCGCGTGATGATACCGAATGTGTCCATCCTGCACGGTAAATCGATCGGTACGCGTTTCAATACCCCGTACTGTTGGTACTGACGCGCCACTTCATCGGGCAATACAGCCAACATGTCGCTTTGCAGCAGCAGGCTCGAAATCGCGAGGAAGTTATTCGTATTGACGACGTTCTGCGGCGGATTCAGGCCAATCTGCGAAAACATCAGATCGAAGCGGTGGCGCAGCACGCTGCCAGGCGGATGCAGCACCCACGCCGCGTTGACGATACCGCGCAGCGTCAATCCCGTTTCGTTTTCGAGCGGATGGCCAGGCCGGGCGACCACGCACAGCGGTTCGTCGGCGAGCGGCTCGTAGCGCACGTCGGTCTTGAACTGATTCTGCCGTTCGAGCACGCGGCCGATCATGATGTCGAGGTCGCCTTCGGCGAGCCGCGGCAGCATCACGTCGGAGGTCTCGACCTCTGTCCAGATCTGCAACTGCGGATAACGCTCCTTCACGCTCGCGATCGCGCGCGGCACCATCGTCGCGGCAGCCGCGGCGATCACGCCGATGCGCACCTGACCCGCGAGCCCCGAGCGCAGCGCCGAGATTTCGTCGTGCGCCTGGCTCAGGTTCGACAGCACCATGCGCGCGTGGCGGATCATCACCTCGCCGTACAGCGTCGCGTGCATACCGTGCGGCGTGCGGTCGAACAGGCTCACGCCGAGCATGTCCTCGAGTTCTTTCAACAGGCGCGACGCGGCCGGCTGCGTCATGCCGAGCACGTCAGCCGCGCGGCGCACGTTGCCCTCCTCCTCCATCGCGGCAAGCAGCAGCAACTGGCGCGTCTTCAGGCGCGCGCGCACGAACCAGTTCGAATAGCTACGCGTCATCGCAGGGGTCTCCAGGTTTTTACGGGCGATGTTTGTACGTTCTGCTTTGAAGTTCCCATGATGCCATATCGAAACTGATATCGGAGAAGCCTAAAAAGGGATTGGAAAGTTATTGGGACGACTCATACCATTCGTGGACTTTTGTGAACTTCCGGTGCGCCTTTTCCGCCGATGAACCGCGATCCGCTCGTCCCCCTCGTTACCAGCCCGTTTCGCCATTACATCAATGGCGGATGGGAGACGGGTGCGACCGCGGGCGTGTCGCTCAATCCGTCGGATCTCGACGAACCGGTCGGCGAATACGTGCGGGCCGACGTGCGGCAGACCGACAGCGCAATCGAGGCGGCGCACGCGGCGTTTCGCGACTGGTCGCTCGCCTCCGCGCAGCGCCGCGCCGACGCGCTCGACGCGATCGGCAGCGAAATGCTCGCGCGCCGCGAGGAACTGGCGCGTCTGCTCGCGCGTGAAGTCGGCAAGGTGCTGCCCGAGGCGCTCGCCGAAGCGACGCGCGCGGGGCAACTGTTCAAGCTGTTCGCCGCCGAGGCGCTGCGCGCGTTCGCCGAACCGCTCGCGTCCGCGCGTGCCGGCGTCGAAATCGACGTGACGCGCGAGCCGCTCGGGGTGGTCGGCGTCATCGCGCCGTGGAGCGCGCCGCTCGCGATCGCCGCGGCGAAGATCGGTGCCGCGCTCGCGCATGGCAACTGCGTCGTGTACAAGCCGGCCGAATCGGTGCCGGCCTGCGCGGCGGCGCTCGCGTCGATCGTCAGTCGCGCGGGCTTGCCGGCCGGCGTGTTCAACCTCGTGATGGGCAGCGGCCGCAAAGTCGGTGCGCGAATCGTCGCGCATCCGCTCGTCGCCGCGATCAGCTTCACCGGTTCGTCCGATACCGGCACACGTGTGCTACAGGCTGCCGCGACGCGCCAGGCACGCGTGCAGCTCGAGATGGGCGGCAAGAATCCGTTTGTCGTGCTGGCCGACGCCAATCTCGACGGCGCGGTCGATGCCGCGCTGACCGGCGCCTTCAGCGCGACGGGCCAGCGCAGCACCGCGGCCGCGCGGCTGATCGTCGAGCGCGCGGTGTTCGCGCAGTTCGTCGACGCGTTGCAGGCGAAGCTCGCGAAACTCACCGTCGATCACGCGCTGAAGCACGGCACCGACATCGGCCCGGCGGCGAACGCCGCGCAGCTCGAACGCAATCTCGAATACGTGCGCATCGGCGAACAGGAAGGCGCGCAGTTGCTGCGCGGCGGTAGGCAGCTGCAGCGCGCGACGCGCGGCTATTTTTTCGAGCCGGCGCTGTTTGTCGGCGAACCGGAGCATCGCATCGCGCGCGAAGAGATTTTCGGGCCGCTCGCGGTCGTGCTGCGTGCGGACGATTACGAACACGCGCTGCATCTCGCGAACGACACCACCTACGGATTGTGCGCCGGCATTTGCACGCGCTCGCTCGAACGCGCGCGGCATTTCCGCCGCCACGTGCAGAGCGGTCTCGTCACGATCAACCTGCCGACCACGGCCGTCGAACATCACGGACCCGGCGGCGGGCGCAAGGCGTCGGCCTATGGCGCGAGCGATGCCGCGTTCTGGACCGCCGTGAAAACGGCGTACGTGGCGGGCTAGAACCGATGAGCCGCACCACGGTTTTCGCCGCGCCACTGGCCGTGCGCCCCGCTCCACGAATCGCCCGGCTTGCCGAGCCGAGATCCACCCCGATCCGCGCGTCGGCTGACGCCGCCCGCGTTACCCCGCTGCAACTACCACGACATCAATGCAGCTTTTCAACCTCAGGAGACAGTAGATGACCAGCAAGCTTCGCCGTTTGACTCTGACCGCGATCGCCGCCGCCGCCCTCGCCGCGCCGTTTGCCGCGCAACTGTCCGCGCATGCGGACGAGCCGCTCAAAGTCGGCTTCCTCGTGAAGATGCCGGAACAGGCGTGGTTCATCAACGAACAGAAAGCCGCGACCGCGCTCGGCCAGAAGGACGGATTCTCGGTCGTCAACATCGGTACGCCCGACGGCGAAAAAGTGCTGGCCGCGATCGACAACCTCGGCGCACAAGGCGCGAAGGGCTTCGTGATCTGCGCACCCGACGTGCGTCTCGGACCGGCGATCCAGGCACGCGCGAAGCGCTACAACATGAAGTTCGTGACGGTCGACGACCAGCTGGTCGATTCGACCGGCAAGCCGCTTGCCAACGTGCCGCACCTCGGCATGTCCGCGTTCAAGATCGGCAATCAGGTCGGCACGGCGATCTCCGAGGAAATGAAGCGCCGCGGCTGGAAGCCCGAGGAAGTCGGCGCGCTGCGCATCACCGACTACGAACTGCCGACCGCGAAGCTGCGCACCGACGGCGCGACGCAGTCGCTGCTCGCCGGCGGCTTCAAGAAGGAAAACATCTTCGACGCTCCGCAGAAAACCACCGACGACGAAGGCGGCTTCAACGCGGTGTCGCCGGTGCTCGCGCAGCATCCGAACATCAAGAAGTGGGTGATCTTCGCGCTCAACGAGGAAAGCGTGCTCGGCGGCGTGCGCGCGACAGAACAGCTGCACATTCCGGGCACGGACGTGATCGGCGTCGGCATCAACGGCGCGGGCGAGGCGTTCGCCGAGTTCCAGAAGAAGGAACCGACGGGCTTCTACGGCACGATCGCGGTCAGCTCGACGAACCACGGCAAGGAGAGCACCGAAAACCTCGTCGAATGGATCAAGGACGGCAAGCAGCCGCCCGCCGATACGCAGACCACCGGCAAGCTGATGGTCCGTAGCAATTGGCAGGACGTGCGCAAGGAACTGGGTATTTAAGCGAAGTTCTCGCAGCAGACGGCGGGCCGCATCGCGCGTTGCGATTAGCGTGAGCGTGGCCCGCTCTGGTTACATCCGTTCGAGGTTTTTCCGATGACGTCCTTATTCACCGGGTCTCATGCCGGCGACGCGGCGCTTGCGCCCTCGCCTGCACCGACGCCCGCATCCGACGCTCCCTATCTCCAGCTCGAGGGGATCACCGTGCGCTTCCCGGGCGTGCTCGCGCTCGACCAGGTGTCGCTCGAAGTGCGCCGCGGCGAGGTGCACGGCCTGATGGGCGAAAACGGCGCCGGCAAGTCGACGCTGCTGAAGGTGCTGTCCGGCGTCAATCACCCCGTGTCGGGCACGCTGTCGCTCGATGGCGTCGAGCAGCAGTTCGCGACGACCAAGGCGGCAATCGCCGCGGGCATCGCAATCATCTATCAGGAACTGCATCTGGTGCCGGAGCTGACCGTCGCCGAGAACCTGATGCTCGGCGCGCTCCCGAATCGCTTCGGGGTTCTGGACGAAAAGGCCTTGGTCGCGCGCGCGATGCGCGAGCTCGAACGGCTCGGCGAAAAGCTCGATCCGTCGCAGCAGGTCAAGCATCTGTCGATCGGTCAGCGGCAGATGATCGAAATTGGCAAGGCGCTGATGCGCGACGCGCGGGTGATCGCGTTCGACGAACCAACCAGCTCGCTGTCGTCGCGCGAAACCACGCAACTGTTCCGCATCATCCGGGCGCTGAAGGCCGAAGGCCGCGCGATCATTTACGTCACGCACCGGATGGATGAAGTCTACGAACTGTGTGATCGCGTCACCGTGTTTCGCGACGGCCGCCGCATCGACACCTTCGAGGCAGGCGCGGGACTCGATCGCGATCGGCTGATCAGCTGCATGGTGGGCCGCTCGATCACCGATGTGTACGGCTATCGCGCGCGCGAGCACGGCGACGTGCAGCTTCAGGTCGACGGTCTGATGGGGCCGGGCCTGCGCGAGCCGGCATCGTTTTCGGCGCGCAAGGGCGAGATCGTCGGCTTTTTCGGGCTCGTCGGCGCGGGCCGCTCCGAGTTGATGAAGCTGATCTACGGCGCGGTCAAGCCGAGCGCCGGCGGGGTCGCGCTGAAGGGCAAGCGCGTGCAGTTCGCCACGCCGCGCGACGCGGTGCGCGCCGGTGTCGCGCTGTGTCCCGAGGATCGCAAGCAGGAAGGCATCGTTTCGATTGCGTCGGTGTCGGACAACCTGAACATCAGCTGCCGCCGCCACTTCAGCCGCTTCAACGTGCTCAACGGCCGCAAGGAAGCGCAGACCACGCGCGAGTTCATCGGCAAGCTCGCGATCAAGACCCGCAACGGCGACACGCCAATCGGCACGCTGTCCGGCGGCAATCAGCAGAAGGTGATCCTGTCGCGCTGGCTCGCCGAAGAGATCGACGTGTTCCTGATGGACGAGCCGACGCGCGGCATCGACGTCGGGGCTCGCAGCGAGATTTACGGGCTGTTGTATGGGCTCGCCGAGGCGGGCCGCACGGTCATCGTCGTATCGAGCGATCTCGCCGAAGTGATCGGCGTGACCGATCGCGTGATCGTGATGAAGGAAGGCCGCATCGTCGGCGATCTGCCGAAGGCGCAAGCCACGCCGGATGCGCTGATCAAGCTGGCGTTGCCGCGCTGATCGGCCAACGGCTCTCGCCACCAGACCTCTTATCGAATACCGCAACGAAAACGGCATTGAATGGAACAGACATCATGAGCATACCTTCCACCGATTCCTCGACCCCCGCCGTCGCCTCCGCCGGTTTGACCGCGCGTGCCGCGCGCACCTGGGACCTGATCAACAAATCCGGCATCGTGATGGTGTTCATCATCCTGTTCGCGGTGCTGTCGTTCACGGTCCCGGGCTTTCTGAGCTCGCGCAATATCCAGGGCTTGCTGCTGTCGGTCACGCTGATCGGCTCGATCTCCGTCACGATGATGTTCGTGCTCGCGCTCGGCGAGGTGGACCTGTCGGTCGCGTCGATCGTCGCGTTTTCCGGCGTGGTGGCTTCCGTGCTGATCACCGCGACACATAGCGTATTCATCGGCGTCGCGGCCGGCGTGCTCGCGGGCGGCGCGGTCGGGCTCGTCAACGGCACGCTGGTCGCGCGCTACAAGATCAACTCGCTGATCGTCACGCTCGCGATGATGGAGGTCGTGCGCGGCCTCGCCTACATCACGTCGAACGGCGACGCGGTGATGATCTCCGAGGAGCGCTTTTTCGATCTCGGCGGTGGCTCGTTCCTCGGCATTTCTTATCCGATCTGGAGCAACATCATCGGCTTCGTGCTGTTCGGCTTCCTGCTGAAAAAAACCGTGTTCGGCAAGAACGTGCTGGCCGTCGGCGGCAATAGCGAAGCGGCCGTGCTCGCGGGGCTGCCCGTCACGCGGATCAAGATCACCGTATTCGTGCTGCAAGGGCTCGTGACCGGCTTCGCGGGCGTGATGCTCGCGTCGCGCATGAGTCTCGGCGATCCGAAGACGTCGGTCGGGCTCGAACTCGGCGTGATTTCCGCTTGCGTGCTCGGCGGCGTGTCGCTGACGGGCGGTGTCGCGACGATCTCCGGCGTGCTGGTCGGCGTGCTGATCATGGGTTCGGTACAGGACGCGATGAGCCTGCTTAACGTGCCGACGTTCTATCAGTACCTGATCCGCGGCGGCATCCTGCTGCTCGCGGTGCTGTTCGACCAGTTCCGCCGCAGCAAGCGCGTGCACTGACGCGCCGCTGCACCTGGCCGGTTTCCTGCGCTTTGCGAGAAGGCGTACTGCCGATGCGGGTCGATAAACCCCGCATCGGCTTTTTTATTGCGCGTGAAGCCTGGTCTGTATGAAAAAAAAACGGCTTGGCATCTGAATGCCCAAGCCGTCCTTTTTTAGCTCACGCGTTCACGGCTGCGACTTTAAAGCCGCAGTGCAGACGCATGCGACCGTGTTCCGGCTTTTGCCGGAATACCGGTGTTGTACTTATTGCTTGATAAATCGGTCGTTCGCCCAGAGCCCCTCGGTGTCGCTATTGGCTGCATTCACGAACTCGACGTCGTGGCCGACCACGCGCACCACCCGGAAACTCGAGTCGGTCGGTGTCGATACGCATTGATATCCGGAGAAGAATTCCTGCATCTGCTGCTGTTCACCGGCTTGCGCATGGTGATCGACGGCATCGAGCTTGTCCTTCGATACGCAGCCATACGCATTGGCCTTGAACTGGATCGTTTGCTGCGGCTTGATCACGACGTCTTGCGCCTGAACGCTAGCGGCAGCCAAACCCGCGATGGCGAAAACAACGGCAATTCGAGTTTTCATTCATTCCTCCGGGGCGGGCCGAAAAAATACTCGGTTAGCTATGTATTTAACTTTAACGATGGACCCACAGCTTGCACTTTAGGAGAACCAACAAGAACGACAAGCACATCTTGTGTGCGGTCGCAACAGTGGCTAATTGTCGCACCCGCTGTCAGGGCTGATTAAAGCCTGAGCAGACGCCTGATCGAACAGCAATGAAAAGAATTACTAAAAGTCCAACTCGCTCATCGCTTTAGCTGGTAAAGCTTCGCGCCCGCATTCGAGTAAACGCGTAGCGCCAATTAAGTAATTTAGTACAATTCAATCAACCAGTTTGTGCATCGCACACAAAGTCATTCGGCGGGCGAAAGCCGCTACGTGCAATAACGCGGCAGATGCAGAAAACAAATAGTGCCAGCCGTCCCTCGCAGCTTTCGTGAAGGGCCTGCAACGGCTTGCGGGTACAGGCGCTGCTCTACAATTGGAACAAATCTCCCGCACCTGGAGGCTATCGTGAACGAGCACGTAATACTCGGGATTTTTCTGGTCGTTCCGCTGCTCATCGTGATGTTTCTTTTTTCCGACGAACTGTGGCAAGAACATCGCGACCTGCACGACGGTCGGCCGTTGTCACCGCGTCCCCGGCGCATCGACTGGCGGCATCCGCTACGCCGTTCTCGCGATCGGCTCTGAGACTGCGAGCGGACCCCTGAAGAAAAAAGCCTGCCACAAGGGCAGGCTGAAAAAAGAGATCCACACTCAATGCCTTGAACACAAGGCAATAGCAGTCTAATCGCGACGCGCCAAGCGGTGGTTTCAACGGCTTTTACAGTTGTTACCGCACGTGACCGTTATGCCTGGCGCGGCAATTTGTCGGCAGGCGCACACGTCGCGCTTCAATGGACGCGCCAGTGTGCGCGAATCCGTTTGGCGAGCGCTTCAAGCGTGTCGGCGTCGGCGACCTCGCGCGCATGCAGCTTCAGCGGCTGGCCTTCCCAGCGCGGAATCACATGGAAATGGACGTGCGGCACCGTCTGTCCCGCCGCCGCGCCGTTGAACTGGCCGATGAACACACCGTCCGGACGCAGCGCCGCGCGCACCGCGATCGCGAGCTTTTGCGCCATGCGCGCGGACGCGACGAGCGCCACATCCGACAGATCGAAAATCTCCGCAACCGCTTCCTTCGGCACGACGAGCAGATGACCGTCGGCTTGCGGCATCAAGTCCATGAAAGCCAGCGCCTGGTCGTTTTCGGCCACCTTGATGCACGGTAGTTCGCCGCGCAAGATTTTGGCGAACGGGTTGCTGTCGTTGTAGCTCATCGCGTTTCCTTTCGTTTGGTCTGGTTTCGATTCATGGGTCGAGCGGGACGCCGCTGTTTCGCGCAGCTTCGCATCGCGGGCTTCCTATTTTCTACCCGAATGCTTACGCCACGCGTGCGGCGCGCCGGATCGCTTGAGGCGGCTGGCCGAACGCGCGCAAAAACGCGCGCCGCATCCGCTCGGGGTCGATGAAGCCAGTGTCGGCTGCGACCGTTTCGATCGAATGACGGCCGGTTTCGAGCATCGTGCGGGCCGCTTCGACGCGCAGCGCCTCGATCGCGCGGGCCGGCGACTGGCGAGTCTCGTCGCGAAACGCGCGGCTGAACTGACGCGGGCTCAGATGCGCGACGTCGGCGAGCTGCTCGACGCTCAGCGGCTCGCGCAGATGACTCTTCGCATACGACAGCGCGTTCTGGATCCGATCGGACTTCGGTTCGAGATCGAGCATCGCCGAGTATTGCGACTGCCCGCCGGTGCGGCGGTGATAGACGACGAGCTTTTTCGCGATCGCGCGCGACGCCGCGACGCCGAGGTCGTTCTCGACCAGCGCGAGGCACAGATCGATGCACGCGGTCATGCCGGCCGACGTCCACACCGAGCCGTCGACGATGAAGATGCGGTCCTCGTCGACCCGCGCGCGCGGAAAGCGCCGCTGCAGATCGCGCGCATGCGCCCAATGAGTGGTCGCGTGGCGGCCGTCCAGGATGCCCGCTTCGGCGAGGACGAACGCGCCGGTGCAAATGCTCGCGGTGCGGCGTGAGGCGGCGAGGGCCTCGTTCAGAAACGCGAGCAGTCCCGGCGACGACGGCGCGATTTCCATCGCGCCGGTGACGATCACCGTGTCATAGGCGGGACCGCCGAACGGCCGCGTCGCGACCTCGACGCCCGCCGAACTGCGCACCATGCCACCGTGCTCGGAGATCACCGTGACGTCGTACGCGGGTTCGTCGGTGTCCTGATTGGCGAGTTCGAAAATCGATACCGCGACCATGTCGAGGATCTGGAAGCCCGGAAACACCACTACACCGATGCGTTTCATCTGCGATGTCCTGAAATGAGGGAAATATGACGTTTGAGACAAGACAGTACGCGCCTAGACTCAGCTCGTCAACACCGCCGGACCAGCGCGAAACCCGCGAGACGGCGAGTTCACGGATGTTCCCATTCACCAGTCAGGGCGGTCGCATCGTGCGCAGCCCACAAGGAGAGCTTCAATGGCAACGCAGGCAGAGAAGGGCGTACAAGGCGATTCGAACGGAGGTAAGGGCACGGCGGTGGTCACTGGCGCATCGTCGGGGATCGGTGCGGTCTACGCGGACCGGCTCGCGCGACGCGGCTACGATCTGCTGCTGATCGCGCGCGACGGCGCGCGCCTCAGCAGCCTCGCCGAGCGGCTGACTAAGGAGACCGGCCGGCGCGTGAGCACCGTCAGCGCCGATCTGTCCAACAAGGCCGACGTGCGCCGCATCGAGAACCAGTTGCGCGCCGAGCGCGGCATCACGATGCTGGTCAACAACGCGGGCGTCGGCGCGACCGCGACGCTGCTCGACTCCGATATCGATGAACTCGAGAAGATGATCGATCTGAACGTGACCTCGCTCACGCGCCTGACGGCGGCGGTGTTGCCGGGTTTCATCGCGCGTGGCGCGGGCACGGTGATCAATATCTCGTCGATCGTCGCGCTGTCGCCGGAATTGCTGAACGGCACCTATAGCGGCTCCAAGGCGTACGTGCTGAACCTCACGCAGTCGCTGCATCACGAGGTGGGTGGCAAGGGCGTGCGGCTGCAGGCGGTGCTGCCGGGCGCGACGAGTACCGCGTTCTGGGATCGCGCGGGTCTCGCAGTCGAGAACCTGCCTGCGCAGATCGTGATGAGCGCCGAGGACATGGTCGACGCGGCGCTTGCCGGTCTCGACCAGGGTGAGTTGGTGACGATCCCGTCGTTGCCCGATGCCGCCGACTGGGAGCGTCTGAACAGCGCGCGTCTGCATCTGCAGCCGAATCTGTCGCGCAGCGCGCCGGCCGAGCGCTATACGCGCGCCGTGGCGGCGTGAAACAAAGGGGGTAGGGCAGCGCAAGACTCAGCCGCTCACCGCGACCTGATTCTTGCCGTCGTGTTTCGCGCGATACAGGCCGACGCTGGCGGCCTCGATCAGCGACGTGACCGGTTCGGCCGCCGACGGCAGCACCATCGCCGCGCCGATGCTGATCGTGACGACACCCTCTGCCGAGCCCGCATGCGTGATCGCGAGGTCTTCGACCGCGATGCGGATTTTCTCCGCGAGCAGGCGCAAGCCGCCCGCCGACGTGCCCGGCACGACCACCGCGAACTCCTCGCCGCCGAAGCGCGCGGCGAGATCCGGTGAATGGCCGAGGCACGCTTCGATCGTATGCGCGACGCTCTTCAGGACTTCGTCGCCGGCGACGTGCCCGTAGGTGTCGTTGTAGGCCTTGAGGTGATCGACGTCGATCATCAGGAGGCCGAGGCCGGTCTTGTCGCGCGTGCCGCGGCGCCATTCGTCGGCCAGATGCTGGTCCAGGTAGCGGCGGTTCGACAGGCCGGTCAGACCGTCCGAATGCGTGCGCCGCTGCAACTCCAGATTCGTCGCCAGCAGTTGCTGCTGTGACTGCCGCAGCGCGCGGTATGCCTCGTCGCGCTGCTGCAGGTTCAGATACGAGCGCGAGTGATAGCGGATGCGCGCGATCAGCTCGATGCGATCCGGCAGCTTGACGAGGTAATCGTTCGAGCCGGCCGCGAACGCCGCGCTTTTGACGAGGGGTTCTTCTTTGGTCGACAGCGCGATGATCGGGATGTCGCGCGTGGCCGGGTTCAGCCGATATTGCCGCACCAGCGTCAGACCATCGGCGCCCGGCATCGCGAGATCTTGCAGAATCACCGTCGCGCGCGTTTCCTCGGCGCAGAGCACCGCGTCTTCCCAGGACGCGCAGTAGTGAAAGTCGACACCCGGCTCGTCCGCGAGCGCCGAACGCACCGCGTCGGCGATGACCGGCTGGTCATCGACCAGCAGCACTTTGATCGGGCACTCGCCCGCTGGCGCGCCGGCGAGGATGCGCGCGAACGAGTCGTCGATGGCGAGACGCGGTGGATCCTCCGCGACGAGCGCATGCGCATGCGCCTGTGCTTCGTCTGCGGGATGCAGCGTTGCGACGTTCTGGGGCGGTTTAGAGGTGTCCATGTGGTTCAGCCCGAATGACGGTCAGGGAAGGCACGTTGCGGAGAGGCGGGGCGCTCTTTGACCATTGCCCTTGGTCAGATAATAGTCGGCGCCCGCGACAAGACCAGCCCGGCAATCGTCCCCGCTGAAGCCGCGCAATGCTCTGCGTCGGCTGACGCTTCTGACGTTATGCGCCTGTTACAGAGTTAATGTCCGGTTACCAACTGCAGCATCTATTTCCGCCCGCGCCAGCGACAATTCGTCCATGCCTGAACGGCGGGAGCTCAATATGAAAAAGATCGCAGTGGCGTTGGTAATGGCGGGTAGTTTGACGGTGGCGGGCCAGGCGTCGGCGCACGGACACGGCGGCGACGTGGTGGGTGCGCTGATCGGCGGCGCGGTGCTGGGCGCGGTGGTCAGCTCGGCGTTGACGCCGGCACCTTTGGTCGCGTATCCGCAGCCGGTTTATGCCGAGCCCGCGTATCAGCCCGCGCCCGCCTACGTGGCACCGCCGCCCGGATATTGCTATGACCAGTATCAGCGCGCCTATGTCGCGTGCGGCGCACCGCCGCCCGGACAGTACGGCTATGCACAGCCGCAACCCGAGCCGCAGTGGTGAACGTGGCATGGCTCCGATGCGCGGATGATCCAGACTGGCAGCGCGAAGACAAAAAGGCCGTCGCTCGATGCGACGGCCTTTTTTCATTGAGGCACGCCTTAATGCTTGTGATGCAGCCACTCCGCGTAATGCGTGTCGAGCCAGCGCTCGAGCTTGGGCGGTTTGGACGGGTCGCGGTGACGCGACATCATCCAGATGGCAAAGCCGACCACCAGCATGACCGCAGGCCCCATCAGATAGGCGAGCATTGATTCAGGCATCGAAACCTCCGTATCTGCTTGCATCCATCTCTCAGTGTAGGCGAAGGAAGCGGGGAAAGAACGATGATGTGCACCGGTTGTGAATAGCGGAAAAAGGCGCATTTTCGCGCGGTTTAGAAACCTTATTTTTTAATGACTTTCCTTTGTTCGATTAGGTTTGCGACGAGGTCGCATCGGCCTGTGTACCATCCCGATTCCGGCATGGCGGCCAGCGTCACATCTCGCCAAAACCCATGACGATGCCGTCAAGCCGTCCCGTTCACGCTCTGCCGTGCGACTTCCATCTGGCTATCGACAAAGTCCGCCCAACTCTGAAGCATGCGACGGTCCCGCGCTGCTTCATCGGTTGGTTCACGATTCGTGATGTCGCGTGCCGCGGCTGATTGCTGCTCCATGTCGCGCAGATGCGTCGACGCGGTGCGACGAAAGTCATGCAGCACGAAATGCTCCACGTCGAGCCCCAATGCCTTGACCGCCTGGTTCAGCGTACTTTTCGCGATCGGCCGATCGTCGCCCCTGACGCTCGGGAACACGTACGTCTCGCTGGTGCGCGCGCGCTGCAGCTCGCGCAGCAGCGCAACCGCCTGACGCGGCAGACGTACGATGCGGTCCTCGCGCGCGTTCAGGCGGGCAGCGGGGATTGTCCATAGCGCGTTGTCGAGATCGAACTCGGCCCATCTGGATTCGATGAGGTCCGATTTGCGCGCCATCGTCAGCACCAGCAGGTGCAGCGCTAGCTTCAGCGGGCGGCGGATATTCGACGTGTCGATGGTGCGCAGCATGACGCCGATCTCGGCGCCGGACAACACGCGGGTGCGGCTGTCGAAGGTCGCGATCGAGCGCGCCGGCACGACTTCCGCGGGGTTGCTGGTCGCAAGCTGACGTGCGATCAGGTATGCGTACAGGCGCTTCACGACGTTGCGCGTGTGCAGCGCCATTTTCGGCGCGCCGCGGCTTTTGATGCGCTCGCAGATCGCGACGATGTCGTCAGCGGTGACCGCGCCGATCGGCTTGTTGCCGATCGCGGGCAGCACGTCCTTGTCGAGCGCGCGCCGGGTGGTGCGGCGATATTCGTCCGACTTGCCGGCCAGCGCCGTCGCGACATAAAGCTCGGCCGCTTCGCGCAGCACGTCGGCCTTGCTTTCGGCACCTCGATCGCGCCGCGCGGTCGCGACCGGCGAGATGCCCTGCGCGACGAGTGCCGCGTACCTCTGGGCCTTCGCGCGCGCGACGCGCAGCGAAATCATCCGGTAATCGCCGATCGTCGCGAGCGGCTGACGCTTGCCATTCAACGTATAGCGGAAGCGCCAGACCTTGGTGCCGGTCGTCATGACTTCGATCACGAGGCCGTTGCCGTCGGCGACACAGTAGCGGGTCGCGCGCGGTTCGAGCGCGCGGATCTCTGATTCGGTGAGCGGGGTGGCGAGGCGAGGCATGCTTTGGGGACGCTGTACGTCGTTTAGGTTCGGACAGCGGGGATTTTAGACTTTTACCACGGTTGTGTACCAAAAATCTGAGGGGTTTTTGGTTGACAGAATGCGATTTTCGATTGCGTGGCAGCAGCGGCTATTCGACCGCAGAACGTTATGTCGCCGCGCAATCTTGCCGACTCACGAGTTCGGCGTTACTTGCCGATACAGAATCGGCTGAAAATCACTCCGAGCAGATCGTCCGAGCTGAACTCACCCGTGATCGAATTCAACTGATCCTGCGCGAGCCGCAATTCCTCGGCGAACAGATCGAGTGCCTGCGCGTTCTGCTCCGCATGCGCGGCGGCGGTCGCCAGATGCTCGCCGGCCGCGCGCAATGCAATCAGGTGACGCTCGCGCGCGAGATAGACGCTCTCCGCGCCCGCCTGCCAGCCGGCAATCCGCAGCAGTTCGTCGCGCAACAACGAGACGCCGTCACCCTTCTTCGCCGACAGCCGCACCTCGCTGAGTTCGAGATCGGCGTCGAGCGCCCGCGTGGCGGGCGCGAGTCCGGTCAGGTCGGTCTTGTTCAGCACACGCACGACCGGCACGCCGCGCGGAAAACGTCCGGCGATCGTTTCGTCGTCGGTCGTCATGCCGGCGCGCGCGTCGAGCAGATGCAGCACCACGTCCGCGCGTTCGATCTCGCCCCATGTGCGCTCGATGCCGATCTTCTCGACCTCGTCCTCGGTGTCGCGCAGTCCCGCCGTGTCGATCACGTGGAGCGGGATGCCTTCGATCTGGATTGTCTGCGCGACCTTGTCGCGAGTCGTGCCGGCGATCGGTGTGACGATCGCGAGTTCGGCGCCAGCGAGCGCATTCAGCAGCGACGACTTGCCGACGTTCGGCTGCCCCGCCAGCACCACCGACAAGCCCTCGCGCAGCAGCGCTCCCTGGCGTGCCTCGCTCAGCACATGCGCGAGACGCTCGCGAATGCGCGCGAGCTTGCCGCGCGCGTCGGCGGCTTCGAGGAAGTCGATTTCCTCTTCGGGGAAGTCCAGCGTCGCTTCGACCAGCATCCGCAGCGTGATCACTTCTTCGACCAGCGCGTGGATGTCGCGCGAGAACGCGCCGTCGAGCGAGCGGCCGGCCGAACGCGCGGCGGCCTCGGTGCTCGCCTCGATCAGATCGGCGACGGCTTCGGCCTGCGCGAGGTCGAGCTTGTCGTTCAGAAACGCGCGACGCGTGAATTCGCCGGGCTCGGCGAGCCGCAGACCGAACGCGCGGCCGGCGTCGATGCAGCGCTGCAGGACCAATTGCAGCACAACCGGCCCGCCATGGCCCTGCAGTTCGAGCACGTGCTCGCCGGTATACGAATGCGGCGCCGGAAAGTACAGCGCGATGCCGCGGTCGAGCGGATTGCCGCTCGCGTCGAGAAACGGCACGTAGCTCGCGTGACGCGCCGCGAGCGTCTGGCCGGCGAGGGCCTGCATCAAAGGCTGGGCCGCCGCCGCGCCGGCACGGCCGAACGAAATCCGCACGACACCGATGCCTCCCCGGCCGGGCGCGGTAGCAATGGCAACGATGGGATCGGAGTCGGTCGTGAGCATGTGAAGTCTGCGAAACGGAGGGGAAGGGCAGGGCCGCGTTGGTCGAGTCGGCGCGAGGCATTGTAACGCGCGCGCATCGGAGGAAAGGGCTCGCGGGAAGGACACGAAGCGGATGACGCGTCTGTTTTCGCTATGGTTTGAACATCTCAGATTTATCCCAAGTAAGCTAGGATTATTATCGCGCTACTTAAGAATAATTGAGACTCGGCAGCACCTGCTGTTCAGGCAAAGCCAAGCCAGTCAATAAAGAGATGAAAAAAATCGAATTCGCGCAACGCTTTATCGGGCGCACGCTGCAAGCTAAAACTATCTCAAATAAGAGAAAACAAAGCTTGGTCGGTTGTCAACTGGTTGAACGCTGAATTGCACAATCTGGCCCATGCCGACCGACAAAGAAAAAGCCGCCTTCGCCAAGAGGCTGAAGGATCTGCTCGAGCCGCTGAAAATCCGCGGCGGGACCAAACTCGCCGAGCAGTTCAATCTTCGCTATCACGGCGAGCGTCCCGTAACACCACAGACCGCGCACAAATGGCTGACGGGTACGACGATTCCGAAGCCGGACAAGTTGCGCACGCTCGCCGAATGGTTGAACGTCAAGGAGCACTGGCTCCATTACGGACCGCCGCCCGGCGCCAGCGCACGGCCGATGGCCCGTGGCGAAAAATATCCGCCGACACCCGAAACGATCGAGCTCGCGTCGAAGATTGCATCGTTGACCCCAAAGGATCGGAATCTGGTCGAGGAAATGATCGTGCGCTTTTACGGCGAAGATTCCGACGAAGAGTGAACGTCGAAACCGTCGCATTTGCTTCGACCGCACCATAAAAAAAGCCGCCCGGTTCGCGCCGGGCGGCTTTTCGTTTTCAGCTTTGCGACGCAATATCAGGCCGGCTTCGCCTTCGAAGTGCCCATCATCCGCGTGATGTAGTACTGCTGCGCGATCGACAGCACGTTGTTCACGACGTAGTACAGCACGAGACCCGCGGGAAAGAAGAAGAACATCACCGAGAACGCGATCGGCATGAACATCATCATCTTGGCCTGAACCGGGTCTGGCGGCGTCGGGTTCAGCTTGGTCTGCAGGAACATCGATACGGCCATCAGCACCGGCAGGATGAAATACGGGTCCTGCTGCGACAGATCCTGAATCCACCAAATCCACGGCGCGCCGCGCATTTCCACCGACGACAGCAGCACCCAGTACAGCGAGATGAACACCGGAATCTGGATCACGACCGGTAGACAGCCGCCGAACGGATTGACCTTCTCGGTCTTGTACAGCTCCATCAACGCCGCGTTCATCTTCTGCGGATCGCCCTTGAAGCGCTCGCGCAGTGCCTGCATGCGCGGCGTGATCGCCTTCATGCGCGCCATCGACTTGTAGCTCGCGGCCGACAGCGGGAAGAACACCGCCTTGATCAGCAGCGTGAGCAGCACGATCGACCAGCCCCAGTTGCCGACGTAGCTGTGGATCTTCGACAGCAGCCAGAACAGCGGCTTCGCGATGATCGTGACCCAGCCATAGTCCTTCACCAGATCGAGGCCCGGCGCAATGCCCGCGAGCATCTGCTCTTCTTCCGGACCGGCGAACAGACGCGCGGACACGCTGACGGTCTGGCCCGGCTGGATGGTCGGCATTGCCTGCTTCATACCGACGCGATACAGCGACGGATCGATCTTCTCGGCGTAGAAGTCACGCTTCACGCCTTCCTGCGGAATCCAGGCCGACGCGAAGTAGTGCTGGACCATCGCGACCCAGCCGTCGTTGGCCGACGCCACGAAGTTCTGCTTGTTCTTGTCGAGATCGCTGAACGTCATCTTCTGGAAGTGATGCTCGTCCGTGTAGACGGCCGGTCCGATGAACGTGTGCGAGAAGCGCGGTGTTTCGACCGGCTGGTCGTCGCGCACGAGTTCCATATAGACCTGCGGCGTCACCGGCGAGGTGCCGACGTTCTGGACCTTCGTCTCGACGCCGATCACGTAGCTGCCGCGCGTGAAGGTGTACGTCTTGATGACCCGGAGGCCGCCCTTTTCCGGCGACTCGAAACTCATCTGGAACGAGTTCTGACCTTCAGCCAGCTGGGTCGGCTGATTCGGCATCAGCGTGAAGACGTCGTTGTGATTCGGGAAGTCACCGCCGAGCAGGCCGGTGCGTGCGAGATACGTGTGGCTGTTGGTCTTGTCGAACAGCGTGATCACGAGATCCGGCTGCTTGCCGTCGCCCTGCTTGATGAGCGACAGGCGCGACAATGTGCCGCCGCGGGTGTCGATTTCGCCGGTGTAGACGTCTGTGCCGAACTTCACGAGATGCGATTGCTCGGCCGCCGGCGCGTTGCCGGGCGCGGCCGCGTTAGTGGCCGGCAGGTCGGCCGGCTGGGTGCCCGGCGTCGTGGTGCCCGGCGCGGCAGTGCCGGCGGTCTGGGTCGGCGTCGTGCTCGGGAAGAACATCGACGGGCGTCCGTGGTCGCGTTGCCAGTTGTCGAACAGCATGACAGCTGACATAAAAAAGATGACCCATAGGACGGTGCGTTTGATATCCATGCGTTGTCTCAGTGTCGATGGAACGGCGCGTCAGCGCTTTTCAGAAGTGGGTGGCGGGACGAGATCGATGCCGCCCGCGGAAAACGGGTGACAGCGGCAAACACGCCTCACGGCGAGATAAGTCCCGCGCGCGGCGCCATGATACTGGATTGCCTCGCGCGCGTAATCAGAGCAGGAAGGGTAAAAACGGCACCGGTTGCCGAGCATGGGGCTCACGGCAAGCTTGTAAAAACGCAATAAAGCGAGAAGTACCGTTTGCATGGCAGATGCGGCCGTACGGCGCCGCGCAACGTGAAGTACCGGGCGACGCCCGCGCCCTGTAGCTGCCGGCGCAACGCCCGTTGCGGCGACCGCTGTGCGGGCGGTCACTGCGTCATTCCGTCCTGGGCGCCTCCGCGGGCGGCGCCTGACGACGGGTAATTTCGCGCGCTGCCTTGTCGAGCAACGCCTCGATTTCGCTGCGGCACAGCGCCTTCAACGGCAGCGATGACGCGCTCGGCAAAGCTTTTTTGTCGAAACGCGTGTGTAGACGCAGCAGCACATCCCAACCGCCGAATTCCGCGCGACGCAGCCGGAAGGCTTCACGCGCGATCCGACGCACCAGATTCCGCGTGGCCGCGCGCGGCGCATACTTCTTGCCGATCACGAGGCCAAGACGCGCCTCGTTGCCGGTGGGCCGGCCGTACACGACGAAGTGCGCGGTACGGCGCCACGGCCGCAAACGAAAAACGGATGAAAATTCATCCGTTTTTAGCAGCCTTGCGGCTTTGGGGAAGGCGGCTTGCGCTCGCAACGGAACCGAGCCCGGTTGCTGCGCCCCGGCCGCTCCCGCTTCGCCGCGGGCTTCGGTCACAGCGCGCAATCCGCTTGCCTTAGATCGCGAGGCGCTTGCGGCCCTTCGCGCGACGTGCGTTGATGACCTTGCGGCCGCCAGCGGTCTTCATGCGAACGCGGAAGCCGTGGGTGCGCTTGCGACGGGTAACGGAAGGTTGGTAAGTACGTTTCATGTTGCTCTCACTTGATCGAAAAAAACCGCGCGATCATCGCTGAAAGCGCAATGGCCGGTGGTTTACTGGAATTGGTTTTCGCGGAACCCGCTATTTAAACTGGTTTTCCGTTGGCCGTCAATAGTTTAGCCTGCTTCTGACGCAGCCGGGGTTTGCCGGGCGCGGTGATCGGTCCCTGTGGATAACTCACTTTCGGGTCCGTTTTGGCGTTAGAATCTCGCCTTACTTCCCAAAAATGTTGCACGTCGCTCCGGCACGCTTGTCCCGCAGACCCTTGTGGCACAAGCGCCTGGGGCCGTCACGCCTGGCTGCTCAGGGCCTTGTTGCGGGCGCGCGACAGGTGCAGCGGCGACCGCCGTGCACACCATAACGATAGCAACTTGATGAACGAATTCTGGCAACACTGTTCCGCATTGCTGGAGCGTGAGCTTACGCCCCAGCAGTACGTGACGTGGATCAAACCCTTGGCCCCGGTCGCCTTCGACGCCGATGCGAACACGTTGAGCATTGCCGCGCCGAACCGCTTCAAGCTCGACTGGGTCAAGAGCCAGTTCTCCGGCCGCATCGCGGATATGGCCCGCGATTTCTGGCACGCGCCGGTGGACGTGCAATTCGTACTGGATCCGAAGGCCGGTATGCGCGCCCCGGGGGCCGCTGCGCCGACTCCGTCGTCAGCGCGCCCGGCTTCGACCGCGCCGCAAGGCGGTAATGCCGGCGGCGTCGCAGCCGTGGATGCCGCCGTCGGCGCCGTGCAGGCCGCGCATGCCGCGCGCGCGAATCCCGCAGCCGCGGCAGCGGCGCTCGCCGCGCAAAACGCGAATCCGCGCAGCGCCGCCGAAGACGCCGCCGACCTCGATCTGCCCAGCCTCGACGCGAACGAAGCCGCCGCTGGGCGCCGCACGTGGCGGCCGGGCCAAGGCGCGGGCGCGGCGGCAACCAGCGAAAGCGACTCAATGTACGAGCGCTCGAAGCTGAACCCCGTCCTGACCTTCGACAACTTCGTGACCGGTAAGGCGAACCAGCTCGCCCGCGCTGCGGCGATTCAGGTCGCCGACAATCCCGGCATCTCGTATAACCCGCTGTTCCTGTACGGTGGCGTGGGCCTCGGCAAGACCCACCTGATCCACGCGATCGGCAACCAGTTGCTGATGGACAAGCCCGGCGCGCGGATTCGCTACATCCACGCGGAACAGTACGTGTCCGATGTCGTGAAGGCGTACCAGCGCAAGGCGTTCGACGACTTCAAGCGCTACTACCACTCGCTCGACCTGCTGCTGATCGACGATATTCAGTTCTTTTCGGGCAAGTCGCGCACCCAAGAGGAATTCTTCTACGCATTCGAGGCGCTGGTCGCAAACAAGGCGCAGGTGATCATCACGAGCGATACGTATCCGAAGGAAATCTCGGGTATCGACGACCGCCTGATCTCACGCTTCGACTCGGGCCTGACGGTGGCGATCGAGCCGCCCGAACTCGAAATGCGCGTCGCGATTCTGATGCGCAAGGCGCAATCGGAGTTCGTGAGCCTGAACGAGGACGTGGCGTTCTTCGTCGCGAAGCATCTGCGCTCGAACGTGCGTGAGCTCGAGGGCGCGCTGCGCAAGATCCTCGCGTATTCGAAGTTCCATGGCCGCGAAATCACGATCGAACTGACCAAGGAAGCGCTGAAAGATCTGCTGACGGTGCAGAACCGGCAGATCTCGGTGGAAAACATCCAGAAGACGGTCGCCGACTTTTACAGCATCAAGGTCGCGGACATGTATTCGAAGAAGCGTCCGGCGAACATCGCGCGGCCGCGGCAGATCGCGATGTACCTGGCGAAGGAACTGACGCAGAAGAGCCTGCCGGAAATCGGCGAGCTGTTCGGCGGGCGCGACCACACCACGGTGCTGCACGCCGTGCGCAAGATCGCCGACGAGCGCAGCAAGGACGCGCAGTTGAACCACGAACTGCACGTGCTGGAACAGACACTGAAGGGCTAAATGGGCTGGCCGCACGCGATTGCGAAACGGACGGCGGCACCAATCGCTGTGACATAGAGAAACGGGCAGGGGACCAACAACCCGGCGGCGCAGCCGGGTCCTGACGGGGAATGGCAAGGAACGCGACGGCATGCGGGCAGAAGCGACGCAAAAACGCGGCGAACCCGCGATGAATTTGCGGTGAAACCGGCCCGAAGTGGCGGAGAATCGCGCCTGCGAACCGGTCGCGCCGGGCAGCGGCGTGAAAAACCGTCGGCAACCCGGACTACGCCCCGCAAAATCGACCTGTTTATTCCCGAACTCGCCCCCATTTTAGTGAGGCGGTCCCGTTTTCAGGCACAATACAGGTTTAACCGCCCGGCGGCGACGGGCGGATTTCACGCCGTGTCGGGCGCTTTTCAGGGCGCCGGCGGGGAGCCGTGGCTGCGCGCTGAAATGCTTGTCCCGTAAGGCGTGCAGGCCGTTATATCAACGAAGGAACCCTATGCAACTGGTCAAGACCGAACGCGACAACCTCCTCAGGCCGCTGCAAACCGTGAGCGGCATCGTCGAACGCCGCCATACGTTGCCGATCCTCGCCAATTTGCTGATCACCAAGAACGGTCCTGACGTATCGTTCCTGTCGACCGACCTCGAGTTGCAGATCACCACGCGCGCCGATTTCGGCGTGGGTGGCGATTCGGTCGCGACCACGGTGGCGGCGCGCAAGCTCCTCGACATTCTGCGCGCCATGCCCGACGGCCAGGTGACGCTGACGTTGAACGACAAGCGCCTGACAGTGCAATCCGGCAAGAGCCGCTTTGCGCTGCAAACGCTCGCCGCGGACGAATTCCCGACCGTCGCTCAGGCTAAAGACTACGGCGCGAGCCTCGTGGTTCCGCAAAAGACGTTCCGCCAGTTGCTCGGCATGGTCCATTTCTCGATGGCCCAGCAGGACATCCGCTACTACCTGAACGGCATGCTGCTGGTGGTGGACGGCGATCAGCTGATGGCGGTCGCGACCGACGGCCATCGTCTCGCGTTCTCGTCGATGAAGATCGAGGGCTCGTTCGCGCGCCAGGAAGTGATCATTCCGCGCAAGACGATTCTCGAACTGCAGCGCCTGCTCGAAGACATCGACGACACGCTGAACATCGACATCGCGCAGACACAGGTCAAGTTCACGTTCGGCCAGGTCGAACTCGTGTCGAAGCTCGTGGAAGGCAAGTTCCCCGACTTCCAGCGGGTGATTCCGAAGTCCCACAAGAACAAATTCCAGATCGGCCGTGAAGAACTGCAGCGCTCGCTGCAACGCGCGGCGATTCTGACGTCGGATAAGTTCAAGGGCGTGCGCTGCATCGTCGAGCCGGGCCAGTTGAAGATCATGTCGACCAACGCCGATCAGGAAGAGGCGCAGGAAGAACTGGAAATCGCATACGACGGCGACAGCGTCGACATCGGGTTCAACGTCACGTATCTGCTCGACGTGCTAGCGAACCTGAAGGTCGACATGTTGCAGGTGAGCCTGGGTGATGCCAGCTCCAGCGCGTTGATCACGATTCCCGAGAACGACGAATTCAAGTACGTGGTGATGCCGATGCGCATCTGACGCGTCCAACATCAAGAAGAACACCAAGGGGCGCAGCGCCCCTTTGGCGTTTTTATGGCGTTTTGAAAAGTCCAGAGCAGCAATCTCGCAGTAACGCAGAACCGGAAAAAATCCATGACTGACATGAACAATACGCAGCCCGATAACAGCTACGGCGCCTCGTCCATCCAGATCCTCGAAGGTCTGGAAGCCGTGCGCAAGCGGCCTGGAATGTACATCGGGGATACATCGGATGGCACCGGTCTGCACCACCTCGTGTTCGAAGTGCTCGACAACTCGATCGACGAAGCGCTCGCCGGGCATTGCAACGACATTCAGGTGATCATCCACGCGGACAACTCGATCTCGATCACCGACAACGGCCGCGGCGTGCCGACCGGCCTGAAGATGGACGACAAGCACGATCCGAAGCGCAGCGCCGCTGAAATCGTGATGACCGAGCTGCACGCCGGCGGCAAG
This sequence comes from Paraburkholderia sp. BR10923, assembly GCF_040948765.1. Lineage (NCBI taxonomy): Bacteria > Pseudomonadati > Pseudomonadota > Betaproteobacteria > Burkholderiales > Burkholderiaceae > Paraburkholderia > Paraburkholderia sp. BR10923. The sequence continues at coordinate 258,531 of NZ_JBFPKO010000003.1, read as the reverse complement.
TTCGACCAGAACAGCTACAAGGTGTCGGGCGGCCTCCACGGTGTCGGCGTGTCGTGCGTGAACGCGTTGTCGGCGTGGCTGCGCCTCACGGTGCGCCGCGATGGCAAGAAGCACTTCATGGAATTCCACCGTGGCGTGCCGCAGAACCGCGTGCTCGAAGAAATCGACGGCGTGACCACGTCGCCGATGCAGGTGATCGGCGACACCGAAAACCGCGGCACCGAAGTGCATTTCATGGCCGATGACACGATTTTCGGCAATGTCGAATATCACTACGACATTCTCGCGAAGCGGATTCGTGAGCTTTCGTTCCTCAATAACGGCGTGCGGATTCGCTTGCTCGATCAGCGCTCGGGCAAAGAGGAAGATTTCGCGTTCGTCGGCGGCGTGAAGGGCTTTGTCGAGTACATCAACAAGAACAAGTCCGTGCTGCACCCGAACATCTTTCACATCATGGGTGAAAAGGATGGTGTGGGCGTCGAAGTGGCGATGCAGTGGAACGACAGCTACAACGAAAACGTGCTGTGCTTCACGAACAATATTCCCCAGCGCGACGGCGGCACGCACCTTACCGGTTTGCGTGCGGCGATGACGCGCGTGCTTAACAAGTACATCGCCGATCACGAAGTCGCGAAGAAGGCGAAGGTCGAAACGTCGGGCGACGACATGCGTGAAGGGCTGTCGTGCGTGCTGTCGGTGAAGGTGCCGGAGCCGAAGTTCAGCTCGCAGACGAAGGACAAGCTGGTGTCGTCGGAAGTCCGCGCGCCGGTGGAAGAAGTAGTCGCGAAGGCGCTGGAGGAATTCCTGCTTGAGACGCCGGGCGACGCGAAGATCATCTGCGGCAAGATTGTCGATGCGGCGCGTGCGCGCGATGCGGCGCGCAAGGCGCGTGAGATGACGCGGCGTAAGGGTGTGCTCGATGGGGTTGGTTTGCCTGGGAAGCTCGCGGATTGTCAGGAGAAGGATCCGGCGAAGTCGGAGATTTATATCGTCGAGGGTGACTCGGCGGGTGGGTCGGCGAAGCAGGGGCGTGATCGGAAGTTCCAGGCTATCTTGCCGCTGCGCGGTAAGGTGCTGAACGTCGAGAAGGCGCGTTACGACAAGCTGCTGTCTTCCGAGCAGATCGTTACGCTGATTACCGCGCTTGGATGCGGCATCGGCAAGGAAGACTACAACCTCGACAAGCTGCGCTATCACCGCATCATCATCATGACCGATGCTGACGTTGACGGTGCGCACATCCGGACGCTGTTGTTGACGTTCTTCTATCGGCAGATGCCGGAGATGATCGAGCGCGGGTATATCTATATCGCGCAGCCGCCGCTGTACAAGATCAAGGCGGGGAAGGATGAGCGGTATCTGAAGGATGAGTCGGAAGTTAATGCGCATATTCTTCGGCTCGCGTTGCAGGGGTCGGAGTTGGTGGCTTCTGAAGGGGCGACTCCGATTACTGGGGATGCGCTCGGTGAGTTGGCGCGGTCGTATCTGTTGGCACAGGCGGTGGTTGATCGGTTGAGCCGACTGTACGACGCTGGCGCGCTCGAGGCGGTGATGGATGGCGTCGCTGTCGATCTCTCCAGCGAGCAGGCGGCTGAGGCTTCGGCTCGCGCGCTCGAAGCGAAGCTGCGGGATGACGCGCTGAAGCCTGATGTGACCGTGACCACGATGTATGACCCGGTGCGAGAGCTGCGCTCGCTGCGCGTCGCGCGCACGCATCATGGGAATCAGAAGATTTCCGTGATCGATGAAGAGTTTCAGCTGACTGCCGATTATCAGCAGCTTGTTAATACCGCTAATACGTTTAAGGGGTTGATTGGGGCTGGCGCTGTGATCAAGCGCGGGGAGCGGAGTATGGCTGTCACCGACTTCAAGAGTGCAATGAAGTGGTTGCTGGCTGATGCTGAGCGGAATATGTCCAAGCAGCGCTATAAAGGCCTCGGGGAGATGAATCCTGAGCAGCTTTGGGAGACGACCATGGATCCGCAAGTGCGGCGTCTTCTTCGGGTGCAGATTGAGGATGCTATTGCTGCTGATGGCATCTTTACTACGCTTATGGGGGATGATGTGGAGCCGCGTCGGGCTTTCATTGAATCTAATGCGCTTAGGGCGGGGAATATTGATGTTTGAAGTGGATGATTGGCCGAGCCGATGATTTAACCGGCGATCGGTGGTTGTCCGGGCCTGCAAGTTGGAAGACTTGCAGGCCCTTTCTTTTTTGCCGCTATCGCATGCCTAAGGGAGAGGCGCTACTCGTCAACCCGTTCGGCTTCTACACCGCCTCGTCTGGGTCGACGGAAGGCGGTGCTCATGATGAGCAGGTGATCGAACAGTGGTTCGGACCGGAAGATGAGCACGGAAATCCGGCGAAGGGGTACAAATACGACCTGCTCAAGGACGGCGTGATGCATACGCGGGCAGCGAGTTTCGATAGCGGTCAAAGCACTGCCGTCGAGGGCGCTGCAGACCTATGTACCGTCATGTGGCTTGATCGTGAGCCGGCGGCAAGGACATGACGGACAAAAAATGAGGCGCTCACCATCGAAAAGACCGAACTCTATCGCTACGATCATGTTTATGACTCGACTGCAGCTCACGGCGGCACCATCTTCTGGAAGTTCAATCCCGACTACGTCAAGTTCACTCGTTCAAAGGAATATCAGAACGTCCGGTATGCGTATTTGTTATCGCTGTCTTCACCCAGGCGCCTGTACTTCGCTTTTGACGATATTCGTCGCTACAAAAAATGACGTTAGGTTAACCTCCAACTTATCCACATCGCCCACTGGACAACTCTTGTAAAAGCCGCCGAACACGTTGTGGGCGAAACCTTGATAAAGCCTCAGCGTTTACGGGTCGATAAAAAATTTTCCCTGGCTCCGTTAACCTGTCCGCGCGCGCTCCCAAGGGTTATCGATTCCGCAGCGTGTTGATCCGTAAACGAACTTCCAAGTTATCCACAGCCGAACGCATCACTTGTTAACTATTACTACGTATACATATACAAACTCTATAAAAACAGCGAAGCAAGCCGGAATCCGCGCACCGTATGCGCACACAACGGCAGCAACATCCCAGCCACGCACCCCTCACGCCAACGGCAAACAAATCTCCGTAACCAACTCCGCCGGCGCCGTCTCCTTGGGACTATTCAAATACTCCTCAAACACCGGTGCATCTGCTGCCTCTCGTCCAGACTGCACGAGCCAGGTCCCATATATCCACTCATAAGCCGCCCGCATATCGCTATACGGCCCAACATGCCGCAACACCGCATACTCCCCACCGCGTATACGCGTGACAGAAACCGCCCCACCCATCCCAACAGCCCGTGCCGCCTCAGCCATCACCGGCCCCGGCAACAACACCCCCGCCTTCGACCGCAAGGCAGCTTCCTCGACCACCCCCGGATCATCGAAGTAAACTCCGATCATCCGCATCTGCCCCGCAAGCAGATTATGTTTCCCAAGCCACCCAAACAACGCATCAAAAGCCTTGCCGATCTGCATATAAGGCCCGACATGATCGACCGACAGAATCTCCATCGGCTCCACATAACGAATCACGACCTCACGAATCGTCGTCATCTGATCGTCTCCTGAGAGCGCCGGCCGAAACCGGCTATGAGTGCCTTTCCTTCGATACTCCGCCGGCGGCACACCAAACACCGCGCGAAACGTCCGCGAAAACGATTGCAAACTGCTATACCCCGCACGCTCGGCGATCTGAGCAATCGGCATCGAACTATTCGCAAGAAACCCCGCTGCGTGATGCAACCGTAAGCGCCGCACGGTGGTCGCGACCGTCTCGCCATACATCGCCTGATAGATCCGGTGCCAGTGATATGGCGACAAACAGGCAATCTCCGCCAGCCGTCCGATATCGAGCGGTTCGTCGAGGTGATCGTAGATATGGTCGAGTACGCGTGCGAGTCGCGTTTCGTATCGAGCCCGATGATCTGATTCGTGCATGACTGACTGGACCGCAGAAAATTGGCGCGAGAGGATGCGAACAAGGTACCACGCTGCCGCATGCCAGCCGTTTACCAAAACCTGCGGATTTAACGTAATCCGCGACAAGCGGATTAAGCACCTGTTGACCGCGCGATGCGCGCGCACAAACGGGAGTGCCCCGGCGCAGCCCCGGTAGGCAGCCCAACCCCGGCAACGTGACGCTGCTCCAATTTGGCGCTATCGTGTAGTGCGCACCACCAGCGGCAAGCAGCCCGCAGCATCTAACCGCCGTTCCCATTCCTATCCGCGTCCGCGCGAAGCAATGGAGCCGCAACCATGAGCTACACCGAATCGATCGGCAGTCGCACATACCGCTTCGCCGATCTGAAAACTGTGCTCGCAAAAGCGAGCCCGCAACGCTCGGGGGACCAGCTCGCCGGCATCGCGGCAGCAAGCGAAGAAGAGCGTGTCGCCGCCAAAATGGCGCTGGCACAAGTGCCGTTGCGCACGTTCCTGAACGAACCGCTGATCCCCTACGAAACCGACGAAGTCACCCGCCTGATCATCGACGATCACTCTCCCCAAGCGTTCGCCGAAATCTCTCATCTGACGGTAGGCGACTTCCGCAACTGGCTGCTCAGCACCGCCACCGACACCGACGCACTAACCCGCATCACCCAGGGCCTCACACCGGAGATGGTCGCCGCGGTATCGAAGCTGATGCGCAACCAGGACCTGATCACCGCCGCCCGTAAACGCCCGGTCATCACCCGCTTTCGCAACACGGTCGGCTTACCCGGCCACATGTCCGTACGCCTGCAACCGAACCACCCAACCGACGACGTCAAAGGCATCGCCGCCTCGATGCTCGACGGCCTGATGTACGGCTGCGGCGACGCAATGATCGGCATCAATCCCGCCAGCGACAATCTCGCCGCGATCACCAAACTGCTGCTAATGATCGACGAATTCCGCCAGCGCTACCAGGTGCCGACACAATCGTGCGTGCTCACCCACGTAACCAGCACGATCGCCGCGATCGAAAAAGGCGCGCCGGTCGATCTCGTGTTCCAGTCGATCGCGGGCACGGAGAAAGCGAACGCGAGCTTCGGCATTTCGCTCGCGCTGTTGCAGGAAGCGTACGAGGCGGGGCTGTCGCTCAAACGCGGCACCGTCGGCAGCAATCTGATGTACTTCGAAACGGGGCAGGGCAGCGCGTTGTCGGCGGATGCGCATTTCGGCGTCGATCAGCAGACCTGCGAGGCGCGCGCATACGCGGTCGCGCGCAAGTTCAAACCGTTTCTGGTGAACACGGTGGTCGGTTTCATCGGCCCCGAGTATCTGTACGACGGCAAGCAGATCACGCGCGCGGGTCTCGAGGATCACTTCTGCGGCAAACTGCTCGGCGTGCCGATGGGTTGCGACATCTGCTACACGAATCACGCGGAAGCGGATCAGGACGACATGGACAATCTGCTGACACTGCTCGGCGTCGCGGGCATCAATTTCATCATGGGCGTGCCGGGTGCGGACGACGTGATGCTCAACTATCAGAGCACGTCGTTTCACGATGCGCTGTACGTGCGCGACGTGCTCGGTTTGCGGCGCGCGCCTGAATTCGAGGAATGGCTGGAGTCGATGCAGATCATCGACGAACGCGGTGCGTTGATCGGCGCATCGGCGCGCCAACCGCTGCTCGAAGGCGCGCGCGACTGGATGGGGATCGCATGAGCGAGAACGACGCACTCGACAAGGACCCGTGGAACGCGCTGCGTCGGTTTACGCAGGCACGCATCGCGTTGGGCCGCGCGGGCAACAGCCTGCCGACCGCGCCGCTGCTCGCGTTCAATCTCGCACATGCGCAGGCACGCGACGCTGTGCATCATCCGCTCGATGCGGACGCGCTTCACGCACAATTGCAAGAACAAGGTTTCAACACGCTCGACGTGCATAGCGCCGCGCCGGATCGCGAGCATTATTTGAGGCGACCTGATCTTGGGCGGCGTCTGTCGGATGAGAGTCGCACCACGCTTGCGCGTCTGCCAACGCAATCAAACGATGTGCTGTTCGTGATCGGTGATGGCCTATCGGCGTTTGCCGCATCGAAGCAGGCTGTACCGTTGCTGCAAGCGATACATCCAAAGCTGGCGGATTGGACCATCGGTCCCGTAGTGGTCGCGCGTCAGGCACGCGTCGCGCTTGGCGACGAGATCGGAGAATTGCTCGACGCGAAAATCGTCGTGATGCTGATCGGCGAGCGACCAGGTTTGAGTTCGCCCGATAGCCTCGGCATCTACATCACGTACGCGCCGAAAGTGGGTTGCAGCGATGCGCAGCGCAACTGCATTTCGAACGTGCGCCCCGAAGGGCTCGACTATCCGCAGGCCGCGCATAAACTGCACTATCTGCTCACGCAGGCGAGGACGCTGAGACTCACGGGAGTGGGTTTGAAAGACGACAGCGATGATCTGCTGGCAAACGCGCCGACGCACCCAGCCGTGAGCGACGGTTCCACGTAGGACGCAACGAGCGTAGACCTCGGACCCACTCACTTTCGCAACAATCTCAAGCCATTTCCCACCACCAGCAAGCTCGCACCGACATCGGCGAACACCGCCATCCACATCGTGCCGAAGCCCATCAACGTCAGCACGAGAAAGAGGCTCTTGATGCCCAGCGCGAGCGAGATGTTCTGCACCAGCACCGCATACGTCGCTTTCGACAGCCGGAGAAACGCCGGAATCTTGCGCAGATCGTCATCCATCAACGCGACATCGGCGGTTTCGATCGCAGTGTCGGTACCCATCGCCCCCATCGCGAAGCCGATGTCGGCACGCGCGAGCGCGGGCGCATCGTTGATGCCGTCGCCGACCATGCCGACGGTCGCGCCATCGGCCGACCATTGCGCGACCGTATCGAGCTTGTCCTCGGGCAACTGATCGCCGCGCGCTTCATCGACGCCGACCAGATGGGCGATCGCCTCGGCTGTGTGGCGGTTGTCACCGGTCAGCATCGCGGTGCTGACACCGAGCCGTCGCAATTCGGCGACGGCGGCGCGGCTCGTCTCCTTCACCGTGTCGGCGACCGCGAACAGCGCGAGCACGCGCTGCGCGTCGGCGAGCATCACGACGGTTTTGCCTTGCTCTTCGAGCGGATCGAGGCGTGCTTCGAGTTGCGGCGAGCAGCGGCCCAGTTCTTCGATCAAGTGATGATTGCCGAGCCAGTACGCGATGCCATCGATCTCGCCGCGCACGCCGCGTCCGGCGATCGCTTCGAACGCATCGACGTGCAGGTGTTCAACGCGATCATCATTTGCGGCAGCAGCAATCGCCATCGAAACAGGATGATCGGAGCGACCCGCGAGACTCGCCGCGAGGGTGCGGTAACGGAAGGCGTCGGCCTCATCACCAACCACCTGAAACTCCGTCTGCACCGGCTTGCCATGCGTAATCGTCCCGGTCTTATCGAGCGCCAGGCGGCTCAGCTTGCGCCCCTGTTCGAGGTAGACGCCGCCCTTGATCAGAATCCCCTTGCGCGCGGCAGCCGCGAGCCCGCTGACGATCGTCACAGGCGTCGAAATCACGAGCGCGCACGGACATGCGATCACGAGCAGCACCAGCGCTTTATAGACCCACCCGTGCCACGCTCCGCCGAACAGCAGCGGCGGGACCAGAGCGACAGCGAGCGCAATCGCGAACACGATCGGCGTATAGACGCGCGCAAATTCATCGACGAAGCGCTGCGTCGGCGCTTTCGTGCCCTGCGCCTCCTCGACCGCATGGATGATGCGCGCGAGCGTCGTGTTGCCAGACGCAGCCGTCACACGGTAGTCGAACGAGCCCGCCTGGTTGATCGTGCCGGCGAACACATCGTCGCCGACGGCTTTGTCGACCGGCAGGCTCTCACCGGTGATCGGCGCCTGATCGACGCTCGAACGGCCTGCGACGATATCGCCATCGAGCGCGATCCGCTCGCCCGGCTTCACGCGCACCAGCGCGCCGGGCGCGATCGAGTCGACGCGCACGAGCTGCCACGCGCCGTCGGGCTGCTGCACGCTCGCCTCGGCGGGCGTGAGCCGCATGAGCCCTTCGATCGCGTTGCGCGCGCGGTCGAGCGAGCGCGCCTCGATCAGCTCGGCGATCTCGAACAGCACCATCACCATCGCGGCTTCGGGCCATTGGCCGAGCAGCGCCGCGCCGGTCACGGCGATGCTCATCAGCGCGTTGATGTTCATGTTGCCGTTGCGCAGCGCGAGCCAGCCCTTGCGATACGTCGTGAGGCCGCAGGACGCGATTGCGACGATCGCGAGTCCCGCCACTACCCAGACGGGCGCACCAAGCCAACTAGCGGCTTCTGAGGTCGCCGCTATCACGCCGGAGAGGATCAACGGCCACCACGTCTTCTGTACGGCGCCAGAAGCCGCAATAGACGCCGCGCTGGCATTGCCAGCGCCGGCATCGCTCGCCAGTTCGGGCGTGAAGTCGAGCGAGCGCAGCGCGGCGAGGACCGGTTCGAGCGCATCCGACGCGTGGACGACGGTCAGCACGCGCTGCATCAGGTTGAAGTCCATGCTGCGCACGTCCGGCATGCGAGCGAGTTTCTTGCGGATCAGCGCTTCTTCGGTCGGGCAGTCCATCTGCAGGATGCGGATCGCGGTGCGCAGGTCGTCGCCGACGGCCTCGGACGCCGGCAGGCGCAGCTGCGTCGGCGTGAACGCGGTGGAGGCGCAGCAGGCGCCGTGAGAGTGACCGTGGTCATGGTCATGGCCATCGTCATGATCGTGTCCTTCATGCCGATGACCACTACCCGCGTCGGCACCATGAACGTGCTCATGCCCATGCGAATGCCCGCATTCCCCATCCGTATCCCTGCCGTGAGCATGGTCGTGCCGTGCATCAACCTCCCCGCAAGCCCCGAGGCGACAGGCTTCGCCCACTTCTGGACGATCGGTGGCATAACGGTTGACTTCAGGCATTGGTGGCTTCCTCGTGCGATTTGTGGTCTAGTAAACACCTTGAAGCCACTACAAGGTCAAGGCCGCGTGGAGGAAAGGTCCATGAAAATCGGCGAACTGGCGAAAATCGCTCATTGCACGACGGAAACCATCCGTTTTTACGAAAAAGAGCGCCTGCTGCCCGAGGCGGAGCGCACCGAAGCCAACTACCGCAGTTACACGGCGAAGCACGTCGAGCGCCTGCGTTTCATCCGCAATTGCCGCGCGCTCGACATGACCCACGACGAAATCCGCGCATTGCTGCGTCTGACCGACGCGCCGGCGAACGGCTGCGGCGGCATGCATACGCTGGTCGAGGAGCACATTGCGCATGTCGACACGCGTATCGAAGAACTGCATCAATTGAAGGCGCAACTGACGACGCTGCGCGACCAATGCCACGGCGAGCATCCGGTCGAAGACTGCGGGATCGTGCACGGCCTGACCGACATGGATGTGGCCGTGCCGCGTCCGCGGCATACGCATCTCGGCTGACGCTATGCCGGCCGTCGTCGTGCGCTTCGAAGGCACGACGCGGCGCCGGCGCAACAACCCCATACACGGCAAGGCCGCGCGAGCGACTTTGCCGATCGATCATCGAATCCAGTTGGAGAATCAACGTGTTCACCTGTAGAAACCAGTCCTGCGGCGCGCAGTGGGAGCAATCCGACGTCGTCATCAAGAACGAAGGCCAGGGGCTCCTGTTCCGCTGTCCGCTGTGCGGCGCGCGCAACTACGTCGAGCGTTTCGACGGCGACGACGGCGAGGTGCTGTACGAGCAGCTGCCGGGCCGCCCCGATCATGGCCCGATGGCCGAGTAATCGCGATTTCTACAGACGACCCTATGAATAGTCCCACCCCCGCCGGCGCCGCATTCAGCGAACTGCCGCTCCCGCCCGCGACGCTCGCGAACCTGACGCAGCTCGGCTACCTCGAGATGACGCCGATCCAGGCCGCGAGCCTGCCGATCGCGCTCGCTGGCGATGATCTGATCGCTCAGGCGAAAACCGGTAGCGGCAAGACCGCGGCGTTTTCGCTGGCGCTGCTCGCGCGTCTCGACGCACGCAAGTTCGACACGCAGGCAATGGTGCTATGCCCGACGCGCGAACTCGCCGATCAGGTCACGCAGGAAATCCGCCGTCTCGCGCGCGCGGAAGAAAACATCAAGGTGCTGACCTTGTGCGGCGGCACGCCGATGCGTCCGCAGACGGCGAGCCTCGAACACGGCGCGCACGTCGTGGTCGGCACGCCGGGCCGTATCATGGATCACCTCGAACGCGGCACGCTCGTGCTGCAAGCGCTGAACACGCTCGTGCTCGACGAAGCCGACCGCATGCTCGACATGGGTTTCTTCGACGACATTGCGAAGGTCGCGCGGCAATGCCCGAAAGAGCGCCAAACGCTGCTGTTTTCGGCGACGTACCCGGAGGGCATCGCGAAGCTGAGCCAACAATTCCTGCGCAACCCGAAGGAAGTGAAACTCGCCGAGCGGCACGACGACAGCAAGATCCGTCAGCGTTTCTACGAAGTGACCGAAGACGAGCGTCTGCACGCGGTCGGCCTGCTGTTGAATCACTACCGTCCGGTCAGCACGATCGCGTTCTGCAACACGAAGCAGCAGTGCCGGGATCTGCTCGACGTACTGCGCGCGCAAGGCTTTCATGCGCTCGCGCTGCACGGCGAACTCGATCAGCGCGAGCGCGATCAGGTGCTGATCCAGTTCGCGAACCGCAGCTGCTCGGTGCTGGTCGCGACCGACGTCGCCGCGCGCGGCCTCGATATCGCGCAACTCGAAGCGGTGATCAACGTCGACGTGACCCCGGACCCGGAAGTGCACACGCACCGCATCGGCCGCACGGGCCGGGCCGACCAGGAAGGCTGGGCGCTGAGTCTCGCGAGCATGGACGAGATGGGACGTGTCGGCGGGATCGAGCAGGCGCACAAGCGCGACGTCGAATGGCATAAGCTGGCCGAGCTGAAGGCGGCCAGCAACGACCCGCTGCTGCCGCCGATGGAAACGCTGCAGATTCTCGGCGGCCGCAAGGACAAGATCCGTCCCGGCGACGTGCTCGGTGCGCTGACCGGCGACGCCGGTTTCGCGGGCTCGCAGATCGGCAAGATCAACGTGACCGACATGTCGACTTATGTCGCGGTGGAGCGCAGCATCGCGCGCGAGGCGGTGCGCCGGCTCAGCGCGGGCAAGCTGAAGGGGCGCAAGGTCAAGGTCCGTTTGATGGACGAAGCGTGATTCACGCGAAGCTCCGGCTTTCCTTGAAAGTCCGATAACTCGAAAACGGCCGCGTCTGCGGCCGTTTTCGTAGGCAAACCGCTCAGCATCACATTCCTTCATACCTACGCGGGTTCCCGCATTCGCCACCGCCTCCCCACAAACCATGATCCGGCTGGCTTACCCCGGCGCCCAGCGGCCTACCGCGAGCCATGACGAAAACGCATGCCGCGCATGACAAAGTTTCGATTGTGAGCGTTCTTTGGCTGATGCCTAATCACTCCACTGGAAGGAACGCCCCGCCGCGCCGTTTTGTACGGCCGCCAGCGGCTGAAGAAAGGGAGAAAGTCTTATGCAGAGCGCCATGCAAGCCCGCTCGAAACTGCCGGACGTCGGCACCACCATTTTTACCGTGATCGGCCAGCTGGCCGCGCGACATGATGCGTTGAACCTGTCGCAGGGCGCACCGAATTTCGCGCCGGACCCGGCGCTCGTCGACGGCGTCGCACAGGCGATGCGCGCCGGTCACAACCAGTACGCGCCGATGGCCGGCATCGTCGCGCTGCGCGAAGCGCTCGCGGACAAGGTGGAAACGCTGTACGGCGTGCGCTACGACCCGGCCAGCGAAGTGACGGTGCTCGCGAGCGCGAGCGAAGGGCTCTACTCGACGATCAGCGCGCTCGTGCATCCGGGCGACGAAGTAATCTACTTCGAGCCGTCGTTCGACAGCTATGGCCCGATCGTGCGCCTGCAGGGCGCGAAGCCGGTTGCGGTCAAGCTGTCGCTCGATCACTTCCGCGTGAACTGGGACGAAGTCGCCGCGGCGATCACGCCGAAGACGCGCATGATCATCGTCAACACGCCGCACAATCCGACCGCGACGATCTTTAGTGACGCCGATATCGAGCGGCTGAAGGCGCTCACGCGCAACACCGGCATCGTGATTCTGTCCGACGAGGTCTATGAGCACGTCGTATTCGACGGCGCGAAGCATCAGAGCATGGCGCGCCATCGTGAACTCGCGGAGCGCAGCGTGATCGTGTCGTCGTTCGGCAAGTCGTATCACGTGACCGGCTGGCGCGTCGGCTATTGCCTCGCACCCGCCGCGCTGATGGACGAAATCCGCAAGGTCCACCAGTTCATGGTGTTCTCCGCCGATACGCCGATGCAACACGCGTTCGTGGACGCGCTCGCCAATCGCGACAGCTATCTCGGCCTGTCCGACTTCTATCAGAAGAAGCGCGATCTGCTCGCGCATGCGCTGCGCGAATCGCGCTTCGAATTGTTGCCGAGCGAAGGCAGTTTCTTTATGCTCGCCCGGTTCCGCGGCTTCTCCGATGAAAGCGACAGCGATTTCGTGCTGCGCCTGATCCGCGATGCGCGCGTCGCGACGATTCCGTTGTCGGCGTTCTACACCGACGGCACGGATTCGGGGCTGATTCGCCTGAGTTTCTCGAAGGACGACGCGACGCTGCTCGAAGGCGCGCGGCGTTTGTGTGAAATCTGAGCGCGCGAGAGCACACTCCACGTATCGAAGTGATCAAGGTATTCGAAGAAAGAAGGGAGACGTTATGAAGATTCTTAAGTGCTTGTTGGCGCTGGCCTGTGCCGGCGCGTCGCTCGCCACATGGTCGGCCGCCAGCGCAGCCGATACCGCGACGCTGCGTTTCGGCCTCGAAGCGCAGTATCCGCCGTTCGAATCGAAAGGACCGAACGGCGAACTGCAAGGGCTCGATATCGACGTGGGCAACGCGGTCTGCGCGGCCGCGCATATGACGTGCAAGTGGGTCGAAACGTCGTTCGACGGCCTGATTCCGGCACTGCAGGGCCGCAAGTTCGACGCGATCAATTCGGCGATGAACGCGACCGAACAGCGCCGTCAGGCGATCGATTTCACGACCGTCGTCTATCGCGTGCCGTCGCAGCTGATCGCGCGCAGCGACAGCGGTCTGCAGCCGACGCCTGAGTCGCTGAAGGGCAAGCGCATCGGCGTGTTGCAAGGCTCGATTCAGGAGACCTTCGCGAAGGTGCATTGGGAACCGGTCGGCGTGACCGTGCTGCCGTATCAGGACCAGAACCAGGTCTATACCGATCTGACCGCGGGCCGTCTCGACGGCACGCTGGTGCTCGCGCCGGCCGGACAAACGGGCTTTCTGTCGAAGCCCGAAGGCAAGGGCTATGCGTTCGTCGGTCAACCGGTGCGTGACGACAAGATTCTCGGCAGCGGCATCGCATACGGCATTCGCAAGGGCGATACCGCGCTGCGCGACCAGTTGAACGCTGCGATTGCGAAAGTGCAAGCCGATGGCACGGTAAAGACGCTCGCCGCGAAATATCTCGGCAATATCGACGTCAGCGCCAAGTAATCGCGTCGCGTTCGGCCGGCGGCGCCGTTTGCGGGCGGCGTCGCGCGTTCGCTTGTTGGTCGGGCGTTTGACGGCTACGATACGGAGGCTTCGCGAAGTCGCAGACAACGGCGAAGTCGGCGGATCAACCGGAGAGCGCGCATGAGCGAGACGATCGAAGAGGCGAGCGCTGCAAACACCGCACGCGCAAAAGGCGCGGACGCGCCGCGCTTCTGGCGTAGCGAGGCGCTACCGTTCATCGAAGCGCGCTCGATCGACGATGGCCGCAAGGTCTGCTACGCCAAGCATTCGCACGAAACGTTTTCAATCGGCGCGGTGACGGGCGGCCGTAGCGTGTATCTGAACCGCCACGCGCGAGAATGGATCGGCGCGGGCGCCGTCGTGATGATGAACCCCGACGATGTACACGCGTGCAACCCGGTTGTCGGCGAGCGCTGGTCGTACCGGATGCTGCACGTCGACGTTGCCTGGTTCACGAAACTTCAGCACGAGCTGGGCTTCAACGAGAACCATGCGTTCCGCGCGTTCTCGCAGATCATGACGCTCGACGCCGCGTTGTTCGATGGCCTGAACCGGCTTTGCGCGATTCTCGCCAGCAACGATGGCGAGATCGACACGCTGCGCAAGGAAAGCGCGGCCATCACTTTCTTCTCGAACGTGCAGCAAACGCTCAATCCGGCGAGCCTGCCCGAGCGTGCCGCGAGCGGCCAGCTCGCGCGTGCCGCGGAGTACATCGCCGAAAACTGCACGCGCGCGCTGAAACTCGACGACGTATGCGCAGCCGCCGGGCTGTCCGCTTCACATCTGATACGCTCATTCAAGCTGCGCTACGGCATGACGCCGCACGCGTATCTGATCAACCGACGCATCCAGTACAGTCGTGCGCAACTGCGGCGCGGCGCGCTGATCGCCGATGTCGCGCTCGATGCAGGCTTCGCCGATCAGGCGCACTTGCAGCGCACCTTCAAGCGGCTGGTCGCGGCAACGCCGGGGCAATATCGCAGCTGAGCATGACGCGGCGTGGTGAAGCCGCATCGGCAAGCAGGCGCGACTCAGGTCACTCCACGAGCAGATACATCGCACTGAGAGCGAGCAGCGCCGCCATCATGCGATTGAACACCCGGACTCGCTTCGCCTCACGCAGATGCCTGCGCAAAAACGTGCCGGCATAGGCCCAGCTCGCGATCGACAGATAGCAGAGCACGAAGTACAGCGCCGCGAATTGCCAGACGAGTCCGCCGTCGCCGCCTGCCGCATATGCGCCCATGCCGGCCAGCGATGCGAGCCACGCCTTCGGATTGAGCCATTGCATCGCGGCGCCGTGCGCGAACGACGGCCTGCGCGCCGGCTTGCCCGCGCCGAGCTGGCCGTTATCGAGGGTGAGCTTGTAGGCCATATAGAGCAGAAAGCCAACGCCCGCCCATTTGACGATCTCGATCAGATTGGGAAAGCGCGCGAGCAATTCGTGCAAGCCAAGGCCGATCAACAGAAGCAGCAACGTGAAACCGACCGTCGCGCCAGTGACGTGCCGCAGACTCGCGGCGAGCCCGTGCTGCGCGCCGGCGCTCAGCGCGACGACGTTGACCGGGCCGGGAGAAATGGAACTGGCGAGCGCGAACGCGGCCATCGAAAGTAATGCGGTCATCGGATGCCTCGAAACGTGAGTGTGCGAATGAATTGCGACGCTCAACGGTAACGAGACGGCGAGGGCATGTATTGAAGGAAATTACCCAACTGAAACCAAAACATAATCCGACGACGCGGTGATTCGATAACAAACACGCGTTTGAATTTAGAGCTAATTACGCGCAAACGTTACCCAAAAAATTAATTTCTGAATTATCAGGCAAATTGTACCGATCGATAGCTATGATATGTCCCTATGCAGCGCGCAAGTATTCGGCTCGATAAACAGGCCGAGACCTCGAAAAATCAGCGATACAGGGCTTAACGACTTACGCGCACGAAGTTAAATGCATCGAGCGCGCGCTGAATGCTTTGCATCAGTATCAATAGGCTGTTCCGTTTCTGCTGGAAGCGGCCAGTCGAATGGATGAAGGAGTGCATGTGGGTCCCCATGTGAGCAGGCAGAAAATTGCGGACGAATTGAACGAGCTGTGTCTCGCGTTATTCGACGGTTGGTGCGAGCGCAGGTGCGTGATTCCGCTCGCGTATCTGCTGCACGTTTGGCCGATCGTCGATGCGACGCAGCGCTCGTTCAAGCGACTACTCGACAACCTGCGGGATCTCGAATGCTGGCACCTGAACGACCTGTCCGACGAAGATAGCGGGAGGATTCGCTATCTGCTGAGTGTTCTGTCCCAACAAACCGGAAGCGTAGTGAGCACTTCGACAAACTGACTCCCGCCGTTGGAAACGCAGAGCACATGATCTATCGAAGAAAGGGCCGGTTTCGCCTGCTGATCGCACGGGCGCGCGGATGGCGGGTGCCGCGCGATGGCGTTATCTACGCCGGATGCGGCGTGGTGCTGGCAATGCTCGCGCTGTGCGGCTACACGCTGTATCAGAGCCGCGAAGATGCGATCGCGCGTGCACTGGATTCAACGCGCGATGTCGCGACGATCACCCAGCGCGACATCGCGCGCAATTTCGAGTTGTACTCGCTGTCGCTGCAGGCCGTCGCCGAGGGCCTCGGCCGTCCGGGTGTGCTCGATTCGCCGCGGTTGTGGCGCGAGATCCTGTTCGATCGCGCGGCGACCGGGCAATACGTCGGCGCGATGGTCGTGCTCGACGCAGTGGGCAACGTCGTGATCGATTCGGAAAACGACGTGCCGCGCAGGGGAAACCTCTCTGACCGCCAGTACTTCAGGATTCAACGCGAAGTTCCGAATTTCGGGCTCTATGTCAGCGCGCCGTATAACTCGAGACTCAGACCCGGTTCGCGCAGCATCGCGCTGAGCCGGCGACTGTCGCGGCCGGATGGATCGTTTGCGGGAATCGTCGCGCTCGGTATCGACCAGGAGTATTTCGCCAGCCTGTTCGCGGATCTGAGGATAGGGCAGCACGGCTCGGTGTCGATCGTCAGAACGGACGGCACGATCATCGTGCGACGGCCCGACGATCGAAACGTAACCGGCACCGATATCAGCAAGACGGAGTTCTTCGAGCGGCTGCTCGCGAAAGACGAGCGCAGCTTTATCGCGACTTCGCCGCTCGATGGCGTCGAGCGCCTCTACTCGTTCAGACGGATTCCACAATTGCCGTTGATCGTGCTGGTCGCCGATTCGACTGCCGATATCTACGCGGGCTGGTGGAAGCGCGCGCTGACGATCGGTTCGCTGATGCTAATCCTGGGGATCGGCGTGATCGTGCTGGCGGCGTGGCTTGGCGCCGAGTTGCGGCGACGACAGCAGGTGGAGCACGAACTCGAACGGCTTGCCGGCACGGACGGCCTCACCGGCTTGCCCAATCGCCGCGCACTGTGCGAAACGCTCGACCGCGAATGGCTGCGCGCGCGCCGCACCGGCAGCGTGTTGTCGCTGCTATTTGTCGATATCGATCATTTCAAAGCCTACAACGATACGTATGGTCACCAGGCCGGCGACGTCGCGCTGACCGCGGTCGCGCGCTGCATCCGCGGGGTGATCCAGCGGCCGGGCGATTGCGTCGGCAGATACGGCGGCGAGGAGTTCGTCGTGGTGCTGCCGGATACCGACGTGACCGGCGCCGGGGTGGTCGGCGAGAAAATCCGCGCGGCGATCGGCGAGCTGGGCATCGCGCACGAGGGCTGCGGGTTCGGTCGGGTCACGGTCAGCATCGGCGCGACCGCGTCTCGGCCGGATCGGGCGACGGATGTCGGAGCCGTCGTTCGGGCTGCCGATGAGGCGTTGTATCGGGCAAAGGCCGGTGGCCGGAATATGGTCGCGCAGAAGGGAGTTGGGTGACCGGTCGCTCGTGATGGCTCTCCGTCGGAAATGAAAAAGGGTTGCGTCGCTTTCGCGTGCAACCCTTTTTAAATTTCCGCGTCGTGCTAACTGACGCTAGCGGTCGACGGCTTAGAACGGGCCAGCGATCACGCGCATCAGCCCACTACGCAGCGGCGGCGCGGCTTCGGCAAAATCGAGATTTACCTTGTTGGCGACGCTCAAGATGCGAGTCTGATCGACCAGTTCAATCAGACCGCCAGCGAGCGCCGCGCCAGCGATCGGCGCCGCACGCGTGCTACCCAGCGATGCCGCCGTGGCCGCGCCAAGAAAGGCACCGCCAAGAGGGCGCCATATCCGCCAAATGCTTCCTGGGCTGCCGACGGAGCCACCTTGCCGACCTGCAGGATGTTCGCCTGAAGAATGTATTGCGCGTGGTCGGGGTCGCCGACAATGCGATATCCCTTGCCCGAGACGGCCGCTTTTACGTCAGCCGCAATATCGAAGTGAGGCTTGTCCGAGGTATTGCGGATCTGCACGAAAACCGTCTTCTTCGAATCGGCGACCGGGTCGAGGAAGATCGTGTCCGACATCTTGGTCTGGACATCGAGGTCGTGCTTGCTGATCGCGACATGGGTCGCCGCACAGTCGGTCAGCAAGCTGCTTGTGCCGACCGAAGCCAGAAGAACTGCCGTGAGTGCAAGTCCCAGAACGCAAAAAGCCCGGTCGCAGTGACCGGGCTTTATGCTTGGATCTGGTGGTGGGGCGTGAGTGACTCGAACACTCGACCTACGGATTAAGAGTCCGCTGCTCTACCAACTGAGCTAACGCCCCAACAGAAGCGAAATTATGCAGGATCTTTTCGAGATTGCCAAGCCCTATTCGCAGTTTTATTAAAAAAAATCGCGTCGCCCGAACTTGAGCGTTCCCTCGACAAGCCGCCGTCCAGAAAACATCGTCGCGTCCAACGCGGTCGGTATCATGTCGCGGACACTACGCCGCATGCAGCATCGCGGCTTTCGATCGGGATTCCCATGGATGACAAAGAGATTACCCAGTTGCTCGACCGAGTCCTCGCACCATGGGTTCGGGCGCTCACGCTGACGCCGATCAAGGTCGACGAGGAAAGCGCCACGCTGCGTCTGCCGTTCTCTGGCGAGTGGCGTCACTCGGGCGGCATGATCAGTGGCCAGGTGTTCATGGCGGCCGCGGATACGGCGATGGTCGTCGCCATCACCGCCGCGCTCGGCGGCTTCAAGCCGATGAGCACAGTGTCGCTGAACATCAACTTCATGCGCGCGGTCCGCAAGGGCGATGTGCTGATCAAGGCGCGCGTGCTGCGCATGGGCCGCAATCTCGTGTTCGGCGAAGTCGAACTGTTCGACGAAGGCGGCAACATGGCCGTTCATGCCACCACGACCTACGCGTTGCTGGAGTGAACGCCCGACGGACCCGAGCCGGCCACACAATCCACCGTAGCAAGAGCAAAGCAAGGCAAGGAAAAGCAGCATGTTCGATCAGGTCGTTTTCGCCGGCGGCGGCAACCGCTGCTGGTGGCAGGCGGGTTTCTGGGACGTCGTGCAGCCGCGGCTCGACATCCGTCCGCGCGTGATCACCGGCATTTCGGCCGGCGCCGCAACCGCCTGCATGATTTACACGCGCGGTGATTCCGACTGGGTCATGCGTTATTACGAGGACGCGCTGCGCCACAACACGCGCAACGCCTACTGGGGCAACCTGCTGCGCGGCGAGTCGGTGTTCCCGCATTACCGGATCTACCGGCAGGCGCTGCTCGATATCTATGGCGACAAGTTTTCGAGGCTCGCACAGGCGCCGGAAATCCGCATCGGCGTGTCGCATCTGCCGCGCTGGCTCGGCGCGCGAAGCGCGGTCGCGGCGGGGCTGGTCGCGTACAACATCGAAAAATACCTGCGCAAGACGCTGCATCCGACGCTTGGTCGGACGCTCGGCTTTCATCCTGAATTCGTGCGCGCGCAGGATTGCGCGAGCGTCGACGAGTTGGCAGACCTGATCCTGCAATCGTCGAGTACACCGCCGTTCACGCCGGTTCTGCGGCGCAACGGCCGGCCGGTGCTGGACGGCGGCATGGTCGATAATGTGCCGGTTGGCGCACTAGATGCCGACACGCCCGGCAACGTGCTCGTGATGGTCACGCGTCTTTATCCGCGGCCGCAGATGTTCGTCGTGCCGCACGGCGTGCAGCAACGGCTTTACGTGCAGCCGTCGCGCAAGGTGCCGATTTCGAGTTGGGATTACACGAGTCCATCGCAAATGGTGCACGCCTATAACCTTGGCCGTGCCGACGGCGAGGTCTTTCTTGAACGCATCCCCGCATTGATGGAGGCGGGAGCGCACGAAGCGCGGTGAGCGAATGCGGCAGGGCGGGGCTGGACACACCTGACCCGCGGGCCACCTCGCCCACCCATCACCGCCGACGCCCGCCCTGCAGTGCCTCCGGATTCGCGACACTGGCGGTATCGCCGGCATCGAAAGCGAGGATGTTCTTGAACGCCGCCGAAAAATACAGCTCGTAGCTCTCGCGCTCCACGTAGCCGATGTGCGGCGTGCAGATCACATTTTCCATGCGCAGCAGGCTGTAGCCCTGCAGGATCGGCTCGCTTTCGTAGACGTCGATCGCGACCATCCCCGGACGGTTGTGCGATAGCGCGTTGACCAGCGCGTTCTCTTCGAGCAACTCGGCGCGGCTCGTGTTCACGAGCAGCGCGGTCGGCTTCATGCGCATCAGATCGTCCTGCTTGACGATGCCACGCGTGTCGTCGTGCAGACGCAGATGCAGCGACAACACATCGCTGGTCTCGAACAGTTCCTCACGACTCGCCGCGACGCCGTAGCCATCGGCGCGAGCGGCTTCGCGCGAATGCTCGCGGCCCCAGATCAGCACGTTCATGCCGAACGCCTTGCCGTAGCCGGCGAGCAGCCGGCCGATCTTGCCGTAGCCCCAAATCCCCAGCGTCTGGCCGCGCAGCACTTGCCCCAAACCGAAGTTCGGCGGCAGCGCCGACGTCTTCAGCCCCGACTGCTGCCAGGCGCCCTGCTTAAGGTTTGCCACGTATTGCGGAATACGACGTTGGGCGGCCATGATGAGTGCCCACGTCAGTTCGGCCGGCGCGACCGGCGAACCGGTGCCTTCGAGCACGGCAATGCCGCGCTCGGTACAGGCCGCCAGATCGATGTGGCTCGCCACCTTGCCGGTCTGACTGATCATGCGCAAACGAGGCAGCTTGTCGAGCAGTTGCGACGTGATGCGGGTACGTTCGCGGATCAGGACGAGGGCGTCGACTTCCGCAAGACGGCTCGCAAGTTGTCCGAGACCGCGCACGGTATTGTTGAATACTTTGACTTCCTGGTCGGCCAGCAATTGAAAGCAGTCGAGCTTGCGAACGGCGTCCTGGTAATCGTCGAGGATGGCAATCTTCATGGTATGTAATTTGCGGCGCACCCGGGTGGTGCGAACCGAATGTTATGCTGACTGTCCCAGCATGTGACTTAGGTCACACGCTAGTCTGGCTAGATGCCCTACCGTAGAAGTTGCCGCACCAAAAAAGAACGGCAGCGCTACGTGAAGGCGAATTGAGAACGTTTTTAGCAGTTTGTTGCGTGTTGAGGCAAGCCGCTTTACACAAGGTTGCAGAAGCCTTGTAGACGCGGGCCTCCGCCTGGCAAGCTGTGTGGCCCAGGACGATCTGCGCAATCATGCGCCGGCAGTCGGAAATTGGCACGTCGGCGTGATGAATTCAATGCCTCTCGCATGCAGCGTCCCAGGGCTTGTACCGTTTTTCTTTGCTTCAAACGGAGACAAGTCGATGAATCTTCCCTCGTTCGAAGGGCCGCCCACTATCGAGGCGCCCACATGGGTCAAACACCGAAAGCTGATCGACTGGGTTCAGCGCGTCGCAGCGCTGACCAAGCCCGCACAAGTGGTCTGGTGCGACGGCTCGCAGGAAGAATATGACCGCCTGTGCGCGCAGATGGTCGAAGCAGGAACCCTGAAGAAACTCAACCCCGCCAAGCGTCCCAATTCCTATCTCGCCTGGTCCGATCCGTCCGACGTCGCGCGCGTGGAAGATCGCACCTTCATCTGCTCGCAGCGCGCCGAGGACGCCGGCCCGACCAACAACTGGATCGCTCCGCCCGAAATGCGCGCGACGCTCGACGGCCTGTTCGACGGCGCGATGCGCGGCCGCACGATGTACGTGGTGCCGTTCTCGATGGGCCCGCTCGGCTCGCCAATCGCGCACATCGGCGTCGAGTTGAGCGACAGCCCGTACGTCGTGACCAACATGCGCATCATGACGCGCATGGGCCGCAAGGTGTACGACGTGCTCGGCGAGGACGGCCCATTCGTGCCGTGCGTGCATTCGGTCGGCGCACCGCTCGCGGCGGCCGAGCAGGACGTGTCGTGGCCTTGCAACAAGACCAAGTACATCGTGCATTTCCCCGAATCGCGCGAAATCTGGAGCTTTGGCTCGGGCTATGGCGGCAACGCGCTGCTCGGCAAGAAGTGCTTCGCGCTGCGCATCGCATCGACGATGGGCCGAGACGAGGGCTGGCTCGCCGAACACATGCTGATCCTCGGCGTCACCTCGCCGGAAGGGCGCAAGCATCACGTGGCTGCGGCGTTCCCGTCGGCGTGCGGCAAGACCAACTTTGCGATGCTGATTCCGCCGGCCGGCCTGAACGGCTGGAAAATCTCGACGATCGGCGACGATATCGCGTGGATCAAGCCGGGCAAGGACGGCCGCCTGTACGCGATCAATCCGGAAGCCGGCTACTTCGGCGTTGCGCCGGGCACGAGCGAAAAGACCAACTACAACGCGCTTGCCACCTTGAAGGAAAACGTGATCTTCACGAACGTCGCGCTGACCGACGACGGCGACGTGTGGTGGGAAGGCATGACCGACGAGCCGCCGGCGCACCTGATCGACTGGCAGGGTAAGGACTGGACGCCGGCCGACGCAAAGGAAACCGGCCGCAAGGCGGCGCATCCGAACGCGCGCTTCACGGCGCCGGCTTCGCAGTGCCCGTCGATCGATGCGGACTGGGAGAATCCGGCGGGCGTCGCCATCGACGCGTTCATCTTCGGCGGCCGTCGCTCGACCACCGTGCCGCTCGTGACCGAAGCGCGCAACTGGGTCGAGGGCGTCTACATGGCAGCGACGATGGGCTCCGAAACCACCGCCGCGGCCGCTGGCCAGCAGGGCGTGGTGCGCCGGGATCCGTTCGCGATGCTGCCGTTCTGCGGCTACAACATGAGCGACTATTTCAGCCATTGGCTGAAGACCGGCGAGCGTTTGCAGCAGCTGAGCGCGAAACTGCCGAAAATCTTCTGCGTCAACTGGTTCCGCAAGGGTCCGGACGGCAAGTTCGTGTGGCCCGGCTTTGGCGAGAACATGCGCGTGCTGAGCTGGATGGTCGGTCGCATCGAAGGCACCGCGCAGGGCGAAGAGCATGCGTTCGGCATTTCGCCGCACTATGGGGACATCGACTGGAGCGGTCTGAACTTCACCCGCGAGCAGTTCGAGCAGGTGATTTCCGTCGACGCCGCTGCATGGCGCGACGAGCTCGTGTTGCACACGGAGCTGTTTGACACACTGCAACACGGTCTGCCGCCGGCGCTATCCGAAGCTAAGCGGGCGCTAGAGGAAAAGCTCACAGCTTGACTATGTGAATGCTCACTCAGCCTGAAAAGCCGCCCTTGGGCGGCTTTTTCTTTGGGGCCGGGTTGTGCCCATCCTTTCGATTCTGGAACAGCGGGGCGACCGTTGCATCTGTTCGAACAAAAAAGACAGTGCAAGCTGCAGCGCAGCAGATTGTTTTCGATTTGGGAACAATCGCTGGTCAGACCCGGTTTTATCGACACAGTCGTACCAAAATCGACAATATTTCCTGTTTTGCGGGCAACTTCTGCACGATATTGCGAGTCGTAGGAGAATTCCAAGTTCGCTTCACTGGTTTTCACCTATTGTCAGGAAGCAGTAACAAGGCAGGGAGTTGTCTTATGGATCATTTGCAGTCGATGCGAGTTTTCGTCAAGGTGGCGGATCTCGGCAGTTTTGCCCGCGCTGCGAGCGCGATGGATATTTCCAATGCGGTTGCCACCCGTCATGTTGCCGACCTCGAAGGCCGTCTTGGTACGCGGCTGCTCAATCGCACGACACGCAGCTTGTCGCTGACCGAATCCGGTCAGGTCTATCTCGAGCGCGCCCGTCAAATTCTCGACGAACTGGAAGACGTCGAACAGATGGTGGTCGCTCGCAATCACGAACCCGTCGGCACCCTGCGCATCGTCGCGCCCGTCGTGTTCGGGCTGCATAACCTCGCGCCCGTGCTACAAACGTATGCGGAGCGCTATCCGAAAGTCATTCCCGACGTCACGCTGGTCGATCGTCAGGTCGATCTGGTCGAGGAAGGTTTCGACGTCGGCGTCGTGATCGCGCGGCAAATGCGCAGCGCGAGCATCGTCACGCGGCGTTTGACCACCGGCTGTATGACCGTCTGCGCGACGCCGGCTTATCTGGAAAAGCATGGCACGCCGACGCGTCCCGAGCATCTGCTCGAACACCCGTGCCTGAGCTTGCCGTCCGAATACTGGGGCGATGAACGCGTGTTCACGGGGCCGGAAGGCGAAGTGCGCGTGCGGCCGTCGAACGTGATCGTCGCCAACAACACTGAGATGCTGCGGCAGTTTGCGCTGCTGGGCATGGGCATCGCGATTCTGCCGAGCTATCTGATCGGTCGCGACATGACGCGTGGCCGGCTCGTGCGTTTGCTCGGCGATTACCGTTTGCCGCAGGTCGAGATCAACATTGCATACCCGAGCCGCCGTCACCTGCCGGCCAAGGTGCGCACGTTCATCGATCATCTGGTCGAGCACTTCAGCCAGACGCCGAACAGCGTGCTCGGCGAACAGTGGATCAAGGACGGTTTGGAGCGCCCGGCGACGTCGGCCGCGTTCGAGACTGCCGAGTCCCGCGCCCCGGAAGCGTTCGATGGCGCGGAGCCGCTGTCGCGGCTGCTCGATAGCGAGCTGTCGCCTGCCGTGCCGAAGCCGATGACGAAGTCGTCCAACCGCAGCAGCCGCCCGACGGCGTTGTCGCCGCTGTAAATCGCTGAATGTCTAAGCCCGCAGCGATGCGGGCGGACAATAAAAAGGCGCAGTCACCTGAAGTGACTGCGCCTTTTTCTATGGGCAGATGCGGATGCGGAGCAAACCGCGGGCTATGCACGGATCGCCGATCGCGGTGGTGGAATGTAGCCACTCCTTCTACCCCCGCGAGCCGCCGATCCGAATCCCGCCTTATTAGCCGATTTTTCGCGCCGCGGTCTTTTTCGCCGTTGCCTTCTTGGCCGCCGCGGTCTTGGCGGCGGGCGCCTTCTTCGCCGCCACCTTCTTTTCCGCCGGCTCGGCCTTCACTGCCACCGCGGTATCGCCTTCGTCCGCTTCCGGCATCGCCTTCGCCGCCGAACGAGCACCTGAAGTCTTCGCTGCCGCGGTCTTCCCCGCCGCCGGCTCCTTCTTCTCGAATTCAAAGCCGATCTTGCCGTCGTTCTGCTTGACGAGGAACGCCTTGAAGTTTCGGCCGGTACGCGACGACTTGAAGTTCGTCAGCAGATCGGTGCGCCCTTCCTCGAGCAGCTTGGCCATCTGCTCCCGGGCGATTTCCTGCTGCAGGATCACCTTGCCGGAGCGGAAGTCGCACGACTTCGGACTCGCCACCGAGTTTTCGCAGACGTAGCTCATGCCGTGCTCGAACACGCGGCCCTGACACTTCGGACACGCGCCGACCGGCTGCTGATCGGAGAAGTCAGGCGGTTCGCCGTCTTCGCCGGCAGCGTCCTGGCCGAAGTCGAACTCGAGCTTGTAATTCTTGATCTCGTCGTCGAGCGACAGTTTCAGGATCGCCGAGAACGGCCGACCCATCTTGCTGCGGAAGCCAGACAGCGGTCCGATCGTCTTGTTCTGCAGCAGTTCTTCGACTTCGGCGATCTCGAACTGACGGCCACCCGGGATCTTCGAGATCGAGAATTCGCATTTCGAGCACGCGAAGCGCCGGTAATTTTCCTTCACCTGGCCACCGCAATTCGGGCAAGGTGTCTGCAACGTCGCGTAATCGCCAGGGATCGTATCCGAATCGTATTCCTTCGCGCGTTTGACGATGGTTTGCGTCATGCGCGCGATTTCCTGCATGAACGCGTCGCGCGGCAGGTTGCCACGCTCCATCTGCGACAGCTTGTATTCCCATTCGCCGGTCAGTTCGGGCGCGGTCAGCTCCTTCACGCCGAGGCCGCGCAGCAGCGTCATCAGCTGGAAGGCCTTGGCGGCCGGAATCAGATCGCGGCCTTCGCGGATCAGGTACTTTTCGGTCAGCAGACCTTCGATGATTGCCGCGCGCGTCGCCGGCGTGCCTAGCCCCTTGGCCGCCATCGCTTCGCGCAATTCGTCGTCTTCGACCAGCTTGCCCGCGCCTTCCATCGCCGACAGCAGCGTCGCTTCGTTGTAGCGTGCGGGCGGTTTCGTGACCAGTTGCTGTGCGGCGATCTTGTCGGTCTTGACCTTTTCGTCCTTCTGCACCGGCACGAGGTTCGCATCTTCGCCGCTGGTTTCGCGGCCGTAGATCTGCAGCCAGCCCGGCTCGACGAGCACCTTGCCTTCGGTCTTGAAGTAATGGCCGACCACCTCGGTGATGCGCGTCGTCACACGGTATTCGGCGGCCGGGAAGAACACTGCGAGGAAGCGTTTGACGACGAGGTCGTAGAGCTTCTGTTCCGGCTCGGACAGATTCTTCGGCGCCTGCAGCGTCGGGATGATGGCGAAGTGGTCGCTGATCTTCGAATTGTCGAAGATGCGCTTGTTCGGCTTCACCCAGCCCTTGTCGAGCACCTGTTTCGCGAACGGCAGGTAGTTGTTGCTCTCCTTGAGCATGCCGAGCGTCTGCTTGACCGTGTCCAGATAGTCTTCCGGCAGCGCGCGCGCGTCGGTTCGCGGATAGGTCAGCACCTTGTGCTTTTCGTACAGCGCCTGAGCGAGGCCCAGCGTATTCTTCGCCGAAAAGCCGAAGCGGCCGTTGGCTTCACGCTGCAGGCTGGTCAGGTCGAAGAGGGCAGGCGACAGCTGGGTCGATGGTTTCGACTCCTCGGTCACCACGCCCATCTGGCCACGGCAGGCCGCGACGATCGTCTCGGCCGCGGGCAGCGACCAGAGGCGCGAATCGCGCTTTTCCGGATCGAACTCGTCGCGCTTGAATTTCGGGTCGAACCAGCGGCCTTCATAAAAGCCGGCCGCGCAGACGAACTCCGCCTTCACTTCCCAATAGTCGCGCGGCACGAAACGTCGAATCTTCTCTTCGCGTTCGACGACGATCGACAGCGTCGGCGTCTGCACGCGACCGACCGTGGTCAGAAAGAAGCCGCCGCCCTTGCTGTTGAACGCGGTCATCGCGCGCGTGCCGTTGATGCCGACGAGCCAGTCCGCTTCCGAGCGGCAGCGCGCCGCGTCGGCGAGCGGCTGCATCTCTTCGTCGCTGCGCAGGCGTGCAAAACCCTCGCGGATCGAGCCGGCCGTCATCGACTGCAGCCACAGCCGTTGCACCGGCTGTTTGGCTTTCGCGTGCTGCGCGATCAGGCGGAAAATCAGCTCGCCCTCGCGCCCCGCGTCGCATGCGTTGATCAGACGGTCGATATCCTTGCGCTTCATCAGCTTGGTCAGCACCTTCAGGCGCGACTCGCTCTTCGCGATCGGATTCAGATCGAAATGCGGAGGAATGACGGGTAGGTTGGCAAAGCTCCACTTGCCGCGCTTGACTTCGTATTCGTCGGGTGCGGCGATTTCCAGCAGATGGCCCACTGCCGACGATAGAACGTAGTCGTCGCTTTCGTAGTACTCGTCATGCTTGGTAAAGCCGCCCAAAGCGCGCGCGATGTCGTTCGCGACAGAAGGCTTTTCGGCGATGATCAGTGCTTTGGACATGACTCGATGTGAGGTTGGTAGATCCGGGTTGGTGGCCTTGAGCGCCAACATGGCGCGCGACGCTCGCTTGAGACCTCTTTCGACCCAATAACGACCGCTTTATAGCACAAGGCGCGAACCCAACGGGTCAAGTACGATAAAAGCGCGCCATCATAATTGCGCGTCCGGCGGTTGATCAACTGCGGCAAACGCCGCGTGCGGACAGCGATGCCAGCGGCGATGCTGTCCCAGAAATGGTCGGCGACGGCCCGTGCCGCAAGCCGCGCTTCGCGAGGCTTTCCGTTTGGCCATGCGGCGCGCGAAGCCGCCTTCAGGCGACCGCCAGCGCAGGCCGCAGCTTCGGCGCACCGGTCACGCCGGGCAGTGCGGTCAGATCCGACAGCATCCGCTCGACGATCGACACCTGTGGCAAAACCGTACCGAAAAACCGTGTCGTCACCGAGTCTTCGATCAGGACGGTCGGGAAATTCTCGACGTCCAGATCGTCGAACCGATCCGCATGAGTTTCGATGTCGATCCATGCGAAGCAGACTTCCGGGTGCCGCTCGGCCAGCTGGTTGAAGGCGTCCCGGTAGTCGCGACACGTTCCGCACCACTCCGCGCACAGGCATGCAACGAACAGAGTGTCGGGGTCGTTGACGCGCTCGGCGATCCGGTCCTGGTCGGTGTCGAGGTTCAGCGCGGGCATGAAGTGATTTCCTTGTGTGCTTTGTTGGGTGCTTTGGCGCGAATGTAGCATGGCCGGTCGCGAAGAGTTGCCAATCTGCGTTGATGCCGGTCAGTCTCGGCTCAGTCATGATGGGCTCGCATGAAGCGGCCGCCGGGCAGCAGCGTGACCTCGCCGGCGAGTTCGAGCCGGAGCAGGGCGGCGTGCAGGGCCGCGTCCTGCATCTCGGTGCGGGCGGCCAGAATTTCAAGCGTGGTCGGTGAGTGGCCGAGCGCGGCGAGCAGACGTTGGGAGTCGGGGGCGAGCGCCGGCTGTGGGGCCGGCCCGATCGACCGTGTATCGGCGAAGGCGGCGCTCGCAGCTCGCAAAGCGGTCCCGGCCGACGAAACGCGCAAACGCGCCTGATCCAGCGGAGCGGCCTGTTTCGCTGCGCGTCCCGCGTGGTTTGCCGTCCGTCGGACAAAACCCAGCTCTTCCAGCACCTCGTCCGGTGTTTCCACGAGCCGCGCGCCCTGCTTGATCATCCGATGACAGCCGCGCGACAACGGCGCGTAAATCGATCCTGGCAGCGCGAACACGTCGCGCCCCATCTCGTTGGCGAGCCGCGCGGTAATCAGCGAACCGGAGCGCATAGCCGCCTCGACGATCACGACTCCGCTGACCAGCCCGGCGATCAGCCGGTTGCGCTGTGGGAAATTGGCGGCGCGCGCGGGCGTGCCTAGCGGCCACTCCGACAGAATTGCGCCCTGCGCCCCGATCTGCCCCGCGAGCGCATGATGCGCGGCCGGATAGACGAGATCCGCGCCGGTGCCGATCACCGCGACCGTTCCACCGACACCTTCGAGCCCGCCCCGATGCGCGGCGCCGTCGATGCCGAGCGCGAGCCCCGAGACGACCGTCACGCCCGCCGCCGACAGCGCTCGCGCGAACCGCCGCGCATCCTCGATGCCCTGCGGCGTCGCGCTGCGGCTGCCCACCAGCGCGACCGCGCGCGTATGCAGCAGATCGAGCCGGCCCTTTATATATAGAAGCGGCGGCGGATCGGGCATCGTCAGCAGCGCGGGCGGGTAGGCGGGGTCGTCGAGCGTGACGATCTGGTTGCCCGGCTGCTCGCGCCATGCGAGCACCGCCTCGAGCTGGCCGTCGAACGCCGGACCCGGCGGCGCCAGCACCGCGCGCGCAGCGGTCTCACCGGCGACCTCGGCGAGCGCATCCGGCGACTGCGCAAACAGCGCTTCAGGCAGTCCGAATCCGGCTAGCAACAGGCGCAACGCCGCGGGTCTGAGGCCCGGCGCAAGCGACAACCGTAGCCAGGCGGCCAGTTCGATACGGGTTGCGGGCAAGGTGTGCATGTGGGTCGCTCCTCTGGCGGGGCCTGCGGGCAGGCGGGCGCCATGCTAAAATTTTCATGATCCGAAATAAAACCGTGCTGCAATAGAAACGGCAATGAGCCGCGAATAACCGCGGCGCCGCGCGTGAGCGCGCGGGTTCGTCGTCGGGCGCGCGAGGCGCGTTGAATCGAACTGGTTCGACACCATCTATCCTCTGCGTATTACGACGGGCTCACAACCTGGCCGAATGGCCAACGCGAGCCTCCAATGGTTAGCGGCGTCTGAAATCACACTCGAAATCATGGCTTTACTGAATATCCTCAATTACCCCGACAAACGGCTGCACAAGGTGGCGAAGCCAGTCGAAGAGGTCAACGACCGTATCCGCCGCCTCGTCGCCGACATGGCCGAAACGATGTACGCGGCGCCCGGCGTCGGGCTTGCCGCCACCCAGGTGGACGTGCACGAACGCGTGATCGTGATCGACGTGTCGGAAACGCACGACGAATTGCTCGCGTTCATCAACCCGGAAATCGTCTGGTCGAGCGATGAGAGGAAGTTGTCGGAAGAGGGCTGTCTGTCGGTGCCCGGGATCTACGACAACGTCGAGCGTGCCGAGAAAGTGCGCGTGCGCGCGCTCAACGAGAAGGGCGAAACGTTCGAGCTCGATTGCGAGGGCCTCCTCGCCGTGTGCATCCAGCACGAGATGGATCACCTGATGGGCCGCGTGTTCGTCGAATATTTGTCGCCGCTGAAGCAAACGCGCATCAAGAGCAAGATGAAGAAGCTCGCCCACGCTATGTAACGCGCTTTCAATTTGCCCGCCGCTCGTTCATGACTCATTCGTTGCGCGTCATCTTTGCCGGTACGCCGGAATTCGCCGCGGCCGCGCTGGCCGCGATTCATCGCGCCGGGTTTGCCGTGCCGCTCGTCTTGACGCAGCCGGACCGGCCCGCGGGACGCGGCATGAAGCTGCAGGCGAGCCCCGTCAAGCGCTACGCACAGGAGCATGGCCTCGCGGTTGCGCAGCCCACGTCGCTGCGCCGCGCCGGCAAGTACCCCGAGGAAGCCGCCGCCGGCATCGAGCAACTGCGCGCGACGCCGCACGACGTGATGGTGGTCGCCGCCTACGGGCTGATCCTGCCGCAGGAAGTGCTCGACATTCCGCGCTTCGGCTGCATCAACATTCACGCGTCGCTGCTGCCGCGCTGGCGCGGCGCGGCGCCGATTCATCGCGCGATCGAGGCGGGCGACGCGCAAACCGGCATCACGCTGATGCAGATGGACGCCGGCCTCGACACCGGCGCCATGATCTCCGAAGTCCGCACCCCGATCTCCGCCGACGACACCACCGCCACGCTGCACGACCGCCTCGCCGAGCACGGCGCGCAACTGATCGTCGATGCCCTGATCGAGCTCGAGCGCAGCGGCAAGCTGGCCTCGACCCCACAACCGGCCGACGGCGTGACCTACGCCGAGAAAATCGCCAAGCACGAAGCGGCGCTCGACTGGCGCCGCCCGGCCGAGGCGCTTGCGCGCCAGGTGCGCGCGTTCGATCCGTTCCCCGGCGGCGCCGGCACGCTCGCCGACGGCAGCACCGTCAAGATCTGGGCCGCCACCGCCGTGGCCTCGCCGACTTCCGGCAACGACAAGACGCCGGGCACCATCACCGAGGTTTCTCCCGACGGCGTGCTGGTCGCTTGCGGCGAAGGCGCACTGCGTCTGACGCAATTGCAGAAGCCCGGTGGCAAGCGCCTGCCGGTGCGCGAATTCCTTGCCGGTTCGCCGCTCGCCGCATGCCAGCGCTTCGAGCTTCCCGAGGCGCAATAAGCGCGGCGCGCACGCCAGAGCATCGTCGATTCCGCCGGCGTTCCAGGCGCCCGCCGCGGGCCCGCCGCGCGTTAGAATCCTCATGCAGCAGACCAGGTTTTCGAGGGTTCATCACATGTTCGGCATCGTCCATTTCGAGTTTTTCATCGTCGCGGTTTTTCTCCTGAACATCACGCCGGGGCCGGATACCGCTTATATCGTCGGGCGCAGCGTCGCCCAGGGCCGCGGCGCGGGGCTGATGTCGGCGCTCGGCATTTCGGCGGGCTGCTGCATTCACTCGCTGGCCTGCGCGTTCGGGCTGACCGCGCTGCTGGCCGCGTCGGCCACCGCGTTCACCATCGTCAAATTCGTCGGCGCGATTTATCTGATCTATCTTGGTGTGCGCCTGATCTTCACGAAGCCGGCTGCGGGTGCACCTGCCGGCGACGCGCGTGCGCCGTCCACGCCGAAGTCACTGCGGCAGTTGTTCCTGCAAGGCTTCTGGACCAATGTGCTGAACCCGAAGGTCGTGCTGTTCTTCGTGTCGTTCTTCCCGCAGTTCGTGGCAACGGGCAGCGAACACAAGACCTTCGCGTTTCTGGCGCTCGGCGCGGTCTTCGTGCTGATGAGCATGGTCTGGAACAGCTTCGTCGCGTGGATCGCGGGCAGCGTCACGCAGCGTTTCTCGGGCAAGCCGACGGTCAAGCGTTGGCTCGATCGCAGCGTCGGCAGCGCGTTCGTGGGCCTCGGCATCAAACTCGCGACCGCCTCGCGGTGATTGAATTTTCCCGCGTCGCCCATATCTAACGTTTCGCTTACAATCTGGCGCCGCAATTGCGCGGCACGGAGACGAAGGCCACGCTCGGGGCAAGGAGTTGCAGACATGTTCAATTGGGTGAAAACCGCGATGTTGATGGCCGCGATTACGGCCCTTTTCATCGTGATCGGCGGGATGATCGGCGGGTCGCGCGGCATGATGCTCGCGCTCGTGATCGCCCTTGGGATGAATTTCTTTTCGTACTGGTTCTCCGACAAGATGGTCCTGCGCATGTACAACGCGCAGGAAGTCGACGAAAACAGTGCGCCGCAGTTCTATCGGATGGTGCGCGATCTCGCCACGCGCGCGAACCTGCCGATGCCGCGCGTCTACCTGATCAACGAAGACGCGCCGAACGCATTCGCCACCGGCCGCAATCCGGAGCACGCGGCGGTCGCGGCGACCACTGGCATTCTGCGCGTGCTGTCCGAGCGCGAAATGCGCGGCGTGATGGCGCACGAACTTTCGCACGTGAAGCACCGCGACATTCTGATCTCGACGATTTCTGCGACCATGGCCGGCGCGATTTCCGCGTTGGCGAACTTCGCGATGTTCTTCGGCGGCCGCGACGAAAACGGGCGTCCCGCGAACCCGATCGCGAGCATCGCGGTTGCGCTGCTCGCGCCGATTGCGGGCGCGCTGATCCAGATGGCGATTTCGCGTGCGCGCGAATTCGAAGCCGACCGTGGCGGCGCGCAAATTTCGGGCGACCCGCAGGCCTTGGCGTCGGCGCTCGACAAGATCCATCGCTATGCGAGCGGCATTCCGTTCCCGACGGCCGAGGCGCATCCGGCCACCGCGCAGATGATGATCATGAATCCGCTCTCGGGCGGCGGTATCGCGAACCTGTTCTCGACACACCCTGCGACCGAAGAACGCATCGCGCGTCTGATGGAAATGGCGCGCACCGGGCGCTTCGACTGAGCCGCCGCGTCGTTCGGCGCGTCGATCCTGAAGTACTGAATAGCGGCCCCGCGAGGCCCGCTTTTTTTGCACCGTTCGTCGCAACCGCGCGACAGCGTCTGCCGCCGCCCCCGCACGGCGGCGGCCCACCGGCGCCACGCTACAATGTGCGCTGATTGCGCCGCGCGCACCGTGCGGCTGGCCCTTGCTCCCTTCATGACTTCAAAGCCTTCTTCGCGTTCTGCTTCCTCGTCGGCGCGCTCGCGCGAATCCCGTTTGTCGGCGCTGCATCTGTCGCCCGAATCGCTCGGGTTCGCGCTCGACTGCGCGGCTCAGGCCGTCGGCGCCGTGCGTCTCGGCGCGGCCTTGCCCGCAGCGCTGCAAAGCGTGTTCGTGTCGATGCCCGAGGGCAACGCCGCAGCGGCGCGCGGCGCGGTGCAGGACATCGCCTATCGCACGATGCGGCGTCTCGCGACCGCCGAGTGGCTGATTGGGAAGCTCGTGAAGAAAGCGCCACCGCCGCACGTCGCGCATGTGCTTGCATGCGCGCTCGCACTGCTCGTCGACGACGAAGCGAGCGCCGCTTACACGCCGTTTACGGTCGTCGACCAGGCGGTCAGGGCGATCGGCGCGCGCCGCGAGTTCGGGTTCGCGAAGGGGCTCGTCAACGCGGTGCTGCGTAACTTCTTGCGCGAGCGCGACACGTTGCTCGCCGCCGTACAAGCCGACGAAGCCGCGCGCTGGAACTATCCGGCCTGGTGGATCGACGCGGTGAAGCGCGCATGGCCCGAGGCGTGGCAATCGGTGCTGGCCGTCGGCAACACGCAAGGTCCGCTGACGTTGCGCGTGAACGCGCGCCATTCGACGGTCGACGCCTATCTGCAAGAGCTGCAACGCCAGCAGATCGCCGCAAGCAAGGCCGGCGAGCACGCGGTCACGCTCGCCACGCCGATGCCGGTCGAGCGCATTCCGGGCTTCAGCGAAGGGGTCGTGTCTGTACAGGACGCAGGCGCGCAACTCGCCGCGCAATTGCTCGGCGTGCGTGACGGCATGCGCGTGCTCGACGCATGCGCGGCCCCTGGCGGCAAGACCGGCCATCTGCTCGAACTCGCCAACATCCAACTCGTTGCGCTCGAAAGCGATGCGTCGCGCGCGCGCCGCATCGGCGAAAACCTGCGGCGTCTGAAGCTCGAAGCGGAAGTGCGCATCGGCGACGCGGGCAACCCCGCGCAGTGGCACGACGATCTTGACCAACCGTTCGACCGCATCCTCGCCGACGTGCCATGCTCTGCGTCGGGCATCGTGCGGCGTCATCCGGATATCCGCTGGCTGCGTCGCCAGTCGGATATCGCCGCGCTCGTCGCCGAACAGCGCCGCATTCTCGACGCGCTGTGGCCGCTCGTGAAACCCGGCGGCGAGTTGCTTTACGTTACCTGTTCGGTCTTCCCCGAAGAAGGCGAGTTGCAGGCTCAGTGGTTTGGAAACCAGCATCAGGATGCGGTACGATTGGACGCGCCGGGGCAGCTTTTACCCTCAGTTGCTCGCGCGCCCGCCGACTCATCGGCCGGTTCTCATGCTGGACGACCCGCTGAATTCAGCGCCGGCACGAACTCAGACCACGACGGATTTTTCTACGCGCGCTTTCAGAAACGGTGACCATAAAACGCTTCTTCCCGCTTCGGCTCGCTGCCGTGCTCTGGATCGCGCTGGCCGTCTGGCTTGCAGCGCCGGGCGCGGCGCACGCTGACTCGATCGCGGTGCAGCGGGCGTCGCTGCAGGCCGACAACGGCGGCTGGAGTCTCGATGCGCATTTCGAATTCGAGCTGAACAGCAATCTCGAAGACGCGGTCAACAAAGGCATTCCGCTTTATTTCACGACCGATTTCGAATTGAGCCGGCCGCGCTGGTACTGGTTCGACGAGCAGCCGGTCAGCGTGTCGCAAAGCTTGCGGCTGTCGTTCCAGCCGCTCACGCGCGAATATCGCGTGTCGAGCGTGCAGTCGGGCGGCTTGCAGCTCGGCTTTTCCACGCTGAAGGATGCGCTCGCCGTGATCAAGCACGTGACGTCGTGGCACGTGATCGACCGCAATGAGGTGCGTGTCGGCGAAACCTATAACGCGTCGGTGCGCATGCAACTCGACATCGGGCTGATGCCCAAGCCGTTCCAGATCGACGCGGTGAACAACCGCGACTGGAACCTCGCCTCCGATTGGAAGCGCTTCACTTTCACGGCGGCCGATCGTGCTAAATAAAGTGCGCTCATCTTCCACCAGTGTCAGCAGCATCGTCGTGCGCGTGCTGGTGTCGACGGTCGCGGTCACGGCCGTGCTGCTGCTCGTATTGCTGGCCGCCGCGAGCGCGAACACCGAATTCTTCGACCGCTATTACCAGTGGCTGTACGCGGCCAACGTCGCGGTCGCGATGATCTTTCTGCTGGTGGTGGCGACGCTCGTCGTCATCATCGTCGTGCGCTTGCGCACGGGCAAATTCGGCACACGGCTGCTCGCGAAGCTCGCGTTCTTCATGGCGCTGGTCGGCGTGGTGCCGGGCGGCATCATCTACATCGTTTCGTATCAGTTCGTGTCGCGCAGCATCGAGTCGTGGTTCGACGTGAACGTCGAAACCGCGCTAGCGTCCGGCCTCAATCTCGGGCGCGGCATGCTCGACGCGTCGCTGTCCGATTTGCAGACGAAGGCGCGTCTGATGTCCGAGCAGATCGCGAGCGCGGATGCGGCCGGCACCACGCTGACGTTGCTGCGTCTGCGCGACCAGTTCGGCGTGCAGGACGCGACGATCGTCGAGCCGACCCGCAGCATGTCGGGCGCGACGCCGGACATGCACGTGGTCGCGCAGGCGTCCAGCAATTACGCGATGCTGCTGCCGAACGATCTGCCGACACCATTGATGATCGAGCAGGCGCGAGGCCACGGCTATGCGGCGATCGAAGGCGAGGTGGACGGCGACGCCCACGCGCAGGGCGGCAAGGGCGCGCTGCGTCTGCGCGTGGTGCAGCGTATTCCCGATGCGAACGCATCGCTATTGCAGCCCGCCGAGCGCTTCCTGCAACTGACGCAGCCAGTTTCGACGACACTCGCGCGCAATGCCGACGCGGTGCAGCGCGCGTATCGCGAGTATCAGGAGAAGGCGCTCGGCCGCACCGGCCTGCGCAAGATGTACATCGGCACGCTGACGCTGTCGCTGTTTCTCGCGACCTTCATCGCGATGATGCTCGCGCTCGCGCTCGGCAATCAGCTCGCGCGGCCGCTGTTTCTGCTCGCGCAGGGCACGAAGGAAATCACCGAGGGCGACTACACGCCGAAGCGCGAGATCAAATCGCGCGACGAACTGGGCTTCCTGACTCAGTCGTTCAACGCGATGACGCGGCAGTTGGCGGAAGCGCGCGGGGCTGTCGAGAAAAATCGTATCGCGCTCGAGCATTCGAAGGCGTATCTCGAGAGCATCCTCGCGAACCTGACCGCGGGCGTGTTCGTATTCGATCGGCAGTTCCGGCTGACCACCGCGAATCGCGGCGCCGAGCGGATTTTCCGTCAGCCGTTCCAGACTGTGCTCGGTTCGTCGCTCGATCAGATTGGCGTGCTCGGCGAATTCGGCGCGATGGTGCGCAAGGCATTCGCCGATCGCGAAGCGGCGAGCGAAGACGGCCATGACGACAACGGCCATTGGCAGCAGCAGTTCTCGGTGCCGGTTCCCGGCGAGACCGAGCCGCTGACGTTGCTCGTGCGCGGCGCACGGCTCGTCGCGGCGAACGAGCGCGATGCCGAAGACATCCAGACCTCAGGCTACGTGGTCGTGTTCGACGACATCTCCGACGTGATCTCCGCGCAGCGGTCGATTGCATGGGGCGAAGTCGCACGGCGCCTCGCGCACGAGATCAAGAATCCGCTCACGCCGATTCAACTGTCAGCCGAGCGTTTGCAGATGAAGCTCGCCGACAAGCTCGCGCCGTCGGATGCGGACGTGCTGAAGCGCGGTGCGACGACGATCGTCAATCAGGTTGCGGCGATGAAGCAGATGGTCGACGATTTCCGCGACTACGCGCGCACACCGCCCGCGGTCCTCGCGCATCTGCAATTGAACGATCTGGTCAGCGAGGTGCTCACGCTGTACGGTATCGAGGAAGGCAAGGGCGTGATCCAGGTCGAGCTTGCGGCCTTGCCGGCAAT
Source organism: Paraburkholderia sp. BR10923 (assembly GCF_040948765.1). Classification (NCBI taxonomy): domain Bacteria; kingdom Pseudomonadati; phylum Pseudomonadota; class Betaproteobacteria; order Burkholderiales; family Burkholderiaceae; genus Paraburkholderia; species Paraburkholderia sp. BR10923. The sequence continues at coordinate 221,391 of NZ_JBFPKO010000003.1, read as the reverse complement.
ACGCGGCGACGCGACGCAATTGCGTCAGGTGATCCACAACCTGCTGCAGAATGCGCAGGACGCGGTCGCGGAAGTCGCGCATCCGCGTGTTTTGCTCGAGACGAGGACAGTAGAATACGGAGACCCCGACGTGCAAGGCAAGGCGCGCGTCGCGGTACGTCTGACCGTGTCGGATAACGGACCGGGCTTCCCCGCGCGTATCCTCACGCGCGCGTTCGAGCCGTACGTGACGACCAAGGCCAAAGGTACGGGTCTGGGACTTGCGATGGTCAAGAAGATCGTCGACGAACATGGCGCGCGCATCGACATTCGCAATCGCATGAAGGCTGGCGACGTGATCGAAGGCGCGCAGATTTCGATTCTCTTCCTTCAACTGGCGGACGAGCCCGCGCAGCCGGGTGCACCTGGTTCGGGTGCGCATCCGGCGCATGGTGGCGCGTCGCAGGGAACGACAAAAGCAACAGTGCAGACAAGGGCAGCGTAAATGGCAACCATCCTGGTGGTAGATGATGAAATGGGCATCCGGGAACTGCTCTCGGAGATCCTCAGCGACGAGGGACACGTCGTGGAGGCCGCTGAAAACGCGCAGGAGGCGCGCGAGTTCCGGCTGCGTCAGGCGCCGGACCTCGTGCTGCTCGACATCTGGATGCCGGACACCGACGGCGTGACGCTGCTCAAGGAATGGGCCGCGCAAGGTCAATTGACGATGCCCGTCATCATGATGTCCGGTCACGCGACGATCGACACCGCGGTCGAGGCCACCAAGATCGGCGCGCTCAACTTCCTCGAAAAGCCGATCGCGTTGCAGAAGCTGCTGAAGGCGGTCGAGCAGGGACTCGCGCGCGGCAACTCGGCGGCCGTGCCCGGCGGTGTGGCCGCGAAGCCGGCGTTGCCGGTCAGCGCATCGTCGGTCGCGTCGGCGGCCGCGTTGCCGATGCTTTCGGCCGATGGCGTCGGCGGCGGTGCGCTCGCCGCGCAAACCGCGTCCATCTCGTTCGACATTCCGCTGCGCGATGCGCGCGACGCGTTCGAGCGCGCGTACTTCGAATATCACCTCGCGCGCGAGAACGGCAGCATGACGCGCGTCGCGGAGAAAACCGGTTTGGAGCGCACGCATCTTTATCGCAAGCTGAAGCAACTCGGCGTCGATCTCGGCAAGAACAAGGGCGAGTGAGCGCCACCTGTTGCATGCAAACGCGGCCCGGCAATATTTTTTATGAAAGGGCTTGCTGAACTGCAGATCGCTTGATATAGTTTCGTTCTTCGTTGGCCCGGTAGCTCAGTTGGTAGAGCAGCGGATTGAAAATCCGCGTGTCGGTGGTTCGATTCCGCCCCAGGCCACCAGGATTCAGCCCCAGGAAATCGCAAGATTCCTGGGGCTTTTCCGTTTGGCGGACAAGTCGTCTTTGGCTCGCCATGCGGTTGGAGCCGCGACGCGTTGGACAACAGGCGGCGGTGACATTCGGTGTCGCGTGATAAAATCGCGCCAGTTCAAGGACTTGCATGCAGGCGTCGCACGCGGTCGTATACCGCGCGAATGCGGTGCCGAGCGTATCGCACCGAAGCAGCCAATCCTTCGCCCGACGATCGGCGGTATAAGCGCCCAGCCACGTTCACGCGCAACGCGCGACCTATACTGCTTTGGGCCGGCACAATGCCGGCACACGTCGCGCCGCGTTGCTCGCATAGCGCACCTCGCGCAGCACGACGTGGCGCTCTCATTCACGGAGTATCACGGTGATCCGCAAAGACGCTAAGCGTAGCGCGCTCGTGCTGTTTTCCGGCGGCCAGGATTCCGCCACGTGTCTCGCGTGGGCGCTCGATCGTTACGACACGGTCGAAACGATCGGCTTCGACTATGGTCAGCGTCATCGGGTCGAGCTCGAATGCCGCGAGGGTTTCCGTCAGGCCGTCGTGCGTGCGTTTCCGGCGTGGGCCGATCGTCTCGGCGACGATCACACGATCGACCTGTCGCTGCTCGGCGCGATCAGCGACACCGCGATGACGCGCGAGATCGAGATCGAAGCCACGGCCAATGGGTTGCCGAACACGTTCGTGCCGGGCCGCAATCTGATGTTCATGACGATCGCCGCGGCCATCGCGTATCGGCGCGGTTTGCAGGTGCTGGTCGGGGGGATGTGCGAGACGGACTTCTCGGGTTACCCCGATTGCCGCGACGACACGATGAAGGCGTTGCAGGTCGCGCTGAATCTCGGCATGGACAAGCGTTTTGCGCTGGAGACACCGCTAATGTGGCTCGACAAGGCCGACACATGGCGTCTCGCGCACGAGCTCGGCGGCGACGCACTGGTCGAACTGGTGCGCGTCGAGACCCACACTTGCTACCTCGGCGAACGCGCCGAACTGCATTCATGGGGCTTCGGCTGCGGCGAATGCCCGGCATGCCGGTTGCGCAAACGTGGCTATGAGGCTTACCTCGCCGGTGAGAAAGTCACCGAGCCCGTGTGACGGTTCGCGCAAGAGCGCGCATCATTGATCAGGAACACAGGACAGAAAGCAGCATGACGTACGCGGTCAAGGAAATCTTCTACACGTTGCAGGGCGAGGGCGCGAATGCCGGGCGGCCGGCCGTGTTCTGCCGTTTTGCAGGCTGCAATCTGTGGTCGGGCCGCGAAGAGGATCGCGCGGAAGCCGTCTGCCGTTTCTGCGACACCGACTTCGTCGGCACCGACGGAGAGAACGGCGGCAAGTACCGCACACCTGACGAACTCGTCGCGATGATCGCGTCGCAATGGCCGCAAGGCGAGGGCGAACGCTTCGTCGTGTGCACCGGCGGCGAGCCGATGCTGCAGATCGATCAGCCGCTCGTCGACGCGCTGCACGCGGCCGGCTTCGAGATCGCGATCGAGACCAACGGCTCGCTGCCGGTGCTCGACACGATCGACTGGATCTGCGTGAGCCCGAAGGCCGACGCGCCGCTCGTCGTGACGAAGGGCAACGAACTGAAGGTCGTGATCCCGCAGGACAACCAGCGCCTCGCCGACTACGCGAAGCTCGACTTCGAGTATTTCCTCGTCCAGCCGATGGACGGTCCGTGGCGCGACATCAACACGAAGCTCGCGATCGACTGGTGCAAGCGTCATCCGCAGTGGCGCCTGTCGATGCAGACTCACAAGTATCTGAACATTCCCTGATTTGCCGTGCTGACGATTACCCGAAAACTCGAATTCGACGCGGGCCACCGCATCCCCGATCACCGCAGCCAGTGCCGTAATCTGCACGGCCATCGCTATGTGCTCGAAATCACGCTCCAAGGCGATCTGGTCGACACCGAAGGCGCGCCCGACCGCGGCATGGTGATGGATTTCGCCGACGTGAAGTCGCTCGCAAACGAGCACCTGGTCGACAAGTGGGACCACGCGTTTCTCGTCTACGAAGGCGACACGCAGGTGCGTGGCTTTCTCGACAGCATGGCGGGTCACAAGACGGTCGTGATCGATCGCATTCCCACCGTCGAAAACCTCGCCGCGATTGCATTCGATATCCTCGCGAACGTCTACGACGCGCACTACGGCGTGAACCTGCGCCTGCATAAAGTGCGTCTGTACGAGACGCCGAACTGCTGGGCCGACGTGGTCCGCGACTAGCTTCCCGCCTGAATCCACACCCCGCCGCGCGAGCGAACTCTCGCGTTATTGTCACGGTATGATCGTTCCGACCAACACACGGAGCGAGACATGCCGGTCACCGCATCGCGTCGCAGCAGGCATCGAGGCCGTCAGCGCCCCGGTGCCTGCCTGATTCGCTATCTGGCCCCGCTTCGCATTCCAAACCTGCGCGAGGCCAGCCGATGAGCACCTTCACCAACTCCCTCAAACAACGTCTGAAGGACAACGCGCCGCTGTTCGGGCTGTGGTTGTCGCTCGGCAGCGAGGCCGCCGCCGAAGCGCTCGCGCACGCCGGCTTCGACTGGCTGCTGATCGACATGGAGCACGCGCCGAACGATAGCGGCGGCGTCGAGTCGCAATTGCGCGCGATCGCCGCCGCCCATCTGCCGAGCGAGCCGGTGGTGCGCGTGCCCGCGAGCGAGCCCTGGCTCGTCAAGCGCGTGCTCGACGCCGGCGCGCGCACGCTGATGTTCCCGAACATCGAATCCGCTGAAGACGCGGCACGCGCCGTGCGGCTCACCCAATATCCGACCGCGGAGGCACTCGACGGCCTGCGCGGTGTCGCGGGCGTCGTGCGTGCGGCCGGCTACGGCATGCGACGCGACTACGTGCAGACGGCGAACGCACAAATCGCGACGATTGTGCAGATCGAATCGGCGCGCGGCTTGCGCGAGGTCGAGCGGATCGCGGCGACGCCGGGCGTCGACTGCGTGTTCGTCGGGCCGGCCGATCTGGCCGCGAGCCTCGGTCATCTCGGCGACGCGAAGCACGCGGACGTGCAGGCGGCGATGGCGCGCATTGTCAGCGCGGCCGACCAAGCCGGCATTGCCGCCGGCATCTTCGCAATGGACGTGGCCGGCGCGCGGCAGCATCGCGACGCGGGCTTTCGCTTCGTGGCGCTGGCCGCCGACGTGATCTGGATGTTGCGCGCGACGCGCCAGGCATTACAGGAGGTGAGGTCATGAACGGCAGAGTGCAGGGGGGCGCCGGGCCGAGGATTGCGCGGGTGATCGCTCAAGTGATCATTACGGCGGCGGCGCTGCTCGCGAGTACCGCGTGGAGCGCCGCGTACGCACAGGATCACGTCGCCAGGTCGAACGATCCGCAGACGCAATCCGCGGTGGCCGATTACAACGCCGGCAACCTCGCCGCTGCGCTGACCGAATTCCGCGAGGCCGCCGAGCGCGGCAGCCGGCTCGCCCAGTTCAACTACGCGATGATGCTGCTCAACGGCGAAGGCACGCCGGTCAACGTCGACGAAGGCAAGAAGTGGCTGCGCAAGGCCGCCGACGCGAACATGTCGCACGCGCAATACGTGTACGGCAAGATGTACGACGATGGCGAGTTCGTCGAGCGCGACCCGGTGGAGGCGCATCGCTGGTTCATGAAGGCCGCCGCGCAGGGTCATGTGCAGGCGGAACTCGCGCTCGCGAATCAGTTCCTCGACGGACGTGGTACCGAGCGCGACAACAAGCAGGCGTTCGTCTGGTACAAGAAGGCGGCGCAGGGCGGCGACATGACCGCGCAGTATGTGACCGGCTCGTTCTACGAGCGCGGCGGCGATGGTGTCGACCGGAATCTGAATGTGGCGCGCGCGTATTACGCGGCCGCGGCGGCACAGGGCGATCCGGCCGCGCGCCTGAAGTATCAGCAGTTGAGCGCGCAGTTGCGCGATCAGAAGGAAGTGAAACCCCAGTAGTGAAGCAGCAGTCAAGCAAAAGGGCGCTCGCAACGAGCGCCCTTTTGGCATTTTCGATTGCTGCGTGCCGTTGGCTACGCTTAGCTCTGCATCAACCGCTTCTGTCGCGCGACACTCATGATCAGCCCGGTCGCGACACCCAGTGTAGTTAGCGCGGTGCCGCCGTAACTCATGAATGGCAACGGCACGCCGACCACCGGCAGAATGCCGCTCACCATGCCGATATTGACGAACGCGTACGTGAAGAACGCCATCGTCAACGAGCCGGCCAATAATCGCCCGAACAAGGTCGCGCCATTGGCCGCGATGTAGAGCCCGCGCGCGATCAATAGCATGTACAGCGTGAGCAGCACGATCCCGCCCGCCAATCCGAACTCTTCCGAAAACACCGCGAAGATGAAGTCGGTGTGCTTTTCGGGGATGAACTCCAGATGCGCTTGCGTTCCCTTCAGCCAGCCCTTGCCGAGCGGGCCGCCCGAACCGATCGCTATCACCGCCTGAATCGTGTGGAAGCCTTTGCCGAGCGGGTCCGAGGTCGGATCGAGCAAGGTGCAGATACGGTGCTTCTGATAGTCGTGCATCAGCGGCCACTGCACTTCGGGCTGACAGATCTTGTCCTGGAACGCCGCGATCGACACAACCGCGATCACGCCTGCGATCAGCACCGGCACGATCAGCTTGAAACTCAGCCCCGCGAAGTAAATCACGAACAGGCCGGCGGCGAACACGAGCACGGCCGTGCCGAGGTCGGGCTGCTTCGCGATCAGGCCGACCGGCACGATGAGGATCGCGAAGCCGACCAGGTAGTCGTACCAGCGCATCACGCCTTCGCGGCGCTGGTAGTACCAGGCGAGCATCAGCGGTGTCGCGATCTTCAGTATTTCCGATGGCTGGATCACCACGCCGACGTTGATCCAGCGCTTCGCGCCCTTGCGCGTGAGACCGAACATCGCGACCGCGACCAGTAACGCGATCCCGAACGTGTAAAGCGGGACCGCGAAGCGCATCAGCGTGTTGGGCGGCACATTGGCGAGCCCCCACATCAGCACGAAGGTGAGCAGGATGTTGCGCAACTGGTCTTCGACGCGGCCCGGCATATCGAGACTCGCGCTGTACAGCGTGACGATGCCGACGCACAGCAGCAGAAACACGATCAGGGCGAGCGGACGGTCGAAGCCCGCGAACATCCGCTTGATGCGGTCGAGCCAGGCGCGCTTGTCGAATTGCATGCCTTTCTCCTTATTCGTCGATACCGCCGGTGGCGGGCTGGCGCGGTGACGCGCCCTGGACGCTGTCCTCGCGCGATGGGGCCGCGACGCTCGGCGCCGGCTCGCTGGCCGGACGGGGTTTGTGCGGGGCGTCGGACGTACGCGACGCGGATTTCTTTGCCGCGGCCGAAGCCGATGCCGGCCTGGCCGCCGACGCCGCCCGCGCCGCACTGGCCGAAGCCGCTGCCGCTGCCGGTGCGCTGGCCGGCACCGTTGCCGCCGCGCCAGCCGATGCCGCCACCGGCACGGACGCGCCGTTCGCGCCCGAAGCCGCAACAGCCGCCGACGCACCCGAGGCCGCCGCGGCAGCCGCCGCCCCCGGCACCGGCAGTGCCTTGAAGCCCGCCGCGATCCTGAGCGGCTGAGCGCCCTCATGCTGCGCCGGCGTTTCACCGACCTGTGGCGCGGACGCTTCGGCGGTGTTAGATGCCGCTGCCGCGACGGCTGCTTCGACCACGCCGGGCTTGTTCTTGCCGACCAGGTAATAGTCGAGCACCCTGCGCGCGATCGGACCGGCCGCCTCCGCGCCCCAGCCGCCGTTTTCGACGATCAGCGCGAGCGCGATCTTCGGTTGCTCGACGGGCGCGAACGCGATGAACAGCGCGTGATCGCGCAAATTCTCAGCGATCGCGTGACCCTTGTAGTTCGCGCCTTGCAGCGAGTACACCTGCGCGGTACCGGTCTTGCCCGCCGCCTGGTACGCCGCGCCGGCGAACACCTTGGCCGCCGTGCCGTTCGTGACCACGCCTTCCATCGCATGCTTGATGAAGTCGATGTCCTGCTGCTTGACCGCGATCCTGTCACTCGGGTCGCGCACCACCGGCCGCGTGTCCTTCGTGATCGGATTCTCGATGTCGCGCACGAGGTGCGGCTTCATCACGACGCCGTTGTTCGCGAGCGTTGCGGTGGCATGCGCGAGCTGCAGGATCGTGAACGAGTTGTAGCCCTGGCCGATGCCGAGGCTGACCGTCTCGCCTTCGTACCACTTCTGCTGCTCGGGTTTGCGGTACGCGTGGCGCTTCCAGTCGGTCGACGGCAGGATGCCCTTCGCTTCGCCGGCGATGTCGATGCCGGTGATCTGCCCGAAGCCCCACGGTTTCATGAAGTTCGCGATGTTGTTGACGCCGAGATCGTGCGCGAGCATGTAGAAGTACGTGTCGTTCGACACGACGATCGCACGGTTCATGTCAACCCAACCCTGGCCCGAGCGCACGTCGTTGCGGAACGTGTGGCCGCCGAACGTGTAGTAGCCGGGGTCCTGGAAGCCCCAGCTCGGCGTGCGCTTGTGCAGCGACAGCGCGGCGAGCGCCATGAACGGCTTGTAGGTCGAGCCTGGTGGGTAGGTGCCGTGTAGCGGCCGGTTCAGCAGCGGATGGTCGGGCGAGTTGTTCAACTCGTCCCAGGTCTGCTGGTCGATGCCGTCGACGAATGAATTCGGGTCGAAGCTCGGCGCCGACACGAACGCGAGCACGTCGCCGGTGGACGGCTCGATCGCCACGAGCGCGCCGCGACGTCCAGCGAACGCCTGCTCGGCGACCTGCTGAAGGCCGATGTCGAGCGATAGCACGAGGTTGTTGCCCGGCGTCGCCTGGGTGCGCGACAGCGTGCGCACCGGGCGGCCGCCCGCCGTCACCTCGACTTCCTCGAAGCCGGTCTGACCGTGCAACTCGGTTTCGTAGCTCTGCTCGACCCCGATCTTGCCGATGTAATCGGTGCCCTTGTAGTTGTTCGCGTCCAGACGCGGATCGTAGTGGTCCGGATCGCTGTCGTTCTGATCGCTGGCGTCGTCGATGCGGTCCTGGTCGCGCTGCGAAATCCGTCCGATGTAGCCGATCACGTGCGCGGCGGTCGGCCCGAGCGGGTACTGACGGAACAGCCGCGCGCGCACTTCGACGCCGGGGAAACGGAAGCGCTGCGCGGTGAAGCGCGCGACTTCGTCGTCGCTCAGGCGCGTGCGGATCGGCAGACTTTCGAAGTTCTTCGAGTCTTCCTGCAGCTTCTTGAAGCGGCGGCGGTCGCGCGCGTCGATCGAGACTACCGTGGCGAGGTTGTCGACCACGTTATCGAGCGTGTCGTTCAGCTTCGAGGGTGTGATTTCGAGCGTGTAGGCCGAGTAGTTCTTCGCGAGCACGACGCCGTTGCGGTCGGTGATGATGCCGCGGTTCGGCACGATCGGCGCGACGGAGATGCGGTTTTCATCGGCCTGCAGCGAGTACTTGCTGTAGTGCCAGACCTGCAGGAACAGGAAGCGAAAGCCAATCAGCCCGAAGCAGACGAACACGAACAGGCCCGCCGCCGCGACGCGCAGGCGGAATTTCGTGAGCTGCTGTTGAGTGTCCTTGAATTCGGTCATGCGATTCTGCAAAAGGCCGGCATGCGGCCATCAAGAGTGTGCGCCCAAATTGGCCGCGGGCGGTGGGCCCGATGCGGGTTCAAATGGGGCGCGTATCGTCCGGGTCGGCGGGGCGGCGCTGCGGCATCAGCAGCAAGATGCTCGCGAGCGGCCACAGCGCGGCTTCGACGAAACCGTCGATCAGATAACTCCAGCCCGGAAACGCCGCACCGGTCAACAACCGGATCACGAACGGCACCAGTTGCGCGACGACGAGTAGCGGCATCACCGCGAAGGTTTGCACGCCGAGCGACATCCACAGCACGCGGCGGTGAATCGTGATCGCGCCGTACGACAGCAGCGTGTAGGCGAGCGCGTGCTCGCCAAGCAGGCTCGCGTTGTGCACGTCCATCAGCAGGCCGAGAAAAAACGCGATCCCCATGCCGACCTTGCGCGGCTGATGAACATTCCAGAACAGCAACACGAGCGCGACGAAATCGGGCACGCCGGCGAGACGCCCCCACGGCATCAGGTTCAGCAGGAACGCGGAGGCGAGGCTGAACGCGATGAAGTACGGGTTGACCGGCTGCAGGATGTATTGCGGGCGATTCATGGCTGAGCCCCCGGCTCGGCTTGCGGCTTCGCGTTCTTCGCGGCGGCCGGTTTGTCGGCTTTTCGGTCGGCTGCGGGCTTTTCGGACTTCTTGTCGGCGGCGGCTTTGGCCGGCGCCTTTTCCGTGGATTTTGCTGCGGGTTTTTCGGCGGGGGCTTTGTCGGCGGCGTTCTTGTCCGCCGACCTGGCGGCGGATTTGTCCGCCGCGCCCTTGCCTTCCGCGGCTTTGGCGCCCTTCTTCGCTTTCGCTTCTTTCGCGACGGTCGCCGCGTCGGGCTCGTCGGCCGGGCGCGGTGGCGCGGTGTTCTGGACGTGCAGCACCAGCACCTGACGCGCGCCGCGCACCGCCGCGACCGGCAGACTGACCACGCGGGCAAACGCGGTGTCGGCCTGCCTGTCGACGCGCACGACCTTCGCGACCGGCAGCCCCGGCGGATACACGCCGTCGAGACCGCTGGTGACGAGCTCGTCGCCGGTCTGCACGTCGGCGCTGATCGGCACGAAGCGCAGATCGAGCGTGTCGCCCTTCGGCGTGCCGTAGATCACGCTGCGCAAGCCGGTGCGCAGAATTTCGACCGGCACCGCCTGGTCCTTGTCCGTCAGCAGCGTGACTTCGGCCTGCAGCGGGAACACCCGTGTGACCTGGCCGATCACGCCGTCCTCGTCGACGACCGGCGAGCCGTTCTGAATGCCTTGCTGCGCGCCGCGTCCGATCACGACCTTCTGCGTGAACGGATCGCGCGTGTCGTACTGGATTTCGGCGGGAAGCGATTGCGTGGTCAGCTGCTGCGACAGTTGCATCAGTGCGCGCAGATGACTATTTTCGGCAGCGAGCGACGCGGCCGTGTTGGCCTGCTGCGACAGCTGCAGGTCCTTCTCGCGCAGCTTCGCGTTTTCGTTGCGCAGCGTGGCGCTCGTCACGGCGAGGTCGGCGGCACCCATGAAGATGTCGCGCGGCACGAGCGCCGCGCGCTGCAACGGATAAAGACCCGCGCCGAGCACGCCGCGGACGATTTCGAGCGTCTGGAAGCGGGCGTCGGAGATCAGCAGGGCGAGCGCCAGCACGACGAAGAACACCAGTCGCGCGAGAGCGGAGGGGCCTTGCTTGAACAGGGGCGGCGGACTGTATTCCATGGTCGGCGCCGGGGGCGTGAGCGGTTGGGTGAGACGGCGGCGCGCTAGGCAAGCGCGTTCAGCGCGCGGAGGCTGGTCGGCCCAGCCAACGACAAAGCGGCCCGCAAGGGGCCGTGTGCCAGATCCGCGCTACTGACATGGGAGGAAGGCTCGCTTACTCGTACGAGAAAATGCTGCCGAGCTTGTCCATGCGCTCGAGCGCCATGCCCGAGCCGCGCACGACGCAAGTCAGCGGATCTTCGGCGACGAGCACCGGCAGGCCGGTTTCTTCGGCGAGCAGTCGGTCGAGATCGCGCAGCAGCGCGCCACCGCCGGTCAGCATCATGCCGCGCTCGGCGATGTCCGCGCCGAGTTCCGGCGGCGTTTGTTCCAGTGCGATCTTCACCGACGACACGATCTGGTTCAGCGGATCGGTCAGCGCTTCGAGGATTTCGTTGCTGGAGATCGTGAAGCTGCGCGGAATGCCTTCCGACAGATTGCGGCCCTTCACTTCCATTTCCTTGACTTCGGAGCCCGGGAACGCGGAGCCGATTTCCTTCTTGATGGCTTCGGCGGTCTGCTCGCCGATCAACATGCCGTAGTTGCGGCGGATGTAGTTGACGATCGCTTCGTCGAATTTGTCACCGCCGACGCGCACCGAGCCCTTGTACACGATGCCGCCGAGCGAGATCACGCCGACTTCGGTCGTGCCGCCGCCGATGTCGACGACCATCGAACCCGTTGCTTCCGACACCGGCAGGCCCGCGCCGATCGCGGCGGCCATCGGCTCTTCGATCAGGTACACCTGCGAGGCGCCCGCGCCATGCGCGGCTTCCTTGATTGCACGGCGCTCGACCTGGGTCGAACCGCACGGCACGCAGATGATGATGCGCGGCGACGGCGAGAACATGCGCGATTCGTGAGCAGTCTTGATGAACTGCTTGATCATCTGCTCGGTGACGGTGAAGTCGGCGATCACGCCGTCTTTCATCGGGCGGATCGCCTCGATGTTGCCCGGCACCTTGCCGAGCATCTGCTTGGCTTCCTTGCCGACTGCCTGAATAGTCTTCTTGCCGTTCGGGCCGCCTTCCTGGCGGATCGACACGACCGACGGTTCGTCGAGAACGATGCCCTTGCCGCGCATGTAGATAAGCGTGTTGGCGGTGCCGAGGTCAATGGCCAGATCGTTGGAGAAGTAGCTGCGCAAAAAACCGAACATTCAAAATCCTGTCTCGCTGGGGGCCGGGCCTCGCACCGTATGCGTAGGGCGGCAGCGGAATAAATAACAGCTTCAACCGGGCGGTAGCGACGCCACATGAACTTGAAGCCGCGGGGGAGTCTACCGGAGGCCGTTGCAAAGCCAGGGCGGAAAACGCCGGACGTTCTTTGAATTGTCCGTAAGGCCTTGGTAAGTCGGTCCGGGTTTGGGTCGAACGCGTAATCATACCTTATAATTTTGGATGTTTTGAAGGAAACGGAGCGTACATTTTGCCGTTTCCGCTCCTTTTTTTAGATTGTCCTATCTTGTCGTAACCCGCTGTTAAAGCGCGACTTTTTAACCATAGTGACATTCCACCCTTTCCGGTGATTGCATGGCTCTGACCCTGACCGATGTAAAACGCATCGCGCATCTCGCGCGGCTCGAACTGGCCGATTCCGACGCCGAGCACACGCGTGCCCAGCTCAATGATTTTTTCGGCCTCGTCGAGCAGATGCAGGCGGTCGATACCACCGGCATCGCCCCGCTTGCCCACCCGATCGAGCAGATCGAAGACGTCGCGCTGCGTCTGCGCGACGACGCCGTCAGCGAGACGGTCGAGCGCGAGGCTTTCCAGCGCCCCGCGCCGGCCGTTCAGGACGGCCTGTACCTCGTGCCGAAGGTGATCGAATAAGACCCGTCGGTCAGACCCCGGGCCCGGCGCCGGCACGAGCCTTTCGTGCGCAGGCGCGCGGCTTCGCCGCGAGCCGTGCCGGGCCGTCTGCCGACGGGCAACCGAACGCCTCCACGGCAGCGTGACCACGCTGCCGCGCTTTCCAGGATAAAACGCAATGCATGAAAAAAGTTTGACCGAACTGCGCGCCGCGCTCGCGGCCAAGGAATGCTCCGCAGTCGAACTGGCGCAGCTGTACCTGAAGCGGATCGACGCGGCCAACAGCCTGAACGCGTTCATCCAGGTCGATCCCGAACTGACGCTCGCGCAGGCGAAAGCCGCCGACGCGCTGCTGCACACCGGCCACGCCGGCCCGCTCGTCGGCTTGCCAATCGCGCACAAGGACGTGTTCGTCACGAAGGGCTGGCGCTCCACGGCCGGCTCGAAGATGCTCGCGAACTACGAAAGTCCGTTCGACGCGACCGTGGTCGCGCGTCTGCAGAACGCCGGCATGGTGTGCGTGGGCAAAACCAACATGGACGAGTTCGCGATGGGCTCGTCCAACGAGAATTCGTACTTCGGGGCCGTGCAGAATCCGTGGGACCGCAAGGCCGTGCCGGGCGGATCGTCGGGCGGCTCGGCGGCCGCCGTGGCCGCGCGTCTCGCGCCCGCCGCGACCGGCACCGACACCGGCGGCTCGATCCGCCAGCCGGCGTCGTTCTCGGGCATCACCGGCATCAAGCCGACGTATGGCCGCGTGTCGCGCTACGGCATGATCGCGTTCGCGTCGTCGCTCGATCAGGGCGGCCCGATGGCGCAAAGCGCCGCGGACTGCGCGACGCTGCTCAACGCGATGGCCGGCTTCGACGAGCGCGACTCGACGAGCCTCTCGCACGAGCACGAGGACTACACGCGCTACCTCGGCAAGTCGTGGCGGGACGGCGGCGCGGACAAGCCGCTCGCCGGCCTGCGCATCGGCCTGCCGAAGGAGTACTTCGGCGCCGGTCTCGCCGACGACGTGCGCGGATCGATCGACGCCGCGTTGAAGCAGTACGAAGCGCTCGGCGCGACGCTCGTCGAGGTGTCTCTGCCGAAAACCGAACTGTCGATCCCGGTCTACTACGTGATCGCGCCGGCCGAGGCCTCGTCGAACCTGTCGCGTTTCGACGGCGTGCGCTTCGGCCATCGCGCGGCCGAGTACCGCGATCTGCTCGACATGTACAAGAAGTCGCGCGCCGAAGGCTTCGGGCCCGAAGTGAAGCGCCGCATTCTGGTCGGCACCTACGTGCTGTCGCACGGCTACTACGACGCGTACTACCTGCAGGCGCAGAAGATCCGCCGCATCATCGCGCAGGACTTCCAGGAAGCGTTCAAGCAGTGCGACGTGATCATGGGACCGGTCGCGCCGTCGGTGGCATGGGACATCGGCGCGAAGGGCGACGACCCGGTGCAGATGTATCTGGCCGACATCTACACGTTGTCGGTGAGCCTCGCCGGCCTGCCGGGCATGAGCGTGCCGTGCGGTTTCGGCGCGGGCGCGAATGCGCAGCGCCCGGTCGGTCTGCAGATCATCGGCAACTATTTCAATGAAGCCCGGATGCTTCAGGTGGCCGACGCGTTCCAGCGCGCCACCGACTGGCACCGTCAGGCACCGGCAGGAGTGTGAGCACCATGACCAAACAATGGGAAGTCGTGATCGGTCTGGAGACCCACACGCAGTTGTCGACGCATTCGAAAATCTTCTCGGGCACCGCGACGCAATTCGGCGCCGCGCCGAACACCCAGGCCAGTCCCGTCGATCTGGCGTTGCCGGGCACGCTGCCCGTGATGAACCGCGGCGCGGTCGAACGCGCGATTCAGTTCGGCCTCGCGATCGGCGCAACGGTGGCGCCGCGCAGCATCTTCGCGCGCAAAAATTACTTCTACCCCGATCTGCCGAAGGGCTATCAGATCAGCCAGTACGAAATCCCCGTCGTGCAGGGCGGCCAGGTGACGATCCAGGTGCCGGCCAATGAAAAGACGGGCACGCAAGCGTACGAGAAAACCATCAACCTGACCCGTGCCCACCTCGAGGAAGACGCGGGCAAGTCGCTGCACGAAGACTTCGCGGGCATGACCGGCATCGACCTGAATCGTGCCGGCACGCCGCTGCTCGAAATCGTCACCGAGCCGGAAATGCGCAGCGCGGCCGAGGCCGTTGCCTACGCGAAGGCGCTGCACACGCTCGTCGTGTGGCTCGGCATCTGCGACGGCAACATGCAGGAAGGCTCTTTCCGCTGCGACGCGAACGTGTCGGTGCGTCCGGTCGGCCAGAAGGAATTCGGCACCCGCACCGAGACCAAGAACCTGAACTCGTTCCGCTTCCTCGAAGAAGCGATCCAGTACGAAGTGCGTCGCCAGATCGAGCTGATCGAAGACGGCGGCACGGTGGTGCAGGAAACGCGTCTGTACGATCCGGACAAGCGCGAAACGCGCTCGATGCGCAGCAAGGAAGACGCGCATGACTACCGCTATTTCCCCGACCCCGACCTGATGCCGCTCGTGATCGACGCCGCATGGGTCGAGCGCGTGAAGAGCGAGATGCCTGAGCTGCCGGAAGCGATTCAGCGGCGCTTCGTGTCGCAGTACGGCCTCACGCCCTACGACGCGAACGTGCTGACCTCGAGCAAGGCGACGGCCGCATACTACGAAGCGGTGGTCGCGAAAGTCGGTCCGGCCAATGCGAAGGTCGCGGCGAACTGGGTGATGGGTGAAGTGTCCTCGCAGCTCAATCGCGAAGGCCTCGACATTGCCGCGTGCCCGGTCTCGGCCCCGCAGCTCGCGGTGATTCTGCAACGCATTGCCGACGGTACGATCTCGAACAAGATCGCGAAGGAAATCTTCCTCGCGATCTGGGAAGAGAAGGCCACCGACGAAGCCGCCGCTGATCGCATCATCGAGGCGAAGGGGCTGAAGCAGATCTCGGACACCGGCGCGCTCGAAGCGATCATCGACGAAGTGCTCGCCGCGAACCAGAAGTCGGTCGACGAATATCGCGCCGGCAAGGAAAAGGCGTTCAACGCGCTGATCGGCCAGGCGATGAAAGCAACCAAGGGTAAGGCCAACCCTGCTCAGGTCAATGAATTGCTCAAGAAAAAGTTGTCCTGAGTTGAAGTGTCGCGGCCGGGCGTGATCACGGCCGTGTCACCACGGGCCGTTGCCGGATCGAAGCAGGGCAACGGCCCGTTTTATTTTGCGGACCCGCTTCAGCCGGTTAAGCGTAGACCACGGAGTGTGTGCATGACAAATCATCCCGATCTCGACGATTTCCGCGTGCCGTACTTCGACGACGGCAAGAAGAAGAACCACTTCTCGCTCGACCATTACGATCCGAAGGCGAAGCCGTTTTCGAGCGGCTCGAAAGACGCGGACCGCGCGCGTCTGTCGGAAGTGGGCCTGCTGCTCGACAACCTGCAGGAGCGGCTGCACGCGCAGCGCAAGCGTCGCGTTCTGCTGGTGCTGCAAGGCATGGACACGAGCGGCAAGGACGGCACGATCCGCGCGGTATTTCACGAAGTCGACCCGCTCGGCTTGCGCATCGTGCCGTTCAAGGCGCCGACGCCCGTCGAACTCGCGCACGACTTCCTGTGGCGCGTGCATTCGCAGGCACCCGCGGCCGGCGAGCTGACGATCTTCAATCGCAGTCACTACGAAGACCTGCTCGTGCCGACCGTGCAGGGCGAACTCGACGCGGACGAGTTCCAGCAGCGCTGCTGCCACATCCGTCAGTTCGAGCAGTTGCTCGCCCACAGCGGCGCGACGATCGTCAAGTGCATGCTGCATATTTCGAAGGACGAGCAGCGAGTGCGTTTGCAGGAGCGCATCGACGATCCGCTGAAGCACTGGAAATTCGACGTGTCGGATCTCGAAGCGCGCAAGCAGTGGGACGCATATCAGTCCGCGTATCGCGACGCGCTGGCCGCGACGTCGACCGAATACGCGCCGTGGTACGTGATTCCGGCCGACTCGAAGACGCATCGCAACGTGATGGTCGCCCAATTGCTTCTGCGCACGCTCAATGCGCTGAAGCTCGAATATCCGCCAGCCAAGGAAGCGCTGAAGGGCGTCAAGGTCGAGTGAACGCGGCCTCGCCCTTTGGCTTCAGAAACGAATCGAACAAAAGAGGAACGACATGTTGCGTGTGATTACCGCCAACCTCAATGGCATCCGCTCGGCGGCGAAGAAGGGCTTTTTCGAATGGTTCGGCGAACAGGGCGCCGACGTGCTGTGCGTGCAGGAAATCAAATGCTCGCAGGACGATATGACGCCGGAGTTCATGGCGCCGCACGATTTCACCGGCTATTTTCAGCACGCGGTGAAGAAGGGGTACAGCGGCGCGGGCGTCTATACGCGTCATGAGCCGGACGAAGTGGTGATCGGCTTCGGCAGCGAGGAGTTCGACCCGGAAGGGCGCTATGTCGAGCTGCGTTTCGGCAAGCTGTCGGTGGTCTCGGTGTATGTGCCGTCGGGGTCGAGCGGAGACGAGCGCCAGCAGGCCAAATTCCGTTTCATGGACGAGTTCATGCCGCATCTCGCCGAGCTGGCGAAGGAACGCGAGGTGATCGTATGCGGCGACGTGAACATCGTGCACAAGGAAATCGACATCAAGAACTGGAAGAGCAACCAGAAGAATTCGGGCTGCCTGCCCGAAGAGCGCGCGTGGCTCGACAAACTGTTCGACGAAGTCGGCTATGTGGACGTGTTCCGCACGCTCGACCAGCGGCCCGAGCAGTACACGTGGTGGAGCAATCGCGGTCAGGCGTATACGAAGAACGTCGGGTGGCGGATCGATTACCAGATCGCGACGCCGGGCATCGCAAGCAAGGCGAAGCGCACCGACGTGTTCCGCGACATCAAGTTCAGCGACCATGCGCCGCTGACCGTCGACTACGACCACAAGGTCAACAAGTAAGCCCACCAGCCGCGGCGCGTGGAGCGCCGTGGCCCGCCAGCAGTCGGTAGAAGCGGGGTGTCAGTCGCGCGCCGTCTTGCGGGTCGGCCGGCCGATGCCCGCGTAATCGGGCAACTCGTCGACGCTCCTGCCGATTGCCTTCGCATACAGCGACAGCATGTCCGGCAGCCGCTTGACGATGTCGTCGCGGCGCGCCGGTGTGTACGGGTGCACGTAGATGAAGCCCTGCTCGCGATTGCCGCGCGTCGCTTGCGCGAGCTTGTCCCACAGCGTGACCGCCGCGCGCGGATCGAAGCCGGCGCGCGACGCGATATCGCTGCCGATCACGTCGGCTTCGGTTTCGTCGGTGCTCTCGTACTTCATTTCAAGCAGACGCGAACCGATGCCTAACGGCGCCATGCCCAGGTCGGCGAGTCCGAACAGTTGCGGGATCGTGCCGGACGAATCGAGCTGGCTCGCCTGCAACTGACCGAGCCGCATGCGCGCGTGCTCGCGCAACGCGTGCGCGATTTCGTGGCCGATCAGCATGCCGACCTCGTTGTCGTTCAGGCGCACGCGATCGAGTATCCCGCTGTAGACGACGATCTTGCCGCCCGGCAGGCAGTACATGCGGATGTCGTTCGAGCGCACCACCGCGACTTCCCACTTCCAGCCCTTGGCTCGCTCGTTCCATTTCAGCGAGTACGGAATCATCCGGTCAATGATCGAGCGCACGCGCGTCACGCGCGCGTCCGTGTCGCCGTACAGGCGGTTCGCGTGGCTGGCGCCGTAGACGATCTGGCTGAACTCCTCGGCGGCCTGCGCCTCGAGCATCGACGACGGGATCAGGTTGCGGAACACCATGTAGCCGCCATAGCGCAGTTGGGGGCTCACGTAGTAGGGCGGCGGGACGGCCGCGGGGGCCGGCGCGCCAGCGCTCGAAGCGTTGCCGCTAGCGCCGGACGCGCCCGCGGCACCGGCGTTGGCGTTGGCGTTGGCGCCGGTGCTGTTATTCGCCCCAAGGTTGGCGCCGCCGGCGCCGCTGTTGTTGCCGGCCGCAGCCGAGGTCGCGTTTTCGGCGCTGGCGCCGCTTGGCGCGGACTTGGCCGCAGGCGTCGGGGCCGGGTTGGCTGTCGCACCGCTCGTGGTCGCGGCGGCGGCAGCCGGCGCGGGCGCTTGCGCGCCGCTCACCGGGCTGGCGCCAGTCGCTGGTGTGCCGGCCGCATAGGCGCCCATCGGCATCGCCAGCGCGACGCTCGCGCAGCCGAGCACGCCTGCGGCGCTGAGTGCGGTGCGGCGCGCGCGGGTCGGAAACGGTACCTTCACGACCGGTCCCTCCACGGCGCGATGCGCACCAGCAGCAGCATGCCCGGCACCGCGAGCGCGGTACAGAGGATGAAATAGTCGAACCAGCCGATCCGCGCGACCACAAAGCCGCTCGCCGCCGACGCGAGCGTGCGCGGCACCGACGCGAGGCTCGTGAACAATGCGAACTGCGTCGCGGTGTAGCGCGGATCGGTGGTGCTCGCGATGTATGCGGTGAACGCGGCCATCGTCAGACCGGTGGCGAAGGTCTCGAAGCCGTACACGAGCGCGAGCGCGACCGAGCGCGGATCGAGCTGCACGCTCCAGTCGATGCCGACCAACGACAGCAGCTTCGTCGTGCCCTGGCTCAGCGCGACGGCGATGTTGTAAATCGCGGCAAGTCCGGGTGAATCCGGGCCGAGATGCGCGAGCCACGCGAAGCCGAGCGTCGACACCATCTGCAGCAAACCGAAGATCCACAAGCCACGGCCGATGCCGATCCTCATCAGCCAGATGCCGCCGATGATGCCGCCCGCGAGACTCGCGCCGAATGCCGTGGTCTTCGCGATCACGCCGATCTGCGTGCGCGAAAAGCCGATGTCGAGGAAGAACGATGTGGACAGCGTGGTCGCCATCGTATCGCCGAGCTTGTAGAGAAAGATGAAGCCGAGCACGAAGAGGGCACCGCGCCAGCCGTCGCGCTGAATGAATTCCCTGAACGGCTCGACGATCGCCTCGCGCAGATTCTTCGGCGGCTGGCCATGCACCTCGGGCTCGCGCACGACCAGCGTCATCAGAACGCCAGGCAGCATGAACGCAGCCGTCACGATGAACACGGTGCTCCACGGCAGATGATCGGACAAAATCAACGCGAGCGAACCGGGCACGAGCGCCGCTATCTTGTACGCGTTCACGTGCACCGCGTTGCCGAGGCCCTGCTGCGTGTCGCTGAGCAATTCACGCCGGTACGCGTCGATCACGATGTCGGAACTCGCGCCGAAGAACGCGACCAGCGCGGTCAGCGCGGCGACGCTCCAGATCGCTTCGCGCGGCGACACGAAACCGAGTGTCGCCATCGCGCCGGCCACGAGCAATTGTGTGACGAGCATCCAGCCGCGCCGTCGGCCGGGCCGCCAGCCGGGCACGCGCGGCACGTAGCGGTCCATCAGCGGCGCCCAGACGAATTTCCAGGTGTACGGAAACTGGATCAGCGCGAACAGGCCGATTTCCTTCAGATTGACGCCTTCCGAGCGCAGCCACGCCTGCACGAGGTAGACGAGCGTAAACAGCGGCAATCCCGACGTGAAGCCGAGAAAGACGCAAATCAGCATGCGCGTATTCAAAAACGCGCGCCAGCCGGGATGTTCTTCGTGAGCGGTAAGTGCGGGCGCCTCGTGCGGCGGGTTCGACATGTGGATAACTGAGGTTAGCTTTTCTTGACGCGATAGACCGCAAGACTACCACGCCAGTTCACGCCCCACCGCACCACCTGTCCGTCGTGCAGCACGACACGATCGAGAATTTCGATGCCGACTTCGGGCGCGAGCGCTTCGAAGTCCTTGATCGTCAGCACGCGCACGTTCGGCGTGTTGTGCCACTGATAAGGCAGCGACTTCGACACCGGCATGCGCCCTTGCAGCACCGACAGCCGATGCGCCCAATAGCCGAAATTCGGAAACGACACGATGCATTGCTTGCCGACCCGCACCGTCTCGCGCAGGATCGCAGCGGTCTGATGAATGGTCTGCAGCGTCTGCGATAGCACCGCGAAATCGAAGCTGCCGTCTTCGAACAGGCGCAGGCCGTCTTCGAGATTCTGCTGGATCACGTTGACGCCGTTCTGCGTCGCGGCGAGCACGCCGGCGTCGTTGATCTCGATGCCGTAGCCCTGCACCTCCAGTTCCTCGTTCAGCAGCGACAGCAGCGAGCCGTCGCCGCAGCCGAGATCGAGCACGGTCGCGCGCGGTTCGACCCAGCGGGCGATCGCGCGGAAGTCCGGGCGCGATGCCAGGTAATCAAGTGCTCGCTGGTTCATGCGTTGACCTCGTTTGCAATGCGTTCGTAGTAGGCGCGCAGCAGGTTGTGATAACGCGCGTCGTCGAGCAGGAAGGCGTCGTGGCCGTGCGGCGCGTCGATCTCCGCGTAGGTGACCGTGCGCTTGTGATCGAGCAGCGCCTTCACCAGTTCGCGCGAGCGAGCCGGCGCGAAACGCCAGTCGGTCGAGAAGCTCGCGATCAGATACTTCGCGGTGGTGTGCGCGAGCGCGGCGGTCAGATCGCCGTCGAAGGCCTTGGCCGGATCGAAGTAGTCGAGCGCGCGCGTGATCAGCAGGTAGGTGTTGGCGTCGAAGTAGTCGGCGAACTTGTCGCCCTGATAGCGCAGATACGATTCCACTTCGAACTCGACGTCGAAGCTGAAGTTGTAGTCATCGAGCGCGCCTTCCGCGCGGCGCAGCGAGCGGCCGAATTTCTCGGCCATGTCGTCGTCCGACAGATACGTGATGTGGCCGATCATGCGCGCGACGCGCAGGCCGCGCTTCGGCTTCACGCCGTGCGCGTAGTAGTTGCCGCCGTGGAAGTCGGGGTCCGACAGAATCGCGGAGCGCGCGACCTCGTTGAACGCGATGTTCTGCGCGGACAGCTTCGGCGTCGATGCGATCACGATGCAATGCGCGATTCGCTCCGGATACATCATGCTCCACGCGAGCGCCTGCATGCCGCCGAGGCTGCCGCCCATCACGGCGGCGAAGCGCGTGATGCCGAACGCGTCGGCGACGCGCGCCTGGGCGTTGACCCAGTCTTCGACGGTGACGACCGGAAACGTCGCGCCATACGGCTTACTGGTGGCCGGGTCGATGCTCATCGGCCCGGTCGAGCCGAAGCACGAGCCGAGGTTGTTCACGCCGATCACGAAAAATTTGTCGGTATCGAGCGGCTTGCCCGGGCCGACCATGTTGTCCCACCAGCCGATGTCCTTCGGATTGTCGGCGTACACGCCCGCCACGTGATGCGATGCGTTCAGCGCGTGACACACGAGCACCGCATTGCTGCGCGCGGCATTGAGCGTGCCGTAGGTCTCGACCATCAGGTCGTAGCCCGCGAGCGAGCTGCCGTTGCGCAATCGCAGCGGCTCGGTGAAATGCATTTTTTGGGGAGCGACGATGCCGATGGAGTCCATTCATTCCGCCATTGAGTCAACAGGGCGGCTAAACGGCGTCGGCGAAGCACGAGGAGAAGGGCGGTGTGCGCAGCTGACGACCTCTTTAGCCGCATTTATAGTGAACCGCGGGCCTGAAGCCCAAGGTTCGCGCGCCCGCAATCGAGTCAGCAAATCGGCGCGTGAAAGGGGGTGAAACCGGGTGCAACGTGTTCGGGATGCCTGGGCGCGGTCTGTTATGCATCGTGGGACCGCGGCGGCGTCAGGCGCAAAGTATAGCGGAAAATTCCACGCGGCAGCGGCGCGGACGGTGCCGCGCGAAGGGAGCGAGTCCTCGCGGACTACTGAAGAATCAGCAGCAGTTGCTCGTCCGCGTGTTCGGCGGGCGGCCGCGCGAAACCGCTGCGCACATAGCGATGCCAGCGGCCGATCACGTAGCTCACCAGCAGGCTCGCGCGAATCGCGGGATCGTAGCCGGCGGGCAGTGCGGTGGATTGCGGCGCGGTCTGCGGGTCGGCGGTGTCCGTGGCGTGGTTATCAGCACGGGCAAGCGCTTCGGTCTGCGCGAGCCGCAAGCACTGCTTCAGCGATGCCTCGACCCGCTCGAGCATCTGGTTCACGCGCTCGGTCAGCCGTTCGTGCTCGCCGACCAGCGCCTCGCAGGTCAGCACCCGCGTCATGCCGGGATTTTTCGCGGGGAAGTTGAGCAGCATCAGCGCGATCGAGCGCGCCTGCAGCACGCCGTTGCTTTCGTGACCGGTGATCTGGTTGATGAGGCCGAACAGCGTCTGCTCGATGAACTCAATCAGCCCTTCGAACATCTGCGCCTTGCTGGCGAAATGACGATACAGCGCGGCTTCCGACACACCGAGCCGGGCGGCGAGCGCGGCCGTGGTGACCTTTTCGCTTTTCGGCGCCTCTAGCATGCTGGCGAGCGTCTGCAGGATGTGCACGCGACGCTCGCCCGGCTTCGGACGCGTTGCGCGTGTCGCGGCGGAGGATGCCGCTGAGGCTTCGTCAGGCTTGTCGATCGGCTGCATGGCTGTCGTCCCCCGGCTGATGTCGTTGGCGGCTTTCGTCCCTACTGTCCCGGCTTGCGTCCCTTCCATCGAACCGCGCGCGTGCCCAGTCGTAGCGATTTTAGCGAACGAATGCTGCGGTCGACATAATGCGGCCGGCCGGTGCCCGGCAGTCGCATCGGTACGCCGTCCGCGTGCGGCTTGCGCGGCAGGTGCCCGGTGATCCACACGGTGCGGATGCCGAGCCGCCGATAGTTCTTCAGGTGCGAGCGCGTGTCCTCGACGAGGATCGCGTCTTTCAGCGACACGTGCGCGTCGCGCATCGCGCGGCGCAGCATTGCGTGATCGGGCTTCGCGCGCCATTGGCGGCGATCGCGCATGTGCTCGATCGCGATCACGCGCTCGAACAGCCGCTCGATGCGCAACTCGGCGAGCACCGCGCGCGCGTAGCATTCGGGCGCATTGGTCAGCACGATCTTGCGGCCCGGCAGTGCCGCGACCAGCCGCGCGACGCCGCGCTCGTGGCGGATCATCGAGCCGAGGTCGGGGAACGTGTGCACGACCTTCAGGAAGTCGTGCGCGTCGAGCGGATGGTGGCGCGTGAGCCCGAGCAGTGCCGCGCCGTAGCGCAGCGTGTAGCCGGTGCGCAGACGGTTGGCTTCGTCGATGTCGACTTGCAGCGCGTCGATGATGTACTGGGTCATGCCGCGATTGATCGCGGGAAAAATGGCATGCGACGCGCGATGCAGCGTGTTATCGAGATCGAACAGCCAGACTGGCTTGCCGCTCGCGATGTCAGGACGGCGGCGCCGCGAAGTGGGGGTGCGCATGGTGGAGGTCTTCAGCCGCTGACGGGCGTTTCATGCTGCGGATGCGGATGCGGAGAGATTGCCGCATCGACGCTCGGGGGCGCGCATAGGCTGCCGGCCGCGAGGTGCGGCACAGGCGTCGCGCCGCTCAGGCGCAACCCCTGTGCCGGGGATGCCGCAACGCTCAATGCGAGCGGATCATCGTGCCGAATGGCTGTTCGGTCAGGATTTCCAACAGCACCGAGTGTTCGATGCGGCCGTCGATGATGTGCACCGAGCGCACGCCGCTCTTCGCCGCATCGAGCGCGGACGAGATTTTCGGCAGCATGCCGCCGGAGATCGTGCCGTCTTCGAACAGGCCGTCGATTTCGCGCGCCGACAGGTCGGTCAGCAGATTGCCTTCCTTGTCCATCACGCCGGGGATGTTGGTCATCATCACGAGCTTTTCGGCGTTCAGCACGACCGCCAGTTTGCCCGCGACGAGGTCCGCGTTGATGTTGTACGACAGACCGTCTTCGCCGAAGCCGATCGGCGAGATTACCGGAATGAACGCGTCGTCCTGCAGTGCCTTCACGACCGCCGGGTTGATCGCTTCCACTTCGCCGACCTGGCCGATGTCGACGTACTGGCCCGGCTTTTCTCGATCCGGCATCAGCATCTTGCGCGCATGGATCAGGCCGCCGTCCTTGCCGGTCAGGCCGACCGCGTGGCCGCCGAAGTGGTTGATCAGCATCACGATGTCCTGCTGCACCTCGCCGCCGAGCACCCATTCGACGACTTCCATCGTCTCTTCGTCGGTGACGCGCATGCCCTGGATGAACGTGCCCTGTTTACCGATTTTCTTAAGCGCCTGGTCGATTTGCGGACCACCGCCGTGCACGATGACCGGGTTGATGCCAACCAGCTTCAGCAGAATCACGTCGCGCGCGAAACCCTGCTTCAGACGCTCTTCGGTCATGGCGTTGCCGCCGTATTTGATGACCACGGTCTTGCCGTGATACTGGCGGATGTAAGGCAGCGCCTCGGCCAGAATTTCGGCTTTCAGGGTGGGCGCAATCTGCGAGAGGTCGGGAAGCTCGGACATGGCGGCAGGCTCGGGCACGGAACAGTTAAAACAGCGCGAATTGTACAGGACTGGCGCGCTGCAACAGGGTTTTCGGCAGCGGCGCGAGCGACGGTCGGTGCAGGCTTGGCGGATTGCACCATGACGGCCACGGGGGCGGGCAAACAGCAAGCGTAACGCACTTGCGTGACGGCCGTGCATTGGCCGAACGGACGGCTGCACCCAGGCGTATCAGTCATGGCATCATGATCTGACCGATGCCCCCGGCCTTTCGCGCCCATCCGCAATGAAACCGTCTTCTACCCGTTCCGGGAGCAGCGCGCGCTGTCCGCGCTGCGGCAATGCCTTCGACTGCGGCATGCAGGGCGAGACATCATCTCCGTGCTGGTGCCGTGCTTTGCCACCGCTGCCGGCAGAGCGGCTGAAGCCGGGGGGCCGCTGCTTGTGCCCGGAATGTCTCGCCGCGGAGATTGCCCAGGCGACACGCGAGGCAAGTGGCATTGAACGGCCGTAAACGCTGCATTTGCCAACGGCCGATCTGAACCCGCCTATGCACCGCGATGCTGCGCCACCAGCGCTCGCAGATCGCGCGCCACTGCTTGCAGCGCCGGCTCCCACTCGCCGAACCGCGGCTGCCGATACAACGTGGCGCTCGGATACCACGGGCTGTCGCCGCGCTCCAGCAACCAGACCCAATGCGGATTGACGTCGAGCAGCACCCACGTGCGCTGGCCGAGCGCGCCGCTCAGATGCGCGACCGATGTGCATACGGTGATCACGAGGTCGAGCGCGCCGACGAAGGCGGCGGTGTCGTCGAAGGTGGCGAGGCTCGCGGTGTGATCGATGATGCGCAGGCCGGCCGCGCGGGCGGCGGCGACCTCCGCGGCCGCGCCCGGCTGCAGCGAGTAGAAGGTGACGTCGTCGATGCCGGCGAAATGCGCGGCATAGCGCTGCCAGCCGACGCTGCGAAACGGGTTGCGCTGATGCCCGCGGCTACCCGTCCAGGCGAGGCCGACCTTCAGGCGGCGCCCGTCGGCAACGCGTCCGCGCCACGCCGCAAGCGCGGCCACATCGGCGAACAGGTAGGGCGCGGCTGGAATGGTCTCTTCGCGGGTATCGAAGATCAGCGGCAAGCTCAGCAGCGGAATTTCATAGTCCATCGGCGGCAGCGATTCGACGCCGCCGCCGGACGAGAAACCGTCGACATGAGCGCCGAGGCTGCGCGCGAGCAGCGCGCCCATCTGCGGAAACGAATTCCACACCACGCGGCCGCCGTCGCGATGCACACGCTCGGCCAGCATCGGGATATAGCGGCTGAACTGCAGCACGTCGCCCATCCCCTGTTCGCCCCATACGAGCAGCGTCTTGCCGGCGAGCGGCTCGCCGCGCCAGATCGGCGCCGGCATCACGGGACGGCTGCCGCCGAGCTCCCTGGAGCCGTCCCAGCGCGCCTCGTGCGATGCCCACCCTTCGGCGTATCGGCCGCGCAGGAGTTGCAGCATGCCGAGGTTCGAGCGCATCGTCGGGCTCTGCGGGGCGAGCTCGCAGGCCGTCGTGGCGGCCTGTTCGGCGTCGTCCCAGCGTTGCGCTTCACGTAACGTCAGCGCATAGTTGTTGTAAGCCAGCGGACTGCCAGGCGCGCGCTGCACGGCCTGGGCACCGGCTTCGAGCGCGTGGGGCAAGTCCAGAACCTGGCGATACGCGTTGGCGAGGTTGATCCATGCGTTGCCATCGTCGGGGGCATCGCGAATCGCGGCTTCGAGCAGCGCGCGCCGTTCGCTCAGATCTCCGTCGGTAAGCGTCAGCGCGCTCGCGAGATTGTTGCGTAGCTGCGGCAGCGCGGGGTCGAGCGCCAGCGCACGACGATACGGAGGGATCGCGTCGGCATGCCGGCCGGCCATCTGCAGCGCGTAGCCGGCGCGGAAGTGCGCGACGGCGCTCCCCGCATCGAGTTCGGCAATAATGGCGGCGAGTTCGATCGCCTCCGCATGGCGCTTCTGCGCGAGCCACGCGGCGATCAGCGCGTCGAGCGAGGCGCCGTCGAGCGGATGCAGTTTGGCCGCGGTGTCCAGGGAACGGGCTTCGTCCGCCGTGGCGCCGCTGGCTCGGGCCGCGGCGGCATCGCGCAGCAAGGTCAGGAATGCGGACGAAGCGTCGGCTTCGCGAATCGCGGTGGGTACCATGAACGGATGGCGCGGAGCAGTCGTCAATGCAGCCTGGCGACGCGCGATGCTATTTCGAAGACAGTCATGTTACCGGCACTCGGCCGCCTGGTCAGCCATGCGGGTCCGAACGGGTAGACTAGGGTCATGCAACGTATAACCAACACCGGCCGCGTCAATCTCGGTCATCTGTTCTGGCTGCGCAGCCTCGCGATCATTGGTCAGCTGCTGACGATCGCGTTCGTGCAGATCTTCATCGGCGCCAATCTGCCGTTGCCCGCGATGCTGCTCGTGATCGGGCTCGAAGTGCTGTTCAATGCGCTCACATGGTTTCGCGTGTCGCAGCAGCGACCCGAGTCCAACATCGAGCTTTTCGGGCAGATCTGGGTCGATCTCGGCGCGTTGTCGGCGCTGCTGTTCCTGTCCGGCGGCACCACCAACCCGTTTGTATCGCTATACCTGCCATCGCTTGCAATCGCGGCGGCCGTGCTGCCGTGGTATCTGATGGCCTGGCTCGCGGCGTTCGCGGTCGCCTGCTACGCGATGCTCAGTTTCGATTCGGTGCCGCTCAATCTCGAGAATCCCGCCAACCTGTTCGACTACTACCGCTCGGGCATGTGGGTCAATTTCATGGTCAGCGTAGGGCTGATCGCGTGGTTCGTCGCGCGCATGTCGCGGGCACTGCGGCTTCGTGACGCAGCGCTTGGAGAAGCGCAGCAGCGCTTGCTTCAGGACGAACGGGCGGTCGCGCTCGGCGTGCAGGCGGCCACCGTGGCTCACGAAATCGGTACCCCTCTGTCTACAATCGCGATGTTGTCAGAAGAATTGCGCGACGCGGCGCGCACCGACGCGGGACTCGCTCCCTACCGCGCCGATCTCGAACTGCTCGAGCAGCAGATGACGCTGTGCACGTCGGCACTCGCGCGCTTGCGCAGCCGCGCGACGACCACGACGAACCGTGAGCCGGTCGACGAATGGCTCGAATCGTTTGCCGACCAATGGCGCCTGCGCCATCCGCACGTAAAGTTCGAGCGGCTCGGCACGCCGCCCGCCGATGTCAGTCTCAACGACACGGTGGCCGTCAGCCAGATACTGACGATCCTGCTCGACAACGCCGCGCGCGCGAGCCGCGATCACGTGACGCTGTCTTGCACGCTCGCGCCACGCGGCGACCAGATCGTATTCGAAGTGTGCGACCACGGTCCTGGCATTCCGGTCGCGCTGCGCGGCTCGCTCGGCACGATGCCGGTGGAGAGCACGCAGGGCGGTCACGGCGTCGGCTTGTATCTGGCGTTTTCGGCGGCGGCGCGTCTGAAGGGATCGATCGACCTGACCGACGCCAACGGCGGGCGGCCGCGCGGCACGCGTGCGGTGCTGCGACTGCCGCTCGGCGCGCGCAAGATTTCCGGAGCGAGCCCGCAAGGCGCCGCGCCATCCAACACGGAGAAACAGGCATGAGCGAAAAGAATTTTCTGGTGATCGACGACGACGAAGTGTTCTCCGGCATCCTGGCGCGCGGCTTGACGCGGCGCGGCTACACGGTGAGCGAAGCGCACAACGCGGACGAGGCGATCCGGCTCGCGAATCAGCAGAAGTTCAGCGAGATCACCGTGGACCTGCATCTGGGCAACGACTCCGGCCTGACGCTCGTCGCGCCGTTACGCGATCTGCAGCCCGATGCGCGCATGCTGGTGCTGACCGGCTACGCGAGCATCGCCACCGCGGTGCAGGCGGTCAAGGACGGCGCCGACAACTATCTCGCGAAGCCCGCCAACGTCGAGACGATCCTGTCGGCGCTGCAAAGCGAGGCGAGCGCGTTGCAGGCCGAGGAGGCGATCGAGCATCCGCAGCCGCTGTCGGTGGCGCGGCTCGAATGGGAACATATCCAGCGGGTGCTCGCCGAACACAACGGCAATATCTCGGCGACCGCGCGCGCGTTGAACATGCATCGGCGCACGTTGCAGCGCAAGCTGGCGAAGCGGCCGGTGAGGCAGTAGGCCGCGATCGGGCGGCACAAAGCAAAACGGGCTGCCAATGCGAAGGCAGCCCGCTTTTTATGCATCAGCGTATGCATCAGCGTATGCATCAGCGCTTGGCGCTGTCACCGCGCATATCACAGCACGTAGCGCGACAGATCCTCGTCTTCCGCGACTTCGTTCAACGCGCGATCGACATACGCCGCGTCGATCTGCACTGTCCGGCCGGAATGATTGCCGGCCGAGAACGACACTTCCTCGAGCAGCTTTTCGATGACCGTATAAAGACGCCGCGCGCCGATGTTCTCAGTCTTCTCGTTGACGGAGTACGCGATCTCGGCAAGACGGCGGATGCCGTCGTCGGCGAATTCGAGGTGCACGTCTTCGGTCGCGAGCAGCGCCTGGTATTGCTTGACGAGGCTCGCATCCGTCGACACGAGGATCGATTCGAAGTCGTTGACCGACAGCGAGTCGAGTTCGACGCGAATCGGAAAGCGCCCCTGCAGTTCCGGGATCAGATCGCTCGGCTTCGCAAGATGAAACGCGCCGCTCGCGATGAACAGGATGTGATCGGTCTTCACCATGCCGTACTTGGTGTTGATCGTCGTGCCTTCGACGAGCGGCAGCAGATCGCGCTGCACGCCCTGACGGGACACTTCACCGCCGCCGGCTTCGTTGCGCGATGCGATCTTGTCGATTTCGTCTAGAAACACGATGCCGTTCTGTTCGACGTTCTGCACCGCCTTGGCTTTCACCTCTTCGTCGTTCAGCATCTTGCCGGCTTCTTCGTCGGTGAGCACCTTCAGCGCTTCCTTCACCTTCATCTTGCGGCGCGTCTTCTTGCCGCCGCCGATGTTGGCGAACATCGAGCGGATCTGCTCGGTCATGTCTTCCATGCCCGGCGGCCCCATGATGTCCATGCCGACCTGCGGCTGCTCGACGTCGAGCTCGATTTCCTTGTCGTCGAGCTGGCCTTCGCGCAAGCGCTTGCGGAACGTCTGACGCGTCGTGCTGCCTTCATCGGCGGTATCGGTCGAACTCGTGCTCGAACCGAAACCGACCGGCCGTGCGGTCGGCAGCAGGATGTCGAGAATGCGGTCTTCGGCCAGATCGCCCGCTTTGGTCCGCACTTTGCGCATTTCGGTTTCGCGGGTCTGCTTGACCGAAATCTCGATCAGGTCGCGCACGATGCTGTCGACGTCGCGGCCCACGTAGCCGACTTCGGTGAACTTGGTCGCTTCGATCTTGATGAACGGCGCGTCCGCGAGCTTCGCGAGACGCCGCGCGATTTCCGTCTTGCCGACGCCGGTCGGTCCGATCATCAGGATGTTCTTCGGGGTGATTTCCTGGCGCAGCGGTTCGTCGACCTGCTGACGGCGCCAGCGGTTGCGCAGCGCGACGGCCACGGCTTTCTTCGCGCGGCCTTGGCCGATGATGTGTTTGTCGAGCTCGGAGACGATCTCGGCGGGGGTCATGGTGCTCATCGATGGGTCCTTACTCGATCGTCTCAATGACGCGGTTATGGTTCGTGTAGATGCACATGTCGCCGGCGATTTCCAGCGATTTCTCCACGATGTCGCGCGGCGATAGCTCGGTGTTGTCGGAGAGCGCCTTCGCGGCCGCCTGCGCATACGCACCGCCCGAGCCGATCGCGCAGATGCCGCCTTCGGGGTCGAGCACGTCGCCGTTGCCGGTGATGACGAGCGTGGTCGTCGCGTCCGCGGTGATCAGCATCGCTTCGAGACGACGCAGCATGCGATCGGTGCGCCAGTCTTTCGCGAGCTCCACGGCCGCGCGCGTCAGATTGCCCTGATGTTTTTCGAGCTTCGCCTCGAAGCGGTCGAGCAGCGAGAAGGCATCCGCCGTGCCCCCGGCGAAGCCGACCAGCACCTTGCCGTTATAGATGCGCCGGACCTTCTTCGCGCCGCCTTTCATGACGATGTTGCCGAGCGTCACCTGGCCGTCGCCGCCGAGCGCCACCTTGTTGCCGCGGCGCACGGAAACGATCGTCGTGCCGTGAAATTGCTCCATATGCGTTCCTCTTTGCAAAACGGGTAGGACGCGGCAGCACTGCGCGCTGCCGCATGAATCCAGTCAGCGGACGGCGCGCCGGCTGGCGCGCTCGTGAGCGCATGTCCGATCTATTTTAGGGCGGGCGCGGTCATATCAAGATCCGCCGGAAGGCCTAGGGAGAAAAACTGAAAATCCGCTCAGGAAGCCTGAGAAACGAGGCGGGAACGCGAGGCGGGACGGGAGGGATGGCGGAGCTTGCGCGGAGGTCGCGCAAAAAGAAAAGGCGCACGGTTCACCGTGCGCCTCTCGACGAAGCAGCGTTTTCAGGGCGCCAGGCCGAAGCCGCGCCTCGGCTAATCAGTCGCCGAACAGTTTCTGGCGCAGTTCGCGGCGCTCTTGTGCTTCGAGCGACAGCGTGGCTGTAGGCCGTGCGAGCAGACGCGGAATGCCGATCGGCTCGCCGGTTTCTTCGCACCAGCCGTAGTCGCCCGCCTCGATGCGCGCGATCGATTGCTGCACCTTCTTCAGCAGCTTGCGTTCGCGGTCGCGCGTGCGCAGTTCGAGCGCATGCTCTTCCTCGATCGTGGCGCGATCGGCCGGGTCCGGCACGATGACCGTTTCACGCAGGTTCTCGGTCGTCTGGCCAGCATTGCGGAGAATGTCCGCCTGCAACTGTTCGAGCCTGTTCTTGAAGAAGGCGAGCTGATCCTCATTCATGTAATCCTTGTCGCTCATCTTCAGGATTTCGGCTTCGGTCAAGAGTCGTTTCGTCGTCATCTGGCTTACTTCTTCAATGTGAGGCAAAACTCATAGTGCCCGCACTTTCGTATTGCCCGCAAACGCGTCGCGTGGACGCGCGGCGCAGGGTGGTCACGAACGTTCGGCTGTCGTGACGCCGAAGCGCCTGGCGCCCACGCACACCGGGCGCTGCTAGCTACGCCGCTGCGGGGCCGAACTCCTCTGGAAACCGATTCACACATGCTCCTGAGGCATCGCTCGCCGACAAGCGCGTGCCCTTTCAGGCCGTGCCCGCCGGCGTTTTCGGCGTGTCTCCGGACAAGATTTTCCGGCGCCGTTTCAGGCCCGTCGCGGGATACGCGCGACCGGGCAATTCGTTGTCATTCTCCAGTGGGCACGTATTGTAACTGAATCACAATCCGGCACCGCAACTGCCGAAATTCCGCCTGCGGTGCAGCGATATCCCGAAAATATAACGCGCACAAAGCCAAAAAGCGATGGTCGTGCACGCTTTAATGCAGCAGGGTTTTCACGCGGTTTTCATATAGCCGGCAATCGCACGGTCTCCGTGCCACGGCATCGCAGTTTCTGCAGAGGATTCACGCCCGCGCAGTCGGCGTCGGGCGTCTCGGCGCAATAGAAGTAGCACGACGCATGCCGCGCTATGCGGGGCGTGTCGTGGGCCTTCTACGGGGTTTGCTGGTGTGACGGCGCTGCGCCCGCTTAGGCGAGGCAGGCGTCGAGACCGTCGGTGATCAGGTCGCGCGGCAGTTCGATGCCGATGAACACCATCTTGTTGGTCTTCTTCTCGGCCGGTTGCCATTTCGCGGCGAGGTCGCTGCCCATCATTTGATGCACGCCCTGGAACACGACCTTGCGATCGACGCCCTTCATGTACAGCACGCCCTTGTAGCGCAGCAGGTGCTCGCCGTAGATCTGCAGGATGCCGCCGAGGAAGTCCTCGAGCTTGTTCGGATCGAACGGACGATCGCTGCGGTACACGAACGACTTGATCTTGTCGTCGTGATGCGCATGGTGGTGATGCCCATGATCGTGGCCTTCGTGATCGCAATGGCCATGGTCGTGATCGCAGTTCGCGTGATCGTGGTCATGGTCGCCGTGCGTGTGGCCGTGTTCGTCGTGCGCATGCGCGTGGCTGTGCGCGTGTTCGTCTTCGGCGAGGAAGTCCGGGTCGATTTCGAGCTTCGAGTTGAGGTTGAAGCCCCGCAGATCGAAAATTTCCTTGATGTCCGCTTCGCCGAAATTGACGACCCTGATCGCCGCCTTCGGGTTCATGTGCAGCAGACGGTGACGCAGATCGCCCACCTGCCGCTCACCGACGAGATCGGCCTTGGTGATGAACAGGCGGTCGGCAAAACCGACTTGGCGCTGCACCACTTCGTGCTCGTCGAGCTGACGGTCCGCGTGCTTCGCATCGACCAGCGTGATGATCGCGTCGAGCAGGAATTCGCTCGCGATCTGATCGTCCATGAAGAAGGTTTGCGCGACCGGGCCGGGATTTGCGAGGCCGGTGGTTTCGATCACGACACGGTCGAAGTCCACTTCGCCCGCCTGCTTCTTCGCGGCCAGATCGTTGAGCACGCGCGACAGGTCGCCGCGAATCGTGCAGCAGATGCAGCCGTTGCTCATCTGGATGATCTGCTCGCTCGTGTCCTGCACGAGGATCTCGTTGTCGATGTTCTCTTCGCCGAACTCGTTCTCGATGACGGCGATCTTCATGCCGTGCTTTTCGTTCAGGATGCGCTTGAGCAGGGTGGTTTTACCGCTGCCGAGAAAGCCGGTCAGGATGGTGACTGGGATCATGTGGGTCGCCTGTAAGTCGTGAAACGGTGCGTGATCGAACGCTAGCGCAAAGGCTAGCCAGAAGCGTGAGGCCGGCCGCCGCAGCCAGATGGCGCGGCCCTGTCCAGCCGGTTATTGAAACATATTTGCCTGGCGGGCGCAGGGGCGGCCGCCTTGCGGCCGCCTGATGGCCGGCTACGCGGAGGCTGGCCGCTGCCGCCGCCGGCACGCGCAATTGCCCACGAAATATGGGCGATCAGGCGATTTGCAACAGCAGGCCCTTCAGATACTCCCCTTCGGGGAATGCTGTGAGCAGCGGATGATCGACGCCCGCGCCGAGCCGCTTCAGGATGCGTGCGTCGACGCGGGCGTCGGCGGCGGCGCCGGACACGATCTTCTGGAACAGTTCGGGATCGATCGCGCCCGAGCACGAGTAGGTGAACAGCAAACCGCCCGGACGCAGCAGCTTCAGGCCCGTCAGATTGATGTCCTTGTACGCGCGCGACGCGCGGTCCACGTGCTCGCGCGATGGCGCGAACTTCGGCGGATCGAGCACGATCAGGTCGAAGCGCTCGCCCTCGTCGTAGAGGCGCCGCAGTGTCTTGAACGCGTCGGCGTCGAGCCAGCTCGCGCGATCGGCGTCGAAGCCGTTGGCTGCGACGTTCTGCTGCGCGAGCGCGAGCGCTTCACCCGACGAATCGACCGACACCACGCGCTTCGCGCCACCCTTGAGCGCCGCGAGCGAAAAGCCGCCGGTGTAGCAGAAGCAGTTCAGCACGTCGCGATCTTTCGCGAACTGCTGCACGAGCAGGCGGTTATCGCGCTGATCGACATAGAAGCCGGTCTTGTGGCCGTTGCGCACGTCGACGTGATAGCGCACGCCGTTTTCGCTTGAGATCAGCTGCTCCGAAGGCGGCTCACCCGCGAGCACGCCGGTGACCTGTTCGAGCCCTTCCTTCTGACGGATCGACACGTCCGAGCGCTCGTAGACGTTCGGGCAGCCGGTCGCGCCGATCAGCGCCGCGACGATCGCGTCCTTCCACGCCTCGACGCCGGCCGCCATGAACTGACAGACGATCTGGCTGCGCTGACCCGCGTCCTCGGCGACGTAGTAATCGACGATCAGGCCCGGCAGACCGTCCGCCTCGCCGAAGATCAGTCGCACGGCGCCGGTGTCGCGGACCATCGCCTGACGATGCGCGAACGCGCGCTGCACGCGGCGCTTGAAGAACGCGTGATCGATCGGCTCGGCTTCGTCGAAGCTCCACACGCGTGCGCGGATCTGCGAGTGCGGGCTGTAGGCGGCGCGCGCGAGGAAGCGGCCATCGTGCGCGCGCACGAGCACGGTCGCGCCGGGCGCGGGGCGGCCGTCGACATGTTCGATCGCATTGGCATACACCCACGGATGGCGGCGCAGCAGCGATTTTTCTTTCGACGGTTTGAGCGTAACGGTATTCATCAGGTGTCGGTCAGGTACTAGCGATGGCGGCGCGTCGTGGCGCGCGGCGGCAGTCGCGTGATCAGTTGCGTTTCTTTGCGCGAGGATGCGCGCTGTCGTAGACGTGGGCGAGGTGCTGGAAATCGAGGCCCGTGTAGACCTGCGTCGCGGTGATGCTCGCGTGTCCGAGCAACTCCTGCACGGCGCGCAGATCGCCGCTCGACTGCAGCACGTGCGTCGCGAACGAATGGCGCAGCACGTGCGGATGCACGTTGGCAGGAATGCCGGCCGCGAGCGCCGCGCGCTTCACGCGCTCGCGCACGACGTTCGGCGACAGCCGGTTGCCGCGCGCCGACAGGAAGAGCGGATGCGGATCGTGGCGGACCATCCGTTCGCGCACCGCGAGCCATGCGTTCAGCGCCGCGACCGCCTTGCTGCCCACCGGCACGACGCGGCGCCGGTTGCCTTTGCCGAGCACTTCGACTTCGCCGGAATCGAGCTTCAGCCAGCCGGCCGAGCGATAACCGTCGATGTCGGCGAAACGCACGTCGAGGCCGACCAGTTCGGCGAGGCGCAGGCCCGACGAGTAAAACAGCTCGAGCATCGCGTGATCGCGCAGGCCTTCGGGGGAGTCGGCGGGCGCGCTGTCCATCAGGCGCGCGGTATCGTCGACGGAAAGCGCCTTCGGCAGCGTTTTCGCCTGCTTCGGCGCGCGCACCGCGGCGACCGGATTGGCCGGCAGCTCGATTTGGCCCGCAAGCCAGCGATAAAACGCGCGCCACGCCGACAGCCGATGGCCGATCGACCGCGCGGTGAGGCCGCCCGCATGCGCGCGCGCGACGGCGCCGCGGATGTCGACGGCGGTGAGACTTTCGAGCTGTCTGCCTTTGGCGAGCAGCTTCAGTTCCGCGAGCTCATGCGTATAGCCGCGCAGCGTATGCTCCGACAGCCGCCGCTCGTGCTCGAGATGCGACAGATAGGCGGCGATCGGGTCGGCGGCGGTCACGGTGGGCGGTGACGTTGCGTGGCTCAGCGCGGCAGCAGCCGGCTCAGCGCGGCGCTCGCGAGCGCGCCGATCTGCGTGAGGAAATCGGTGGCCATGCCTTCGTGGAAGCGTCGCGGGTCGGACGAGCCCATCACGAGCAGGCCGAACGTCGGCGCGTCTTCGGCACCTTCGGGGTCGCGCAGCGCAAGCAGCGCGATCGATTCGGTGGTCTGCGCCGTTTCGCTCGTTGGGGCGCTGGGGTCGTCGGTCGCGCTTGCCGGCGGGTTGGCCGCGCCGTTGGACGCGCTCGCCGCCTGCGGGAGCCATTGCGCGGCCTCGAAGCCGGTGTTCGCGCCGCAGTACGGCGTGCTCAGGCTGCCCGCGAAAATCCGCACTTCCTCGCTGACGTGGCGCGCGAAGTCGGCTTGCGCATACGGCTCGGCGACGTCCCACACGCGCAGTGCCGCTTGCGGCACGTCGAAGATATCGAGCAGACCGCCGGCGATCGTGCGCGGCAGCGCGTACGGATCGCGCTCAGCCATCACGCGGATGGTCCAGCGGTTGAACTTCGCCGCGATGCTGTCGTTCTCGTGACCGTAGCGCAGCAGTTCGGCCAGACGCCGTTCGAGATGCTTGTTCTTGTCGCGCAGCATCTCCATTTGCCGCTCCTGCAGCGACACCGCGGCTTTGCCGTGCGGGTTCGCGAGCCGGATGGTCGCGAGCGTTTCCGCGTGTTCGACGAAGAATTCGGGATTGGCGAGCAGGTATTCGGCGACTTCGCGATCGTTCATAGTTTCGGCTAGAGGACGACGAGATGGCCGCCTCGCGGCGGCGCGTAGGTCAATGAGTTAGACGGAGGGCGCCACGGCGGCCGGGCTGGACGGATTGCGCTGCGACGAGTCGGGCGATGCGCTCGACGCCTCTTCTGCCAACTCGATCTCCCCTTCGAAGACGGTGGCCGCGGGGCCGGCCATCAGCAGCGGCGCGCCTGGTTGCGCGATGTCCCACGTGATCGTCAGATCGCCGCCGTGCGTGTGCACGAGCACCGGCGAATCCAGCAGCCCGCGCCGGATACCGGCCGCGGCCGCCGCGCACGCGCCGGTGCCGCACGCGAGCGTTTCGCCCGCGCCGCGTTCGTAGACGCGCAGCCTGATCTCGTTGCGATTGACGATTTGCATGAAGCCCGCATTGACCCGCTGCGGGAAGCGCGTGTGCCGCTCGATGGCCGGACCTTCGACGAGCACCGGGAACGCCTCGGCATCGTCGACGACCTGCACCGCGTGCGGGTTGCCCATCGACACCACCGACATCCAGCGCGTCGTGCCGTTCACGTCGAGCGGCCAGAGCGTGTCCGCGCCTTCGCGGCGGCCTTGCAGACCTTTGGTCGCGAACGGCACGAGTTCGGGATCGAACACGGGAGTGCCCATGTCGACGATCACCTCGCCGTTGTCCTGCATCGTCAGCGTGATCGTGCCTTTCTGGACTTGCACGCGCACGCTGCGCTGGTCGGTGAGACCGCGCTCGCGCACGAACTTGACGAAGCAGCGCGCGCCGTTGCCGCAATGTTCGACCTCGCCGCCGTCGCAATTGAAGATGCGATATCTGAAATCGACGCCTTCGACGGTCGGCTTTTCGACCAGCAGCAACTGGTCGGCACCGACGCCGAAATGGCGATTCGCGAGCGCGCGCACCTGCGCCGTGGTCAGTTCAAGCGGTTGGGTATAGCCGTCGAGCACGACGAAGTCGTTACCCGCGCCGTGCATTTTGGTGAATTTGAGCTTCACGTTTTTCGTGTATCCGTTGCTGCGTAGGGCTTCGCGCGTGCGGGCGGAGCCGAAAATCCGGGCCTTGCCGGCTGTTGGGTGAATCACCCTTTCGAGCCGTGCTGGGCCAATAGCAGATGATACACGTTGGCCCATCGGAAACGGTATGGCGGGCAAGGGGCCTGGATGCCGCCTCACGTGCACTCATCGACGTGCTCCGACTGCCGGGAGCCGGGTCCAGCGCCACTCTTCAATACACCCCCGGCACTCCCGGCGGCCGCGTCTTGAACCGCTTGTGCACCCAGTAATACTGCTCGGGCATCAGCGGAATCTGCTCTTCGAGAAATTCGTTCATGCGTCGCGCATCGGCGTCATCATCGCCGGTCGGATAGTTGTCCCAAGGCTTGAAGACCTTGAGCCGGTAGCCCTTGTAGTTCGGCAGCACTTCGCCGATGAACGGTACGACCTGCGCGTGTCCGACCTTCGCAAGACGGCCGACCGCGGTCAGCGTGCAGGTCGGCACGCCGAAGAACGGCACGAACGTCGAATTGCGCGCGCCGTAGTCCATGTCCGCGCCGAGCATCACCGGTTTGCGTTCGCGCAGCCAGCGCAGTACGACGCGCGCGCTGTCCGCGCGGCTTGCCATGTCCGCGCCGAAACGCGCACGCGCCGCTTTCGCGACTGCCTCGAGCTCCTGATTCGACATCGGCTGATACAGCGAGCCGCACTGGCGCTTCAATGAGTAGTTCAGAAAAATCGAACCGGCCTCGATGCCGACAAAATGAAAGCCGAGAAAGAGCGTCGGCGGCAGGTTCGGGTCGGTCAGATCGATTGGGCTGTCGAGCTGGATCAGCTTTTCGAGCTTCTTCGCCGAGCCGAACCACTGCACGCTGCGCTCGAGATAGCTGCGGATCGCGTGACGGAAGTGCTTCTGCGCGACGTCCTCGCGGCGCTCGTCGCTCCAGTCGGGGAAGCACAGCTTCAGATTCGTATGAACGATGCGCTTGCGACGGCTCGGGATTTGATAAAGCAGCCAGCCGAGCCCGTCGCCGAGACGGGCGACGAATCCATACGGCAATAAGGCAAAGAGTTTGAGCAGCCCGACCGCGAGCTTCGCGCCGTAGCTGCTCAGCATGCAGCCTCCGGGCGCGCGGCGCTGCTAGGGGCGGGATTGCGGGGAGCGGAAAAATTGGCGTGATACCGCACTCGTGGACACTCTGTGACATTCAAAGGAAGTCGCTATAATAAGGGCTTCGCCGAGTTAATAGACAACTTGCGGGGCGAAGCCGGCGGGTGCGGTCCATGGGTTTCCATGAGTCAAGCGTCCATCGGTAAGGTAATCCGCTAAAGCGTCGCCGCTTCAGACTCCCGAAGTCGGCTACGTGGAACGCAACCGTAACCACTAACAGGAGTCTGCAACGTGGCAAACGACTATTTCTTCACTTCCGAATCCGTTTCCGAAGGCCATCCCGACAAAGTCGCGGACCAGATCTCGGACGCGATCCTCGACGCCATCCTCGCTCAAGACAAGTACTCGCGTGTCGCGGCCGAAACGCTGTGCAACACGGGTCTCGTCGTGCTGGCCGGTGAAATCACCACCACCGCGAACGTCGACTACATCCAGATCGCGCGCAACACGATCAAGCGCATCGGCTACGACAACACA
This sequence comes from Paraburkholderia sp. BR10923, assembly GCF_040948765.1. Lineage (NCBI taxonomy): Bacteria > Pseudomonadati > Pseudomonadota > Betaproteobacteria > Burkholderiales > Burkholderiaceae > Paraburkholderia > Paraburkholderia sp. BR10923. The sequence goes on along the minus strand of NZ_JBFPKO010000003.1, from coordinate 182,041 downwards.
GACTACGGCATCGACTACCGCGGCTGCGCGGTGCTCGTCGCCTACGACAAGCAGTCGCCGGACATCGCCCAGGGCGTGGACCGCGCGCACGACAACAACCTCGATCAAGGCGCGGGCGACCAGGGTCTGATGTTCGGTTACGCGTGCGAGGAAACGCCGGAACTGATGCCGCTGCCGATCCACCTGTCGCACCGTCTCGTCGAGCGTCAGGCGAATCTGCGCCGCGACGGCCGTTTGCCCTGGCTGCGCCCGGACGCGAAGTCGCAGGTCACCGTGCGCTACGTCGACGGCAAGCCGCATTCGATCGACACCGTCGTGCTGTCCACCCAGCACGCACCGGACATCGAGCTCGACACGCTGCGCGAAGCGGTGATCGAAGAAGTGATCAAGCCGACGCTTCCGGCCGAGCTGATCAAGGGTGACGTCAAGTACCTCGTGAACCCGACCGGTCGCTTCGTGATCGGCGGTCCGCAGGGCGATTGCGGTCTGACGGGCCGCAAGATCATCGTCGATACGTACGGTGGCGCGGCACCGCACGGCGGCGGCGCGTTCTCGGGCAAGGACCCGTCGAAGGTCGACCGCTCGGCAGCTTACGCCGGCCGTTACGTCGCGAAGAACATCGTGGCCGCGGGCCTCGCGTCGCGCTGCCTGATCCAGGTGTCGTACGCGATCGGCGTCGCTCAGCCGACCTCGGTGATGGTCAACACGTTCGGCACCGGCCGCGTGTCGGATGCGACGATCACGGAACTCGTGCGTCAGCATTTCGACCTGCGTCCGAAGGGTATCATCCAGATGCTCGACCTGCTGCGCCCGGTCTATGAGAAGAGCGCGGCGTATGGCCACTTCGGCCGCGAAGAGCCGGAATTCACGTGGGAAGCCACCGACAAGGCGCTCGCACTCGCCGAAGCGGCAGGCACCGAGCCGGTCGCGGCAATCGCGTAACTAGCGCGTAACCAGCGCGAGTCGATCGTTACCTGAAAGCAAAAAACCCCGCCGGCGTGAGCCGGGCGGGGTTTTTCTTCGTCCGTCGATCGCGTAACGATGCCGTCGCGCTCGAAGTCTTGCACTAGCCACTCAACGCGCAACGGCAACTCACCGGCCCAGCAATCTCAGCGGCTCGCAAACGCAAACGCGAACCACCCGCTGCTGCTCGTCGACAGCCGACGCGGTCGGCGGCTCGCAGGCGTGCGCACCGCCGGCGCGCGTTTCGCGACCGCGAGGTGCAACGGTGTCGGCTTGCGCAGCAATGTGCGCAGCGACAGACGGCGCGTGCCGCTCTGCTGGCGCAGCGCCGAGAAAAACGTATGGAACCAGGTGCGAAAGCCGTCGACGGCCTTCGCGTCGCGCCACTGCTCGCCGAGCGCGCGGGTGCGCGCGGCATGGTGACGCAGCGCCCGCATCATATGACGGCGCGCGGGACGCGCCGCTTTCAGCGCGGCGCGGGTAAGACGGGTGCTCAAAAGAGTATGCATGGCTTCACATTTAGGCAATGAACCGCACGTCGGCGCGTGCATCGGATGTGCACGGACAAACAGCACCATATGTGCCAATGACGGGGTTGCGATGAACGGCCTGAAAGCCGGATATTCGGTGCGGCTCGTATCGCGGGAGATCGCGACGCGAAACACGGCGCGCAGCGCAGCGAAGGTACAACGCGGAGAAACCGACGGCACGAGCCTTGACGGCCTGCGCACGATAGAAAATTGCGTAAGCGGCGATCGACATGCGAGCAGGCTACACGGGAATCGTGACGTCAGAAAGTCGGGTTAGTACCCTGCGAGATCGAATTCTCTCAGGATCGAATCGTCGCTAACAACAATCTGGTTTCACTTTTGACGGGCGATTTGCGTGCATATTTGACCAGCGAATGTGCGATGCGGGTGCGCCGCACGCTTGAAACCGGTGCATTGGCGCGCCGCGAAACAACGCGCCCCAATCGCGCCCGTTTTACAATCGAACATCAGTTAGTCGACGTTAACGGAACGCCATGTCACTCCATTCGAAGAAAGAGCAGATTCAAACGTTGCGGGAGCAGGGTTTTGTCGTCGTGCCAGAACTCGTGTCGCCCGAGCGTTGCGACGAGCTGAAGCAGATCGCACAGCGGCAGCTGCAGGAAGCGGCGGCGCCGATCGAATTCGAAGCCGATCTGAAGTATCCGGGCGCGCCGTCATCGAAAGATGCGCCGGGCGGACATACGGTGCGGCGCCTGCTCGACGCGTACGGTCGTCACCCCGCGTTCGCGCAATGGGCGACTGCGCCCGAAATCCGTGGCTGGATGGAACTGTATTTTGGCGAGGAGCCGCGACTGTCGCGCGCGCATCACAACTGCATGATGACCAAGCACCCCGCATACGGCAGCCTGACCGGCTGGCATCGCGACGTGCGTTACTGGTCGTTCGAGCGCGACGACCTGGTGTCGGTGTGGCTCGCGGTCGGCCCGGAAACCATCGATAACGGCGCGCTGTGGTTCGTGCCGCAATCGCATGGCGCCGCCTTCACGTCCGACCGTTTCGACGAAGCGAAATTTTTCCGCACGGATCTCGCCGAGAACGAGGCGGCGATCCGCACCGCGGTGTCGCCGGAGCTGAAGACCGGCGACGTGGTGTTCTTCCACTGCAACACGCTCCACTCGGCCGGCAAGAATCTCAGCGATCAGGTGAAGTTCTCGCTGGTGTTCACCTATCACGGCGTAAGCAACGTGCCGCTGCCCGGCACGCGCTCGGCCGCGAAGCCCGAGATCGCGTTCTAGCTATTTTCGTCGCGGGCCTCGCGCGGACGCTCAGCGCTTGCGCCCCGACATCGCGATTCCCGTCAGCCCGGCGAGCGTCGCCACCACGCCCGCGACGATCAGCACGATCGCCTTGTTGCTCGGCGAACCGGTAAAGAAGCGCGACACGTCGCTGCTCACCGAATTGAACGCCTGCCCGCCGAAATACAGCAGCACGATGCCGCCGACAATCAGCGCGATCGAAATCGCCTTCGCCATCTGCACCTCCCATCAACCTGAACCGGCCAGAGTGTAGGTGAGCCGCGCGTGCTCGTCTATCCCGCATACTGGGTGCCTGCAAGCGCCGCGTCGATTGGCTAACATAGCGGTCTAGCCGCACCACGGCGACATCACGACAATAAATCCCCCGAGCAGCACGCCTCCCGCAACGCGCGAATCCTCACGCCCGCCATTCTCGGGCGATCTCATCGACAAGGACACTAGCAATGGCTTACGAAGCAGCTTCAGAACGCTATTCGGACATGCAATACCGCGTCTGCGGCAAGTCGGGTCTCAAACTGCCGGCGCTGTCGCTCGGCCTGTGGCACAACTTCGGCGACACCACGCCGATCTCGACGCAGCGTGACATCCTGCGCACGGCCTTCGACCTCGGCATCACGCACTTCGATCTGGCGAACAACTACGGCCCGCCGTACGGCAGCGCGGAAACCAATTTCGGCCGTCTGTTCAAGGACGATTTCAAGCCGTATCGCGACGAGCTGCTGATTTCGTCGAAGGCCGGTTGGGATATGTGGCCGGGTCCGTACGGCCAGGGTGGCGGCTCGCGCAAGTACGTGCTCGCGAGTCTCGACCAGAGCCTGAAGCGCATGGGCCTCGAATACGTGGACATCTTCTATTCGCATCGCTTCGACGCACATACGCCGCTCGAGGAAACCGCGGGCGCGTTGGCGAGCGCGGTGCAGCAGGGCAAGGCGCTCTACATCGGCATCTCGTCGTACTCGTCGGCGAAGACCCGCGAAATGACCAGGCTGCTCGCCGAATGCAAGGTGCCGCTGCTGATCCATCAGCCGTCCTACAACATGCTGAACCGCTGGATCGAACACGACCTGCTCGATACGCTCGCCGAAGTCGGCGCGGGCGCAATCGCGTTCACGCCGCTCGCGCAGGGGCTGCTGACTGGCAAGTACCTGAACGGCGTGCCGGCCGATGCGCGCGTCAACAAGCCGGGCGGCGGTTCGCTGAAAGACGAGCATCTGAACCCGCAGAACATCGAACACGTGAGGAAGCTCAACGACATCGCACAGCGCCGTGGTCAGAGCCTCGCGCAGATGGCGCTCGCATGGGCGTTGCGCGATCAGCGCGTGACGTCGGTGCTGATCGGCGCGAGCCGCGCGGAGCAGGTGCGCGAGAACGTCGGCGCGCTGAAGAACCTCGCGTTCTCGGCCGACGAACTCGCCGAAATCGATCGCTATGCGACCGAAGGCGGGATCAACCTGTGGGAAAAGCCATCGACGGACCAGGCGATCTGATCGCGTGAGGAGCCGTCCGCGCAACAGGCGGACCGAACGAACGGCAAAACGAAGCCGCACGTTCAGCGTGCGGCTTTTTCGTTGGTACTTCGCGCCGCGCCGCTACACGAGCGCCGGCAGACCCTCGACCAGCGCCACCGCGCACATCACACCGATCAGCGCGCCCAGCACACGCAGCGCGTTGTGTCGCAACTCGGTCTTGCAGGGCAGCGCGCCGACGAATAGCGCACCCGCTAACGCCATCGGAATGACCAGGATGAAATCGCCGATCGTGAAGTACGTCATCTTCGTCTCCTCCCATGCAGGATGGATGCTATTTCGTTCCGGCAGAGGCTGCGGTTTTGAAATCATGCAGTACCAGTGCACGAATTGAGTATAGGAGACGGATGGAGCGGTGCGGCGGCGCGAGCTTGCGCGCCGGCGCTTATTCGCAAGCTGCTGAACGCCGGCGCGACGGGCGTGCGGCGATTTGCGCGGCGCAACAAAACACGGCGCAAAGTATCGAGCGTTCACTTACGCAAGCCTTTCGTTTTGCGCCGATCCATGCGGGATCGATGATCGCGCGCGGCTATTCGCGTGCGCGCAGGCGCGTCGCCGCGACCAGGCCGATCACGAGCAGCGCACCGACTAGCCCGACGACCCCGTTCCAGCCATGACCGGCCCACACGTGGCCGCCATACGAGCCGACCAGGCTCGAGCCGATGTAGTACGCGAGCAGGTACAGCGCCGCGGCCTGGCCTTTCGCATCTTTCGCCAGACGCCCGACCCAGCCGCTTGCGACCGAATGCCCGGCAAAGAACCCGAACGTCACGCATGCGATGCCGGCCGCGACCGCCGCGAGCGGATGCAGCATCGTCAGCGCGAGGCCGAACACCATCAGCAGCAGGCTCCCGATCAGCACGCGCGCGCGGCCGAACGTATCGGCCATGCGCCCGGACCACGGCGACGCGACTACACCGACCAGATAGACGATGAAGATCGCGCCGATCTCCGTCTGATTCAGCCGATACGGCGGCGCGAGCAGCCGGTAGCCGATGTAGTTGTACAGCGTGACGAAGCTGCCCATCAGAACGAAGCCGAGCAGGAACAGCAGCGGCAAGCCCGGTCGCGTGAACTGCCGCAACAGCAGCGTGCGGTGATGCGCGAAGCCGAGCCCGCGGCGTGGCACGAAATGGCGCGATGGAGGCAGCAGTGCGCGGAACGCGAGCATCGACAGCAGGCCGAGCACGCCGATCGTGCCGATTGCGACGCGCCATGAAAACAGATCGGCGACCACGCCGGTGATCACCCGCCCTGCCATCCCGCCGATCGCCGTGCCGCCGACGTACAAACCCATCGCAAGACCGAGACCGTCGGGATGCACTTCCTCGGCGAGATAGGCCATCGCGACGGCCGGCACGCCGCCGAGCGCGAGCCCTTCGAGCGTGCGCAGCACGAGCAGCTGATTCCAGTGCGGCGCCACGGATACGCCAATCGTCAGCACCGACGACACCGTCAGCGACAGCGTCATCAGCTTGTGCCGACTCCAACCCTCGGAGACGAAACCGGCGACGAAAATCGCCAGCGCGAGCGCCGCGGTGGATAGCGACAGCGACAGACTGCTTTGCGCCGGCGTCACGTTGAACGCTTCGGAGAACGACGGCAGCAGCGGTTGCACGCAGTAAAGCAGCGAGAACGTCGCATAGCCGGCGAACAGCAGCGCGAGGCTGGCGCGCCAGTACGCGCGCGAGCCGCGTTCGAGATAGGGGATGTCCGACACGCTGGCGGTGCGGGTGGAAGCAACTGAAGCTGCAACGGGGGAGGGAACGGCAGATGCAGTCCGCTGGGATTGCGGCGGCAGGGTCACAACAGAACTCCTTGGGTCACACGGAAACGCGCGAAAGGCGTTAAGGATACGCTGAAAACTCGCTTCGAGCCCGTGGCGTGGGCAACGCGCGCGCCCTTCACGCCTCGCATGTCGCGCGCCCGTCTCCCGGCGCTAGCCGTGCGCGCCCGCGTCGTTGGCCGGCGCCGGCGTCTGCGTCGCACCCGAAGTCGCGGACGGCGGATGCCCGACCACATCGTCGCCCGGCAGTCCCGACGTATCCCAGCCGCCGCCGAGCGCCTTCACGAGCGCGACGCTCGCGGCCATCCGGCGGCGCGCGATCGACACCGCATTGCGCTCGTTGGTGAGCGTGGTCGTCTGCGCGACGACCACGTCAAGATAGGTGATCGCGCCGTTCCGGTAGCGGTCCGACACGACCGCGAGCGCGCGCCGCGCGGCCGCGACCGCGTCGTCCTGGGCGGCCGCTTCCTGTTCCAGCACGCGCAGCGCGGCGAGATTGTCCTCGACCTGGCCGAACGCGTTCAGCACCGTTTGCCGATATTGCGCGACGCTTTCGTCGTAGTGCGCGCGCGCCTGATCCTTGGCGGCCGCGCGGCCGCCGAAGTCGAGCAGTGTGCCCGCGAGCGTCGGCCCCAGCGACCACAGCCGGCTCGGCGCGAGCAGCCATTGGCTGTAATTGGTCGCTTCGAGTCCGCCCGTCACGGCCAGCACGAGGTTCGGGAAAAACGCCGCGGTGGCCACGCCGATCTGCGCGTTCATCGCGGCGACGTGCCGCTCGGCCGCAGCGATGTCGGGACGCCGCTCGAGCAATCCGGACGGCACGCCGGTCGCCGCGACGACCGGCACCGCGACGAGCGGCGCGACCGGCAGCGTGAAGCCCGACGGCGGCTGGCCGATCAGGATAGCGATCGCATGTTCGAGCTGCGCGCGCTGCACGCCGAGATCGAGCGCCTGCGCCTGGGTCGTCTTCAGCTGCGCTTGTGCCTGCGCGACATCGGCATCGGTCGCGATGCCGCCGGCGTAGCGATGCTGAGTCAGTTCGAGCGCCTGCTGGTAGGCCTTGATCGTGTCGTCGAGGAGTCGGCGCTCCTGGTCGAGCCCGCGCAGCTCGAAGTAATCGGTGGCGAGCTCGGCCTGCATCGACAGCAGCGCGGCGTCGACGTCGGCGGCGCTCGCCTGCGCGCCAGCCTTCGCGCCTTCGACGCTGCGCGACACGCGGCCCCACAGGTCCGGTTCCCACGACGCGTCGACCTGCACCAGATAGTCGTTCAGCGCGAGACCGGCGGTCGATTTATGCAGCACGTTCTCCGAGGTCCGCGTGCGCGAATACTGGACGCCCGCGGTGACCACCGGGAAGAATTGCGAGCGATATTGCGCGACGCTCGCGCGCGCCGCGCGAAAGCGCGCTTCGGCGGCCTGCACGTCCTGGTTCGCGCTCGCGACCTGCGGTTCGAGCGCATCGAGCGATGCGTCGCCGTAGATGCGCCACCACGCGCCGCGCGTGAGCGTGTCAGCGGGTTGCGCGGGCTTCCAGCCGGTGCCCTCGAGTTCGCGCCAGGTCGCGGGCGTGACGGCGGCGGGCCTCACGTAGTCGGGGCCGACGGTGCAGGCGCCGAGCGCGCCGGCGAGAGCCAGCGCGACTGCCGGGGCGCGAATGGAAACGCTCGCCGACCCGCGCGCGAATTCAGCCGAAGACGCAAGCACGCGCCGCAAAACCGACATCTTCATCATCACGTCCTCGCGCCCGGCCGCGCGCCGGCTAGCGCCGCCGGCGACCTGGCCGCCGCGCCGGTCACACCGGCGGCTCCAGCCGCGCCTTCCGAAGCCGGACCGTCTTCCGCCTTGCGCGGCACGATGCGCACCGGTGCGCCATCGACGATCGAATCCTGCGGATTCAGGATCACCTGCTCGTTGCCCTGCAAGCCCGCCACGATCGCGACGCGCGTGCCGAAGTCCGTGCCGAGCGATACCGGCAGCAGCTTCACCTTGTGCTGCGGATCGACGGTCGCGACCTTGACGCCGTCGGGGCGGAACAGCAGCGCGTTGCCTGGCAGCGTGAACGACGCCGTGCCCGCGCCGAGCGCGAAATGCACCTGCGCGTACGCGCCCGGCAACAGCTCGCCGCTGCGATTGTCGACGTCGACTTCGACGAGCATCGTGCGCTGCTGCGGATCGACCGCGCCGGCGGTGCGCGCGACCGTGCCCGGATAGTGCCGCGACGGCATCTCGGTCAGCGTCAGAAACGCGCTCTGCTGCGCGCGCACCTGCTGCGCGTACGCTTGCGGCACGTTCACATAGACGCGCAGCCGGTCCGCCTGCGCGACATGAAACAGTTCCTTCGCGGGACCGCCTGAGCTGCCCGCGTCGATCAGCGCGCCGACGTCGACGTTGCGCGCGGTCACGGTGCCGTCGAACGGCGCATAGACTTTCTGGAACGACTGGGTCTTTTCGAGTCGTGCGACGTTGAAACGCGCGGCGTCGAGCGTGGCCTTTTTCGCGAGCATGTCGCCGACTTTTTCGTCGGTCTCCTGCTTCGACACCGACTTGCTTCTGAACATTTCCGTCCAGCGATCCGCGGTGCTCTTCGCCAGCGCGTAATTCGCTTCGGCGTTGGCGAGATCGGCGCGGGCGGCGCGCAACTGGTCGTCGATTTCGGGCGTGTCGATTTCCGCGAGCAACTGGCCGCTCTTCACGCGCGCGCCGATGTCGGCGTACCACTTCTTCAGATAGCCGTTGGTGCGTGCGTAGATCGGCGTGTTGAGGAAGGCCTGCACGTTGCCGGGCAACGTCAGATCGAACCCGGCCGACGACTTCTGCGGCTGCACGACTTCGACGCTCATCTGGCTCGTGTGCTCGGCATCGCGTTCGAGCGCCGCATGCGCATCGTGGCGCGACCAGATGCCTTGCGCGGCGAGCGCGAGCACCGCGACGGCGGCGGCGATCATGATCAGGCGCGTGCGTCGCGCTTTCGCCGGATCGTGCGCGGCGTGACCGCCAGAGCCAGAGCCTGAACCCGAACCCGAACCCGAGCCGCCGGGACGTTGTGCTTCCATCAAGCTTCCCCTTCGAAATTGCATGGGCAGTCAAGGCTGCCTCTTGTGTCGTGGCATCGCATGTTGCGCGTGCCAGTTGGTACGGTCATCGCGTGCTGGATGTTCATGGCTTCTGCACGACGTGTTCCGCGGCCCGCTGATGCCGCGCCGCGAGCCGTCGATAGATCATCGAGAACACCACCGGCACGAAGATCAGCGTGGCCAGCGTGCCGACCGCGAGCCCGCCGATCACCGCGCGCCCGAGCGGCGCATTCTGCTCGCCGCCTTCGCCGAGACCGATCGCCATCGGCACCATGCCGATCACCATCGCGAGCGCGGTCATCAGCACCGGGCGGAAACGCGTGAAGCCCGCTTCGATCGCCGCGCGGGTCGCGTCGCCGTGCAGCAGCAGCTGTTCGCGCGCGAAGCTGATCACCAGAATCGAGTTCGCGGTCGCGATGCCGATACACATGATCGCGCCGGTGAGGGCCGGGATCGACAGTGTGGTGTGCGTGAGGAACAGCATCCACACGATACCCGCGAGCGCGCCCGGCAGCGCGGTGATGATGATGAACGGATCGAGCCACGACTGGAAATTGACGACGATCAGCAGATACACGAGCAGCACCGCGAACAGCAGACCGGCGAGCAGGCCCGAGAACGACTCGTTCATCGTTTGCACCTGGCCGCGCAGTTCGATCGTCGAGCTCTTCGGCAGCTCGGCTTTCGATTCGTCGATGATCCTGCGGATGTCGTCGGACACGCCGCCGAGGTCGCGGCCGTCGGCGGTGCCGTAGATGTCGATCGTGGTTTGCGCGTTGTAGTGCGTGAGCACCGCGTTGCTGGCTTCGCGGCGCATCGTCGCGAGCGAGCCGAGAATGTTGTTGCGGCCGTTGGCGTTCAACGGAATGTTCGCGAGCGATTGCAGCGAATCGATCGTGTATTGCGGCGCTTCCGTGATCACGTTGTAGCTGACGCCGTTGCGCGGATTGAGCCAGAACGTCGGCGTGGTCTGCTGGCTGCCCGACAGCGTGATCAGCAGATTGCTCGCGATATCGCGCTGCGAAAAGCCCGCTTGCTGCGCGCGCGTGCGATCGACGTCGATGAAAATCCGCGGCAGATCGGCGGGCTGCTGGATGCGCGCATCGACGAGGCCCGGCACCGTGCGCAGACGGTTCAGCAGCTTCGCGGCGAACGCACGATTGGCGGCCACCTCACGGCCGACGATCTGGATGTCGATCGCCGACGGCATGCCGAAGTTCAGCGTCTGACTGACGATATCGGCCGGCAGAAACGCGAACTGCACGCCGGGGAATTCGTCGGTGAGCGTGCGCCGCAAGGTGCGCACATAGCCGGTGCTCGGATGATGTTCGGGATTCAGCGTGATCAGGATGTCCGAGTCGGAGGTGCCGATCGTGCCCGTGTTGCTGTACGACAGGTTGATACCCGACACCGGCAGGCCGATGTTGTCGATGATCGAATGCAGTTCGCCGGCCGGAATCAGCTGACGGATGCGCGCATCGACTCGATCGGTCAGCACCGCGGTTTCCTCGACCCGCATGCCGGTTTTCGCGCGCATGTGCAGTGCGATCGTGCCGGCATCGACGGCGGGGAAAAAGTCGCGGCCGATAAACGGCAGCAACAGCAGCGACGCGCCACAGCACACGAGAAACAGCGTGACGAACAGACCCGGCCGCGCGATACGCGCTTCGAGAAACACGCGATAGCGCTCGCGCAAGCGCGAGAAACCGCGCTCGAACGCATAGTGCACGCGCATGAACGGATTGCGTGTTTGCGCCGGCGCGTGATGCAGATCAGCGGGCTTGTGGTGATAGCGCAGCAGATACTTCGCGAGCGTCGGCACGAGCGTACGCGAGAAGAAGTACGACGCGAGCATCGCGAACACCACCGCTTCGGCGAGCGGAATGAACAGGTAGTGCGCGACACCGGTGAGCAGAAACATCGGCACGAACACGATACAGATCGACAACGTCGACACGAGTGTCGGAATCGCGATCTGATGCGCGCCGTCGAGAATCGCCTGCTCTAGCGTCTTGCCCTGTTCGAGCTGATGGCTGATGTTCTCGATCGCGACGGTCGCATCGTCGACCAGAATCCCGACCGCGAGCGCGAGCCCGCCGAGCGTCATGATGTTGATCGTCTGGCCGAGCGCCGACAACGCGATGATCGACGTGATCATCGACAACGGAATCGATACCGCGATGATCAGCGTCGCGCGCCAGTTGCCGAGGAACAGCAGAATCATCAGGCCCGTCAGGCACGCGGCGATCAGCGCTTCACGCAATACGCCCTCTACCGATGCACGCACGAACAGCGACTGGTCGGCGACAGGGTCGATATTCAGCGACGGCGGCACCAGATTGCGCAGCGTCGGCATCATCGTCTTGATGCGGTCGACGATATCGAGCGTGGACGTGTTGCCGCTTTTGTTGATCGTCAGCAGCGCGGCGCGCTGGCCGTTCACGCGCACGATGTTGGTCTGCGGCTGGTAGCCGTCGCGCACGTGCGCGACGTCGCGGATATAGACGGTGCCGTTTGCGGTGGTGCGGATCGGAATGTTGTTCAGCCCGGCGAGCGAATCGGGGCTGCCGTTCATTACCACCGAGTACTCGGTCGAGCCGATTTTCGCGGTGCCAGAAGGCAGAATCAGGTTCTGCGCGGAGACCGCGCTGACCACGTCCATCGGCGACAGATTGCGCTCCTGCAGCTTGCGCGAATCGATATCGATCATGATCTGCCGTTGCTTGCCGCCATACGGCAGCGGCGCGGATGCACCCGGCACGGTGGCGAGCTGCGTCTTCAGGAAGTTATTGCCGAAGTCGAACAGCTCCTGCTCGGTCAGCGACGCGGACGACAACGCGAGCCGCAGAATCGGTACCGTCGACGCGTTGTAGCGCAGGATGAACGGCGGCGTGATGCCGGGCGGCAGCGAGCGCACTTGCGACTGCGACAGCGCGGTGACCTGCGCGATTGCTTCGTCGATATTCGCGCCCGGCTGGAAAAAGATCTTGATGACCGTGATGCCGTTCAGCGACGTCGATTCCGTGTGTTCGATATCGTTGACCGCCACCGACAAGCCGCGCTCGTAGTTCAGCGCGATGCGCCGCTCCATTTCGTCGGCGGGCAGGCCGTTGTACGACCAGATCACCGACAGCACCGGAATATCGATGTTCGGAAAGATGTCGGTGGGCGTGCGCAGAATCGTCAGTGGCCCGACGATCAGCAACAGCAACGCCAGCACGACGAACGTATAGGGGCGCCGTAGCGCGAGACGAACGATCCACATGACTAGCGCCGACGAATGAAATCAGCCGCGGCCGCGCCGCGTGGATCGGAAACGCAGGCGCGCCCGTGGGCGCGAAGGCAGGTGCGAAGCTGCGCCTCACCCGCATCTGGCAGATCGTTCTGGCAATGCACGTTTTTGATGTCTCCCCCCGCAGGGTTTATGATGGTCTTCATTACGACGTCTGACGCCGAAATCATCGGCCGTGCGCAGCGTAATGGGAATAGGGCGAAACGACTGGTGAAAGCCTTCTATTCGCCTTCCCAAAGCCCCGCAAAGCGGGAACAATGACTCGAAGCTCTCACGCGCCAGGCGCGCGACAGATTAAGTGCGCACGCAACGTCCAATGCGAAGCGGCGTTTTTATCATCACCTCGACCGGCGTGAAATCATAAAGCCGGCTAAGGGAAGCGGGGAATTATCATGGAAGTCGGTTCCATTGTCCGATCGGTACATATCGCCGTGCCGCAAGGCGCGCGCGGAATCGTCATGCGCATTCTTGGCGACATGGCGATGGTGGCGTGGTACGCCGGCGAACCCGGCGCATCGCGGCAGCTCAATACCGAACCCTTTTTCCTCGAAGATCTGATCGATACCGGCGACCTGATACGTCCGGCCGGCGCGCAGACGCATTGAACGAGAGGCTTACCTGTTGCTCATTGCCGTTGTGTGACACGCAGGAGTGGGTTGTAGTGATGTTGTAAGGTGAGATCGGCTCGCCAGCATCGCTGCGGGTCGATGCGCGCGTCGATTCACGGCGCGCCGCAAATCAGCCCGTATTTCCAGCGTGCCACGCACGCATTGCGAGCCGTCGCCCTCGTCTTTAGCCGCGGCGCGGCGCACAATGCGGGGCATGAACGACACCATTCCCGATAATTTCCATGAGGCCGGCGCCGATGGCGCCGTGCCGTTCGCGCGGCTCACGCCGGAGACCGTGCTGGACGCGATCGACGGCGTGCTCGCAACGTCCGGCGTGCGGACCGACGGCCGTCTGCTGCCGCTCAACAGCTACGAAAATCGCGTCTATCAGGTCGGCGTCGAAGACGGTCCGCCCGTGGTCGCGAAGTTCTATCGTCCCGAGCGTTGGAGCGACGCGGCGATTCTCGAAGAGCACGCGTTCGTCGCCGAACTCGCCGCGCGCGAGATTCCGGCCGTGCCTGCGCGCATGCTCGATGGCCGCACACTGCATAGCTTCGACGGTTTCCGCTTCTCGGTCTTCGAGCGACGCGGAGGTCGCGCGCCGGATCTCGACCGGCGCGACACGCTCGAATGGCTCGGACGTTTCATCGGACGCATTCATGCGATCGGGCAAACCCAGGACTACGCGGAACGTCCCGCGCTGAACATCGACACGTTCGGCTACGAGCCGCGCGACTTCCTGCTCGCGCATCGTTTCGTGCCCGACGACCTGCGCACCGCTTGGGAAACCGTCGTGAATCTCGCGCTCGAAGGCGTCGCGCGTGCGTTCGAGCGGGCCGGCGAGATTCGCACATTGCGTCTGCATGGCGACTGTCATCCGAGTAACGTGTTGTGGACCGATGCGGGCCCGCATTTCGTCGATTTCGACGACAGCCGCATGGGTCCCGCGATTCAGGACCTGTGGCTGCTGCTACCGGGTGAACGCGCGGAGGCGTCGCGCGCGCTCGCCGATCTGCTCGCCGGCTACGAGGATTTCTGCGAGTTCGAGCCGCGCGAACTGTATCTGATCGAAGCGCTGCGCACGTTGCGGCTGATTCACTATCAGGCGTGGCTCGCCCGCCGCTGGAACGATCCGGCGTTTCCGGCGGCGTTTCCATGGTTCAACACCCAGCGCTACTGGGAGGACCGCATCCTCGAGATGCGCGAGCAGATCGGCGCGATGCAGGAAGGGCCGTTGTGGCCGGTTTGACGCGTTGACGATCAAGGCGCCTGCGACGCCACGTTCGACGACTCCACCAGCGTCGATCTGACGATCACCTCCGCGCGCACGTCCCGTCCGATCGCTTCGATCGCGGGACGCATGCGCGTGAAATCATCGGGCGTGCACACGTCGCTGTCGAAATGGGTGGCGCCGTCGCGCGTCATCGTGACCACGTTGCTGAGCGGATCGAAGGTGTACTCCGACGTGAAATCGACGAAGCGGTCCTGCGTGCGTTGCGCCTCCGGCATGTCGAGCACGCGGAAGTTGGCCGGCAGTTCGATGCGCGCGCGTTCGTGGATCGCGAGGTTGTGGCACACGAACGGCTGCGTGCGCTTGCGTTCGCCGAGCCAGTAGCGCGTATCGGCCTCAACGCCGCCGCCGAGGCTCGTCAAGGCCGGGATCGATGCGGTCATGCCGGTCACCACGAGACTTTCCAGCGTGCCTTTCATCGTCAGCGTGAGCGGGCCGTCGACCGCGCTGAGGTCGCTCGTCGTCAGCGTCGCGGTGCCGCGCAGATTCGCGTTGCGCAACTCGGCCTGGATCGATTCCTCTCGTTGCCCGGGCGTCTGCGTGCGTAGCCGCGCGCGGGCCTGCTCGGCATACGGTCCGGCATCCTGCAGCCGATACGTGAAGCTCGCCGAGCCGTCCGGTTCGATCTTGATCGCGAGATCGGTGCTGCGCGACATCTGCGCGGTGGCCGGTGTTTGCGCTAGCACGCCGTCGTCGATCAACACGGTGGGACGGTTCATGTCGGATGAAGGCAGAAAACCGAACTCGACGTTCGACGCGGTCGAATCCGCGTACGTCTGCAAATCGGGCAGCCACGTGATCGCATGATTGATGACGCCGTAGCCGGGCACGCTCGGCAGCGTGTAGATGGTGCCGCTGCTGATCAGCGCCGGCTCGTTGCGCACGCCGACCGCGTCGAGCAGCGCGCCGTAGAGCGCGACGTGGTCCTTGCAATCGCCATAGCGGTTCGCGAGGATCGCGCTCGCGCTGTGCGGCACGACGGAGCCTCGCCCGACGTAGATCGCGACATAGCGGATATTGCGGCGAACCCAGTCGTACAGTGTTTTGGCTTTGTCGCGCGGGGTGTGATCGTGCGCGGTCAACTGCTGCGCGAGCTGGGTGATCGCGGCGTCGTGCGTACCCGGGTCGGCCGCGGCGCTCCGATAGGACGCGGCGAACGCGGCATAGCTCGGAAACGTCGACACCATCAGCCGATCCCCGTACGACACGTACGCGATCGAGCCGCGTTCGAGCCGGTCGAAATGCGCCTTGTCGTAGCGGAATTCGTAGCGCGTGCGGCCGTCGCGCGTGATGGGCGTCACCGCGCTGAAGCCGCGCGCGTCCGCGTACAACGGCTTGTCGGCGGGCAGGTCGTAGATCAGGCGGAAGTTGCGGGTCGGCGCGAGGTCGGGCGGCGTGAAGTCGCTGAATTCCCCAGGCACGATCGGCTGCCGCTGCGTCTTGCGGTACGTCAGATGCACGCGAGCGCCGGGTTCGACCGCGGGGAACACGATCACCTTTTCCTGGATGTCCTGGAACATCGGCGCGTCGAACGAACGGACTTCCTGCACGTCGCGGATCTGCTCGGGCGCTACCTCGTGACGTTTACCATCGGCGGTGACTGTATAGGCCTCGAGGATCTGCACGTCGGCCATGTTGCGGTTGAACCAGACGTATTGCTGCGCGACCCGCTCGACACCGGCTTCGTTGTTCACGCGCAGCGTCATCGAATCGAGCTTCGCATACGAGCCGTCCGCGCTGATGGTGAAGGTCTGCGTCTCGCCTTCGTTGGTGTACGGGTCGTCCAGTTTGACCGGCACGCTCGCGCGCGCGGCATGAATGCCGGCCAGCCAGCTGGCGGTGGCAAGGACCACGAGGCAGAGTCGCATGACGGCAGGTGTCCCCGGACGATAACGTTGACGGCATCGCCAGCTAGCGTCGTTTCACGCCGCGCGGATGTCAAGCGGCTGGCGCGCATCTGGAAGCGACTCGAAGATTGCCGGGCGGGTATGCACCGCGCACCCACAGCGTCCCGACATTGAGCAAAACACTTAATTGTGTAATGATAATGCTTCTCAATTGAAAGGCATCGCAAGCTTTTTGTCACGCGTCTCCTCCTCTGTGACCGCCAGCCAGCCCTTCACGCGATCGCCCGAATCACAAGCCGGCCGATCCGCCTCTTCTCACTCGAATTCTTCTTGCCGCTCTAGCCTGGAGTCCGTTTTGAACGCGCCTGAATCGATCGATTTGAAACCTACCGTCGCCGCGCCGGGCGTCCCCGCGCCGGGCGCCGCCGCGCAGCAGGCGCCGGGGCGGCAGCGTTCGCGTCGTGCGACCTTCATCAAGTGGCTGCGCAATGTGCATGGCTGGATCGGCTTGTGGGGCGCGGTGCTCGGGCTGATGTTCGGCGTGACCGGCTTTCTGCTCAATCATCGCGCCGGTCCGCTGAAAATTTCTACGGGCGCGCCGCAGGTCGAGGAAATGCAGATCGCGGTGCCTGAGAAACCGCTGCACTCGCCGGGGGAGATGGCGAAGTGGCTGCAACGCGAACTGAAGATCGACGGCAAGCCTGGACGCGCGAAGCGCGAGCCCGCCCATCCGGTCGCGTGGGGCGATCACAGCACGATTCAGCCTGAGCAATGGCAAGTCGGCATCATGGGCCCGGGGCAGAGCGTGCAGGCCGAGTACTGGGTCGGCAATGGCTTCGTGACGGTGAAGCACACGCGCAACTCGTTTTTTGCGACGCTGAGCAATCTGCACAAGGGCGTGGGTCTCAGCGTCGGGTGGGTGCTGTTGATCGACACGATCTCGGGCAGCCTGATTCTGCTGTCGCTGACCGGCGTACTGCTGTGGACCGAATTGAATAAACGCCGCGTGGTGGGCGTGGTACTGGTGAGCGGATCAGTGATCGCGGCGGTGCTTTGCGGCTTGATGTAAGCGCGGAAGGCACGCCCGGTGCCCTCCGTCTGGTTTGTTGAACGCGGCAGGCTACGCTTTGCAAGCGGCGCCACCCGACGCCGCAATTTCCCGTGCAGCCTTTGCGCCTTCGACCTGCAATAGCGTCGGCAGCGACACGCCATTCTTGGCCGCCGTCACCTCCGCGAGAATCGACACGGCGATCTCAGGCGGCGTCCTGCTGCCGATATAAATGCCGACTGGCCCATGCAAACGGGCCAGTTCGGCTTCGTTCAAATCGAACTCCTTCAAACGTTCGCGTCGCGCGTGATTGTTCCGGCGCGAGCCGAGCGCGCCGACATAAAACGCCGGCGTCTTTAATGCTTCCATCAGCGCGAGATCGTCGAGCTTCGGATCGTGCGTGAGCGCGATCACCGCGCAGCGCTCGTCGAGCTTCATGTCGATCACGGTATCGTCCGGCATCGTGCGGACAATCTTCGTGCCCGGCACGTCCCATTCCTCGGTGTATTCCTCGCGCGGATCGCAGACCGTCACCTGATAATCGAGCCCCACCGCGATGTGGCACAGGTAGCGCGACAACTGCCCGGCGCCGATCACGAGCATCCGGTAGCGCGGGCCGTGGATCGTCAGCAGACGCTCACCGTCGAAATGCACGCCGTCGGTCGCCTGCGCGTTGTCGAGCCGCACCGCGCCCGTCGCCATGTCGAGTTCACGCGCGACGAGCCGGCCGTTCTCCACCGCGTGACACAACTCGGCGATGCCGCTTTGCCGCGTCAACGGTTCGAGCACGAGCTGGATCGTGCCGCCGCACGGCAGCCCGAAGCGATGCGCTTCCTCGGCCGTGATCCCGTATTTCACCGCTTCCGGATGCGTCTGCTCGATGCCCTGTTGCCGTACGCGGTCGATCAGATCGTCTTCGATGCAGCCGCCCGACACCGAGCCCACCACGAGGCCGTCGTCGCGCACCGCGAGCATCGCGCCCTCGGGACGCGGCGACGAGCCCCACGTCTTCACGACCGTCACGAGGAGCGCGCAATGTCCGTCGTCCAGCCAGCGGGCGCTAGTCTTCAGAACTTCGAGATCCACGCTGTCCATGATTTTTTCCCTTTCTTTGCTTCGCCGCCGGACTCGCCGTCCGCGGCCTCTTTCGATTCCGTTTGCTCAGACGCTGACGCGGCTTCGGCTTCGGTTTCGGTCTCCACCGAGGCATCACCGTCCGCAGCTTCATCAGCGCTATTCTCACCCGAGAGCTGGGCACTCAAGCGCTTGAAAAACTCCCCGGCAATCTTGCGCGCCGCACCGTCGACGAGCCGCGAGCCGATCTGCGCGAGCTTGCCGCCGACCTGCGCGTTGGCGGTGTAGGAAAGCTTCGTCGCGGCATCGCCGTCGGCTTCGAGCGTGACTTGCGTATTGCCCTTCGCGAAGCCGGCCGCTCCGCCCTGGCCTTCGAACACGATCGTGTAGGCGTTCGGCGCGTCGATGTCGGTCAGTTGCATGCGCCCCTTGAAGCGCGCCTTGACCGGGCCGACCGCCGCGCTCAGCGTGACCAGGTACGCGTTTTCGCCGTCCGGGTCGATGCTTTCGCAGCCGGGGATGCAGGCGCGGAGAATCTCGGTGTCGTTCAACGCGTCCCACGTTTGCTGCTGCGCGACCGGCAGCGTATGAGTTTCGCTCAATTCCATGACGTTGCTCCTGCGAGTGTCGTCGCGGCGACGGCGTGGCGAGGTGTGCGCGTCAATTGCGCGAGGTCGCGGCCGAACGCTGCGAGACTGTCTAGATTATGAACCGGACGATGCGCGTCGACATACGGCAGGATCGCCTGCACGCCGCGCGCCTTCGGAGTGAAGCCGCTGAACCGCAGCAGCGGATTGAGCCACACGATGCGATGCGCGAAACGTGCGAGGCGCGCCATTTCGGTATCGAGCACGTCGATCGCTTCGCGATCGAGACCGTCGGTGACGAGCAGCACCGTTGCACGACCTGTGAGCACGCGGCGCGCCCAGCGTCGGTTGAATTCGGCGAGCGCCGCGCCGATGCGCGTGCCGCCCGACCAGTCGACCACCTGATCGCTGAGCGTCGCGATCGCGACGTCGGGATCGCGTTCGCGCAATGCGCGCGTCGCGTTCGTGAGCCGCGTGCCGAACAGAAACACCTGCAGACGTTCGCGCGACTGCAACAACGCGTGGCAGAAGTACAGCACCGCGCGCGAGTAGTTGCTCATCGAGCCGGAAATGTCGAGCAGCAGCACGAGCGGCGGCTTGCGCTCGACCCTCGCGCGATACTTCCACACGGTCCAGTCGCCACCGGCGCGCACCGCGTGCCGCGCGCTCGCGCGCAGGTCCGCGTGCGTGCCGTGCGATGCCGCCTTCAGGCGCCGCGTCGGTTCGGTGGCGAGCGGCAGCCGCTGGCCGCGGATCAGATGACGCAGCGTGCGCCATTCGTCGGCGCTCAGCGTGTCGAAATCGCGATGACGCAGCCGCTCTTCCGCGCTGAACGTCAACTGGGCATGCAACTCATGCTGCTCGGTTTCTTGCGGCGCATTCAGAGGCGGCGACGGCGGCATGCGTACCGCGAGCGCATCGGCGAGACGGTTGTTGCGCTTTGGCGGCGGCAGGCCGTCGCGCACTTTCGGCAGCAGCAGTGCGCGCAGCTTGCCCTCCCAGTCGGGGTCGCGCCAGAAAAGATCGAATGCGGCATTGAAGAGCTCGCGTTCGTCGGGCGCGGTGACGAGCAGCGCGGCAAGCGCGGCGCGCACGTCGTCGCGGCGGCCGAGATCGATCCACTGCAACGCGGCGAGCGCGTCGACTGCCTGTGCGGGCGACATCGGCAAACCGGCGCCGCGCAGCACGCGCACGAAATGAACGACGTTGCGCGCGAGCATGGGCGCGGACTGCTGCTTCGCGCCGTCGTGTCTGCGTATGCCGATGTCGTTCGTCATGCCGACGACCCTCACCCGGCCAGACACTGCGCGATCTGCGCGGCATCCACGCGCGCGAGATCGTCCTGATACTTAAGCAGCACGCCGAGCGTGTTCTGCACCGATTGCGGATCGAGCTCGGTGACCGACAGCGCTTCGAGCGCGCGGCACCAGTCGATCGTTTCGGCGATGCCAGGCGCCTTGAACAGATCCATGCCGCGCAGCCGATGCACGAAGTCGACCGCGCGCCGCTGCAATTGCGCCGACGTTTGCGGCGCGCGCGCGGCGACGATCTCGAGTTCGCGCTCGCGATCCGGATAGCCGATCCATTGATACAGACAGCGGCGCTTCAACGCATCGTGCACTTCGCGCGTGCGGTTCGACGTCATGATGACGAGCGGCGGCTGTGCGGCGCGCACGGTGCCGTATTCGGGAATCGATACCTGGAAATCCGAAAGCAGTTCGAGCAGGAAGGCCTCGAACGGTTCGTCGGCGCGGTCGATTTCGTCGATCAGCAGCACGCGTCGCGCGCCGGGATGGTTTTCGTCGGGCATCAGTGCCTGTAGAAGCGGACGCTTCAGCAGGAATTCGCCGCGATACAGCGTGTCGTTGTCGGGGCGCTCGCCGCTCGCTTCGGCGAGCCGCAGCGCCATGATCTGGCGCGGGTAGTCCCACTCATAAAGCGCGCTCGCGGTGTCGAGTCCTTCATAGCATTGCAGCCGCAGCAGCGTGGTGCCGAGCATGCCGGCCGCCGCTTTCGCGAGCTCGGTCTTGCCGACACCCGGCTCGCCTTCGACGAACAGCGGCCGCTCCATGCGCAGCGCGAGATACAGCGCGGTCGCCAGTTCGCGGCTCGCGAAATAGCCTTGGGCGGCGAGTTGGGCGAGGGTGTCGTCGATCGAAGCCGGCTGCATGGTGGTCCTGAATCTGCGCGACAGGCCATGACAAGGCGCGGCGCGAGTGAAGAACGCAATGGGCGCGAGCTCGGCGTTGAACGCAGGCGCCTGCTCGCGAAAGGAACGAAGCCGGCTTGCGCGCGCCAGGATGTTCGCGCGGCAAGCCGGGCCGCCTAGCGAGTATCGCTAGGCATTTGCCTTCGTGACCGCGCGCGCGGCGAGCAGCGGAATCAGATGCGCGCGATACGCGGCGCTCGCGTGCATGTCGTCGTTCAGCTCGCCGGGCGACACGCTGACCGCGCGTGCCGCCTCGGGCGTGAAGTTCGCCGACAGCGCGCTTTCGAGCTCGGGCACGCGAAATACCGACGACGCCGCACCCGTCACCGCAACCCGCACAGCGCCTGCGGACTTCGCGACGAACACGCCGACCAGCGCGAAGTGCGAGGCCGGATTGCGGAATTTCTCGTACGCGGCGCGCTCGGGCACCGGAAACTCGACGGCGACGATCAACTCGTCGGGTTCGAGCGCGGTCTCGTACATGCCGACGAAGAAATCGCTCGAGGCGATGCGCCGCCGGTCCGTGACGATCGTCGCGTCGAGCCCCATCGCGGCGGCCGGGTAGCACGCGGCCGGATCGTTGTTCGCGAGCGAGCCGCCAATCGTGCCGAGCGCGCGCACCTGGCGATCGCCGATATTCGAAGCCAGCTCCGCTAGCGCGGGCAACACGCGCCGCACGTCCGCATGCCCGGCGACGTCGGCATGACAAACGGCCGCGCCGATCGTCACCTTGTTGGCGTCGACGCTGATCGTCTTGAGCGCGGGAATGCGCGTCACGTCGATCAGTTGCGACGGCTGCGCAAGACGCAGGCGCATCGTCGGCAGAAGGCTCTGCCCGCCGGCGAGAAACTTCGCTTCCGGGTCGGCGGTGAGGGCTGCGGCGGCCGCTTGCGGATCCGTCGCGCGTTGATACTCGAATGAATACATGTCGAATGCTCCGCTCAGGATCGTTGGGTCAGGCCTGCTTCGCCGCTTGAATCGCGGACCACACGCGATGCGGCGTGGCTGGCATCTGCAGATTGGTCACGCCAAGGGGGGCGAGCGCGTCGATGATCGCGTTGATCACGGCCGGCGGTGAACCGATCGCGCCCGCTTCGCCGCAGCCTTTGACGCCGAGCGGGTTGTGCGTGCACGGCGTGCCCTTCGAGGTCTCGACCGTGAAGTCGGGCAGATCGGACGCATGCGGCATCGCGTAGTCCATGTACGAGCCGGACAGCAGCTGGCCGCTGTCGTTGTCGTACACGCAGCGCTCGAGCATCGCCTGGCCGATGCCTTGCCCGAGCCCGCCATGCACCTGGCCTTCGACGATCATCGGATTGATCACGTTGCCGAAATCGTCGACCGCGGTGAACTTCTGGATGCGGCTCTCGCCGGTGTCCGGATCGACTTCGATCTCGCAGATGTACGCGCCCGACGGATACGTGAAGTTGGTCGGGTCATAGAACGCGCTTTCTTCGAGGCCCGGTTCGAGCACATCGAGCGGATAGTTGTGCGGCACGTAGGCTGCGAGTGAAATTTCCGCGAACGCCTTCGTGCGGTCGGTACCCGCGACGCGAAACACGCCGTTCCTGAACTCGATGTCTTCAGCCGACGCTTCGAGCAGATGCGCGGCGATTTTCTTCGCCTTTGCCTCGATCTTGTCGAGCGCCTTCGAGATTGCCGAGCCGCCGACCGCGATCGAACGCGAGCCATACGTGCCCATGCCGAACGCGATGCGGCCGGTGTCGCCGTGCACGATCTCGACGCTGTCGAGCGGAATGCCGAGGCGGTCGGCGACCACTTGCGCGAAGGTCGTCTCGTGGCCTTGGCCGTGGCTATGCGAACCCGTGAACACGGTGACCGAACCGGTCGGGTGCACGCGAATCTGGCCGACTTCGAACAGTCCCGCGCGCGCGCCTAGCGCGCCCGCGATGTTCGACGGCGCGAGACCGCATGCCTCGATGTAGCACGAGTAGCCGAGGCCGCGGCGCTTGCCGTTCTTTTCCGATTCCTGCCGGCGCGCGGGGAAGCCTTCGACGTCCGCGAGCGTCAGCGCGCGCGACAGGATCGCGTTGTAGTCGCCGGTGTCGTAGGTGAGGCCGACCGGCGTCGCGTACGGGAACTGCGTGATGAAGTTGCGGCGGCGAATTTCCGCGGGGTCGAGCTTCATCTCGCGCGCCGCGGCTTCGACCAGACGCTCGACGACGAACGTCGCTTCCGGCCGGCCCGCGCCGCGATACGCATCGACCGGAACGGTGTTGGTGAAGACCGCCTTCACTTCCGCGTAGATCGCGGGCGTCGCGTATTGGCCGGCGAGCAGCGTCGCGTACAGGATCGTCGGCACGCTCGACGCGAACGTCGACAGATAGGCGCCCATGTTGGCGATCGTATGCACGCGCATCGCGAGGAACTTGCCGTCGGCGTCCAACGCCAGCTCGGCCTTGGTCACGTGATCGCGGCCGTGCGCGTCGGAAAGGAACGCCTCGGAGCGCTCGGCCGTCCATTTGACCGGCCGGCCGAGCTTCTTCGATGCCCACGTGAGCGCGACGTCTTCCGCGTACAGGAAGATCTTCGAGCCGAAGCCGCCGCCGACGTCCGGCGCGATCACGCGCAGCTTCGATTCCGGCAGCGACAGCACGAACGCGGCCATCAGCAGTCGCTCGACGTGCGGATTCTGATTCGCCACATACAACGTGTAGCTATCGTCCTGCGCCGAATAGCTCGCGTTGACCGCGCGCGGTTCGATCGCGTTCGGCACGAGGCGGTTGTTGACGATGTCGAGCGTGGTCACGTGTGCGGCTTTCGCGAACGCGGCGTCGGTCGCGGCCTTGTCGCCGTGACCCCAGTTGTAGCAGACGTTGTCGGGCACTTCGTCGTGCACCGCTGCCTGACCCGGGTCGGCCGCATGCGCGGTATCGACGACGGCCGGCAGTTCTTCGTAATCGACCTCGATCAGTTCAGCTGCATCTTTGGCGGCCTTGATCGATTCGGCGATCACGAGCGCGATCTGGTCGCCCACATGCCGCGCCTTCGTATGCGCGATCACCGGATGCGGCGGCTCGTTCATCGGCTTGCCATCGGTGCTGTGGATCAGCCAGCCGCACGGCAGTCCGCCGACCTTCTCCGCCGCCAGGTCCGCGCCGGTGAAGATTGCGACCACGCCCGGCGACTGTTTGGCCGCGCTCGTGTCGATGCTGTTGATCTTCGCGTGCGCGTGCGGCGAGCGCAGGAACACCGCGTAGGTTTGCTGCGGCAGCACGATGTCGTCGGTGTACTGGCCTTTGCCGGTCAGGAAGCGATAGTCTTCTTTGCGTTCGACGGCGGCGCCGATCAGGCTCTGGGTATCGGGTGCGTTCATCGTCGGCTCCTCAGGCGGTTGCGCCGGCGGCATTCGCGCCGGCAGTTGCGCTCGATGCGGCGGACGCCTTCATACCCGCGGCGCCTTCGAGCACGGCCTTGACGATGTTGTGATAACCGGTACAGCGGCACAGATTGCCGTCGAGCTGTTCGCGCACTTCGTCGCCGGTCAGATCGGGTTGACGCTGCACCAGCGACACCGCGCTCATCACCATGCCCGGCGTGCAGAAGCCGCATTGCAAACCGTGGCAGTGCTTGAACGCGGCCTGCATCGGATGCAGCGCGCCATTGCGCGCGAGCCCTTCGATGGTCGTGACTTCGGCGCCATCGGCTTGCGCGGCGAGGATGTTGCAGGACTTGATCGCGCGGCCGTTCAGATGCACGGTGCAGGCGCCGCATTGCGCGGTATCGCAGCCGACGTGGGTGCCGGTCAGACGGAGTTGATCGCGCAGGAACTGGACAAGCAGGGTGCCAGGGTCGACTGAGGCGCTCACGGGTGCGCCATTGACCGTCAGACTGATGCTGATCGCCATGAAGCTGTCTCCTATATTGATCGGAGCGAGCGCTTCGGCGTATCGATCCCCGCCTCCACGCTGACCACGATCCCATGCAAGATAGTTGCTGTGGGTGAGACCGGACCTGTGATTGTTGTTGCCCCTGCTTTTGCTTCGACTGCGTGTGACTGCGATTCGCGAGGTCCGATGAGGGTGCTGCGGGTTTTACAAGTCTGCCGAAAAGTAAAGCACAAATCGCGCGGACGCGCTATGAGGGGAAGTGTGTCGGCGCGCGCGAGCGCACCAACAGAAGACGGCGGCCACGGAACGGGACGCCGCAAAGACGAGCGCCCCGTCTGCAGGGCATGACGGGGCGCTTCGATAAATCAGCGGAAAGCGAGGCCGCGCTCGCGAGCATTCAGCTCATTGGCGTGGCCTCGTTGAAAACGGCGCCTTACTTTGCCAGTTTCGAATGACGGCGCGAGTAGCCGAAATAGACGATCATGCCGATCGCGAGCCAGATCAGAAACGCACCCCACGTGATGCCTTGCAGATTCAGCATCAGGAACAGGCACGATGCGACCGCGAGCACCGGCACGACCGGCACGCCCGGGCAACGGAACGCGCGCGGCAGCTCGGGGTGCGTCTTGCGCAGCACGAGCACCGCGATCGACACCATCGAGAATGCCGCGAGCGTGCCGATATTGATCAGTTCAGCCAACACATTGAGCGGCACCAGCGCGCCGATCAGGCCGAAGAAGATACCGACGAGCCACGTCGTGAAGAACGGCGTCGCGAAGCGCGGATGCACTTTCGACAGCTTCGCGGGCAGCAGCCCGTCGCGCGACATCGCGAAGATCACGCGCGTCTGACCGTAGGCCATCACGAGAATCACGGTCAGCATGCCGAGCACGGCGCCGAGGTCGATGAAGCCCGCGACCCAGTTTTGCCCCGCGAGCTGCAGCGCGTACGACACCGGGTGCGAAATGCCCATGAACTTCTCGGACGGCACGATGCCGGTGACGACCGCAGCCACGGCCACATACAGCACCGCGCACACGCCTAGCGACGCGATGATGCCGATCGGCAGATCCCGCTTCGGATTCTTCACCTCTTCCGCCGCCGACGACACCGAGTCGAAGCCGATGAACGCGAAGAACATCACCGCGGCCGCGCCGAACACGCCGCTCCAGCCGTGCGGCATGAACGGGTGCCAATTGGCCGGCGTGACGTGGAACACGCCGACGCCGATCACGAGCAGCACGACCACGACCTTGATCGCCACCATGATGTTGTTGATCCGCGCGGATTCGCGCACACCGACCGACAGCAGCGTGGTGATCGCCATCATCACGAGGAAGGCGGGCAGGTTGAACAGCGTTTCGTGTCCGGGGACGGCGCCGGGGGCCGCGGTCAGCGCCATCGGCAGCGACACGCCGAAGCCCGACAGCAGCGACTGCAGATAGCCTGACCAGCCGACCGACACCGCCGAGGTCGCGAGCCCATATTCGAGCATCAGGTCCCAGCCGATGATCCACGCGGCCAGCTCGCCGAGCGTCGCGTACGAGTACGTGTAGATCGAACCGGCGACCGGAATTGTCGACGCGAATTCGGCATAGGCGAGGGCGGCGAAGCCGCAGGCGATGGCCGCGATCACGAACGAGATCATCAGCGCGGGGCCGGCCTGCAAGGCGCCCGTGCCGGTGAGCACGAAGATGCCGGTGCCGATGATGGCGCCGACGCCGAGGAAAGTCAGGTCGAGCGCGCCGAGCGCCTTTTTCAGGCCGGCGGTCTGAGCGCTTGCCGCAAGCATGTGCTCGACGCTCTTTTTGCGAAACAGGGACATTGGCGTGGGTCTCCAGTGGTGCACGCGTGTTGCGCGCCGAATGTCGGGAAAACCCGCAATTCTAGCGGATGCGTGCCACCGGGCCGGTTCAAAACGGCGCTTCGTGGACCAGGGCGATGGGCGGAAACTCCCGCCAGGAGGGCGCGTCGGGGTGGTCTTGCGGTGCCGCAAGCGGGGGGCGGCAGTCACGCTTTTACTGAATAGGCGATCGATGGGGACGGAATCTCTTCGTTTGCGCGGACGCCACGATCGGCTCGGGCCGACTGCGGCACAACGCCGCAGTCATGGGTATGGCGTCATCTGGCCTAGCCGGCCATCGCTGGATTCAGATCGACGAGGCGGTTGCTCATCACATAGAACGTGAGCTCGGCGTTGTTGCGCAGCTTCATCTTGTCGAGCAGCCGCGTGCGGTACACGCTGACCGTCTTCACCGACAGCGACAGTGTGGCCGCGATATCGGTGAGCCGTTTGCCCGACGCGAGCATGCACAGCGTCTGGTACTCGCGATCGGACAGCTTTTCGTGCGGCAACTGCTCGCCGTCGAACGACACGTAGTCGGCGAGCGCCTCGGCCATCTCGGGGCTCACGTACTTGCGGCCCGCGGCGACTTGCTGGATCGCGCCGATCATCTGCGCGGCATCGACCGTCTTCGACAGATAGCCGGACGCGCCGGCCTTGAGCGCGCGCACCGCGTACTGGTCCTCGCGGTACATCGAGAACATCAGCACCGCGACGCGTGGCGCCTTGCGCTTCAGGCGCTTGAGCACCTCGACGCCATTCATGTCGGGCAGCGAGATGTCGAGCAGCACGACGTCGAAGCTGTGATGAACGACCGAGTCGAGCGCTTCCGAGCCGCTTTGCGCCTCGGCGACCTCGCGCGCGACGCCGCGATCGAGCAGCAGCTGGCGAACGCCCTGGCGGACCACCGCGTGATCTTCGACGATCAGGATGCGCAGGCTCATGGTCGCGGGCTCACGATTGCAGCGCGCGCCGGGCGGCGCGCGGGGCGGGGGTGGTAGCCAGCACCGCGTGCCACGCGAAGCGGGCCTGGATCAAGGTGCCGCGCGGGGCGACGGCGCCGTTGCTGCCAGTGCCGCTATCCTCGCCGCAACTGACGCTTGCGCGCCTCGCGCCGACCCGCAACGTGCCGTCGAATGCGGCGCAGCGCGCCTGCATGCCGGCGAGGCCGAAATGGCCGGCTGGTTCTTTCTGGCCACCGCGTTCGCGCGCGCCGCGCGGCAGGCCGATGCCGTCGTCGCTGACGAGGAGCCTCAGATGACGCGCACCCGTTTCGATACGCACGTCGGCGCAGCTCGCGCGTGCGTGCTTCGCGACGTTGTTCAGCGCTTCCTGCGCGACGCGGAACACGGCGAGTGCGGCATCGGCGGGCAGGCGCGCGAGACGCGCGTCGTCGGCGCAGGTGACGGTGGTGCGCAAGCCGGTGCGAGAGGAGAAGTCGCGCACCCAGCACTTCAGCGCGCCGGCGAGGCCAGTCTCGAACGACGGCGCGTGCAGTTGCGCGATGGCCTCGCGGTTCGACGCGTGCACGGCGTCGAGCGAACGGTTCGCGACCGCGAGCGCGGCCGCGCATTGCGGCGGCGCGTCGGCGGGCAGCCAGGTTTCGATGCTGGCGAGCGCGAAGCGCGTCGCGGTCAGCTCGGCGCCGACGCCGTCGTGCAACTCGCGCGCGACGTGGCGGCGTACGCTTTCCTGCGCGTCGACCAGTTCGGCCGACAGCTCGCGCACCCGCGCGCGCAGCCGCTCGATCTCGCGCGCGGCGTGCGACGGCATGTCGAAGCCATCACGCTGCGCGGCCGAGGCCAGGGCAGCGTTGAACGGGACGGCAGTCGACGTATCCATGAATTTCCCTCTCAGGACGCGAAGTGGACAGCGAAGCCGGCGCGCGCAGACGGAATCAACGCCTGCGAATCACGAGGTTTCGCGTCGGACGAAACACGATGGCCCAACGTAACGAAATTTACATTCAGTAACAACTCGGGTTGACGATGTTCAGTGCATGAATTCGTCTGATCTCGCGGCGCGATGATATCCCAAAAAGATTAAAAAAGCAGTTGCACCAAGGGTTAGCGCATGGTTCTCAGAAATTACTTGATGTTCGTCATATGCTCGCCGTGTCAGAGCAATTCTGGCAGCGAAGGTGATGTAACAGGCTCCAATTTGTAACGGAGCAACAAAAAAGGAGCCCGAAGGCTCCTTTTTGGAATTCGCGGTGCGCGGGCCGCGAGAGGGAATACCGGCTCAGCCGACGAAGGCCTTTTCGACCACGTAATGACCCGGCTCGTTGTTGCTGCCTTCCTTGAAACCGGCGTCTTCGAGCAGCTTGCGCGTGTCGCGCAGCATGTGCGGGCTGCCGCACAGCATGACGCGGTCGTTTTCGAGCGAGAAACCCGGCACGCCGAGGTCGGCGAACAGCTTTTCGGTTTCGATCAGCTCGGTGATGCGGCCGCGGTTCTGGAACGCTTCGCGCGTGACGGTCGGGTAGTACAGCAGCTTTTCCTGCACGAGCTCGCCGAGGTGTTCATGCGCCGGCAGGTGCTCGGTGATGTATTCCTTGTACGCGAGTTCGTCGACGAAACGGCAGGTGTGCGTGAGCACCACGCGCTCGTAGCGATCGTAAATGTCCGGATCTTTGATGATCGACATGAACGGCGCGAGGCCCGTGCCGGTGGACAGCAGCCACAGCGTCTTGCCCGGCAGCAGGTTATCGGCCACCAGCGTGCCGACCGGCTTCTTGCCGATCAGCACTTCGTCGCCGACCTTCAGATGCTGCAGACGCGAGGTGAGCGGACCGTCCTGCACCTTGATGCTGAGGAATTCGAGATGTTCTTCGTAGTTCGCACTCGCGAGGCTGTAGGCGCGCAGCAGCGGCTTGCCATCGACCTGCAGGCCGACCATCGTGAACTGGCCGTTTTCGAAGCGGAACGACGGATCGCGCGTGCAGGTGAAGCTGAAAAGCGTATCGGTCCAGTGATGGACGCTCAGGACGGTTTGTGAATTCAGGTTGCTCATGGCTTCTTGGATAGTGCGAAAACAAAGGCGGCCAGTCGTCTGAGCCGGCCGGCACGGCAAGGGCGATGCTGCGCTGATCCGTGGTCGGGACTCCCGCGCAATCCAGCATTTTACCGTGCCCGCCGGGGCGGGGCCGCGGCGCGGCGGGCGAGCGTGGTAAAGCGGGTTGCCAAACCGGGAAGCGGCGGCGCCGGCTTGCTGGCGCCGCGAAGTACGTTGGCGTGAGAGCGGCCGTGCTTCAGCGGGGTACGGCGGTTCGGCGAACACCGCGCAGGGCGGCTGCCATTGGCTGTCCGGCGGGCGTGAAAGCGACGCGCCGCGTGGGCAACAATTTCAAGATGATACCGAAACGCGGCGTGCGCTGCAGCATTGACCATGCTGATAAGGCTGGCAAATGGGGCGGAACCGTCCCTACGCCATCGGGATCGCCTCGGGTTCGACTATCGGTTGCACGGCGCGATTTTTTGGGGAATACGCCTGACGTCACCTCGTTTACGCAGGACGCGACTCGCGCGAAGCCAGGCAGTGCGGTGGCTGCGCGACTCGTCCTGGCGGCCGCGACCGCCCCTGCGAGTAGGAGGTGTCAAATGGAAACTTCTCGTGCGATGTCTGCATTCGGTTCATATACGGACTTCACCGGATTGGTGATACGGGCACGCGCATCGCGCCGCTTACGTCGTGCGGTGTGTCAGGCCGGTCTGCTGGTTTTATCGTTGGGGGCGGTCGGGGCCGAGGCGCAGGAGGTGATTTTGCCGCCGCAGTCCGTGACCTCGTCGACCGTTCCGGCCAACGGCGATGTGAATCCGTATGGCATGGCGTTCGTGCCGTTCGGCGTGCCGTCCTGGAGCATGCTCAAACCCGGCGATGTGGTGGTGTCGAATTTCAATGCGAAGTCGAACCTGCAGGGAACCGGTACGACGATCGTCAAGCTCGTGCCCAATAGCAATCCGGTGACCTTCTTCCAGGGAAGCAATCTCGGTCTCACGACGGCGCTCGCGGTGCTCAGAAGTGGCTTCGTGCTGGTGGGCAATGTGCCGACTACGGATGGCAAGAACGTCGTCCCTCCGGGCTCGCTGCTCGTCATCAATCCGCAGGGCGGGCTCGTCACGGAACTGAAAGATAAGAAGCTGCTGGACGGCCCCTGGGATCTCACCGTGATCGACGGGGGGCAATTTGTCCGGGTCTTCGTCTCGGACGTGCTGAATGGAAAGGTCGCGCGGATCGATCTTGCGATCGGGGAGAACGGCGTTCAGATGCTGCCTAGCTCGACCATCATCGCGTCAGGCTATCTGCACCGCACCGATCCGGCGGCGCTGGTGGTCGGCCCGACCGGACTGGCGTACGACCCATCACGTGACGTGCTCTACGTCGCCTCGACCGGTGACAACGCGGTGTTCGCCATCTACGGCGCCGCGGGCGCGAATCACGATGGCGGCGTCGGCCGGATGATTTACCAGGACAACAAGCACCTGCACGGTCCGCTTGCGCTGGCACTCGCACCCAACGGGCATCTCGTCACCGCAAACGGCGACGCGGTCAACCCCGACCCGAATCAGCCCAGCGAAATCGTCGAGTTCACCGTCGACGGACAGTTCGTCGCCCAATTGCAGGTCGATCCTGCGCCGGGCTCGGCGTTCGGCCTCGCCTTCGGCCTCGATAGCAAGCGCCACCTGCAGTTCACGGCGGTGGACGACGCCACCAATACCGCGACGGTCTGGACGTTGCGCACGAACAATCAATAAGGAAACCGAGGACGACGATCGGGGACGTCCTGACGCGTCGGGGACACGTCACGGTCACACGGTTTCACGGCGAGTCTATCGGTACACAGACATGGGTCGGGGGCGGCGATTGTAGCGGCAAGCCTCAGTCAAATAAGGAAAATCTGTCCGATGGTATTGTTGACGCCAACTCGCGGGTGCCGCTTGCTCAGGCCGCCGCCGCCCGCTTTTTTCCTCGCTGTTTCAGCACCCGCGCCTGCAGCACGATCACGAGTAGCAGGAACACGCCGCGAATCACCGATTGCCAGTACGCGGACAGACTGATGAAGCCGAGTCCGTTCTCGAAGTTCAGCAGGTTGAACACGAGCCCGAGCAGCAGCACGCCGGCGATCGTCATCGCGACGGAACCTTCGCCGCCGGTCAGCAGCGTGCCACCGAGCACGACCGCCGAGATCGCGAACAGCTCCCAGCCGACGCCTTCGTTCGGCTGCCCCGCGCCGAACTGCGCGGCGAGGATCACGCCCGCCATGCCGGCGAGCAGCCCGCTGACCGCATAGGCCATCACCAGGGTGCGGTCCACGTTAAGCCCCATCAGCCGCGCGGCCTCCTCGCTGCCGCCGATCGCGAGCGAGTGCCGCCCGAAGCGCGTGCTGCGCAGCGCGAGCCAGCCGGCCACCGCGGCGACCAGCGCGACGAGTCCCGGGATCGGCAGTCCGAACAGGTCGCCCTGACCGAAGTTGCCGAAGTTCGAATCGGCCGCGATCGAGACCGCGTCGTTCTTGCCCAGCAACAGCGCGACGCCGTGCGCGCCGAGGCTCGTCGCGAGCGTGACGATGAACGGCAGGATCTTGAGCCGCGTGATGATGATGCCGTTCACCACGCCGACCGCGAGCCCGGCCGCGCAGCCCGCCAGCACCGCGACCCAGCCCCCGTAGACGCTCGTCAGCGCGGCGACCACGCTGGCGAGCGCCGCGACCGTGCCGACCGACAGATCGATGCCGCCCGTGATGATCACGAAGGCCATGCCGATCGAGATCAGCGCGAACATCGAGTTGTAGCGCCAGAACGATGTGATGTTGTACGCCGAGCCGAAGTGGTCATAGCGCACGAGGCCAAAGACGACGAGCGCCGCGAGCGCAAGCAGGATGGGAAGATTCTTTTTCATCGCATCGAATCCGGAGAGGTTGTCAGCGCGAGCGCCGCTGCACGTAAACCGCCGCGACGATGATGCCGGCCTTCACGACGAGCGCGGCCGCATCGGGAATGCCGTGCGCGAGCAGCGTATAGCGCAGCAACTGGATGATCAGCGCGCCGATCAGCGTGCCGCCTATATACGCTTTGCCGCCCGTCAGCGCGGTGCCGCCGACCGCGACCGCCGCGATCGCATCGAGTTCGACGCCGAGCCCCACGACGTTCGCGTCCGACGAGGAATTCACCGAGATCGAGATCAGCCCCGCGAGGCCCGCGAGCGCCGCGCACAGCGTGTACGCGACCATCTTGACGGCAGCGGTCGGCACGCCGCTCAGATACGCGGCTTTCTCGTTGCCGCCGGTGATCAGCAGATACTGGCCGAACAGCGTCTTGCGCACGACCCACACGAATACGCCGACCAGCGCGAGCATCAGCAGCACCTGGAATGGCACGCCCGCGACCTTGCCGAGCGCGATCCACTGAAAGGCTGGCGTGTTGAACGCCTGTAGGCTGCCGTCGGTGACGACCTGCGCGATGCCACGTCCGGCGATGAACAGCACGAGCGTCGCGACGATCGGCTGCACCGATAATCGCGTGACGAGCAGGCCGTTGAACACGCCGCACAGGGCGGCCGCCAACACCGGCAGCACGAACGCGAGCGCGATGCCGAGCGGTCCCGCGATGTTGAGGAACAGCATCGGCGCGAGCGCGCCTGCAATCGCCATCGACGCGCCCACCGACAGATCGATGCCGCCCGTCGCCACGACCAGCGTCATGCCGATGCCGACGATCACGATGGTCACGACCTGCGTCATGTTCACGTTGAAGGTCTGCAGCGACCAGAAATGCGGCGTGAAGATCAGGTTGAACAGCACCATCGCGAGCAGCACGATCACTTCGCGCTGCATCGCGAGATGGCGCCACTTCTGCACGGTGCTCGCGGACCGAGCGGGCGGCGTGTCGGTCGATTGCATCATGGTTGTATCGGCGCCCGGCGCCTCGCCGCGCAGCGGATTGGAATGCAGCTTAAGCGCCATGACGGTCGCCCTCCAGCGCGTCTTCGATGTGTGCCGCTCGCGCGGCTTGCGCGAGCGCAGATTGGCCCTCGCTGCCGTAGGCGATCGCATCCATGATCGCGGTCTCGCTCATATCGGCTCCGTTCAGTTCGGCGACCGTGCGGCCGTCGCGGATCACGACCGCGCGATCGGCGACCGCGGTCAGCTCTTCGAGCTCGGACGCGGACAGCAGCACCGCGAGCCCCGCGTCGCGCAGCTCGCGCACGATCTTCGCGACGTCGGCTTTCGCGCCGACGTCGATGCCGCGCGTCGGCTCGTCGAGCAGCAGCAGCGCTGGTTCGGCCGCGAGCCAGCGCGCGAGCAGCACTTTCTGCTGATTGCCGCCCGACAGCTCGCGGATCGGCTGATCGGCCGAGCGCAGCTTGATGCCGAGCGAAGCGATGAAGCGATCGACGATCACCTGCTGCTTCTTCACATCGACGATGCCGTTTTTCGCAAGCGTGCGCAGGCAGACGAGCGTCAGGTTGTCGCGCACCGACAGTTCGGGGACGATGCCTTCGCCCTTGCGGTCTTCGGTCAGGTACGCGAGGCCGCGAGCGATCGCGTCCTGCGGAGATTTCAGCGCGACCGTCTCGCCGCCGATCGCGAGCGAGCCTTGCGCCAGCGGATCGGCGCCGAACATCAGCCGCATCGTTTCGGTGCGGCCCGAGCCGAGCAGGCCGGCCAGACCCACCGCCTCGCCGGCGTGCACGTCGAGCGACACGCCGTTGACCTTCGGCGGCGCGCCAAGCTGTGTCGTGCCGATCACCTGCTTGCCGCGCTTTGCGAGATTCGCTTCGCGCGCTGCCGTGTCGTCCTGCACGACCGCGGCGAGCGAGCGGCCGAGCATCGTCGTGACGAGCTGCAGCTTGTCCATCTCGGCCATCGTGCTTTGCGCGACCGTCTGGCCATCGCGCATCACGGTCACGCGATCGCACAGCGCGTAAAGCTCGTCGAGCCGGTGCGACACGAAGATCACCGCGCGGCCGTCGTCGCGCAGCTTGCGCACGACGGTGAACAGCAGCTCGACCTCGCGCTCGTCGAGCGACGACGTCGACTCGTCCATGATCACCATCTTCGCGTCCGACGACACCGCGCGCGCCAGCGCCACCATCTGCTGGATCGCGGTCGAGTAACGGCCGACCGGCTTCTTCACGTCGATCTGCAAACCGAACGAATCGAGCAGCGCCGCCGCGCGCTGCTGCACCGTGCGCCAGTCGATCAGACCGAAGCGGCGCGGCTCGCGGCCCAGAAAGATGTTTTCCGCGACCGAGCGGAACGGTACCAGGTTAATCTCCTGGTAGATCGTGCTGATGCCCGCTTCGCGCGCCTGCTTCGGCGTGCGGAAATCGACCTCGCGGCCTTCGAAGCGCACGCTGCCCGAGCCGCGCCGATAGGCGCCGGTCAGGATCTTGATCATCGTCGATTTGCCGGCGCCATTCTGGCCGATCAGTGCGTGCACTTCGCCGGCTGCCACGCTCAGATTCGCACCGCGCAACGCGGGCACGCCGCCGAAGCTGATGCCGATGTCCTGCATCTCGAGCAGCGGCGAACTGGTAAGGGGGGAGTGTGGCGTCTCTTTGCCAGATTCCGTCACGGGAGTTCTCCTGATGCGGATGCTGCCGATATTGCCGGATGCGCTGTTGCTGGCGACGCGGTCGGGCCGCCCCAGCGCGTGCGGCCCATGTTACGCCCGTATAAAAGCGAAGCGACGGTCCGTCGGTCACGGGCGCGTCGCTTCGAAGCCTTCCCGCCACCCGCCCGACGAGGAGACATTGGTAGAAGGCGGGTGACTTCCTGCTACAACGCCGAAGGGAGCCCCGGGAATATGCCGCCCCGGGGCACTTCACGATGCTTGCGATCAATAGCCGTACTGCATGTTCTGCTGCACGTTTTCCTTGTCGTAGAAGCGGTCGGACACCTTGACCCAGGTCGGGATCTTTTCACCCTTCGCATAGCGCTGCGCGACGTCGCAGGCGAGCGGGCCGAAGAACGGGCTCGACTGCACGCTCGCGCCGAGCTCGCCAGCCGCGATCGCGTCCATGCCGCCCTTGGTCCCGTCGATCGTGACGATCTGGATGTCCTTGCCCGGCTGCTTGCCGGCCGCCTTGATCGCGGCGATCGCGCCGAGCGCCATTTCATCGTTGTGCGCGTACACGGCGGTCACGTCAGGATGCGCCTGCAGCAGCGTTTCCATCACCTTGCGGCCGGTGTCGCGCGCGAAGTCGCCGCTTTGCGACGCGATGATCGTCATGCCGGGGTTCTTCGCGATCACTTCGTCGAAGCCCTTCTTGCGATCGTTTGCGGCCGACGCACCCGTCGTGCCTTCGAGCTCGATGATCTTCGCCTTGCCGCCCGTTGCCTTGACGAGCCAGTCGGCGGCGCGGTGACCCTGATCGATGAAGTCCGAGCCGATGAACGTGATGTAGTCGCGGCCCGCCTTCGCGACCGACTGGTCGACGTTGCGGTCGACGAGGATCACCGGAATGCCGGCCTTCTTCGCCTGCAGCACGACCGGCGCGAGCGGCTTTTCTTCGCGCGGCGGGAATACCAGCAGATCGACGTGCTGGGCGATCATGCTTTGAATGTCGGAGACCTGTTTGGAGTTGGAGCCGTTGGCGTCGGTCATCACGATCTGCCAGCCGCATTTCGCGGCGATGTCCTTGAAGCTCCTGGTTTCCGCGAGACGCCACGGGTTGTTGCTTTCGGTCTGCGCGAAGCCGACCTTCAACGGGGTCTTGGTCGCCAGCTTCGGCAATGCGTCGTCGGCATGCGCGGCCGCCGCGCCGACACCGATTGCCAGAGCCAGCAGCGAAGCTGCGAGCGGACGAATCTGCTGCTTGCGCGCGTGCATGCGCGACTGCGTAATGAGCGACGCCATGTCTTCCTCCAGTAACCGGTGACGGTGTATTTGCTTTTTGTGCTGCTCGGGATTGTCTCTATCCAGCCGGGAGCCCGGCGCTGTTTCGACGGCGAGGATGCAGTTGGCTATAACCCACCGGTGCGCGTTCTTCCCGACCCGACATGCCGATTATTTCACTCGGAATTATTATCGGTCAATCACTAATAATATTAATCGTCGCCGGTTTTGCCTCGGTAATTACCCTGACCGAGGCGCGTTCGACCAGTGGTCCGTCGAGCTTCACCGTGCGATGGCGCACCGGTGCGCCGGCCGCGCGGTTGTGCTCTTCCTGCAGCAACGTCTCGACGGCCCAGCGGCCGAGTTCGTAGTTGGGCAGCACCACCGTCGACAGCGGCGGATGTGTGTGGCGGGCGATTTCCTGGTCGTCGTAGCCGAGCACCGACACGTCCTCGGGCACGCGCAGACCGAGCTGCTTGAGCGCCTCGATCGCGCCGATCGCGGTCAGGTCGTTCGCGCAGAAGATCGCGGTGGGCGGATTGGCTTCGCGCATCAGCGACAGCGTCAGCTCGAAGCCGAGGCCCGAACTCCAGTCGCCGTCGCGCACCAGTTCGGCCGCGAACGGCAGATCGGCGGTCGCGAGCGCGGTGCGGTAGCCCTTCAGCCGGTCTTTCGCGGCGTCCTGCCATGGCTCGCCGTTGATGTAGCCGATGCGCCGGTGGCCAGCCTGCAGCAAGTACTCGGTCGCCAGATGGCCGCCCGCGACCTCGGCCGGCACCACCGACGAAAACGTGCTGTCGCCGGTGTAGCAGTTCAGCAGCACGGTCGGCACCTGCGACAGCGCGGCCGGCGGCGCGACCTTGCGCGTGTAGACGGTCGCGTAGATCACGCCGAATACGTGCGGATTGGTGATGACTGTGTCGAGTACCTGTTTTTCGATGTCGGCGTTGCCGTGCGTCGAGTAGACGGCGAGCATCTTGCCGCTCGCGTACGCTGCGTCGCGCGCGCCGTCGATGTTGACGACCGGGTGCGGGCTCGTGGAGATTTCATCGGCCAGATAGACGATCAGATTGCGCTCGTCGCTCGATGCGGTGAGCGGCTCGCGCAGCGACAGCCGGTAGCCGAGGTCGTGTGCGGCCGTCAGCACTTTGTTGCGGGTGGCCTCGGAGAACTTCGCGCCGGCCGCGTTGTTGAGCACGAGCGAGACGGTGGATTGCGACACGCCGGTGAGCTTGGCGATGTCGGTCATGGTGGGACGGCGTTGAGTCGATTTTTTCATTGTGCGGGTCGCGCTGGGGCGGCGCTGAAGCAGGGGAATGCCAGCGGCATCATGCTGCTGACGGTACCACTAATAATATGCGCGCGGCAACGCGCGCTAAACCCGCCATTTGGGAATCGAGCTTACGCTCCGTTACCGGCTCTTTTTGAACGAATTTATTACTAATAATATTGACCGACAATGCGGTGTCGTGCGATTCTCGCTCGGGGCGGACTGCCGTAGTCCGCCGGCCGCGGGGTGTGCGGCACGTCAAAGGAGATATGAATGCCCGTTTCTGCTGCCGCTTTCCGCTCGCGGTTTCGCCCCGTCTAACCATGCGCGACGTTTTCCTGAATCCTGCGCGGTCGCGCGAGGCATATGCCGTGACCCGAGCGGCGCCGCAGCTGTCATGGCTCGACGATCCCGCGATCGCCGCGCGCCTCGTCACGTTGTCGGCCGGCGCATTGCGCGCGGTGCTCGCGCCGAACATTGGCGGCGCGCTCGCGGCGTTCTATGAGGTCACGCCGGAAGGCCCGTTGCACTGGCTGCGGCCGGCGCTGCCGGAAGCGTTCGAAGCGCGCGATCCGCTGCGCATGGCGAGCTTCCCGCTGTTCCCGTACTGCAACCGGATTCGCGATGCACGCTTCGCGTTCGACGGCGCGACGATCGATCTCGCCGGAAACGACCCGCATTTCGCCCACGCGCTGCATGGCAACGCGTGGCGTCGTCCGTGGCGCGTCGGAGCGCGCAGTGAAAGCGCGGTGGACTTGCACTTCGAGCACGAGCCCGATGCGAGCGTGACCGGCGACTGGCCGTTTCGTTATCGCGCGCGGCAGCGTATCGAGTTGCGCGGCGGCGCGCTGCACATCACGATGTCCGCACGAAATCTCGCCGATCGGCCGATGCCGTTCGGCATGGGCCATCACCCGTACTATCCGCGCACCGCGGCGACGCGCATCCATGCCGACGTGCAGGCGATGTGGCACGCGGACAACGATGTGCTGCCGACGTATCTTGGCCCGCATCCTGCCGTCGACGCGTTGCGCGCGGGCATGTCACCCGACGCGTTCGATCTGGATAACAACTTTTCGAACTGGTCGCGCGCGGCGACGATCGCGTGGCCCGACGAGCGCCGCAAGCTGACGATGCGCGCCGACGCGCCGTTCGATCACCTGGTCGTGTTCGCGCCGGCCAACGATCCGCAGCTATGCGTGGAGCCGGTCACGAACACGACCGACTGCTTCAACGCGATTGGTACACAAGAGCACGTCGGCGGCTGCGTGTTGCAGCCGGGGGAAGAGATAGAAGCGGCGTTGAGCTGGACACCGAATCGCGAGTGAAGGGAGCACGCGCTTTCCGTTGGCGGAGGCGCAACGAGCGAAAACGTTTACTCCAAGCGCAACTTCGCCATATACGGCAAATGATCCGACAGCCACGCGGTCTCCTGCGTCGGCTGGATCCATTCGACCGGCTGCATGCCGCGCACGAACATCTTGTCGAGCGACAGCGCCGGCGAGAACGCCGGGAACGTGCGCGCCGGTTCGCCGAGCAGCGTCGCGACTTCCTG
This sequence comes from Paraburkholderia sp. BR10923, assembly GCF_040948765.1. NCBI lineage: Bacteria > Pseudomonadati > Pseudomonadota > Betaproteobacteria > Burkholderiales > Burkholderiaceae > Paraburkholderia > Paraburkholderia sp. BR10923. The sequence continues at coordinate 142,571 of NZ_JBFPKO010000003.1, read as the reverse complement.
CAAGCCGTGCTCGCGAAAGAGCGGCACCGAGTCGTTGCGCCAATCGTTGAAGTCGCCGGCCAGCACGAGCGGACCGTCTGGGGCTTCCTTCGCGATCCAGTGCGCGATCCAGTTCATCTGCCGCAAGCGCGCCGGACGCGTCAGCGCGAGATGCGCGCACAGCAGCGTGACGAGCCGCCCGCCGAACGTCGCACGCGCGACCAGCAGGCCGCGCTTTTCGAAGCGGTGCGCGGAAATGTCCCAGCGGCCGCCGAGATCGAGCGGATGCGGCGACAGAATTGCATTGCCGTGCCGCCACGACGGCTTGAACACGTTCGGGCCGAGTGCGACTTCGAGTTCGAGCGCGCGCGCGATTTCGGTCGCCTGACAGTGCCAGACGTCGGTCAGTGGATCGTCCATCGGCGCGCCGAAACTGCTCGCCAACACCGGCGACGGCATGCGCCGCGCCATTGCTTCCTGCAGGAAGTAGGCGTCCGCGTGAGTCGATTGAACCCAGCGCTGCATCGCCTGCCAGGCCTGAAAACCGAGCGGGGTGCGGCCCTTGTGCAGGTTCCAGCTCACAGCGACGAAATCGTTCGGCGCAAGGCTCTCGCGGATCAGTTCTTCTGGGTTTCGCATGCCGCGTTATCCACGTGTTCTGTTTGAGCGCGCCGGTCAGGCGCGCGGTTCCTGTCAGTTTGGAGTGTTGCCGCCAGTCGCGGCGCCATTGCCGCTCGTGCCGCCATTCGTACCGTGGGCATTCGCACCGTTGCTCACGACGCTCGCGTGCACGCGGTACACGAGATTCGGATTGCGATCGACGATCGTCCAACTCGCCCATTGATCCGGCGGCACCACCAGACCCGGGTGGCTCGCGCTCACCTGGCGCGGTTGCGGCGGCAGCTTGCAGCCGATGTCGGTGCGCCCCGCGCTGTTGTCCTCGAGCGTTTCCTGCGTGTCGATCGAAAACATCACGCCCTCGGGATCGACGCGCAGCGGCGACACCGTGATCGTGCGCGACAGATCGATGCTGCCGGCCGGCTGGTCCTTGCAGCCGACATTGTGTTGCACGACCTGGTGATGCGTATCCGTGCGCGCCTGGCCGACGGTAGTGGTGCCGTCGAACGCATCGATCTGCTGGCCATCTTTCACTACCTGCAATTGCCATTGCACGACCTGCTGCGCTGGCTGTTGTTGCGCGTGGGCGAGCAACGAAGCGCCAAGCAGCATGGCCACGATACTGGTTTTCCACATATAAAGGTTCTCCGCTCACGCGTCGGTTGCGGGGTTGCCTTGCCTCTTGCCGCAGCAGGTCAGAGAGCAATCTTACCCCCGATGGCCGCAACGATTTCTGACACGGTCGACGAGGGCCGGTTCAGCAACAATCCATTCCAGATAAGGATCGGAATGGCAGCGATCGTTAGCAGCAGAGCCGCGCGACTGCTGGCTTGCACGCGTTTGTGTCCTCGCTACACTGGACTGGAATCGGCGCTCAGAAGGCGCCGCCGCTGCAGAATCAGCCAGACGGGGTGAGCGATGACGACAGCAATGGTCAAACAGGAAATCGCCGTGGCCTCGTTCAGCCGGGTGTATGACCTCGATGAGGTCGAAAGCGCGCTGAACGGTCTCGGCGAAGGCGCGAACGAGGCGCTGCGCACAACCTACGAAAAGATGCTGAAAAACGGCAATCTGCGCTTCTGCGTGAAGCCGAACCGGATGCCGTCGATCGACGATCTGATCGACGCGCTGCCCAATTTTTCCTCACCGCTCGACGACATCCGCAAGCAGGTCGCGCTGTGCCTCGAAACCGAGGATCGGCTCGAACTGATGCCGATCCTGCTGCTCGGCGAACCCGGCATCGGCAAGACGCATTTCGCGAAGCAGTTGGCGCGCCTGCTCGGCACCGCGTACCAATATGTCGCGATGAGTTCGCTGACGGCGGGCTGGATTCTGTCGGGCGCGTCGTCGCAATGGAAGAACGCAAAGCCGGGCAAGGTGTTCGATGCGCTCGTGAACGGCAGCTATGCGAACCCGGTCATCGCTGTCGACGAGATCGACAAGGCGACCGGCGATTCGCAATACGACCCGCTCGGCGCGCTGTACGCGCTACTCGAACACGACACCGCCCAGAGCTTCGTCGACGAGTTCGCCGAGATACCAATCAACGCGGGCAACGTGATCTGGATCGCGACCGCCAACGACGAACGCGCGATCCCCGAGCCGATCCTGAACCGCATGAACGTCTACGAGATCGCGCCGCCAGACCACGCCGGCGCGCGACGCATCGCGCAGTCGATCTACGACGAAATCCGCGGCGCGCACAACTGGGGCCTGCGCTTTCCGGAGACGCTCGGCGACGCGACGCTCGATGCGCTCAAGCGGGCATCGCCGCGCGAGATGCGCCGCGCGATCCTGAACGGCTTTGGCGCGGCGCGCATCGCGGGACGCGACCGGGTCGAACCCGCCGATATCCGGCTCGACTACGGAAACCGGCGAAAACCGATCGGGTTTTGACGTTTTCGGCTAGTTTCTTGCACCAATCCCGCGTTTTTCGTGATTTTGGTGGCTGTCGCGGCAATTCGTACAATGTGTGTGGTGAATGCAACGGCAATTATTGCTGTTTTCGCCGTAAATCGCTGGATCAAGCCAGTTTGCGCCGCCGTCACCTGGTCGATGCGCACGAGCGTTTGTCACTTCTGTCTGTACCGAGTCGTACAATTTTCCGTGGGGGTGATAAAAAGACATAAGCAGACCCAGCGGACAGATACGTTCGACAATGAACGGAACGCGGCGGCGAGATGCCGTTCCTGTCTTCCTTCCATCGGCTGAACGAGGCAGCGCGCGGTGCGATGCGCCGCGTCAACGGATATGGATCAGATCGAATGTGTAGTGATCGGTGCCGGCGTGATCGGCCTCGCGACGGCGCGCGCTCTGGCGGCGCGCGGGCGCGAAGTGATCGTGCTGGAGGCCGCCGACGCGATCGGCGTGGGCACGAGTTCACGCAACAGCGAAGTGATTCACGCGGGCATCTACTATCCGCGCGGATCGCTGAAGGCCACGCTGTGCGTGCGCGGCCGCGAAATGCTGTATGACTACTGCGCCGAGCGCAACGTACCGCATTCGCGCTGCGGCAAGCTGCTCGTCGCGACGTCGCGCCACCAGATTCCGCAGCTCGAAAGCATCATGGCCAAAGGGCGCGACAACGGCGTGCTCGACCTGCTGCGCATCACCGGCGATCAGGCGCAGGCGCTCGAACCAGCGCTCGAATGCGTGGAGGCGGTATTTTCGCCGCAGACGGGGATCGTCGATAGTCATCAGTACATGCTCGCGCTGCAAGGCGATGCCGAGCGTGACGGCGCCGTGTACGCGTTTCATGCGCCGGTCGAGGCGATCGAGGCTCACAACGGCCGCTTCACGATCGCGGTCGGCGGTGCGGCGCCCACCACGATCAGCGCCGCCTGCGTGATCAACAGCGCGGGTCTGCATGCGAACGCGCTCGCGCGCAAGATTCGCGGGCTCGACCCGCGCCACGTGCCGCCGCTTTACTTCGCCCGCGGCAATTACTTCAGCATCTCGGGGCGCGCGCCGTTCAGCCGCCTGATCTATCCGATGCCGAACGAGGCCGGCCTGGGCGTGCACCTGACGCTCGATCTCGGCGGCCAGGCGCGTTTCGGTCCCGACGTCGAGTGGGTCGACGCGATCAATTACGACGTCGATCCGCGTCGCGCGGAGTCGTTTTATGCGGCGATTCGCGCGTACTGGCCGGCCTTGCCCGATAACGCGTTGCAGCCGGCTTACGCGGGCATTCGTCCGAAGCTTTCAGGTCCTGGTGAACCCGCCGCCGATTTCGTGATTCAGGGGCCGGCCGCGCATGGCGTGCGCGGGCTCGTCAATCTGTTCGGCATCGAGTCGCCGGGTCTGACGGCATCACTGCCGATCGCGCAGCGGGTCTGCGAGCTGGCGGGGCGCGCGTAAGCCCGCGATTACACCGTACCGATCCGCTTATCTCCAGCATTTGGAATATCACCGGAGACGGCTTCGTTGCTATGCTTGGCGAACGCTGTCATCAGAACGGCGTTGATTCCAATATAAATGGAGTGAGTCCCCATGAGATCTTCCCGTCGTACGTTTTTGATCACCAGCATCGGTGTGGCATCGACACTCGCATTGTCGCGCCAGGCGTTCGCCGACGCGCCGAAAGTCTCCGAAACCGATCCGACCGCGCAGGCGCTTGGCTACAAGGCGGACGCGAGCAAGGTCGACAAGGCGAAATTCGCCAAATTCGCGCCTGGCCAGCAATGCAGCAACTGCAGCTTCTTCCAGGGCAAGGCGGGCGATGCCTACGGCGGCTGCCCGATGTTCGCGGGCAAACAGGTCGCGGCCACCGGCTGGTGCAGCGCTTATAACAAGAAGGCCTGATCGAGCCGGCGTGTGATGTGCTAGCAGGCTTTGCGCGGGATGCGCGGCGACATCGCGGCGCATCCCGCGACTGCGTGCATCGTGGCGTTTTGCGCCAGATGCGGATTGCAGCCGGCCGCTGGATTTCTTAGCGCCGCGCTTTCATCAATGGTGGGCGCCTGTCGAACCACGGCCGTGCCGCCTCGAGTTGCGCGGCGAGTCTGAACAGCGTCGCCTCACCGCCGACACGCGCGGCGAACTGCACGCCGATCGGCAGTCCGCGCGCGTTCCAGTACAAGGGCACCGACATAGCCGGCTGGCCACTCAGATTGAACAGCTCCGTGCAACCGGCCCAAGCGAATGCCTTGTTCGACGCTTCGAACAGCAGTTTCTTCATCAATCGTTCCAGCGGCATCGTGGTGACCGCGCGCATCTGCATGCGCTCGACGGAACTCGGCCGCATCTCGCCGATCTTGATCGGCGCGGACGCCAGCGTCGCGCACAACAGCACGTCGTAGCGGTTCAGCAGATCGGTCAGACGCGCGGTGATGCGGCGCTGTTCGTCGAGCGCGGCCGGCAAACCCTGCTCGCCGATCTTGCGGCCGACGTGCGCCATCGCCCACGTCGAAATTTCGAACTCGCCGCGCGTCGGCCTGTGGCCGGTGATGCGCTCCGCGTTCAGCACGAGGTCTTCGGCCGTCACCGACCACAGCGTCAGGAACGCATGACGGACCGCCGCGAAATCGACGCCGAGCGACACCGGCTCCAGACGATGGCCGAGTGAGCTCGCGAGTTGCGCGGCGTCGTCGAGCGCGGCGCGCGCATCGGCCGATAACGACGGCGCGAGCATCGGCTCGGTCACGTAGGCGATCGTCAGCGGCTTGCATGGCTCGCGCGTTGCGCCGAGAAAGGTGCCGGGCGCGCCGGCCGGCCGCTCGGCGTTGCCCGCCAGCAGGTCCAGCAGCAATGCGCTGTCGCGCACGCTGCGCGAGACGGCGTGATCGATGCCGAGTTCGCCGGCACTGGCCTGTGCCGCGCGCGGCACGCGACCGCGCGACGGTTTCAGGCCGAACAGTCCGCAGCATGACGCCGGAATTCGGATCGAGCCGCCGCCGTCCGACGCATGCGCGAGCGGCACCACGCCGGCGGCGACCGCCGCCGCCGCGCCGCCGCTCGAACCGCCCGGCGTGTGATCGAGATTCCACGGATTGCGGCACGCGCCGAATAGTTCGGGCTCCGTATAAGGCATCTGGCCGAGCTCGGAGGTGCTGGTCTTCGCGAAGATGTTCAGACCCGCCGCTTTCGCGAGCGCGACGACCGGCGCGTCCTGCGTCGGAATGAAGTGGCGGTAGTGGCGGCTGCCCATGGCCATGCGCAGTCCCGCCACGGGCGCGCCGAGATCCTTGATCAGGAACGGCACGCCGGCGAGCGCGGCGTGGGCGGAGGAGGTGTCCGTTCCGTTCACGCCGTCGGCGCTATTCGCGCGGTTTGCGTCGTCGCGCGATGCGCGCTGGCGGGCCGCATCGTAGTCCTTCAGAACGACTGCGTTGATCGCGGGATTGACGGCCTCGGTGCGCGAGATCGCGACGTCGATCAGTTCGCGCGCGCTAACCTGGCGCGTGCGCACGAGTTCGGCGAGGCCGATGGCGTCATGAGCGAGATAGTCTGATAGCACGTCGTTTTAGCCCTCGCGGTCGGTTGGCATGCCGCGTCGAATTCGCGGCCGGCCATGCACGCGCGACGGCGTCGTTTCGCTCGAATTCGCGTTGCTCCGCTCGGGCGTCGCGCATGTGAAAGACGGCGTGTCGGCCGACACGCCGTCTTTCACAGAGTACCTGAGTTGAGCGCCGACGTGACTGATGTGAATTCGAATGCTCACTTCAAATGCGCGAGCTGGCGATCACATCAGTAACGCGGCGGGTCCGGCTGAATGCCGGAACCGCGAATTACATCCGCTCGCCGAGGAACGTCAGCGTGCGGCCATGCGCCAACGCCGACGCGTGCTGGTTGTACGACGCACGATCCGAGCAGTTGAAGCCATGATCCGCGTTCGGGTAGATGTTGAATTGCACGTCGGCACGACCCGCGAAGCGCTCCTGGATCTGGCCGATGTCCGACGGCAGAATATGCGCGTCGAGCTCGCCGTAGTGGAACTGCATCGGCACCTTGACGTTCGCGGCCTTGTCGAGATGGTTGTGGATGCCGCCGCCGTAGTAGGCGACTGCGGCGTCGACCGAACCGGCCGCTGCGGCCAGATAGGCGAGACGGCCGCCGAAGCAGTAGCCGATCACCGCGACCTTGCCGGTCACTTCCGGCAGCGCGCGCAAGGTGGCCGCGGCGGCGCCGATGTCGGCGACCGCGTCATCGACCTTGGTCTTCTGCATCAGCTCGATGCCCTTTTCGCGATCCTTGCCCTCATACGTCAACTCGACGCGCGGCTGCACGCGCCAGAACACGTCCGGGGCGAGCGCGACATAGCCGTCCTGCGCGTACTGATCGGCGACCGAGCGGATATGGCTGTTCACGCCGAAGATTTCCTGAATGATGATGACGGCCGGTCCCTTGCCGCCCTTCGGCAGCGCGAGATAGCCGCCGAAAGTATCGTTGCCGGCCGGGATGTCGATCCATCGGGAAGTCGTGCTCATGCTGTTCTCCATTGACTCGCGCGAACGCCGCGCGAGGTCGGTGTGTACGAAACGCTCAAGGCCACGCGGCCCTGCAACGGGCGGTTAGTTTGCCATCAAAAGAACCGGCTTGCAGCGAGGCGGGACGGGGCCTCGCGGCCAATGCGGCGCGCTTCGATTCTCGTAAGGCGATTGAAACGATCTCGATTATTCATTTCTCCGCGATGGCGCGGATGGGTACAGTCAGCGTGTAATGGCTCGCGCGCATCTCGCGACATCTTGGCGAGCGCATGCATGAGCACATCGGCGGCTTTGCGCCGGAAAGGAAACGAACATGAACGAAGACAGTTTTGTGACGCCGTTTGCCGAGCGCTTCCAGCTGCGGGTACCCGTCGTGCAGGCGCCGATGGCCGGCGGCGCGACGACGCCGGCGCTCGTCGCGGCGGTATCGAATGCGGGCGGGCTTGGTTTTCTCGCGGGCGCGGCGCTCGCACCGGAGAAGATCGCGAGCGAGGTCGCGGCGATTCGCGCGCTGACCGATCGCCCATTCGGCGTGAATCTGTTCGTGCTCGATCCCGTCTCGCCCGATGAAGCGACCGTGCGTCGCGCGCTCGACGCGATCGATCCGCTGCGTGCCGAGCTCGGTCTGCCGCCGGGCCAGCCGCTCGCACACTATGCGCCTGACTTTCGCGCGCAACTGGAGGCGCTGATCGACTTGCGTGTGCCGGTCGCCGGCTTTACGTTCGGACTGCTTTCGGCGACCGACGTCGAGCGTTTGCATGCGGGAGGCAGCTATGTAGTTGGGACTGCGACGCATGTTGCCGAGGGCATCGTGTGGCGCGATGCGGGTGCCGATGCGATTGTCGCGCAAGGCGCGGAGGCAGGCGCGCATCGCGGCACGTTCATCGGCGCATTCGAAGATGCGCTGGTCGGCACGATGGCGCTCGTGCCGCAACTGGTCGACGCGACCGGGCTGCCGGTGCTGGCGGCCGGCGGCATCATGGACGGTCGCGGCATCGTCGCGGCACTCGCGCTAGGCGCGCAAGCCGCGGTGATGGGCACCGCATTTCTGACCACCCGCGAGAGCGCGATCCCCGAGGTATGGAAAACCCGCGTGCGCGGCACGTCCGATACGTCGACCACGGTGACGCGCGCGATCACGGGCCGTCACGCTCGCGGCATCCGCAATCCGTTGATGCAACGTTTGCGCGAATCGGCGGAAAGCATCGCGCCCTATCCGGTGCAAAACGCGTTGACGCAGGAGCTGCGGCAACACGCGGCGCGCGCGCAGAACAGCGACTACCTGTCGCTGTGGGCGGGGCAGGGTGCGCCGCTCGGGCGCACGCGCGCCGAAGCAATCGGCGCGGCTGAACTGATGGCGCAGCTCGAGCAGGAATGGCAGGCGGCCTCCGCGCGAATCGCCGGGTTCGTGCGTTGATTGCGTGGTCGATTTAAGGTTGATTTAAGTTTTTTACCGTTGTCACATTCCTGTGCGGCACGCCACATTTTTGAGTTGAAAAACCCTTCGAATCTTATGTGACAGAAGCCGGAAAAAGACTAAATCCGCGCCCGCGGAGAAACTTCCCAATTAGCGGAAACCCGCATGGGATGGGGCTTTCCGGCTCGCTCGCCCAAGCCGCGAGCGGCTCGCGCAGGAACTGCGCTATTAGTGTTGTTCCCACTTTCTCAAAAAACTCCCGCAAATTAATTTGTTGGCCTACACTTGCGCGCAAGTACGGTTTGCCAACTGTCACAAACAGTCCGGTAAACGTACTGGCCAAGTGCATGAACGATGCAACCGGCGTGGTCGTCCACGGGACTGAGCGACACGTGTAGGGGAAGCGGGGCACAGGGCGATTACGTTGTTTTGACCGAAACTGGAGACTTACATGAGCATCAAAATTCAAAAGCTGTTGCCGATCAGCGCTGCCGCTCTGCTGTTCGCGACGTTGGCAACATCGGCCGCGGCCGACACGGTCATCAAGATCGGTCACGTTGCGCCGTTGACTGGCGGTATCGCTCACCTGGGTAAGGACAACGAGAACGGCGCGCGCCTGGCCGTTGAGGAAATCAACGCGAAGGGTCTGACGATCGGCGGCCAGAAGGTCACGCTGCAACTCGACGCGCAAGACGACGCGGCTGACCCCCGCACGGCTACGCAGGTTGCGCAGAAGCTCGTCGACGACAAGGTCGTCGCCGTGGTCGGCCACCTGAACTCGGGCACCTCGATCCCGGCATCGAAGATCTATAGCGATTCGGGCATCGTGCAGATCTCGCCGTCGGCAACGAACCCGGCCTACACGCAGCAAGGCTTCAAGACGACCTACCGCGTCGTCGCGACCGACGCTCAGCAAGGCCCGGCACTCGCGAACTACGCGGCGAAGGGCATGAAGGTGAAGAGCGTCGCGATCGTCGACGACTCGACCGCTTACGGCCAGGGTCTCGCGAACGAGTTCGAGAAGACGGCGAAGGCGCTCGGTCTGAACGTCGTGTCGCACGACGCGACGAACGACAAGGCCGTCGACTTCCGCGCGATTCTGACGAAGATCAAGGGTGAAAACCCCGACGCGATCATGTACGGCGGCATGGACGCAACCGGCGGCCCGTTCGCCAAGCAGGCAAAGCAGCTCGGCCTGCGCGCGAAGGTGCTGGCAGGTGACGGCGTGTGTACCGACAAGCTGTCGGACCTGGCCGGCGACGCAACCGACAACATCGTCTGCTCGGAAGCCGGCATGGCGCTCGAAAAGATGGCTGGCGGCAAGGCGTTCGAAACGAAGTACGAGAAGCGCTTCGGCCAGCCGATCCAGATTTACGCGCCGTTCACGTATGACGCTGTGTACATCATCGTTGACGCGATGAAGCGCGCCAACTCGACCGAACCGGCGAAGATCCTGGCAGCGATGCCGGCGACCGACTACAAGGGCGTGATCGGCGAAACGACGTTCGACTCGAAGGGCGACCTGCAGCACGGCGTGATCTCGCTGTACAACTACAAGCAAGGCAAGAAGACGCTGCTCGACGTCGTGAAGATGTAAATTCGGTGTGATCGAAGGCGGCGTCGCGCCGCACTTCGATTCGCAGCTTGAGAGGCACGTGGGCCGCGAGGCTTGCGTGCCTTTTCTTTTGTTCACCGCTCCTGTCAGATCTTCAAACGCCGCAGCACCTTCGGCCCGGCGAAGGCGATCATCGCGGCGCACACCGCGACGACCGACAGTCCGATCGTCAGATTGGTCACCTGCGCGACGGCGCCGATGATCACCGGTCCGAGCAGCAAGCCGAAATAGGCCAGCCCCGCGACGTGCGCGAGCCCTTCAGCCGCGTGGATGCCCTTCACGCTCGCCGCCGCCGCGAACAGCACCGGCATCATGTTCGCGAGGCCCAAGCCGATCAGCGCAAAGCCGGCTAGCGCTGCCACCGGATTCGGCAGCAGCAGCGCGTCGACCATCCCGGCGCAGGCGAGCGCCGCGCTGATCATCACGAGCTGGGGTGCGCCGAAGCGGGCGCGCACCGCGTCGCCGGCAAAACGCGCGACTGCCATGCCGCCGGAAAACGCCGCGTAGGCGGCGCTGGCGAGCGCGGGCGTCGAGAGCACGACATCGCGCATATAGACCGTGGCCCAGTCGTACATCGCGCCTTCGGCGATCAGTGCGACCAGCGCCATCGTGCCGAGCGCCCACAGCGCCGGCGAGCGCCAGCGGCTCGCACGTGGCGTCGCCGCATCGGGATGCTCGGCGTGCGGCACGTGCGGCAACACCGACGGGCAGGCGAGCACCAGCACGAGCGCGCTGGTCGCCGCGGCGAGCGCGAGATGCAGGGCCGGCGCCATGCCACGCGACAGCAGCGCCCCACCGACCGCTGCGCCGAACATGCCGCCAAGACTGAACATGCCGTGCAGCGAGGACATGATCGGCTTGCCGAGCGCCTTTTCGACGGCGCTCGCTTCGGCGTTCATCGCGACGTCGAGCGTGGCCATGCCGGCGCCGAAGACGGCCAGCACGACCAGCAGAAGCCAGTACGCGGGCACGGCCAGAATCAGCGCCGCGCAGGCGGCCATCGCGAGGCCGCCGGCCAGACAGGCCCGGCGTGTGCCGACCCGCGCGATCCACGACGCATTGGTCACCATCGCGCCGATCGATCCGCCCGCCACCGCGAACAACGCGAACGACAGCATCGCCGGATTCAGATGGAAGCGGTCGCGCACCGTCGGCACATGCACGCCCCACGACGCGTACATCATGCCGGCGATGAAAAACAGCGCCATCGTGGCGATCCGTGCGCGTTGCCGTGCGGTGACGGACAAGTTGCGATGGGCGGCGGGGAGGACGGCGAATTCGGAGGCGTGGTGATCGGGCACGGAGGTCTCGAGGCGGAGGGCGCGAGAAAGCGCATTGAAAGCGGATCTCCGATTTTATCGAAGCGTGGTGGCTAACGCTTGGAGCCGAGGGATCGGGCGCATACGATTGATGGGCTGGAGATGCAACGAAGCGGGATTGCTGGATGTCATGCTTTGGTGCGCCGCTGTTGCTTTTTGCATTGCTGCGCGTGACGGCTTTTGTGGCGCTCACCGCTCTCCCGTTCATTCCAAATTCACCCGAGGAACGCTCAGTTGAACATTCCCGCTCACGCTCCGCTGCATCTGCTGCACACGGCCGCGGTCGGCACGCTCGCCACGCACGCTCGCCAGCCGGAGGGCTTTCCGTATCCGTCGGTGCTGCCGTTCGCGCCGGACGCACGGCATCGTCCGACGATCCTCGTGAGCCGGCTCGCGGAGCACACGCACAACCTGCACGCCGATCCGCGTGCCGGTTTCCTGGCCGTCGACGCACCCGATGGCGACGTGCTGGGCAGCCAGCGCGTCACGCTGCTCGGCCGCTTCGAGCCGGTCGACTCGAACCCGGAACTGGTGCGGCGCTACCTGCGCTATCACCCGGACGCGGAGCGCTATCTGGCGTTGGGCGATTTCACGTTCTGGATCATGGAGATCGAGCGGCTGCGCTACATCGGCGGCTTCGGCGCGATGGGCTGGCTCGACGGCGCGCAACTCGATCCGCTGCCACCGCTTGCCGCCAGCGACGAGGACGCGCTGATCGCGGAGTTCGGTCGCCGGTTTAGTGGCGCGGGCGGCGTCGAATTGCTGGGCGTCGACCGTTACGGCGCCGATCTGAAACGCAACGGTGTGCGTCGCCGCTTCGCATTCGATGACGCGCGATCCGATACCGGCACATTGCACGCGGCGCTCGAAGTCTGCATCGAGCGGCATGCGGATTAAGCATTTATCGTTTATCGGAAAAACAAGCGTGCGCCAGTCGCAACGAACGGACGCCTGTATCAAAAGTGCGTGCTTATCCGAGCCAAAGCTTTCATGCCGTGAAATGTTTGATGCGCAATAGACGGCTCAAGTCTCATTTTCTGATAGTTAAATCGGATCAATATGCAGACTGGGGGAATTTTTTCAGCGACGTGCGAAATCACCTATTTGAAAGGCCGTTGTCCGACCCAGAAGCGACGCAGGAAACTTTTTGAAACGAATTTAAATTAATTTTTTCCGGGCGCTTATCCAGCCTTTCTATTTTGTGTTAATCTCGCCATCAAATTCCGAGGCATGAAACCTTCAAAGGCGAGTCGGCAAAAGACCGGCGTCATTTATCCATACCACAAGGGAACCTATGTCTTCTTACAAGGAACTACTCGCGCAGCGCGAGAAGCTCGAAAAGCAGATTGAAGAAGCGAAGTCGCGCGAATACGCGGAAGTCTTGAATGAAATCAAGCAGAAAATGGCCGACTACGGCATTTCGCTGAGCGAACTCGGCGGCGGCCGCGCACCGAAGGGCGCTAAAGCGAGCCGGCCGCGCGCAGGCGTCGCGCCTAAATATCGTGATCCCGAAAGCGGCAGCACGTGGTCCGGTCGCGGCAAGCCGCCGCGCTGGATCGCCGGTCTTGATCGCGAAAAGTTTCTGATCCAGAAGTAATCGCGATCCGGCGGATGGTAAGGGTTTGCCTGCACGTAATGCGGATACTGGCAATCCACCGCGTTTATAGCCTGCTGCAGAATCTCAAAAAGCCGCGCACCGTTCAGGGCGCGGTTTTGTCATTTGCGGCGCCGGGTTTCTGTCGCATGCACTTCAGGTAGCTGGAACGCGAATGCTTTTCGTTTAGATAAGCGACTGATTTAAAAAGGTTTTTTCGCAGCCTTCCCTGCGCAGGCGAATCGTGGCGGGTACAATAGCAACAACTGACCTTTCCGCCTTTTCAGCATGCCGTCCGCCGCGATCGCCCAAACCGCCGAGAAACAACGCGTTGCACGCAAGAGTACCTTTGCGAGTATTGCGGTCAATACCGTATTGATGACGCTGCAAATCATCATCGGTACGATCGCGCACTCGCAGGCGCTGGTTGCCGACGGTGTCCATTCGCTCGCCGATCTCATTTCCGATTTTGTCGTGCTGATTGCCAATCGGCATAGCGGGGCAAAACCCGACGCCGATCACAATTACGGACATAGCCGTTATGAGACAGTGGCGTCGTTATTTCTCGGCGCGCTGCTGATCTCGGTCGGCGTCGGTATGTTGTGGCGCGCCGGTACGCGGCTCGCCGATCTACAAAATATTCCCGCCGTGCATATGAGCGCGCTCGCGGTCGCGGCGCTCGTACTGGTCTCGAAGGAAGCGCTGTTTCGCTACATGCTGCACGAGGCGAACCGGGTGCGTTCCGCGATGCTGATCGCGAACGCATGGCACGCCCGCTCGGACGCGGCGTCGTCTCTGGTGGTGGGGATCGGCGTGGTCGGAAGTCTCGCCGGCCTGCGGTTGCTCGACCCGATCGCGGCGGCTATCGTCGGCTTCATGGTCGCGCGCATGGGCTGGACCTTCGGTTGGGACGCGTTGCAGGATCTGTCGGACCGTGCGCTCGACGAAACCGCCGCCGCCGACATGCGCGCGCTGCTGATGTCCACCCCGGGCGTGCGTGACGTGCACGAAATGCGCACGCGCAAGACGGGCGATTTCGCGCTCGTCGACGCGCATATCCTCGTCGATCCGATGATTTCGGTGTCGGAAGGCCATTACATCGCGGAGTCGGCGCGTCTGCGTGTGCTGACCGACAAGCGCGTGCTCGACGCGCTGATTCACGTTGACCCCGAAAACGACGCGCTCGCGCATCCACCGGTCGATCTGCCGCCGCGCGAGCGCGTGACGGCCGAGGTCGACGAGGCGCTGGCTGCCGGTGGCTTGCGGGCCGCTGCGGTGAATCTGCACTACCTGAGCACCGGGCTCGACGTGGAGGTGGTGTTGCCGGCGGCGGGGTCTGCTGAAGGGCGCGCTGCGGAGGGTGCCGAAGTCGCTCGTTTGCTGGAGAGCGAGGCGCAGTCGCTCGGCCGCGTCGATCTGACGGCGCTCAAGCGTCGTCTCGGCGCACGCAAGCTCGACGTGCTGCTGCAACGGGATATCTCGGCCGCGCAAGGCGGTTCGGCGGCGGAGCTCAAGACCGGCACCGCTCCCGCCGGTCGGTCAACCGCCACCGAGCCTCACAACGCCACCTGAGTTTGGTCAGTTTCGGACGCCCGAAACCGCGAACTTCCATGCCGCCCGCGGTGGCGGCACCCGTCACAACGGCAACTGCGTATCGAACTTGATTTCGCGCAGCACCACGCTCGTGCGCACCTGCGCGACGGCCGGAATCTTGAAAATGCGTTCGTGCAGGAAGCTGTCGTACGCCTTGATGTCGGGCGCGACGATCTTCAGGATGTAATCGGATTCGCCCGTCGTGCTGTAGCACTCGGTCACTTCGGGGCAGGTAGCGATTTCCCGCTCGAACTGCTCGACGCCGCCTTCGGTGTGACGCGTCAGATGGATATGCGCGAGCGCGCACACGTGCAAGCCGAGCTTTTCGCGATCGAGCAGCGCCGTGTAGCGCTGGATCACGCCCGACTGTTCCATATCCTTGATGCGCCGCCAGCATGGCGTGCTCGACAACCCGACCTGGTCGGAGATTTCCTGCACGGAACGGCGTGCGTCGAGCTGCAGCAGGCGCAGGATCTTCTGTGAGAACGTATCGAGTGTCAACTGCGCCTCCGTTAGCGTCGCCGTATCAACGAATGGTAGAGGGCGCGAAAACGAAACGCAATGTAAAACGGCTCTCGCGAGCGAGATTGCCTAATTTACCGGGTCCGGAGCGGCGTTTTGCCCTGAGCCGTCCCCATCATCCTTGCCGTCCCCCGGCAGCTCGGGCTGACGCGCGCGCAAGTCCTTCAGCATGTTGCAAAAGAGGGCGCCCTGCTCGATTGCGTCGTCGAGCGCGACGTGCGTATGCGGATGCTCGTCGAACCAATGTTTCGGAAAGCGCGGCTTGATGTTCTTGCGGTACGGCAGGCCGGTCATCGCAAACGCGAGCGTCTTGATATCGAGCGCCGACCACGAGAACGGGCAGCGGCCGACGAAGCGCATCATGTACCAGAACATATAGGTGAAGTCGAAGCCAGCCGGCATCGCGACAAACACGGGCTTGCCCGGCAGCGCCTCGACCCAGTCGACATAGGCGCTCAGGGCGGCCTCGGGCTTCTGCAAGTCCTGACGACAGGCCGCCCATGCTTCCGGCTGGGTCTTCCACCACGCTTCTTGCACTGGATGCGGCGCCGCGCCTTCCAGTAGTTCGAGATTCGCCGAGAACGTCGCGATCAACTGCTTGTCCTCGGTGTATGCGGCGGATGCGAAGCTCAGCATCGAATGCGGGCCTGGGATCGGGCCGTCCGCTTCGACGTCGGTACTGACATAGATTTCGCTGCTCATGCGCCCACTCCGTCGGCGACATAGGGATTCGTGCGGCGCTCGGCGCCGAACGTCGAGGTCGGGCCGTGGCCCGGCACGAACGTGATGTCGTCGCCGAGCGGCCAGAGTTTGCCGCGGATCGAGCGGATCAGGTCCGCGTGGTTGCCGCGCGGGAAATCCGTGCGGCCGATCGAGCCGGCGAACAGCACGTCGCCGACCAGCGCAAGCCGGTGCGCCCGGCTGAAGAAGACCACGTGGCCCGGTGTGTGGCCGGGGCAGTGGTACACCTCGAAGGTTTCGTCGCCGAACTGCACGGTGTCGCCGTCTTGCAGCCAGCGGTCCGGCTCGAAGGCATCGGCCGCGGGGAAGCCGAAGCGCGTGCTTTGATCCGGCAATTTGTCGAGCCAGAAGCGTTCGTCGGGATGCGGACCTTCGATCGGCACGCCGTAGTGGGTGGCGAGCGTCTTCGCGCCGGCGCAGTGATCGATGTGGCCGTGTGTCAGCAAGACCTTCTCGACGGTCACGTTCTGCCGCGCGACTTCGCGTTGGATCATGTCGAGGTCGCCGCCCGGATCGACGACGGCCGCGCGCCCGGTGGTCTCGCATACGAGCAGCGAGCAGTTCTGCTGGAACGGCGTGACGGGGATCAGGGTGACTTTCATGGCTGCAACGACGCGCTGGAAAAACGTTGATTGTACCGGCCTCGCGACAGTCTCCGTCGCCGACGCGACGGGCTTGCGCATGGCATCGTCGCGCCTGTCGCATGCCCATTTTTGCGATAAATGTGAAGATTGATCAAGGATTGTGGGTGCTCGCCATCCCAAAATTTTTTTTTAGGTATAATGGAGTCCATGCACAAGAGTTGTGCAGCCACAAGGCGACGCATCCTCACAAAACGGAGATGCCGCTCGCTATTCAAGTAAGGGCTGTCGGAATGCCGACGGCCATCAAGTATCGATGCGTTCGATGCACACGTCTTGCCCAGCCAGGCGCCGCGCGCCTGCTACGGAATTAACCTCCGTGACGCTGGGTGGGGCCTACGCCGCCGTTCCTGCGCGCTGAGTTACGCGCGCAAGAACGTGTTTGCCACGTTCGATTGGCGGCATGTGGGGTCTGGTCAGGCTGCCGGGGACAGGTTGCGCCAGACGTGAAAATTAACCGTGCGGTAGCGGCTGAGTGAGCCGCATCCGGGCTTTGACGTACTGCGCTTTTTCGCGCGGCGCGTTGTCGTCCCTACCGCCGGAGCCGCAAGCGACATGCCCAGCAGTTTCGCGGGTGACGCGGCTCGACTATGTGTTTGCACGTCTTATGAAAACTCGGCTATCCCGTGGTCTAGGGACTCTTTTTGCCTTTTTTGTACTGGCCGGCTGCGCCACGCCTCCCGGTGCGAGCGACACGTCCGCGAACGACACGCCGCAACGTACGAAGAACATGCACCTGAGTTCTTTCGGACCGCAATCGTTCGGTAGCGCGCCGGCCTCGAGCCCGAGCACGTCGGACGCGCCTGCGCCGTCGCTGGCTGACGCGAAGCCGCTCACCGACGACGGCGTCGACGTTCCGGACTTCCATCAGATTGGACGTGCGTCGTGGTACGGACGCTTCTTCCACGGCCGCCGCACCGCCAACGGCGAGCGTTACGACATGCACGCCCTGACGGCCGCGCATCGTACGCTGCCGCTCGGCTCGTACGTGCGCGTGACCAATCCGGCCAATTCGCGCTCGGTGATCGTACGGATCAACGACCGCGGTCCGTACGCGCGCGGCCGCGTGATCGACCTGTCGATGGCGGCCGCCGGCATGCTCGACATGCGCCACAGCGGCACCGCGCGGGTCAAGATCGAAGGGCTCACGCAGCAGGAAGCGCGTGCCGAGCTGAACGAGACGCTCGCGTCGAACTCGGATTCGAACAAGTGATGTGACGTGACGGCGGCGGTGATGCCGCGTCGGCTGAACCAACCGTCTGTAGACAAGCGAAGGGCCGCGACATGCGGCCCTTTTCTCTTTCTCTTCCGCCTTTTGCCCGCCCGGCTTTGTCCTCAGGTGTCGGGCTTGTCTTGCTTCAGCGCGAGCGCGCGCGTGTACAGCGCGTTGCGCGATGCGCCCGTGAG
Source organism: Paraburkholderia sp. BR10923 (assembly GCF_040948765.1). Classification (NCBI taxonomy): domain Bacteria; kingdom Pseudomonadati; phylum Pseudomonadota; class Betaproteobacteria; order Burkholderiales; family Burkholderiaceae; genus Paraburkholderia; species Paraburkholderia sp. BR10923. The sequence continues at coordinate 124,700 of NZ_JBFPKO010000003.1, read as the reverse complement.
CGCCGCCGCGACCTTCGCGGCGCTGCTCACCGTCAATTCTTCGAGCAGGATGCCGAGCAGCGCGTCGTGATCGTGCTCGCCGGCCTCTTCGGGCGAAGCGCCTTCGACCACCAGCACGAATTCGCCCCGCTGCCGGTTCGCATCGGCGGCGAGCCACGTTGGCCCTTCGGCCAGGGTGCTCTGGTGCAGCGCTTCGTGTAACTTCGTTAGTTCTCGCGCGATCAGCAGACGACGCGTGCCGCCGAACGCATCGGCGAGCGCCTGCACCGTCTCGATGATCCGGTGCGGTGCTTCGTAGAACACCATCGCGTGAGGGTGCTGCGCGAGCGCCTGCAAGGCGGCGGCGCGCGCCTTCGGCTTCGGCGGCAGGAAGCCGAGGAACGAGAAAGTCGCGACCCAGTCGCCGGTCGCGCTGAGCGCGGTGGCGAGCGCGCTCGCGCCGGGCAGCGGGACCACCGCGAAGCCGGCCTCGCGCACGGCATCGACGAGCTTGGCCCCCGGGTCCGAGATGCCCGGCGTACCCGCGTCGGACACGTATGCCACACGCTCGCCGGCCTGCAGATACTCGATCACGCGCTGCGCGGCGGCGCGCTCGTTATGCTGATGCACGGCGACGAGCGGCTTCGAGATGCCGTAGCGCGCCAGCAGCTGACCGGTGTTGCGGGTGTCCTCGGCGGCGATGCGATCCGCGAGTCCGAGTACGTGCAGCGCGCGCAGCGTGATGTCGGCGATGTTGCCGATCGGCGTGGCCACCACATACAGCGCGGCGGCGGGGTACTGCTGCCCTTGCGCGAGTTCGGAGAGAGGAGTCATGACACGGAAGACACAAACAGACGGAACGAGGCCGACATTGTGCCATGTGGGCTTGCGCGAGCAGGTCGCGCCGAAGACTGCGCAAAAGACGTCCATCAACGTCAGGCCAAAAACCGCCCACAACTTTTCCTGCGCGCACCAGTCCAAATCCGTCGGCGCCGCTTTCGAAGCACGCGCACGAGAGTTTTTGCAGCGCCAGCGTCTGCGCTTCGTCGCGAGCAACGTGACGTGTCGGGGAGGCGAGATCGATCTCGTGATGAGTGATCGCGACGGCGCGCTGGTGTTCGTCGAAGTTCGCGCGCGTGCGCAGCGGCATTACGGTGGTGCTGCCGCGAGCATCGGTTGGCAGAAGCGGCAGCGCATCGTGCGAGCGGCGCGGCACTATCTCGCGACTCGCGCCGCGACGAACCGCGCCCCGCGCGATGAACCCGCGTGCCGTTTCGACGTCGTCGCGTTCGAGAGCGGCAGGCTCGTGTGGTTGCGCGATGCATTTCGCGCCGACGAACTCTGACGGCCCGCGCGGACAACGCGCGTGAGTGCGATAAACTTGCGCTCGCGTGCCGCGCGAGCGCAAGTTTATCGGCCGCCACAGCCTGGCAGTATGCCTTCACAACACGGCCGCACAGTGCGGTCCATTCGCGGTAGAAGATAGAGACTCGATGTCAGTCGAACGCATCCAACAACACTTCCGCGACAGCGCGGCAGTCAAACTCGAAGCCCTCGAAACCCTCTCGATGCCGATCGCCGCCGCGATCGACACGATGTTCGCCGCGCTCGCCAACGGCAATCGCATCCTCGCGTGCGGCAACGGTGGTTCGGCCGCCGACGCGCAGCATTTCGCGGCCGAGCTGATCGGGCGCTTCGAGCGCGAGCGGCCAGGTCTGCCTGCCATTGCGCTCAGCACCGACACCTCCGTGCTCACCGCGATCGCCAACGACTATTCGTTCGAACAGATTTACGCGAAACAGGTCTGGGCGCTCGGTCAGCCCGGCGACGTGTTGCTCGCGATCACCACATCCGGCAATTCCGCGAACGTGCTTGCCGCGATCGAAGCCGCGCATGAGCGCGAAATGATCGTCGTTGCGCTGACCGGCAAGGGCGGCGGACGCGCGCAGGAAGTGCTGAGTGACACCGACATCCACGTATGCGTGCCGTCCGATCGCACCGCGCGCATCCAGGAAGTGCACCTGCTGACCATCCATTGCCTGTGCGACGGCATCGATGCCATGTTGCTCGGCGAAGACTGAGACTGATTTCGAAGGAGAGCTAGTTGATGAGCGTATTCCGCATCAAGAAGACACTGGTGAGAACCGTGCTCGTGGTCGGGTTCGCGGCGGGGCTGTCGGTCACGCTGCAAGGCTGCTTTCTCGCCGTCGGGGCCGCGGCGGGCGGCGGCGCGCTAATGGCGACCGACCGTCGCACGCTCGGCGCGCAGACCGAGGATCGCGAGATTCAGGTGAAGGCGCTGTCGCAGATCAGCCAGAACCTGCCGGACTCCGCGCACGTGAACGTCACGGTCTTCAACCGCCGCGTGCTGCTGACCGGCGAGGTCGCGGGCGAGGTGTCGAAGCAACGCGCCGAGAGCATCGTGCGGAACCTGAACAACGTGAATACGATCGTCAATGAACTGGCGATCATGCCGGCGAGCTCGTTCTCGTCGCGCACCAACGACACCTACCTCGAAACGCGCGTGAAGACCGCGCTGATCGCCGAGAAGAACATTTCGGCGAACAACTTCAAGGTCGTGGCCGAGCGCAGCAACGTTTATCTGATGGGCCTTGTCACAATGGATGAGGGCAAAATCGGAGCCGACGTCACGAGTCGCGTGCCGGGCGTCGTGCAGGTCGTCAAGGTGTTCCAGTACATCCAGCCGCAGGAAGCGGAGGCCGCTGCGGCCGCGAGCGCGACGGCGCCGGTGGCCGCCTCGCAGCCCGAGGTCGGTGAGCCGACGGTCGGCGCGATTCCCGATTCGGAGGTGAGCGCGCGACCGCTCGATCAACAGGCGCCTGCGCCGGTTAATTCGTCGACGGCGGTTCGGCCGGGTAATCCTAAGGCGGTGCCTTGATGCGGGGTGTGACGCTTGGGGGTGTTGTGTTGGCGGTGGTGGTCGGTGCGATGGCGGGCACGATGACGTCGGGTGCTTGCGCGGCTGAGGCCGCACTTCGCGGGCAGCAGGTCGCCGCGGCGAATGCGTGCATGGGCTGTCACGCGGTGGATCGCAAGTTGGTCGGGCCGTCGTTCCGGCAAGTCGCCGCGAAATATAAGGGTGACGCGCAGGCGCCGGCCAAACTCGCGCGCAAGGTGAAGGACGGCGGCGCCGGCGCATGGGGCATGATTCCGATGCCAGCCCATCAATCGATGAGCGATGCGGATATCCGCACGGTGGTCGACTGGGTGCTCGCGGGCGCGCCGTCCAGATGAGGTTTTCCCGAGGCTGGAGGCTTGGCAAAAGGGAAAATGGCTGTGCTAGAATTATTTTCGTTGGGGGGGTAGCTCAGCTGGGAGAGCGTCGCGTTCGCAATGCGAAGGTCGGGAGTTCGATCCTCCTCCTCTCCACCACCGATTTCCCTTTAAAACCGGTCACTTAGGCCGGTTTTTTCATTTGGGCGTTGCTTCCGTCGTCTCTGGTTTGACACCCCGCTGGGTGACATCAGGGTGACAGGCGGCTGCCTGCCTAAGGCCAAGAATGACACAGGGTCTGCGGCAGGGTCAATCCTCCGCTTGGCGTCGCCGCGTTGCGTCCCGCGATCCGACCGCCGCGTCTAGGTCGGCCTCACTTCCGATGCGCTTCCTTTCGGGTACGCCTAGACTTGATCTTTCAGGTCGGAGCACAAGGGAGGTCGGCATGCGCGAACGAAGGCCTGGACCACTCAACCATGAAGCCGCTTCTTCCCAACTTCGAGGTATGCAGGGCAGCTTCAGCAATCCCAGTCCGGGTGATGCGAGGCTGCTGGCACGTTTATCTCCTAACGCACTAGCCCACTGGCCCAGTGTGGCACGACAGTTGTCAGACGCAGGTCTGCTGGGTTCAGTCGACGGGGAACTGCTGCTTTGCTACTGCGAAGCGTACGCACGGTGGTGCGCGGCCGGAGACCAGCTTGCAACGATGCTGATTGCCTTGGGATTGTCGGCAGGCCACCATGCACCTGAGCGAGCAGATCATGCGCAAAATTTCTCACGTCCTGCTTCGGGGACGGAAGCAGAACCGAAGCCGATCCAACGAGCGCCTAACGCCGTCATGCGTCGTGCCGAAGTCGAAAGGGAAACAGGCTTGTCCCGGTCAACCATTTATCAGCGCATGAAAGCCGGAACCTTTCCGTCCTCTGTGCGGCTTGGAGCGGGGGCGGTGGGCTGGCGTGCCGCCGACATTGACGCATTCTTGGCATCGCCAGCCGACTACAAAGCGCCGGACGATGGCCTCAAAGAAGCGAACAATCGCCCTAGCACTACCTAGTGCGTACCGTCCTGCTGTCCACAGAAGTTGTCGCCTAACTGACGCGCTTTCCCGAAGCGCCGACGGTTGCGCCCTTCCGCTCCAAGGCCGCCATACGTTACCGGGAGACCAGCCTCGCTGCCGCCCTCCCTTTAAGGATGACCTCTTTCCAGAACAGCCCGTCTCCTCATTGGGGGAGGTGTATGGGCTGGCAGCCAGAACCTGTCTCCTAGTCGCCGCGCGTCTCGTCTGCCAACCGCTTCCGAGATAGCCGCACGCTCTATGGAAGCTCAGTGCCCTTTAAGCGAATTCGGACGCTGATTGCAAGTCGACCGCAAACGGCATAATGTCGGCCTGCACCAATCTACAAGAAGACCAGCAATGATCGAGGACATTAGAAAAACGCTGTGGGCCGCAGCCGACAAGCTTCGTGCCAATATGGACGCGGCCGAGTACAAGCACATTGTGCTGGGGCTGATTTTTGTCAAGTATATTTCAGACACCTTTCAGGCTCGTCGAGAAGAACTGACCAGCCGCTTTCTCGACCAGGACGACGACTACTTTCTGTCGGATAGCGACGACGAAACTATCGCTACCGAGCTTGAAGACCGCGACTACTACAGGGAAGTCAATGCTTTCTGGGTGCCGGAGGCTGCGCGTTGGGAAAGCCTGCGGGCCCAAGCGAAGCAGGCGGACATAGGTAAGCGCATTGACGAAGCCTTGGCTGCCATTGAAGGCGAAAACCCGAAGCTCAAGGGCATTCTTGATAAGCGCTACGCCCGTGCGCAGTTGCCGGACGGCAAGCTCGGCGAAATCGTCGACCTGATCTCACAGATCGGCTTCGGCAGCGACGCCAACATTGCCCGCGACATTCTCGGCCAGGTCTATGAGTACTTCCTAGGTCAGTTCGCAAGCGCTGAAGGCAAAAAGGGCGGCCAGTTCTACACGCCCGCAAGCATCGTCAAGACGCTCGTTGCTGTCCTGGCTCCTCATCACGGCAAGGTCTATGACCCCTGCTGCGGGTCGGGTGGGATGTTCGTGCAGTCGGAGAAGTTCATCGAAGCCCATGGAGGCAAGCTGGGTGACGTGTCGATCTATGGCCAGGAATCGAACCCGACTACGTGGCGACTCGCAGCGATGAATCTGGCGATTCGCGGGATCGACTCCAACTTGGGCAAGGAGCCTGCAGATAGCTTCACGCGCAACCAGCATCCCGACCTTCGCGCCGATTTCGTGCTGGCAAATCCTCCTTTCAACGTGTCTGACTGGTGGCACGGCAGCCTCGAAGGTGATCCTCGCTGGGTATATGGCACGCCGCCTCAAGGCAATGCGAACTACGCATGGTTGCAGCACATTCTTTACCACCTCAAACCCAATGGTCGGGCTGGCATAGTGCTGGCAAACGGTTCAATGAGCTCGAGCCAGAACAGCGAGGGCGAGATTCGAGCAGCGATGGTCGAGGCCGATATGGTCGAATGCATGGTTGCCTTGCCGGGCCAGCTGTTCTTCAACACTCCCATTCCCGCCTGCCTCTGGTTTCTCACGAAGCAGAAGGCAACCCGTAAGGGCGAGGTGCTGTTCATTGATGCCCGCAAACTGGGACGAGCGGTCAGCCGGGTGCAGGTCGAACTGACCGACAACGAAATCTCTAAGATCGCAGAGACGGTGTATGCGTGGCGTGGCGATGCCGAAGCGCAGACGGCCTACGGCGACGTGCCGGGATTCTGCCGCAGCGTGAGCTTGGCTGAAATTGCCGAGCACGGGCATGTACTGACACCGGGCCGCTATGTCGGTGCGCAGGAGGTGGAGGATGACGATGAAGCCTTCGCTGACAAGATGCAGCAGCTGACCGAGAAATTGGGTGAGCAGATGGCGAAGGGGAGGGAGCTCGACACAGTGATTCGGCAAATGCTCGGAGGACTCGGATATGAAGTCTGAGTGGACCCGATTCACCATTGGTGATCTTGTCCGATCGGGGGAAGCCGCCATTCAAACCGGCCCGTTTGGCTCGCAACTTCACAAGCACGATTATGTCGATAGCGGAACGCCCGTCATTCCTACCGAAGCGATCGGGAGGGGCAGAATCCTCGACATCGATGTCCCACAGATCTCGGAAGCAAAAGCCGAAGAACTAACCCGCCATCGACTAAGTTCGGGCGACATACTCTTCGCTCGCAGAGGCGTGCAAGCCACCGGTCTGTCTGCGATTGTCGATCGCAGATACGCGGGTGCTATATGCGGCACCGGCGCCCTACTCCTGAGAGTTCAGAGTGCTCGCGTAGATCCGCACTACCTTTCATTATTTTTGTCGAGCGATGAATCGTTTAATTGGTTGAGGTCGCACGCTGTCGGCGCAGTCATGCCGAATCTGAACACGGACATAATTAAGGCGCTCCCAATTACGCTCCCCAGTATTGGTGAACAGCGGGGGCTGTCCCGCTTCCTGGGTGCGCTCGACGACCGCATCGCCCTGCTTCGCGAAACCAACGCCACCTTCGAAGCCATCGCCCAAGCCCTTTTCAAGTCCTGGTTCGTCGACTTCGACCCAGTTCGTGCCAAGGCAGAAGGCCGTGAGCCCGAAGGCCTGGACGCGGATACCGCTGCGCTTTTCCCTGATGGGTTCGAGGAGTCTGAACTGGGATTGGTGCCGACAGGGTGGATTGCAGACGGACTCGAGAAATGTTGTGACAAGGTTGAAAGCGGAGGTACCCCAAAGCGCACCAAACCCGAGTATTGGGGCGGAACTGTCGACTGGCTCACCTCGGGTGAAGTGCGGAATGCAGTGATCCTGGGGACGAAGGAAAAGATTACGGAAGTTGGGGTACGCGAGAGTGCAGCCAAGGTTTGGCCTGCAGGCACGACCGTCGTCGCAATGTATGGCGCTACGGCCGGCGAAGCGTGCATATTGGCTAAATCCGTTGCCGCAAATCAGGCGTGCTGCGGCCTTAGGCCTTTACCTGATCACCGATCATTCCTATTTCTCGTCACACGGCGAGAGAGTCAAAACCTTGCTTCCAAATCGTCCGGATCCGCACAGCAGAACCTAAACAAGGGCTTAGTTTCTCGTCATCGAGTTGTTATCCCTCCCAAGGCGTTGATGACGAAATTCGAAGGCATAGCGGGTTCGCTGATTGATGCGTGGATTTCGAATGAGATATCCATGCTTGCGCTTACGGACATCCGAGACACTCTTTTGCCTCGCCTGCTCTCAGGCCAGCTTCGCATTCCAGAAGCCGAAAAGGTGCTGGAAGAAACGGTATAAGGCGTCACGCGCAACGGGGCCAGACAATAATGACCGAAGACCAACTAGAACAAGAAGTACTCGACTGGCTGAGGGAAGTTGGATACAGCCGTCTCTACGGCCCCGATATTGCTCCCGATGGAGAGTCGCCGGAGCGCACCGACTACCGACAGGTATTGCTGGTTGGTCGACTGCGCGAAGCCATCTATCGGCTGAACTCCGCGATTCCACTTGCGGCGCGAGAAGATGCTCTGCGGCAGGTCATCAACCTCGACACGCCGGTTCTACTATCGGCAAACCGCATCTTCCACAACCTGCTCGTCAACGGCGTACCAGTCGAGTATCAGAAGGATGGCGAGACCCGTGGCGACTTCGTGAGGCTGATCGACTTCGCCGACGCTGCCGCGAACGAGTGGCTGGCGGTCAACCAGATGAGGATCGAGGGTCCAAAGCATCCTCGCCGACCCGATATCATCCTGTTCGTGAACGGCATGCCGTTGGTGTTGCTCGAACTGAAGAACCCGGCTAACGAGAAGGCCGATATCTGGGAAGCGTACAACCAGATCGAAACGTACAAGGAGCAAATCCCCGATATCTTCGAGTACAACGAGATTCTGGTTATCTCCGATGGCAGCGAAGCGCGGATGGGCTCGCTGTCGGCGAACTCGGAACGCTTCCTTGCATGGCGAACGATCGACGGCAGGATGCTAGATCCGCTCGGGCAGTTCAACGAACTGGAGACCCTGGTTCGCGGCATCCTCGCTCCAACCTACCTGCTCGACTATCTTCGCTTCTTTGTGCTCTTCGAGGACGACGGCGGACTCGTCAAGAAGATCGCGGGCTACCATCAGTTCCATGCTGTTCGTGCAGCGATTGCACAAGTGATCGAAGCATCGAGACCGGGCGGTACCCAGAAGGGCGGTGTTGTCTGGCATACCCAGGGCAGTGGCAAGAGCATCACGATGACCTGCTTTGCTGCTCGGGTCATGCGTGAAGAGGCGATGGGGAATCCCACCATCGTCGTCATCACCGATCGCAATGACCTCGACGGCCAGCTATTCGGCGTGTTCTCGCTATCGCAGGACCTGCTTCGTGAGGAGCCGGTGCAAGCTACCACTCGGCAGGACTTGCGGGCTAAGCTGGCGAATCGTCCTTCAGGTGGCATCGTCTTCGCCACAATCCAGAAGTTCATGCCGGGCGAGGATGAGGATACGTTCCCTGTACTGTCTGATCGTAACAACATCGTCGTCGTCGCGGACGAAGCACATCGCACGCAGTATGGATTCTCTGCGAAGTTCAAGGGCGAGGAGAAGGGCTATCAGGTCGGCTATGCCCAGCACCTACGCGACGCGCTGCCTAACGCTACCTTCGTAGCCTTCACGGGCACACCTGTCTCGAAGGAAGATCGTGATACCCGCGCGGTGTTCGGCGACTACATCCACGTCTACGACATGCAACAGGCCCGCGATGACGGGGCCACGGTTCCTATCTACTATGAGTCGCGCCTTGCGAAGCTCGGGCTGAAGGAAGAGGCGTTGCCTGAGATCGACGAAGAGGTCGATGAGCTGGCAGAGGATGAAGAGGCCGATGAACAATCGAGGCTGAAGACGCGTTGGGCTGCGCTTGAAAAGGTCGTCGGTGCCGAACCCCGAATCCAGAGCATTGCAGCCGATCTCGTTGCGCACTTCGAAGAGCGTAACAAGGCTATGCCTGGAAAGGCCATGCTCGTCGCGATGAGCCGGGAGATATGCGTTCATCTCTATGACGAGATCGTGAAGCTGCGCCCCGAGTGGCACGACCCCGATCCTGAGAAGGGGGCCGTCAAGATCATCATGAGCGGGTCGGCGTCGGATAAGGCATTGCTGCGCCCGCATATCTACCCGAAGCAGGTCAAGAAGCGGCTAGAGAAGCGTTTCAAGGATCCTGCCGACCCACTGCGGCTCGTGATCGTGCGTGACATGTGGCTCACCGGCTTCGACGCACCGTGCGTACACACCCTTTATGTCGACAAGCCGATGAAGGGGCACAACCTGATGCAGGCCATCGCCCGCGTCAATCGAGTCTTCAAGGACAAGCAGGGCGGCCTGGTGGTCGACTACATCGGCATCGCCAATGACCTGAAACAAGCTCTCAGGGAATACACAGCCAGCAACGGCCGTGGGCGGCCTACTGTCGATGCCCATGAAGCCTACTCCGTGCTCGAAGAGAAGCTCGATGTGCTGCGGGCCATGCTTCACGGCTTCGACTACAGCGACTTCCTGACTGGCGGGCACAAGCTGCTAGCTGGTGCGGCCAACTTCGTCTTGGGGCAGAAGGACGGCAAGAAACGATTCGCCGATGTTGCGCTGGAGATGAGCAAGGCGTTTACGCTGTGCTGTACGCTCGATGAGGCGAAGACAGTGCGTGAGGAAGTGGCCTTCTTTCAAGCCGTAAAGGTGCTGCTGACGAAGCGGGAGATCAGCGAGAAGAAGCGCACCGACGAGCAGCGTGAACTGGCCATCCGACAGATTATTGGATCCGCAGTGGTCTCGGAGGACGTTGTCGATATCTTTGAGTCGGTAGGACTCGACAGACCGAACATCGGCATCCTGGATGACGAGTTTCTGGCCGAGGTTGCGAATCTGCCCGAGCGAAACTTGGCGGTGGAACTACTGGAGCGCTTGCTGGAAGGGGAAATCAAGAGCCGCTTCAGCGCAAACGTGGTACAGGAAAAGAAGTTCTCCGAGCTGCTGACGAATGTCATTGCTCGCTATCAGAACCGCTCGATCGAGACAGCCCAAGTGATCGAAGAACTGATCGACATGGCTAAGAGGTTCAGAGAGGCTGCCAATCGCGGGGAACAGCTTGGCCTAAACGAGGATGAGATTCGCTTCTACGATGCCTTGGCGAACAATGAAGCATCAGTGAGGCTGCTTGGCGACGAGACGTTGAAGAAGATCGCTCATGAACTGACGGAGAACCTCCGCAGGAATGTCAGTGTCGACTGGGAGAAGCGCGAGAGTGTGCGTGCAAAGCTGCGGCTTATGGTGAAGCGGATCCTCAGGAAGTACAGATATCCCCCCGATCAGCAGGAGGAAGCCGTGCAGATCGTCTTGCAGCAGGCTGAGAAGCTCAGCGCAGAGTGGGCGAACTAGAGAGCCAGCCGAACAACTTGCATCCAGCAGGTTTTATCGACGCAGAACTGATACAAGCTACGAACGCAAACAGCTGATAAGCTGTATATCATTCAATAAGACTAAAACTATATGTCATCTTCTCTATGCGAGACATTTCGGGCGCTCGCCTTTCGCACATATGACCAGTTGGGTAAGGGGCGGCGCGTCGGCCATCAGCCGCTTGAGGAAACCTTCACGGACATAAACATTCTAGAATTAAAGGATAGGCACGGCTCCGAAATATACAGCCAAACCTTCAGCAAACACCAAGAGGGGTTAAATGGTGCTGACTGGGAGTGGTGGTTGACCAACCAAGCTAGATCTTCGTGGCTGGGACTAAGGGTTCAGGCCAAAGTGCTGCATCTTCAGTCAAACTCCTTTGCGCATCTACATTACCGCTCAGGGAAGCGCAAGGCCTACCAACTCGGAAAGCTGAAGCGAGCCAGCTCTCGTGACGGCCTTGTTCCTCTTTATTGTCTGTATGCGCATGAGCCGCAGAGCGTAAAGCTAATCGGCCGATCGTGCCGTTCATTCGTACATACTACGGAATCGTTTGGTTGCGCAATCGCGCCCCTTCGCCACATCGAATCATTGCAAAAAAAGGGGGAGACCAACGATCTGGCATCAGTCATGGCCGGGGCAGTTCCATGGCATTGCTTGGTATGCTGCTCAGGGTACGGCGGAATCGACCTTCCCTCACGTACTTGGTTGTTCCTGCAGAAAACGTTTGGCTATAAGGCGCCGCGCAAACGCATTCAACACAGTGATAAGCAAGAGCGCAAAGAGGTAATCGGTCTACGTTCTCGTCCGCCTTTGCATGTGTATGCTGCTATTGAAGGACGAGAGGTAGATTCTGCTCCAGAAGGAGTTCGTGGAGTAGTAGTAGTAGTGGGGCACGAATAATAATTTTGACGGAAGACGTCGGGTAATTGCCGTCTGCCGCAGATCGTGCCAGTGGAAGTCCCTGATTCCAGCAAGTGTGCAGGCTTTACTGAACGCTGCATGCAGGCTGTTGCCTTTGACGGGAATCACCCTGCCGTCGATGGAACGGGGCAGGTCAGCCAAGACATTCACGGCCTTCGTGGACAATGGGACCGTTCGCGCCGTATCTTTCTTGCTCATCGGCAGGTGTGCGGTCCGGGTTTCAAGGTTGACGTTTGACCACTGCGGTTCAAGCAATTCGCCACGTCGCATGCCGGTCTCCAGGCTCAGGATTGTTGCTGGTAGCAGCGAAACGCTTCGCCGTCCGGTTGGGGCCAGGGCTGCAAGAAGGTGCGCTTCTTCGTCGGTGGTGAGAACCCGATCCCGACCTTGCGGCGAAGGCGGCTTTCAAGGCACGAAGGCCATTCGACCAGCTACGCCGGCGACTGATAGCCCACGAAAGCAGGTACTCGCTCGGATACGGTGGAGACAAATTGGTCCCGCCTCGTGGAATACCGTGGGCAAGTTCTCAGCAACCACTTGGTCAAAGGAAGCCGTAGCCATTGGCGGACAAGCTGCCGAACTTGATCGAACTGGCGGAAGTGTTTGAGGATCGCAACTTAGCGATGCTGAAACCGTACTACCATCCGCCTGCCATCGACTTGGCGCGTAAGCTTGGTTGACGCTTCGTGAAGACGTTGCCTATGGGGTGCGCCTTCGCATCAAACCACTGAGTATCACGAGATTGAGCGAGCGGAGCTACCAGAACGGTAGATAAACGTGCCTTCGTCATCGGCTTCGAAGCCACCAGCTTGATATTGCTTCAAGTGAATGATCTGGACTTCGTGCAAGCTCAGCGTCACGCCAATGCGCGCACCGTTCTCATACGCCTCCGCTCCGCCATTAACACGAATTGTGGACCCGCTGCCGATGCGTAGGGCTAACAGCCTTTCAGGCTCGATCAGGGTAACTCGGGCGTCGTACACGTTCGGCTTGCTCTTACTCTTAAACGTGAACGTGACGCTGCCGTCTTCGTTCTCTTTGCCCGGCATCTTCGTTTGCGCGGCTTTCTTAGGGCCGAATTCGTGGGTCGCTACTTCGTTGCACGACTGAATTATCCCTGCTGCATCATCAGCGGCGAGCGTGATGTTCACCTTGTATTTGCCTTCGGGATCGAAGCGAGTATCGGGTCGCACCAAGTTCATAAAACCCGCGATACCTTTCGGCGTCGTAATCTTGAGCATGGAAGTCCTGTGTAGTGAACCCGAGTCTGATTCTGTTCCAAAGGTAAAGTGGGCGACCTCTGAACCCGACCGTATCTGAAAGAATAATAAACGGCTTTTGTCTTTGGGCTGGCAAACGCTGACCCCAAGGTTTTATTCTGGGTCGCCCGTGTGGCATTCCACAACACTTGGCTCGCCCCACCCCCACCCTGGCACCTTAAGAAAACAGACCCCCCTGTCTGCTGCGAGCCCCCGGTACACCCTAGGCGGTCTTTATAGGGACGCATTTTGAAAATTCTGGCGGGGCGCCCCCACTTGAAGCCTTGAACAACAACCAACAACGCTCGACCTTTAGCGGAGTTTTTGAAGTGAGGTGTGTGGGGTCTTCAGGTACCGGTCTAACGTCTGACCGCAACGGTTGGGGCAGTAGTCGCGTCGATGCCGTTGGCTTGTTACGAGTGCTGATAGCCAGCGTTTACCAACCCGGGCGATTCTTAGGAATTCCTCACTGTAAACCTAGGTGGATCTCGGGTAATCTCCACTCACTGACTACACATTGAACGGACGTAAAGCGGTGTAGTCATCCACCAATCAGATTGGCGAGTGATAGAGGCAGGCCATGGCAAACGGTAGGTTCATCGCGTACTACAGAGTGTCGACCCTGCAGCAAGGTCAAAGCGGCCTAGGTCTGGAAGCTCAACAGTCTGCTGTGCATGCTTACCTCAACGGCGGTGCATGGGAGCTTTTGGCTGAGTTCACCGAAGTAGAGACAGGCAAGGGTGCCAATGCTCTGGGCCGTCGTCCTAGGCTCGCCGAGGCTCTGTCGGTGGCTAAGAAGCTCAAGGCAACCTTGGTAATTGCCAAGCTCGACCGTCTGGCCCGTAACGTCCATTTCATCTCTGGCCTGATCGAGACGGGTGTGGAGTTCGTCGCTGCCGATATGCCTCAAGCTAACAAGGTCATGATGCATATGCACGCTGTCATGAGCGAGTGGGAACGTGATCAGATCAGCGCAAGGACCAAAGCTGCTCTGGCTGCCGCCCGGGAACGCGGGGTGAAGCTGGGTAACCCCCAGAACCTCACGGCTAACATCGAGGAGCGTCAGGAAGCTGCTGATGCCTTCGCTAACAAGCTGCGTGGCTTGGTGGACGGTATGAAGGCTCGTGGTCTTAGCCAGCGTGCAATGGTCGCTGAGTTGAACAACCTCGGCATCAAGACCAGCAGGGGTGCCGAGTGGTCCCTGATCCAACTTCAGCGAGTGCTTAGCCGTCTGAAGGAGGCAGCGTGAGCGCGAGAGACGTAAGTGGCAAAGCCATGCGGACGAATGCCCTAGGCCTCGCTGGAGCAATGCAATGAGCTTTGAGGATGAAGTGAGGCAGCGCAGGCAAGCTAGACAGTCTGCGTCAGCCTTCGCTGGTCTCGCCAAGACTGCCATAGCATCCGGCAAGGCGGAAGCCAAGGCCGCAGCAGCCAAGGAAACACAGAAGCGAGCCGCGGCAGCAGCCAAGCTCCCAAAGTCACGCAAGGAAGCCCAGGATCTCTGCAAGCCCTTCTACCGCACCGGTAAGCCCTGCAAGCTGGGTCACAAAGCGAAGCGCAATACAGAGACAATGGCCTGTACTGAATGTGAGGCAGTGAAGCGAGAAACGGCAGATTATGAGGCCCTGTTCAAACCCTCACTACAACGCTTGATCGACCGTAAGGGGCTTGGTCACGTAACACAGTTCTCACTGGAAGCAATTCAGAACTGGAAGCCAGCGAAAGACTACGCAGCAGACCTTGCAGCAAAGCGGGAAGAGGTGAGGCGGTGGCTAGTTGAGAGGATAGAGAGCAGCACGGTTACCTCGCTGTCTCCTGAGACCCTGAAAGCAGCCAGGGCAGCACTGGGTGATGGCAGGGTGGCCTACCAAATACTCAAGGACAGTAACCCGGTAATGGTCGAAGCCACGGTAGCAGCCATGCGGACCTTTGGGATTGGCTGGAATACCGCTACACACCTATTGCGCAAATGGACTAACGGTGAGGAATAATTCTATAAATGCGGTAGAAGGTGGTAGAAGATGCTGCTTTTTGTCTATTATCGAATTAAGTGAATTTTACATTGACAATACTGGAGTCCTTGCGCGGCGGGGTTGCCGAAGAACAATATAGTTGGGAAAGAAGGTGCATCTAAACTTGGTAGGAGAATGTTTCCTGCGTGTGGTCTGCACTTGCCACAGCCTGGACACTGATAAGGAGCGACCCCACCCCCGACGAAGACATTTGCTTCGTGATCGAAGACTGAGCGGTACTCGGCTTCGCCTGTCGAAGCTGTCGCTTCTCCGCTACCGCGACCACCTGGCAACACCTAGCGGCCCTTCGGGGCCGTTTTGCATTCCTGGGCCGGTCGTGCTCGATCGACTCGAAACAATAATACCCATTACTGAGACGCTCCTAGGCCGTCGTAGCGGCTTTATGAAGGTCAGGAGGGACATAGACAAACCAGATGTGCAGATAACCGAATAACCAGATGAACCGACAGACACAACCAACAGATGTGAGGCGCATGATTAGCAATCCAAATCAAAAAGGTAAGCGTGGACCAGACAAGAAGCCACGCAAGCGACGCACCGACAAACCCCAGCGCTTCCTCCCGGCACCCGAGGAGCGCATTGCAGTCACTTTGGCAGCGGGAAAAAGGCTGGGGAGGACACCGGGGAGCAGAAACGGATGGACTGCCGAGGAGCAGCGGATTTGTATTGAGAAGGCGCAGATCGAAGCCCAGGTGATTTGCCGCCATATCGAGCAGACCGGGCATTGGCCTACGGAGGCGTGCATTGCCTCACAGATTCCTGAGGACGTGAAGGAGAGGCATAGGGCCATGCTAGCGGCACGGGGACAGCGGCTGGAGAAGCAGGCGTTACGCAAGCGGGGGGGGAAGGAACGGCGCTTGATCAGGGGAGCTGAAGCAACAATCTGGGAATTCATGCCGTATTTTTTTTAACTTTTTAGCAACAGTAGCAACTACAGCCGAACACTTTTCAAGAGACGAACGAACGATGATGAAGACGACGAAAGCAGGTACGGCCCGTGAGGCCAAAGAGCGCGGTGAGAGCCGGTTTGTGTGGTCCTGCAAACAGCATGGCGAGACCGAACACTACGCGAGCAACCTGAGATGCAGGGAGTGCCAGAAAGAGACCGCAAACAGTCGCTGGGACCATATTCGCAAAGACCCAGAAGCCAAGGCGCAGCACAACGCAAGGCAGCGAGCCTCAATGGCAAAACTTAGGGAAGAACCAAAGCAGCGAGCCAAGACCATCAACAATCGCGCTAGACAGCGACTGCGTCAGTACGGTCGCCCCTTGCCGACTCCTGAGATCCTCGAAGAGTGTCTTGGTTTCGTCGTGGCGATGCCCGAGGGATGTGAGGTCGATCACGCCGTGCCGTTGAAGGGTGCTCACCCGATCACAAAAGAATGGGTCGTTAGCGGGCTCCATGTTCCCTACAACCTCGAAGCGATGGAGAAACGGTCTAACCGCATTAAGGCGCATTGGTTTGACCCTGAGGCACTTTTGGAATTCCAGAAACCTTACAACAGTTATCCGGGTGGTCAGTTCCACGGAGAAATCGGGGAGGTTGAGTTTCAACGCTATTGCGAGCCTGTGACTCTGGAATTGATGACGAAGGTTGAGTTCTGGCAGGCGGTCGTAGAAGGCGCGAACGAGGATATGCGCAGGTTCCTGGAGGCAGCTTAAGGCTCCTGCAAGGAAGACCGAAATACCGATTCGGGAGACCGAACAAAGTAGACCGCTAGTAGTAGACCATCAATGTCGACCATCAATTGTGGTCGTCGATGCAGCTATCTCTTGGCATCTCCCAGGGAACCCCGAGAAAGCCCCAGGTCATTTGTTTTGTCTCGGGGATGCTTGGGAGTGCCTGGCTTCTGGGTATTTGTGTGTCTGATTACGGTCAATCACCTATAGGTGGTCTCTTACCCGGATCCATGAAATTCCCCCGGAACACCTTGGGAGCTGTGGTCTCCCGACCGTTTCTTGTTCCTAGAGTGCCCTTTCTTATCTTATAGGCAAAACATCGGAGAGCCCCGTCCCATAAGGGTTTGGGCTTTTGAGAATTGCTGTTTTACAGCGAAATCTGAGAATATTTGAATGAAGATCGACAACGAAGAATTACAGGCGCTGAGCGCCGTAGCGACCGAGCCTTCCAGCGAAGCAGTCCTACAAACGGTCGAAGCGTTAGGCGATGTAGCGCCGCGCCATGTGGCGTTCGGGGGCGTGTTCAAGGCAATCCCCAAGGAACGCCTGAAGGCCGCAGGCTGGAAGGTGACGAAGCGCATGCGCCCCGTGACCCAAGCGGTTCCAGATACCTGGATGGACCTGGAGACCGGCGAAATCCTCACCAAGACGGGAGCGCGGAAGCACGGCGTCAAACTCCCTTGGATGCTGTCGACCTCTGACAAGGCACTGGCACTCGCAGAACGCCTGGCAGGTTGCACCCCGAGCGAACGCCCGTTCGTCCGATACGTGCTGGAAATGCGCAGCCAGCGCGGCGGACTGGTCGGACCTCTGGACACTCTTCTCGACCTCTGGATTGCCTGGGAATACCCCGGCATCCGGTCGACCGACAAAGCTCGCAAGCGGAGGCAACTGCGGTCCATCATCGAACGCCGGAAGCTGATGGTCAATGACGTGACTATGGCGAAGGACCTCCAAATTCTGAATCCGAACATCACGAAGCAAGGCATTCTGGAGGAAGGCGCGAAGCGGTATGCAAAATGGGCGGTACGGCCACGCGCCCTAAGCCCCGGTGACAGCGTCCAGCGGCAGGCACGCAGCCCAGCGCTCTGAGAAGGCTGTGGCGCGGCGACAAGATATGATATATACCCGTCGAACCAAAAAATCACGTTTCCGGGGCAAATATGGCGGCAAAATCCAGCTGGACTACGACCGAGCTTGATCCTAGAGCAATCCAGCTTGACCTTCTAAATCCACGCATCGAGCTCAACAGCAATGCTGATCAAGCGGAGATCCGCCTAAAGCTCCTGAAGCTAGAGGACGTTCTGGAACTCGCTCGCGGAATTGCAAAGAATGGCGGCCTCTTTCCCGGAGAGCGCGTCATCACTGTAGAAAAGGACGGAAAGCATATTGTGCTTGAGGGCAATCGCCGGATTGCCGCTTGCCAGATGCTTCTTCGACCGTCTTGGGTCCCAGAAGAGTTTGCTGACCGCTTCCCCGTTGCTAGCGCCGGGGTTAAAGCTGCTCTGCGATCCATCAGCGTCGATGTTGCCCCGACCCGCGAAGCTGCCGATCCGATTCTGCAAAAGCGTCATACCGAACAAGGTGCAAAGCCGTGGTCTCCGGTCGCAAAGATGCGTCGTGCGGTCCGCATGCTTGAACGCGCATCCATCGAGGAAGTCGCACAGGCACTTGGAACGACGGCAAGTGCAATTCGTAAGCTTGTTAAGCCCTATCGCCTGCTGCAGTATGCACTTAACCTCGATGTTTGGACGGTCGACGAACGCGCTGCTCTCGAAAACGAGAAACTCGTAACCAACCCATACACCCGCTTTTTCACGCTTACGGACACTCAGCGCATCTTGCGCCTCTCGTTCGACGCTGAGCAAAACCCGGTTAGCGAACTGCCGCCGGATATCTTTCGTGAACAGATGACGGCGATCGCGCGTGACTTCTTGCTTCCGGATCCTGTCAGAGGCCGCCCACGGCATGATACACGTACGCAGCCTCTCGCCTACTTCGCACGGTTCCTCAAAACGCCAGAGGGTAAGGCGGCCATAAGCACGCCACCTACGCCGAAAGGAAAAGCAGCACCAGCCAGCGCGGCGCCTGCTGCTCCGACCACGAGCCCCCCGGCTGCGCAACCCGCTTCGCAGACGCCGTCTTCCCCTTCGCCTGCGGTCGGAGCTGCAAGGCCGAAAACACCCAAAGCGTCCATATTCTTTGAGAACCTTGAGTGCCACGTGGTCGACGACAATCTCATAAGGCTGACCCAAGAAATCAAGAGGATAGATCACACAAAGCTGCCCATCGCTGCGTCGTTGATGATGCGAGCACTTTTTGAGTGTGCGCTGGTGTACAAGATCAAACAAGCAAAGAAGTGGGGTGAACTCATCAAGCTGGCCCCGAAGCCGGGTTGGGATCCTGGGCTTGGGGACCTGATCAATTTTGCCAAAAACTTTGGTAGCGGCGTCTTCGCCGAGAACAACATCTGCAAGGTTCTCGGAAGCCACCATACGCAACAGGCGAAAAACTACCTCGACGCAATGACGCACATCAAATACCAAGGCATCGACGTCAACGCCTTGGAGACGTATGCAAATCATCTGCGCGGTACGATCAAATATATTCTGGAAGGCAACTGACGATGGCTAGACGAAAGAGCCCCCTTCCTCGGCACGAGCCAATGAGCCCGCTGCGCTACCCCGGCGGGAAAGCGCGGCTCGCCGCTTATGTAAGCGGTGTGATCGAGGAAAACTACCTTAACGGATGCACTTTCTACGAACCGTTCGCAGGTGGAGCGTCTGTCTCGCTGGAACTGCTTCGGCTTGGATTCGTGAGTGACGCCGTGCTCGTCGAGAAGGACCCATTGGTTTATGCGTTTTGGTGGTCCGTCTTCAACCAAACTGATGCCCTCTGCGCTGCCGTCGACGCATGCCCGGTTTCGATGGAAACGTGGCTTCGATTGCAGCCCACCCGGGACATTGCCGACCCGGCAGATGGTCGATACACGCTGTTGCAGCTTGGGACGGCTGGGCTGTTTTTTAACCGCACCAACTTTTCAGGCATCATCGGCGCGGGACCAATTGGCGGCGAAAGTCAAGCTTCCGATTACAAGATCGACTGCCGATTCAATAAGGAAAAGATAATCCGGCAGATTCGAGCGGCCGCCGCATTCGCGGAGCGTGTCAGCGTCCACTGGGACGACGCAATATCGTTTATGCGGGACAACGCAGAGCAACTTGCCACAGGCTTCGCGTTTGTCTATGTCGACCCGCCTTACTATCAACAGGGGCGCAAGCTCTATCGTCATCACTACGAGGACGCCGATCACGCAGAGCTCGCGGTGTTTCTTCAAAATCAAGGCTATCCATGGTTGCTCAGCTATGACGACCATCCACGCATTCGAGAGCTTTACGCCAATAACACCGTTCAACCTATCTACCTCGATTACAACGTCAAGTCGAGCCGCACCGCACAGGAACTCGCAATATCAAACCTTGTGATACCTGTCCCGGTCTACGAGGGAACGCCACAGCTGCTCGAAGCCGAAATTGACGCGTAGTCCCGCTCGTCGTTAGCGACAAGTTTCAGCCGCCCCTCCTTTGCGACCTGAGCAGGATCGAGATCGGTGTACGGCTTCAGGTTGCGCCAGACCCTGTGCCCCGTTGTGGCCGCGACTTCGGGGCAGTTCCAGTCTGCCCAAATAAGACGCTCGTCGTCTCGTGCCCCAGAACGTACAGGTGAATGCCTTGTCCGTGGAGCATAGGCCGCCACCGGAGGGAATACCCGGAGGTATGGGGACCAGAAAATAGTGATCCTTACAAGGGAAAGTTCACTCTGCTGTCTCCGCGCCTGAGGCCATTGCGTAATTCTGGACGGCGCTATGCGGGTGCCGGGGCGACCGCCTTCGTTAGCCAGTCCGCCAGCATCTCCAGCGGATACCCATCACCGTAGGTTGCACCCATGCCTGCCTGCAAGACCGTCTCGGTTGCGCAGCCACTTAACCAAGCTTGCTGAGACCGAATCAGCACTGCGCCCATCTTCGTCGGTGTACCGGGAGGAAAGCGGACGGTGAGCTGCCACACAACCCCTGGGCAGCCTTCCGCGCCACCACGGCCAAGATCGAAACGAAGCACTTCCATAAGTCATTGTTTTAAGGCCGTGCAGGTCGGACTGCTGACCGTGTATGACATGTGCAAGGCGGTGGATCGCGGCATGTGATAGAGAAGCATGGAGGGAAGTCGCGGGAATGGATGGCGGAACTGTGGAATCGTTGCCTACGCTTTCCCGCTACGGTGCCCAGATGTCGTCGAGGTTTGTTGCCTTTACCAACTTGTCCCGGATTGCGTAACGGGCCGACTGCATGTTCACATCACTGTTTTCAAGTCGGAGATGGGACCGATTGTGGATGCGGGGGTTTTGAAGATGATCGCGTATTTGCCTGTGTTACCCCGTGGCTCAATCGATTCGATTTCTGCAATATGGGTAATCGCCGCGATCGGTGCGACCCTGTATGCAACAATGTGCTTCAACTTCGGTATGTGTTTCGCGCTTATCCGAATCGAATACCAGCAGTTCTCTCCGATGAACACTTCTGAAAACCCCCTTCCCGTGCGGGAACCACGATCGTATCGAAAAATTCGGAACTGGTTGCACTCAATGTAGGGCTGGACCTTGTGGATCGCGGTTGCGAAAAGAGAAAGGTAATGATATTGCGGCCCACATGTTTTTCGTTGAAATCGGCCGAGATTCTTATCACCACAAGGACGCCATGGTGCCACAGGGCGGGGCGCATGCTCAGGTGACGGTCTTTCCTGTCTGCGTCGCGCCGATGGCATACTCCTTCCTTGAACCTCACGGCGTCGTATCCCCTATGGATTACTCTTGCCAATCAGATTTGCAATATGTCCCTGTACAGGCCGCAAGCAAATGGGGGCACAGCTACCGTAGTAGCTTTGTGCGGCACAACCGAAAAAATTGCTCGTAAATTGGGACGAACATCTTGGCCTGTTCATTCAGTACACGAGCGTCTTCTCTTACCCAGTCAGGACGCGGCCCAACCGCTCGGAGCGAGTCCGGAAACACTGAAGCCTGCTCACCATTCCCCACCGGCACAGTCTTCTCCGTTAGATGATCAGACATCTCGTACGCTGCACGATACAGATTTGCTAGGGCAGTCTGAAGCTCCGGATCCAGAAATTCCTTTTCGGGCTGATCCCACGTCTCCACGAATTCAAAAAGTGGCTGGATAGACTTACGGAGAAACGGGCCCCCGAAGTCGTGATCCCTCAGAAGTCGAACGGCTGGTTCAAAGCCGAAGATCGACTGGAATTCATCAAATATGCGGAGGTCGTGAGGTGGCTTCTGCGGCACCGCCGACATCGTCGGTCGCAAATGCGGGAAATGCTGGTAGACGCGCTCCTCCTCGAGCGTGAGATCGTGCCAGACATCATTCCAGAACAAAATTTCGACTTCAAAGTGATTCGCCGCGCGGCGCTTTTCGGAAGTGGAGCGCACAAATTCCTGAATCTTTTTGTCGGTGGGAGCCGTTGTGGCGATGTACAACTTTGCCAACGTTGGCTTGAACGCCTCCGCTTTCCTGACTTCGTCCTCCACGGTATGTTCGTTGACTCCCGACCAGGTGTTCTTGCACTGCAAACCGACCGTCTGTCCCTTATCGTCTTTTCCGTAAACATCGACGCCGTCCTGACTTTGACCTTGGCGTCCATGCCTCGTAAAGTCGGGATTCTGCCAGCGGTTTTTGGCGGCGGAACATACGATATCTTCGAATTCATCCCACGACTTCGGGGGCGCCACGTGGGAATTTGCAAGCGTCGGCATATTTATCACTACTCCAGCAGTTCTTCGGGACGTGAGCGTCCCTGATCGTGCAAACGGTCAACGTGCGCACTTTACATGCAAGCCGGGAGTATGGGACTGAAAATGACAGCGGTGGCTTCGTCGCGGCGTAGCACCTGCGGTGACCCTTTCTCCGTCTGGTAACTTGGAATCTGCTGTTGGGGCCTTCTGAATGGCCAATGGTGGTGCGTGGTAGGGCTTATAGTCGCGAAAGCTTCTACCATCATCTACATCATGGGCGCGACGAGGCATCAGCACCGTGGGCGGCGCGAGCTCCTCAGCCGGTACGGGCGCGTCACGAGTTGGCATGCGAGTATCTCGGAGCGTGCGGATCGGCCTCGGGGTCGGCCTCCAGTGCGAGAGAGCCGCGCGACCATTCTGATCGAGGGGGAGTTCACCGAACCGGTGGGCGAGGTGACCCGATTTCTGATCCAGGTCTCTCCGACCGAAGAGCCCGAGCTTGGCAACGTCGAAGTCCCAAACGTTGGGGCGTTCATATCGGTCAAACCGGAAATGCAGGGAGTCGTTGATATGACCGAGGGCCGGTTTCAGGAGTTGTTGACTCTCGCCGCGTCCGGTCGTCTTGATTGGTGCTTCGTCGCATTCACGGCGCCGTTTCGCCGCTCCGCCTTTATCGTCAAAATCGACTTCACAACGCAAGGGCCACGAGACGAGGGTTAGCGGGCTAATGCTGAATTGACCCGCCCCAGTTTGGCGACGGGCCATGCGAGTCTGAGACGTTCAGCCGAGCTTGATCGCCAGCTCGCCAGCGTCAATCGACACGTACCGTTGCAGCATATTCGCGGTCGTGTGGCCGGAAATGGCTCGGAGCTCCAGAACAGTAAGGCCCCGCTTCGCCAGCCGTGTCAGCGCATCATGTCTCAGGTCGTGGAAAGTGAAATCCGCGATACCGGCCCTTGCAACCGCTCGCTCATAGGCTTGCTTCACTGCCTCCATGGAAACGGGGAAGACGTGTCCATCAACGTTGCGGGGCAGGGCTTCGAGCATGCCAACGCACGTGGCCGAAAGCGGAATCCTTCTCGGCTGTCCGGTCTTGGTCACCTGTAGCGTGGCGGTCCGATGCGCCAGATCGACGTCTTTCCATAGCAGCGCAAGGATTTCGCCGCGTCGGGCTGCGGTCTCCAGCGCGAAGACGACGACGGGCTTGACCCACGCGTTCTGGCACTGATTGCAGGCGGAAATGAGTGCGGCCCTTTCCGGTGCCGTCAGTACACGGTCCCGCGCCTTGCCGGATTTCGGCTTCCTGATGAGGCCGACAGGGTTGCTTGGAATTCGAACGCCCCATTCCCGGATGGCGACGCTGAAAACGTGCCCAAGCAGCTGGATTTCCCGCAGTACGGTCCCCGACGAGACTTCGCTCAGACGCGCATCGCGCCAGGCTGCGACCATCTGGGGCGTAATGGTGGAAAGTGCATGCTTCGCGAGGCTGTTCTTCTTGAAGGTTTCGATCCGGTAGGATTCGGCGCGGCTGCCCCGCTTGCCGTTGCTCACCTCCTTCGCGTACCGGTCGAGGAGTTCTCCCAGCGTTGTCTGGCGCTCCTGGGGTCTCTCGATCCACTCTCCGGCGTCGATAGAGCGTTCCTGCAGTCGCGCCCACTTCTCCGCGTCCTTCTTGAGGGTGAACGTCTTCGATTGGGTCGGGTAGCCGATGCGTTTCACGATCGCCTGCCAGCGGTCGTTGCGTTGTCGAATGGTTGCCATCACTGCTCCAAGGGTGACAGCAGGGTGACAAGCCAGTCCGACGAACGGGGGCACATAACGCTAACCCCTTGATTTAACGCTTCGTTGGGGGGGTAGCTCAGCTGGGAGAGCGTCGCGTTCGCAATGCGAAGGTCGGGAGTTCGATCCTCCTCCTCACAAAATAGCCGGACGCGATGCTCACCGCAATCCGATGAGTAGCGATGCCATCTTTCACCGACAAGGCCCGGCATTATCAAAAACAGGGAGCCGCCTGGCTTTCGCGGCTAGCGATTGGCTACACAACTGGGAGAGCGGTCTGGTGGCACGCAACGTTTGAACGTGACAGCCTCGATTGAATACCAAGTGAAGAGGCCAACTATCCATCCGATACGCATTTGCTATCCGAATAATCGGACGACGCCTGGATAACCCAGCGATCAGGCGCAACCCCCCGTCGGACGGGGCTTCCGACGCGCCGATTTTGCGCATTCAGGCGAAAATCCGTCTATGCAAACGTTTGCCGATGCGCCACGTCTGCTACGCTAACGCTTTCGTAGGCCGCGTAATTAACCGTACTGCCGGGACGCGGCCGCCCTTTCACGCGCCACCTTCAGCGCAAGCCAAAAACCAAAAACGCATGTTGACGCGCGGACCGAACAACGTGATTGCGATCAGCGTCTTGCTGGCCGGCGCGATCCTCGCGATCGCCGTGTCGCTGCTCGCACAGATGCGCGAAGATGCGTTGCGCCGCGCGCAAGACTCCATCGGCAACATATCCCTGCTGGTCCAGCGTGACGTGTCGCGCAATCTCGAGATCTATGACCTGTCGTTGCGCGCGGTGATCGACGGACTGAAGCAGCCGGGCGTCCTCGATCTGCCGCCGGCGATCCGCCAGATGGTGCTGTTCGACGGCTCGATCAGCGCACAGGACATGGGCTCGGTATTCGTGCTCGACGAGAACGGCAACGTGCGTTTCGATTCACGCGCATGGCCGCCGCGCGAACAGAGCCATGCCGACCGCGACTACTTCAAGACACAGCGCGCTTCGCCCGACGTCGGCCTGTACATCGGCCGCCCGTTCAGCCGGAACGGCACCGACGAGGACCTGCGCATCGCGCTCAGCCGGCGCATCTCGAGGCCGGACGGCAGCTTCGGTGGCGTGGTGGTCGGCACGCTGCGGCTCACGTATTTCCATCGGCTGTTCGACGGCATGAAGCTCGGGCCGAGCGGCTCGATGGCATTGATGCTCAGCGACGGCACGATGCTGATGCGCCGTCCTTACGACCCGAAAACGATCGGCATCAACCTGACCGGCACGGCCAACTTCTCGCGCTTCGTCAAGCAGCCGAGCGGCGACTTCTTCGGCACCGCGGCGATCGACCGTGTCGAGCGCTGGTACGCGTTCCGCCATATCGACGGCTTTCCGCTGATCCTCGACGTCGCGCTGTCCACGCGCGACATCTACGTCCAATGGCGGCGGCGCGCATGGGTCATCGGCACGCTGATCGTCGCGCTCGACGTGACGATCATCGCGCTCGCGATCCTGTTCTCACGCCAGTTGCGTCTGCGCCGCGCGGCCGAGGAAGAGCTGCGCGAACTGGCGCGCACGGACGGGCTGACCGGCCTGAACAACCGCCGCACCTTCGAGGAGCACGTGAACGACGAATGGCGACGCGCACAGCGCAACGGCAGGCCGCTGTCGCTGCTGCTGATCGATGTCGACAACTTCAAGGGCTTCAACGACCTGTACGGTCATTCGGCCGGCGACGAAGCGCTGATTGGCGTCGCGCGCTGCATCGCGCAGAACGCGCGGCGTCCGGGCGACACGGCCGCCCGCTTCGGCGGCGAGGAGTTCGCGGTGCTGCTGCCGGACACGGATGCGACGGGCGCGCAGCGGATCGCCGAGCAGATCCGCGCGGCGGTGCAGGCGCTGCAATGCCGCCACGTGGCCAGCACGCATCACGTGCTGACGGTGAGTGCCGGAGCAGTAACGGCGCAGGACGCGGCGTTCGCGACCAGCCGCGCACTCGTCGACGCCGCCGACCAGGCGCTGTATCGCGCGAAGGATGCCGGCCGCAATCGAGTGATGGCCTACGGCGCGGCGACGGACAACTCCTCGCGGGCCGCCTCCGCGGTGACGCCGGACATCGACGCGCGCGGCGCGAAGTGACGCGCACCCGGGCCGTGCTTGTCGGCCCGCTTCATGGCCCGCTTCATAGCCTGCTTGCCAGCCCTTATTGCTCTCCGTAAACTCGCGCGTAATTTCGCCGGACCCACGCCGCAGCGCGTGATCGGCACACACCACGCCGACCCAGAGGAGAATCCCCGCGATGGCCGCATCCTATTTCCCCCGCTGGCGCCGCCAGCCTGCCGCCGCCGAGGGCGGCATCGTCGGCATCGACGAGAGGCTCGGGTGGCCGCAGATGTTCGCGATGGGCGTCCAGCACGTCGTCGCGATGTTCGGCTCGACGGTGCTCGCGCCGCTGCTGATGGGCTTCGATCCGAATCTGGCCATCTTCATGTCGGGGATCGGCACGCTGCTGTTCTTCGTGCTCGTCGGCGGGCGCGTGCCGAGCTATCTCGGTTCGAGCTTCGCGTTCATCGGTCTCGTGATCGCGGTCACCGGCTACGGCGGACACGGAGCGAATCCGAACATTCCGGTCGCGTTGGGCGGCATCATCGCGTGCGGTGTTGCATACGGGGTGATCGGTCTGATCGTGGCGGCGGTGGGAACGGGCTGGATAGAAACGCTGATGCCGCCGGTCGTGACCGGCGCGATCGTCTGCGTGATCGGTCTGAACCTCGCGCCGATCGCCGTGCATGGCGTGAGCGGCAGCAATTTCGAGTCGTGGATGGCGCTCGTCACGGTGCTGTGCGTCGGCGCGGTCGCGGTATTCACGCGCGGCATGCTGCAGCGTCTCTTGATCCTGGTCGGCCTGCTGCTCGCCTACGTCATCTACGCGATCGTCACGAACGGCCTCGGCATGGGCAAGCCGATCGATTTCTCGATCGTCGCGAACGCCGCGTGGTTCGGCATGCCGCACTTCATGTCGCCGGTGTTCGACCCGCACGCGATGACGCTGCTCGCGCCGATCGCGGTGATCCTCGTCGCGGAAAACCTCGGCCACATCAAGGCGGTCAGCGCGATGACTGGCCAGAACCTCGACCGCTACATTGGCCGCGCGTTTCTCGGCGACGCGCTCGCCACGATCGTGTCGGGCTTCGCGGGCGGCACCGGCGTGACCACGTACGCGGAAAACATCGGCGTGATGGCGGTCACGAAGATCTATTCGACGCTGGTATTCGTGATCGCCGCGTTGATCGCGCTCGTGCTCGGCTTCTCGCCGAAGTTCGGCGCGGTGATCCAGACGATTCCGGGACCGGTGCTGGGCGGCGTGTCGATCGTCGTGTTCGGCCTGATCGCGGTGACGGGCGCACGCATCTGGGTCGTCAACAAAGTCGACTTCTCCGATAACCGCAACCTGATCGTCGCGGCAGTCACACTCGTGCTCGGCGCCGGCGACTTCTCGCTGAAGCTCGGCAGCTTCGGGCTCGGCGGCATCGGCACCGCGACGTTCGGCGCGATCATTCTGTACGCGCTGTTGAGAAGGAAGCCAACGCAAGGGCCGATTGCCTGAGCTTCTTCTACCGGCACCGGCGTTTCGAGCGCAGGTGCCGAGCCTGATCCAGCAGCGACCTCCTACCTTTTGCGCGCGGTCAGCGCTGTCTCCGACAGATCCACTTCACGCATCAGCTTGTTCATCGTCTCGTCGTTGATGCGCTGGGTGTCGCGCAAATCGAGCAGGGTCTTGCGCTCGGCACGCATCCCCGCGAGCTTCATGCGGAATTCGAGCGCATCGGCACGGCGCGCGAGTTCGCGTGGCGCCTGGTCGTCGTCGAGTGACGCGAGGCGGCGGCGGTACAGGTCCATCACGCGCGCAGTCACGTCGGTTGCATAGGCCTGAGCCGATTCATCGAGGTCCGCGCACTCGGTGTCGTGCAGATGATCGATCGCGCGAATCGCCGATTGAGCGGCCAGCGTGCGCGCGAGCGCTTCCTCGGCCGCGTGCGGGTCCTTGCCGCGCCGCCAGCCGCGCAGCAGCAGCGGCAACGCGGCCACCGCCACCAGCAGCGACAGCAGGATCACGCCCGACGCGATGAAGATCGCGAGATCGCGTCCCGGCAGCGGCGTGCCGTTCGGCAGCACCTCCGGCAGCGACAGCACGCCCGCGAGCGTCACCGCGCCGCGCACCCCGGCCACGGTTGTCACCGACACCATGCGCAACCCCGGCACCGCGTTCGCGACGCCATGTTTCGTCGCGCCGCGGCTAGCGAACCAGCGCAGCAGCCACACCCACGCGAAGCGCATCGCATATAGCGCGAGCGCCACCGCAACGATATAGCCGATCAGCAGCACGACCTGCGCGTCGTTGGTTTCATGCGCATCGAGCAGCGCGCGGCCGAGGATGTGCGGAAACTGCAGGCCGAGCATGATGAACACCATGCCGTTGAACACGAACTCGATCATCGTCCATGTGCTCGTGGCCCGCACTCGCGAGGCGACCTGCCACTTTTCCATGATGCTTGCGTAATTCATCATCATGCCGGCCGCGACCGCAGCGAGAATGCCCGACAGCTCGAAGCGCTCGGCGGTCAGATAGGCGGCGAACGGAATCAGCAGCGTCATCACGACGCCGGGCGCGGGATCGCCTTCCTCGGTGAGATTCAGGAAACGCGCGGACACGAAGCTGAACACCGCGCTCACCGCTGCACCGACCGCGAGGCCGCCCACCGCGATGATCACGAAGCTAACCGACGCTGCGCGCAGCGAGAACGCCCCGGTCAGCGCGGCGGCGATCGCGAACTTCAGCGCGACGAGGCCAGACGCGTCGTTCATCAGCGCCTCGCCTTCGAGGATATGCATCAGCTGCCCCGGAATCTTGCCCTTGCCGGCGATACCGGACAACGCGACCGCGTCGGTCGGCGACAGCACCGCGGCGAGCGCGAACGCGACCGGCAGCGAGATCTGCGGCACCAGCACGTGCACGAAGTGACCGACGACCAGCACCGTCATGAACACGAGGCCGAGCGCGAGCATCAGGATCGCGCGGCGCGCCATGAAGAACTCGCGCTTCGGAATGCGCCAGCCATCCGCGAACAGCAGCGGCGGAATGAACAGCAGCATGAAGATTTCCGGATCGAACGCGACGTGCAAATCGAGGCGAGGCCACGCGAGCATCGCGCCGATCGCGATCTGCACGAGCGGCAACGGCAGCTTGAACGGCAGTGCGCGGGTCAGCACGCCGGACGCGGCGACGGCCAGTAGCAGGATCAGAACGGTGAAGACAATTTCCATCGTGTATTCCGGGTGGATGAAGGGGGGCCATCCGCGCACCGCAACGGTGCGCGCCACGCCCCCGGGCGGCGCACGAACGCTGTCGCCGGTGCAATCTTTCGGGCGAATTACAGCACAGTGTGCGCCAGCGTGCGCATGGAGCTTGCTTAACCGGTAACGATGACGCACATTTTGAGAGACGGTGTCGGTCTCGTTGCCGTTCCCGTTCTGACCGACCGGTTCTCGCGTGAGAGGATTGCATGACGATTGCGCAACAGGACAGGGCGGCGGGCGTGCCGCACGGCTTCGAGGTCGAGGTGACCTCGGGCCTTCGACGCTATTCGGTGCAGCACGGCGAACTGACGCTGACTAGCGTGTTCCAGCCGATCTTCAGTCTGTCGCACTTGCGCGCGGTCGGCTACGAGGGCTTGCTGCGCGCACACGACGCGCTCGATCGCGCGGTGTCGCCGCTCGACGTATTCGGCGACGCCGCGCGCCTCGGCGACGCGCTGCAGATCGACCGGCTCGCGCAGACGCTGCATCTGGAGAACTTCAAGGTGCTCGGCGCGGAGCGCGAATGGTTGTTCCTGAACGTGCATCCGGGCGTGCTGACCGACCCGTATCTCGCGGCCGCTTTGCTCGCGAATCTGCGGCGGCTAGATCTGTCGCCGCGGCGCGTCGTGCTCGAAGTGCTCGAGCAGAGCGCCGAAGATCTCGATCGACTCGCCGACGCGGTGCGCGAGTTCCGCGAGCGCGGCTTCCTGATCGCGCTCGACGATTTCGGCGCCGGCCATTCGAACATCGAGCGGATCTGGCAACTGAATCCCGACATCGTGAAGCTCGACCGCATCATGCTGTCGCACGCCGCGCATCGCGCCGACATGGCGACGATCCTGCCGGGGCTCGTGTCGCTGCTGCATGAAGCAGGCAAGCTCGTGCTGATCGAGGGCGTCGAAACCGAGCACGAAGCGCAGATGGCGCTCGCCTGCAATGCGGACTTCGTGCAGGGGTTTTTCTTCGGCCGGCCGAGTCCGGGTATTGCCGATGCGATCCACACGGCGATTTGCATCGGCGAAGTCACCGAGCGTTATCGCGAGCAGGCCGAGGCACGCGAGCGGCGCAGCGCGAGCCGGCTCGCGCCGTATCTGCGCGCGTTCGAGCGCGCCGCGGAGCGTCTCGCCGCTGGTGAGCCGCTCGACGAGGTGTGCTGGAATTTCCTCGCGCTCGATCACGCGGCGCGCTGTTTTCTGCTCGATGCGAAGGGCCGCCAGGCGGGCCGCAACGTCGTGCTGCGCGCCGATCGCGCGGCGCAGGAAACGCGCTTCCTGCCGCTCGCCGACGCGCAGGGCGCGAACTGGCTGCGTCGGCCGTACTTCAGCGTCGCGATCAATGCGCCGGAGCGCGTGCACGTGACACGGCCGTATCTGTCGATCAACGAGGCGTTGCCGTGCGTGACGCTGTCGGTGGCGACGCGCGTCGGCAGCGAGACCTGTGTGCTGTGCGGCGATATCGACTGGGTCGAGGAAGAACGCGACGCGCGCATCTGACATGATGTCGCTTTAATCGAAATCAGGTTGCGCTCATGTCCGTGCTGCTCGAAGTGATTGCCACGACCGTCGCCGATGCGCGTGCGGCCGCGCAAGCCGGTGCCGACCGTCTCGAACTCGTGACCGCGATGGGCGAGGGCGGTTTGACGCCGAGTGTGGGCTTGATCGAGGCAGTGGTAGCCGCGGTTGGCATACCCGTGAACGTAATCGTGCGGCCGCATAGCCGCTCGTTCGTCTATGACGCCGACGACTACGCGGTGATGCTGCGCGACATCCGTGCGGTGAAGGCGGCCGGCGCGAACGGCATCGTGATCGGCATGCTCGATGCCGAGCGCACGATCGACCGCGACGGTCTCGCGCGCGCGTGCGAAGCTGCCGATGGACTCGCGATCACGTTCCATCGCGCGTTCGACGAGGCGCGCGATCTACGCGAAGCGCTCGACGTACTGCTCGGCTTCGAGGCGGTGACGAATGTGCTGACGTCGGGCGGAAAGCCGTCGGTGCTGCAGGCGCAAGCCGTGGTCAGCGAACTGGTGCGGCAGGTTGACGGCTCACCTTGCACGGTGCTCGCCGGTGCCGGCTTGACGGTCGATGCGGTCGCGGACTTCGTCAGCAACACGCACGTCGAGGCCGTCCATTTCGGCTCCGGCGTGCGCGTGAACGGCAACGGACTCGCGCCCGTCGATCCGGTGAAGGTGATGCAGGTGCGGGCGCTGCTCGACGCGACTTGAGCCGAACAGCGCAACGAACCTACTTACTTCGCGACCACCACCGGAATGCCGCGCAACTGCCCGGCGCCTTTCATTTCCTCGAGCGACTTCTTCACCGCGACACCGGTCGCCGCATCGATGCCGAGGCGTGCGGCGAGGTCGCGCTCGCCACGCTTGACGCCCGCCAGATTGGCCAGCTTCACGTGCCCATAACCGCGCACGCGCGCGTGCAGTTCTGCGAGTTTCGCGACGTCGTCGAGATGGCTCGCGTCGAGTTTCGCCAGCGCGCGTTGCAGCGTGGTTTCGTAGTCGCCCGCGAGCTCGCGCTCCATCTTGCGCTCGAGCGTGCGGCCGAACGGATCGAGCGCCGTGCCGCGCAGACCGCGCCATTTCGCGAGCAGGCCGAGCACGGGCCACATCCACTGACCATAGGTTTTTTTCGTGGGCACGGCGCCGGGCTGCGGGCGCGTAAGGGTCGGTGGCGCGAGGTTGAAGCGGATCGTGAAGTCCTTGCCTGCGACACCTTCGAACTGCGCTTCGAGCGCATCGCGGAACGCGGCATCCGTATGCAGACGCGCGACTTCGTACTCATCCTTCACCGCGAGCAGCCGATAGAACGTCGTCGCGACCGCGCGCGTCACGAGCTCGCTCGCCGCATCGACGGCGGATTCCGCGCGCCGTGCCGCATCGACCAGCGCGCGATAGCGCTTCACATAAGGCGCGCCACCATACGCGAGCAGACGTGCTTCGCGATGCGCAATCAGTTCGTCGAGCGTATCGACTCGCACGCTCGGCTTCGGCGCATGTCGCGACTGCCACAGCGATTCGAGCGCGGCGGGATCGGCCGCGGCCATGCGCCCGATCGAGAACGCGAGTTGATTCATCTGCACAGCGACGTTGTTCAGTTCGATCGCGCGCATCATCGCGGCGAACGACACCGGCACCAGACCGAGTTGCCATGCGAAGCCGAGCATCAGAATGTTCGCGCCGATCGTATCGCCGAGAAAACGCGTTGCGAGCGCTTGCGCGTCGCACGTCGACATGCGCTCTGCACCCGCCGCGTGACGCATCTTGTCGATCAGCGCATCGGCATGCAGCGTCGCGTCGGGGTTCTGCACGAAGCTCGCGTTCGGAATCGCATGCGTGTTGACGACGATGCGCGTGCGGCCATGCCGCACCGTCTGCAGTGCATCGGCACTCGCGCCGACCACCATGTCGCAGGCGAGCAGCACGTCGGCCTGCTGCGTGTCGATGCGCACCTGGTTCAGCCATTCGTCGCGCGCGGCGAAACGCACGAACGACAGCACCGAGCCGCCCTTTTGCGCGAAGCCCATGAAGTCGAGCACCGACGCGCTCTTGCCTTCGAGGTGCGCGGCCATGCTGATCAATGCGCCGACCGTCATGACACCGGTGCCGCCCACTCCGGTGACGAGGATGTCGTACGGCGCGGCATCGAGTGGCGTCGCGGGAATCGGCAGCGCGTTGACCTGGGCAGCGAGCGCCTGCGGATCGAAGGCGACGCCCGCGGCCTTTTTCAATGTGCCGCCTTCGACGGTGACGAAGCTCGGGCAAAAGCCGTTCACGCACGAGTAGTCCTTGTTGCACGACGACTGATCGATGCGGCGCTTGCGACCGAGCGCGGTTTCCACCGGTTCCACCGACAAACAGTTCGACTGCACGCCGCAATCGCCGCAGCCTTCGCAGACTTCTTCATTGATGAAGAGCCGCTTGTTCGGATCGGGGAATTCGCCTTTCTTGCGACGGCGGCGTTTTTCGGCCGCGCAGGTCTGGTCGTAGATCAGCACGGTCACGCCGTCGGTGTCGCGCAACTCGCGCTGCACGGTGTCCAGCTCGCTGCGATGGTGAAACGTCGTGCCCTGCGGAAACTGGCCGTGATGACCGTCGTATTTCTCGGGCTCGTCGCTGACCACGACGAAGCGCGACACGCCTTCGGCTTCGACCTGTCGCGCGATCTGCGGCACCGAGATGCTGCCGTCGACGGGTTGACCGCCCGTCATCGCGACCGCGTCGTTATAGAGGATCTTGTAGGTGATCGTCGCTTTCGCGGCGACCGCCTGGCGAATCGCGAGAATGCCCGAGTGAAAGTAGGTGCCGTCGCCGAGATTCTGGAACACGTGGCGGGTCTTCGTGAACATCGAATGCGCGGCCCAGTCGACGCCTTCGCCGCCCATCTGAATCAGTCCGGTCGTGTCGCGCTCCATCCACGACGCCATGAAATGACAGCCGATGCCGGCCTGCGCGATCGAACCGTCCGGCACTTTCGTCGACGTGTTGTGCGGACAGCCGGAGCAGAAGTACGGCGTGCGCTTCACGCTGTCCGCCGCGTTCGACAGGATCTGCGGCGCGACCAGATCGACGACGCGTTCGCGGCGATCGAGCGCCGGCTTGTGCTTCGCGAGCCAGTTCGCGAACACCGGCAGAATGCGCGACGGCCGCAATTCGCCGAGCGACGACAGCAGCAACGTGCCATCTTCGGCGTGCTTGCCGATCACGACCGGCCGCGTGCCTTGCGTGCGGTTGTACAGATAGTCCTTGATCTGCTGCTCGATGACGGGGCCCTTCTCTTCGATCACGAGTACTTCGGACAGGCCCGACACGAACGCGTCGATGCGCGTCATCTCCAGCGGAAACGACAGCCCGACCTTGTAGATGCGCACGCCGGCCGCGTCGAGATCGGCGACGGTCAGATCGAGCCGGCGCAGCGCTTCCATCAAATCGAGATGCGCCTTGCCGCACGTGACGATGCCGACGTTCGCGTGCGGGCTCGGCGCGATCCATTTGTCGATGCTGTTGATGCGCGCAAACTGGCGCACCGCGTCGAGCTTCGCGTGCAGACGCGCTTCGATCGTCAGGCTCGGCAGATCGGGCCAGCGGTTGTGCAAACCGCCGGCTGGTGCTTCGAATTCCTGCGGAGGTGTCCATTCGGTTTGCAGCGCGTCGAGATCGACGGTCGAGCCCGATTCGACGGTCTCCGAAATCGCCTTGTAGCCGACCCACGCGCCCGAGAAGCGCGACAACGCCCAGCCGTACAGGCCGAATTCCAGCATGTCCGCGATGTTCGACGGATCCACCACCGGCATATGCCACGCCATCATCGCGAAGTCGCTCTGATGGGGCATCGACGACGACACGCAGCCGTGATCGTCGCCGGCGACCACCAGCACGCCGCCGTGCGGCGACGAGCCGTACGCGTTGCCATGCTTCAGCGCATCGCCCGCGCGGTCGACGCCCGGGCCCTTGCCGTACCACATCGCGAATACGCCATCGACGGTACGCTCGGGATCGGCTTCGACGCGCTGCGTGCCGAGCACGGCGGTGCCGCCGAGTTCTTCGTTGATCGCGGGCAGAAAGCGGATGTCGCTCGCGGTGAGCAGTTTTTTCGCCTTCCACAACTGCTGATCGACCATGCCGAGCGGCGAGCCGCGATAGCCGCTGATGAAGCCGGCGGTGTTCAGGCCGCGGGTTTTGTCGAGCGCGCGCTGCATCAGAGGGAGGCGCACGAGCGCCTGGGTGCCGGTCAGAAAGATCCGGCCGCGCGTCGCGGTGAGATTGTCGGAAAGCTTGTAGTCGGCGAGAGCGGGCGTGCCGTCGATGGGCAGGCGAGCGGTCATGGGGGAGTCTCCAATGTTCTGGCTCGGCGCGCGGGTGGTGGGGTCACCGATACCGCGCAGCGAAAGAGACTCTATTTTTTAGCGCTCGCGGGAGTGAATTATTGCTTCTTTAATCGGGCGTGCGCGAATGGGCGCGATGACTCGCGCGTTTCGGCCCGCTTTTGAGCCGGATTTTCCAGGCGGCGGCGCGCTTCGGGTATGCCCTGGGTATCGTGGGGGCGTCGAATGGGACTGTGGCTATTGCTACTGCGCGGTGTTCGCCGCGATGTCCGGTTGGAGCGGCGCCGCATCGAGCGGCACGATCTCGTCGAAGTGCGAATAGTCGATGTGGCTCACGCCGTCTTGCTCGCTCATGATGTCGACGAACCGGTGCTGCCAGACGATCTGGTCGCAGGTCCACATGTGGCGCGCCTGCATGGTTTGCGACGTCGATTCGTCGATGCCTTCGAGCGTGAGCAGCAGCGACACGTCGCGGCCCTTCAATGATTCGGCGTTTTCGCCGAACAGCGGACTCGCTTCGTCGATGATGTGCATCAGCGTCCAGCCGAGCTTGAACACCGGGTGCTGGTCGCGTACCAGCGTGAGGTCGTAGAGCTTGCGCAGCGTAAAGCCTTCGATCGACGTTTCCAGACGCATGATGCGCAGCCGCGCGCGTGCCTCGGCGATCACGTTTTGACGCGCGTTGGCCGAGCGCACCATCAACGTCATGCGGCCGTCGATCGGCCGGATCACCGCATAGCGCGCGAACATGATCTTCGCGTGCGGCCGCGAAAAGCGCGCGAAGATCAGCCCGGTCGCCAACGCGATGCTGGACATGCCGATGAAGATTTCGAGCGTCGCGATCCAGTGCGCGTAGACGGTTTGCGGATGCATGTCGCCGTAGCCGACCGTCGCGAGCGTTTCGACGCTAAAAAAGAACGCGCCGCCGAAGCCCTTCGGAAACTGATTCGCAATCGGCGCGTCGCCGAGCATGTAGAGCATGGCGAACACGGTGTTGAGCAGCAGAAACAGCAGCGCGAGCGACACGAAGAACACCGGCCAGCGCACGCCGAGCGCGCGGTGATACAGGTCTTGCCACAACGGCGTCGGCATACCGTGCGCGATCACCATGCGATCGTCGAGACGCATTTCGCGGCTGCCGCGCGGGTGGCGCCTCGGCGCGCTCGTGTCGGTGTCGGGGTCGCCGAGCGTGGAAAAACGGTCTGACGGTTCGCTTGCCATCACGCGCTCGTGGGGATCAATACAGGCACAGCGTAGCATGACGCGAGACTCATGCAATTGACTAGAACGTGCCGATCAGCTTGATTTCCCTCGTAACTGGCACGGTATTGACGAAGGCTATATTTTTATTCAAAAAAGCTATCTCTATTTAAAATGTTTTCGAGATAATAAAATATCTTGGTTTGTTTTGGATTTGCTGTATGATTTCTAAATCAAAATATGATCGAGATAATCTAAAATGTCATGAGAAAATATCTGGCGATTTTTGTTGCCACGCTGTTGCTGAGTTTTAACGGCACCTCATATGCAGGAAACCCGACCCACGCCGAACAAGCAACTCCCGAGACCCGCGTAAGAGATTTCTACGCATGGTTCATTCCGCGCCTGGCCGCAGACCGAGACTATCCGATCATGGAAAAGGAGATATACAGGCACGTTGTAAAACCAACCGTCGATTTATTGCGAAAGCAATATCAGGCCAACAAATTGTCCGAAGATGCGGAGTACTTCACGAAAGTACAAGACTTCGACGAGAAAGATTGGTCCGGGCATATAGCGGTGCATCCAGTCTTCATGCTCGACGGCGTGGCGCTCGTGGCTGTTACGTTCGGCTCGAAAGACAAACAGACCAATATCGTGTTTTTGCGCCAGGAAAACGGAATCTGGAAGATCACCAAGGTCGTAGACACGCGCGACTATCGCTGACAGCTCAGCGTTACCTTGCGTGGCGACGCGCAGCGCTCAAGGCCGCCACGGCGCATTTCGACGCGGCCTCAAAAAGCGCGTCGACAAGCTTACGGAAACACGTGCGGCTTCGGAATTCCCGCGCCATGCTCGATATCGTCGACGGCCTGCCGACGCGCGCTTTCCACCGCTTCCGCTTGCTCTGCAAAGCCCGCGTCGCCGCCGACCGTGGTCCACGGCTTGACGGCCTTCTCGCGATGACGGATTTCGTACTCCGCGTCCCAGCGCGCGCCGCTCAGTTCGAGCGGACGAACGTGAATCGAATACACGCCGTATTGGAACAGCTGTTCAGCCATGATCGCCTCCACCCGGTCGAGCCCGCAGCGGCGCGCCGATGCGCGAGCACGCGCGACGCGCTGCCCCTTGGTTCGGCCTACAGTTCGATTTCCCCGAGGATACGATGTGCGAGCGCTTTGGCTTCTTCGAGCGCTTCTCCCGGCGTCGACGACGTGGAGTCGACCTCGTAGAGCGTGGTCTCCTGATCGTCGCTGGGTTCGCCCTCGTCGCGCGCGAGGGTGACGACACCTTGAAAGGCGTCCTGTGCGACTTCCCTTATCGACGCAGTGGCCGTGTAGATCCCTTTGGTGTAGGTGACGTCCTCCATGGCCTCGCTCCTTTTCGCAAAGGTTTCGATATTTTCATCCTAGCACGGCGTGGCGGGATCGGTTCCCGCCCAGGGCGGCTTCGCACCGCGCGACGCGCTCGACATCCGTCACGCTACGCGCGTCCCAAGGCAGCAGAATTACAGAGCCGCGTTTTACAGCAGCGCGACCACCTCGTCGAGCGTCGGCGCGTGCGCGCCGGCGTGGCCGCAAGCCGCCGCGCCGGCCGCGAGCGCGAATGCGAGATGCTCGGGCCATCCGCGTTGCGGCGCGCTCATCAGGCTGAACAGCAGACCACCGATCGACGCATCGCCCGCGCCGACCGTATCGACCACTTCGACGCGCGGCGGCTTCGCCTCGATCACCGCGGCGCCGTCGAGCAGCATCGCCGCGTCGGGGCCGCGCGTGACGAGGACGGTGGCGGCCGGATTCATCGCGCGCAATTGCGCGAGCGCGGCGGCTTCGTCGCTGGTCCTGAAGAACATGCGCAAGTCTTCGTCCGAAACCTTGATCAGATCCGCGAGCGCGGCCATCTGGCGCAATGTCGGCTCGTAGCCGTGCTCCATCAGATTGCGATAGTTCGGATCGAAGCTGATCTTCACGCCGTGCGAACGCAACTCGGCAGCGAGCGCCGCGAGCGTATCGCCGAGCGGCTGACGCGCGAGGCTGATGCCGCCGAAGTGCGCCCACTTCACTGCGTTCATCCAGCCGGCCGGTAGCCTGGCTGGATCGAACGCGAGATCGGCGCTGTTCTCGCCCATGAAGAAGTAGGCCGGCGGATGCGTCTGATGCACGATCGCGAGCAGCGGCGGGTGCTCGACGCGCTGCAGGAAGCGCATGTCGAGCCCGGCGGCGACGCTCGCGTCCCACAGTTCGTCGGAAAAGTTATCGACGCCCAGCGAGCCCGCGCACGCGGTCGGCAGGCCGAGCCGCGCGACGCAGCGCGCGACGTTCCAGCCCGCGCCGCCCGGACGCGACAGCCAGTGCGATGCGCCGGTGCGCACGAGATCGGTGAGGATGTCACCGGCGGACACGAAAACGGGGAGTTCGGTGGTCGCGCTCATTGTGCTTTCTCCGCTGAAACCGCTGCGGCGGGCGCGGTCGATCCAGCCGACGCGTCTTCGCCGAGCGCATGGGCGAGCACTTCGTAGCACGCGCCCATCGTGTGATAGTCGGTCTTGCCGGCCGGGCTCTTTTCGTCGCTGTACTTGCGGTTGTCGCAAGTCAGGATGCGATACCACGCGCCGTACTTGTGGTCGACGAAGTGCGTCCAGCTATAGCGCCAGATCTCGTCGTACCAGTCCCAGAAGCGCTCGTTGCCGGTGCGCTTGCCGAGCAGCGCGGCGGCCGCGAACGTTTCGGCCTGCACCCAGAAATACTTGTCGTGATCGCACACGGTGCCGTCGGGGCCAAAGCCGTAGTAGAGGCCGCCGTGGTCTTCGTCCCATGCGTGCGTCATCGCGGCGTCGAACAGTTCGATCGCGCGCGGCAGCAGCCACGGCAGCGGACGGAAGCGTTCGAGAATCAGCAGCAGCTTCGCCCATTCGGTCTGATGGCCGGGCTGGAAGCCCCACGGACGGAAGATGTCCGAACTGTCTTCCTCGTTGTAATGCCAGTCGACCGACCAGTCCGCGTGAAAGTGC
The DNA here is from genome assembly GCF_040948765.1 of Paraburkholderia sp. BR10923. NCBI lineage: Bacteria > Pseudomonadati > Pseudomonadota > Betaproteobacteria > Burkholderiales > Burkholderiaceae > Paraburkholderia > Paraburkholderia sp. BR10923. Next base: position 85,186 of record NZ_JBFPKO010000003.1, on the reverse strand, counting down.
TCCCAGACGAGCCCCTGCGACAGCTTCGCCTGGCGCAGCGTGATGTTCGACGCGACCCGCTCGGCGCGATCGAGATACACCAGATGGCCGGTCGCCTCGTGCGCGGCGAGCAGCGCCTCGGTGGTATGCATGTTCGCGTTCTGCCCGCGATACGTGCTGACGCGCCAGTCGGCCGATGCGTCGTCGGCATAGAGGCCGGCGGCGGCGTCCCAGAAGCGGTGCTCCATCAGCTCGAAGGTCGCGCCGATCATCGGTTTCGCTTCTTCGATGCCGGCCATCGCCGCGTGCGAGTACGCGAGCAGCACGAACGCGAGGCCGTAGCAGTGGCGCGTCGCGTCGAGCGTGCGCTTTTTGCCGTCGCGCCATTCGATTTCCCAGTCGTAGCCCTCGTGCTGCGAGTCCCAGTGCGCGTCGCGCAGAAAGCGCAGGCCGTGGCGCGCGTATTCGAGGTGCTTCGGGTCGCCGAACTGACGGTATGCCATCGCGTAGTTGAATACGTAGCGGCAACTGCTGACCAGGTGGCGCGTGGTCCGGTTGTAGATCGAACCGTCGTCGCGGAAGAAGTGGTAGAAGCCGCCGCTCGGATCGAGCACGTTCGGCGCATAGAAGCGCAGCGTGTCCTCGATGTGCGCGAGCAAAAACTCGCGCTTGCGGAAGCTGGTGACCGGCGGCGCCTTCGCGACGTCGGTGGAAGGGTGATGCGGATCGGTTTTCGTCATGGCGTTTTCACCAAAGTACTGGCACGGGCAACGAGTTGAACGGGCAAGCGGACTTCGAGTTCGGCGGGCGAGTCTTCGAGCAGCAGTTCGACGCCGCGTCGGCCGAGCGCCTCCTTGTCGACTGCGATCGTCGATAGCGGCGGGGTGGCGTGGGCGGCGGCGGGAATGTCGTCGAAACCGATGATCGCGATGTCGTCGGGCACGCTGAGGCCGCGCGCGAGGCACACGCGCAGCGCGGCGAGCGCGGCGGCATCGTTGAATGCGAAGACGGCGTCGGGGCGCGGGCCCGGCGCATCGAGCAGGCGCTGCATCGCGCGCGCGGCGCCGGTGTCGGGATCGAGCCCGGCGTCGATGTTCACTTCGAGCGACGGGTCGAACAGCAGCCCAGCTTCGAAGAACGCGCGGCGGTAGCCGAGCGCGCGCTCGGCGATGCTGAAGTGCGCGAGCGAGCCGCCGATGAACGCGACGCGCTTGCGCTGCTGCTCGAACAGATGGCGCATCGCAAGGGTGGCGCCACCGGCGTTGTCGAGATTGACCGAGCGCAGGCCCGGCGACCATAGATCGATCAGCACCAGCGGGCGTTGCATCGCGACCAGCGTGGCGAGCGTTTCGGGCTCGACGAAGCCGGCGATCGCGACGGCGTCGGGCGCGTGCAGGCGCATCTGGTGAATCACGTCCTCGGTCGGCCCGGCGGTCAGCACCGACGGCACGATGCCGCGCTCGCGGCAAGCGTCTTCGACGCCGTGCAGCACGTGCGAGAAAAACGGGCTCGCGGCGAAGTTGTTGTGCTGACGATGCAGCAGGAAAGTCAGGCGGCGGATGCGCGGACGCAGCTGCGCCGAATCGTAGCCGAGTTGGCGCGCCGCTTCGACGACGCGTTCGCGCGTGGCCTCGGAAAGGCCCGGCTGATTTTTGAGCGCGCGCGACACGGTGCCGATCGAAACGCTGGCTGCGCGGGCGACGTCGCGGATGGTTGTGGCCATCGAATGAAGCTGCCGCGCGAGGCGAGGCAGCACGGGTTCAGGTCGGGCGATTGTATAGTAAAACGCTGATAAAACAGCCCGCAAAACGCCCGCGCAACACCGGTAAATACCCGTATTTAATGGAGTTGTCTGAAGTTGGATTGTTTAGTAAAAAAGACTAAACAATAGGTGAGCCGCCGTTTTAGAGGCACATCCAGAATCGTCCTATGCCATCCGGCCGAGGCGACAACAAGAGCGTTTGCGCGTGAAATAACGACAACGGCCAATGAAGAGCCAAAAGAAAAAGCCGCCCGAAGGCGGCTTGCTTCACACGATCAAAACGACGCTCAGGGAGGGCGCTTATGAATGTCCGGTTCGCATTGCGAGTGTGTTCAACGGCGCGCGACGGCGGCGGCGGGTCGCCGCGCCGCCGCCTCGCTCTCGCCGCTGAGGTCGCGGGCGCCCCAGCGCTGCGCGAGCGCGGCGCAGACCATCAGCTGGATCTGGTGGAACAGCATCAGCGGCAGCACCACGGCGCCGACCGCGTGCGACGCGAAGATCACCTTGGCCATCGGCACGCCGGCGGCGAGGCTCTTCTTCGAGCCGCAGAAGATGATCGTGATCTGGTCCGCGCGATTGAAGCCGAGCCGCTTGCTCACGAAGATCGTCACGCCCAGTGCGAGCGCGAGCAGCACGCAGCTCACCACGACGAGGCCGCCGAGCGCAGAGAGCGGAATCGTGTGCCACAGGCCTTCGGTGACGGCCTCGCTGAACGCGCCGTACACGACGAGCAGGATCGAGCCCTGGTCGACGAACTTCAGCACGCCGCGATTCTTCTCGATCCACTTGCCGATCAGCGGGCGCAACAGTTGGCCGGCCACGAACGGCACGAGCAGCTGCAGCACGATGTTGCCGATCGTGTGCCACGGCGAAGTGCCGCCGCTCGCAGCCTGATTCGTCACGATGAGGCTGACGAGTGCTGGGGTGACGAAGATGCCGAGCAGGCTCGAGGCGGACGCGCTGCATACCGCGGCCGGCACGTTGCCCTTGGCAATGGACGTGAACGCGATCGACGACTGGACCGTCGATGGCAGCGTGCAGAGGAAGAGGACGCCGGCGTAGAGCGACGGCGTGACCAGCGGCGAAAGGACCGGTTTAAGCGCGAGGCCGAGCAGCGGAAACAGCGCGAACGTGCTCAGCAGCACCACCAGGTGAAGGCGCCAGTGCGTCGCGCCCGCAATGATCGCCTCGCGTGACAGCTTCGCGCCGTGCAGGAAGAACAGCAGGCCGACCGCGATGTTCGTCACCCAGTTGAACCCCACCGCGGCCTGCCCATGAACGGGCAGCAGGCTGGCGAGGATCACGGTGCCGACGAGGCACAGGGTGAAGTTATCGGGAAGGAATCTCGGACGGGCCATGTCGCAATCTCAATTCAATGACGCGGTGTGAGCACGGGACGGGCCTGTCAGGGCGCGGTGCGTGCCAATGGGAAACGGCTATTGTTGTCGAAAGTCGATTGAAAACGCAAATTCATTTGCCGAATCGATTAATGAAGTTTGTGCATTGACTCGCGTGGCGCACTCGATTTCAGTATTGGCGACGTGCTCACGCGCCACAAACCGTTTAACCCTTGACGTTGCAAGCGGCGTTTATTTGCAACAAACGGGGTTCGCCCGGAGTAGGCGAAAACGCCTCGAAGCATGCTCCAAAGGCGTACCCGAACAAGGGCTCCAGCGCGGAAAACGCCGCAGTAACAGGGTGTTACATCCACCGACGAGACCTAACACTTTTTGGCTCGACACCCTCTGCCCACGCCCATAAATTACTCAGTCAAAGGCCGCAGGGATGCCTGCGCCGCGGCAGGCACGCGGCGCTTTTCTCCTCCCGCAACAGGTCCATCGCAGCTCGAACGGTGGATTTCAGGCAAGTCTTCGGGCGTGAGAGTCACAAGGTGGACGGGTTGTCGAGAACGAGGCACTGGGCGTGGGGCGCGGTCATCGCCGTGCTGTGCTCGTTCGCCTATGCGAAGGGGCAAGGTGTGCCACATGGCGGCGGTGGCGCCGTGGGCGGCGCTTATTCGCACCCCGTTGGCGGGCACGCGCCGCGCATGGAGATCCGCGGCGACGGCCATTACGCCAGGGCGGGTGGCGCGCCTGCTCCGCGCGGCTCGCGCAATGCGACGGCTTGGCGTGACGCACGCGCACAGCGCGGCAATCCGAACATCGCGGACGCCAATTTTGGTTATGGCTTCGGCAGCTACAAGTCAGGCATGCGCCGGGTCGGCGAGCCGTCCAGCTATGCCGGCGCGATCACGCCGGTCAGTGCGGAATCGCGTCCGGTACCGCATCCACCGTCCAACATGCCGATGCGCAACGGCTCGATCCGCGCCGACGTTGCCCGCTACAACGAAGAGCGCGGCGCCGCGCGTCCAATGCAACGCCCGTCCGACGATCCGCGGCAACCGGGCGGCTCACCCTATCGCAATTAGCTGAGCGCGATTTACCTGGTCGATTCGCGTCAGGTGGGCCACGTTCGCCGCTACCTGAACGGGTGAGGCTGCCGGCTTTACACGCAACGCGACCGCAATCACCTGTCGCAAAACCCGTCCTCCAGATCCCTTCCCGCGATCCTCCGCGCGCCTTCCTCTGCGCCCGAGCTCCGAATCTGACGTTTCGACGCCACACTTTTTTGAAAACGCTCGGCATCGAAGTATCGGTCAGCGTCAAATCTTGGCATTCTGCCGCGTCGCGTCATCGGCCCCTCATTTAAGGCGTTCCCGCCGCCCTGGCGCGCGGTTCGCCGCATGCCGCATGGCATCCGGGCGCCGGCCGCAGTCCAGCTGAAAGTGTCTTATCAAGCCGATAACCGACCAAACTAATCAGACCGATATACCCGCAATAAGCAGCGATATTTTTGTTTATAAAAATGGTCCGCAAAGATGGACCCGCCCAGATTGACTCGACGATCGAACGGATAACAACAACGTTTCGCGCGAGCGCCCCCTTTCGCACAGCCACACCTTTTTGACAAAGATTGGAGAACCAATGAACACAAGCCTCAGCACCGCGCTGAAGACTACTCTCAAGGCCACCGCATGCGTCGCCGCGCTGGCGAGCGCATCGTCGGCATTCGCGCAATCGAGCGTGCAGCTCTACGGCCAGGTCGACGAATGGGTCGGTGCGCAGAAATTTCCGGGTGGCAAGACCGCGGTAGTCGTGTCGGGCGGTGGCATGTCGACGTCTTACTGGGGCTTCAAGGGGACCGAGGATCTGGGCAACGGCTACAAGGCGATCTTCACGATCGAAGGCTTCTTCCGCGCGCAGACTGGCGAGTTCGGCCGCTTCACCGGCGACACGATGTTCTCGCGCAACGCGTACGTCGGCATCGAATCGCCGTACGGCACGGTGACGGCCGGCCGTCTGACGACGCCGCTGTTCGTGTCGACGATCCTGTTCAACCCGTTCATCGATTCGTACGTGTTCTCGCCGATGGTTACCCACGTGTACCTCGGCCTCGGCACCTTCCCGACCTACACGACCGACCAGGGCGTGACTGGCGACTCGGGCTGGAACAACGCGGTGTCGTATTCGACGCCGAACTTCAACGGCCTGTCGGCGACGGCGATGTATGCGCTCGGCAACACGACCCAGAACGGCGCGAAGAAGTGGAGCGGCCAGGTTCTGTACTTCCACGGCCCGTTCGCGGCGACCGCGGTGTACCAGTACGTGAACTTCAACAACGTGCCGGGCGACCTCGGCAGCTTCGAAACCTCGGGCGTGCCGGGTCTGCGCAGCCAGAGCGTCGCGCAGGCGGGCGTGTCGTACGACCTGAAGTTCGTCAAGCTGTACGGCCAGTACATGTACACGTACAACAACCAGCAGGTGACGAGCTGGCACGTGAACACCGGACAGGGCGGTGTCACGGTGCCGTTCGGGCCGGGCTCGGTGATGGCGTCGTACGCGTATTCGCGTAACGGCGGCGGTTCGAACCAGACGCGCCAGACGGCGGCGGTCGGCTACGACTATCCGCTGTCCAAGCGCACCGACGTCTATGCCGCGTACATGTATGACCACATCACCGGTCAGTCGAGCGGCAACACGTACGGCGCGGGGTTGCGCGCGAAGTTCTGATCCCGGCCTACGGTTTCACCGCAAAGCCCGCGTTCCGCCCGGAACGCGGGCTTTGTCGTTTTCAGCGCAGTCGAATACGGGTGTTTTGCTGCCGTTCCTTTGATAAACCCGGCAAAATGGCGTGGATTGATTCCTGAAGCGAGCGACTGAGATGGACACCCTCGTCAGCATGAAAGTGTTTCGCCACGTGGTCGAAGCAGGTAGCTTCGTCGGTGCGGCGGAGAAGATGGAGATGTCCGCGGCGATGGCGAGCAAGCACGTGATGCATCTGGAGCAGCAGCTCGGCGCGCGGCTGCTGAACCGCACCACGCGCCGCGTCGCACCGACCGAGGCGGGCCGCGAGTACTACGAGCGGCTCAGCCAGGCGCTCACCGAGCTCGACGAGGCAGGCCAGGCGGTCGGCGCGGCGAGCGTCGTGCCGCACGGGCGGCTGCGGGTGTCGTCGCTATCGGCGTTCGGCCTGAATCACGTGATGGCCGCGGTCGCGGACTACGCCGAGCAGTATCCGCAGGTCACCGTCGATATGACGCTGTCCGACCGCGTCGTCGAGCTGATCGACGAGGGTTTCGACGTCGCGATTCGCGCGTCGCCGGGCGGGCTCAAGTCGTCGTCGCTGATCGCGCGGCAGATCGCGACCGCGCATCTGGTGCTGTGCGCGTCGCCCGCCTATCTGCGCAAGCATGGCACGCCGAAGTGCGTCGCCGATCTCGCGCGCCACAACTATCTGCAATACGCGGGCGTGTCGGCACTCGAAGTCGCGACCGGCGACGCGAGCTCGCGCGTGCGCCTGTCGGGCAACCTGATCGTCAATCAGCTCGAGGCGCAGCGCGTGGTCGTGCTGCACGGCGCGGGCATCGCGATGCTGGGCACCGAGGTGATCGGCAGCGATCTCGCCGAAGGGCGGCTCGTGCCGCTGCTCGTCGACGAAGTGCCGCCGCGCGAACTGCCGATCCACGTCGTCTACACGAGCCGCCGGCATCTGTCGGCCAAGGTGCGCTCGTTCGTCGATTTTCTGGCGGCGCGGTTCGCGAACGAATCGCTGTGGCCGTCGCTTGATGAGATCAAGGCGTTGGCTGTGCGGTAGCGTTTCACGAAGCACCTAACAGACGCCGCCAATCGGCCGCCCGGCGCCCCGGCGCCGTCTTACCCCGTTTCTATATACTGATTGTCAGCACCCATCAGTTAAATGAATTGGGGGAGACATGACCGATCTGTCCACGCCGCAGCGTGCCGGCAGCCACGAGCTGCCCGCGGGCCGGCGCCTGCGCTTCGTCACCGCCGCCGCACTTTTCGACGGCCACGACGCGTCGATCAACATCATGCGGCGCATCCTGCAGGCGAGCGGCGTGGAGGTGATCCACCTGGGCCACAACCGCTCCGTCGCCGAAGTCGCGACCGCCGCGCTCAACGAGGACGCCGACGGCGTCGCCGTGTCGAGCTACCAGGGTGGTCACAACGAATATTTCCGCTATCTCGTCGAGTTGCTGCGTGCGCGCGGCGGCGAGCGCATCAAGGTGTTCGGCGGCGGAGGAGGCGTGATCGTCCCCGAGGAGATCGCCGCGCTGGAACGCGACGGCGTCGAAAAAATCTACTCGCCGCACGACGGTCAGCGGCTCGGCCTGCAAGGCATGATCGACGACATGATCGCGCGCTGCGTCGAAGGCGCGCGCGCGGCCGAGGCGGCGCGGCCGACGCCGGTGCGCGAATGGGTCGCCGAGCTGGCCGCGCGTCCATTGCCGCTTTGCGTCGAGGCGGATGCTCCACACGGCCGCACTGCCCCCGGCTCGTACCCTGACGATCCCGCCGCGCCGATCTTCCGCCGCCTCGCGCAACTGATCAGCGCGTTCGAAACGAACACCGTCGACGCCGCCGCACGCGACCAGCTATCGACGCTCGCGCACACCACGCGGGTTCCCGTGCTCGGCATCACCGGGACCGGCGGCGCGGGCAAGTCGTCGCTGACCGACGAGCTGATCCGCCGCTTCCGGCTCGACTACGACGACACGCTGAACATCGCCGTGCTCGCGATCGATCCGTCGCGCCGCAAGTCCGGCGGCGCGCTACTCGGCGACCGCATCCGCATGAACGCGATCGGAGAATGGGGCGGCGGCGCACGGGGCGACGCCCGTGTGTATATGCGCTCGATGGCGACGCGCGAGGCATCGACCGAACTCTCCGACTCTCTGCCCGCCGCGCTGATGCTGTGCAAGGTCGCGGGTTTCGATCTGATCGTCGTCGAGACCTCGGGGATCGGTCAGGGCGATGCGGCGATCGTGCCGTTCGTCGACGAATCGCTGTATGTGATGACGCCGGAGTTCGGCGCCGCGAGCCAGCTCGAGAAGATCGACATGCTCGACTTCGCGAGCTTCGTCGCGATCAACAAGTTCGATCGCAAGGGCGCGCAGGATGCGCTGCGCGATGTCGCCAAGCAGGTGCAGCGCAACCGCGCGGACTTCGCGACATCGCCCGATGCGATGCCGGTGTTCGGCACGATCGCGTCGCGTTTCAACGACGACGGCGTGACCGCGCTGTACCTGCGCATCGCCGCTGCGCTGCGCAGCCACGGCCTGCGCGACGGCGGCGTCCGGCTGAGTGCTCCCGAAGGTCTGCGCTTTTCGAGCAACCTGCACGCGATCGTGCCACCCGCGCGCGTGCGCTATCTGGCCGATATCGCGCAGACGGTGCGCGGCTATCGCGAGCGGGCCGACGCGCAGGCGCAGATCGCGCGCGAGCGTTGGCAGCTCGTCGAGACGCGCCGCATGCTCGGCGAAGCGGGCAACGACGCCTCATCGCTCGACGCGCTGATCGAGCAACGCAACACCGCGCTCGGCGAGCGCGAACGCAAGCTGCTCGATGCGTGGCCGCAAACGGTGGCCGCCTATACCGGCGACGAACACGTGGTGCGCATCCGCGAACGCGAAATCCGCACCGCGCTGACCGTGACGACGCTGTCCGGCTCCGAAATCCGCAAAGTATCGCTGCCGAAATTCGTCGATCACGGCGAGATCCTGCGCTGGCTGATGCTCGACAATCTGCCCGGCTATTTCCCGTTCACCGCTGGCGTGTTTCCGTTTCGCCGCGAGAACGAGGACCCGACGCGCATGTTCGCGGGCGAGGGCGATCCGCAGCGCACCAATCGCCGCTTCAAGCTGCTGTCGGAAGGCATGCCGGCCAAGCGGTTATCCACCGCATTCGACTCGGTAACGCTGTACGGCGAGGAGCCGCACGAGCGCCCGGACATCTACGGCAAGGTCGGCAATTCGGGCGTGTCGGTCGCGACCCTCGACGACATGAAGACGCTCTACGACGGCTTCGACCTGTGCTCGCCGGAAACATCGGTGTCGATGACGATCAACGGCCCCGCGCCGACGATCCTCGCGATGTTCTTCAACGTCGCGATCGACCAGCAGCTTGCTTTGAAAGAGCAACAGCAAGGCCGCCCGCTGACCGAAGCCGAACTCGCCGCAACGCGCCGTGCGGCGCTCGAAAACGTGCGTGGCACCGTGCAAGCCGACATCCTGAAGGAAGACCAGGGGCAGAACACCTGCATCTTCTCGACCGAATTCAGCCTGAAGGTGATGGGCGACATTCAGGCGTATTTCGTCGAACACGGCGTGCGCAATTTCTACTCGGTGTCGATCTCCGGCTATCACATCGCCGAGGCCGGCGCGAACCCGATCTCGCAGCTCGCCTACACGCTCGCGAACGGATTCACCTACGTCGAGGCGTATCTCGCGCGCGGCATGTCGATCGACGACTTCGCGCCGAATCTGTCGTTCTTCTTCTCGAACGGCATGGACCCGGAGTACACGGTGCTCGGCCGCGTCGCGCGACGCATCTGGGCGATCGCGATGCGCGAGCGCTATGGCGCCAACGAGCGCAGCCAGAAGCTGAAGTATCACGTGCAGACTTCGGGCCGCAGCCTGCACGCACAGGAGATCGATTTCAACGACATCCGCACGACGCTGCAGGCGCTGATCGCGATCTACGACAACTGCAATTCGCTGCACACCAATGCGTTCGACGAAGCGATCACGACGCCGACCGAGGAATCGGTGCGCCGCGCGGTCGCGATCCAGCTGATCATCAATCGCGAATGGGGGTTGGCGAAGAACCAGAATCCGAATCAGGGCAGCTTCGTGATCGACGAGCTGACCGATCTGGTCGAGGAAGCGGTGCTTGCCGAGTTCGAGCGGCTCACCGAGCGCGGCGGCGTGCTCGGTGCGATGGAAACCGGTTATCAGCGCGGACGGATTCAGGACGAGTCGATGCTGTACGAGCATCGCAAACATGACGGCTCGTATCCGATCGTCGGCGTGAACACGTTCGTGAGCGCGCATCCGCATGAAGCGCCGCGTCCGCTGGTGCTGGCGCGTTCCACCGAGGCGGAAAAGCAGAGTCAGCTGCGGCGGCTACGGGATTTCCAGACGCGCCACCGCGACGCCGCGCCTGAGGCGCTCGAACGCCTGAAGCGCACGGTGATCGACGACGGCAACGTGTTCGCGGTGTTGATGGACGTGGTGCGCGTGTGTTCGCTTGGGCAGATCACCCACGCGCTGTTCGAGGTGGGCGGGCAGTATCGTCGGAATATGTAGGCCGCGAGGGGCGGCCCGGCCCGCCCCCGTTCAACACCTTCAGCGCGCGATGCCGAGCCGCGCCTTCGCGTCGTCGTATTCCTTCTTCAGACGCCGCACGAGTTCGGCGACGTCCGGCACGTCGTCCATCAGGCCGACGCCTTGGCCCGCGCCCCAGATGTCCTTCCACGCTTTCGCCTTATCGCTGCCGAAGTTCATCTTGGTCTTGTCCGATTCGGGCAGCGCGTCCGGGTCGAGCCCCGCGTTCTGGATGCTCTCGCGGATGTAGTTGCCATGCACGCCGGTGAACAGGTTCGTGTAGATGATGTCCGACGCCTTCGCGTTGATGATCGCCTGCTTGTAGCTGTCAACGGCATGCGCTTCTTTGGTCGCGATGAAGCGCGTGCCCATGTACGCGAGGTCCGCGCCCATCGCCTGCGCGGCGAGAATCGAGCCGCCGTTCGCGATCGAGCCCGACAGCACGATCGGGCCGTCGAAAATGCGCCGCACCTCGCCGACCAGCGCAAACGGCGAGGTGGTGCCCGCGTGGCCACCCGCGCCCGACGCGACCAGAATCAGCCCGTCGACGCCAGCGTCCAGCGCCTTCTGTGCATGGCGCAGATTGATCACGTCGTGCAGCACGATGCCGCCATAGCTATGCACCGCATCGACGATCTCGCGTGCCGGCGCGCGCAGGCTGGTGATGAAGATCGGCACCTTGTGCTCGACGCACACGCGCACGTCGTGTTCGAGCCGCGCATTCGACTGATGAACGATCTGATTGACCGCGATCGGGCCGATCACCGCATCCGGGTTCGCGGCCTTGTGCTCGGCGAGTTGCGCCTGGATCTGCGTGAGCCACTCGTCGAGCAGCTCGGCTGGACGCGCGTTGAGGGCTGGGAACGAGCCGACGATACCGGCCTTGCACTGTGCCAGCACGAGTTCGGGATAGCTGACGATGAACATCGGTGAAGCGACGACGGGCAGCGCGAGGTTTTGCAGAACGGCGGGCAGTGCCATGGTGCGAATCTCCAGATTGGGCCAACCGGTGCGGCGCGCGCCCGGCGGATAGATGAGTTTAGCGGCGGCACGCGGCTGCGGCGTGTCGGGCGGCGAATGCATGTGGCAATCGCACGAAACCGGCATGCCGTAGTCGCGACAAACATTTAAGAACGATCGTTCGATTATAGGCGAAGTGGACGACCACCGCGCGTTAGGGCCATCCGAAGCGGTTCGAAGGAGTATTCAGGTTCCACGTCTGCGTGGGTTATCCCACCTCGCACGGACTTGTGGGCCTTCTACAATGCACGGACCTCAAACGATCAACGAGACGTCATGGCCTTCGAAAATTTCACGCCTTTTCGTGTCCCCGTGGGCGATGTCGATATTTTCGGAGTGAAGGGCGGCGCCGGGCCGCCTCTCTTGCTGCTGCACGGCCATCCGCAATCGCATCTGATCTGGGAGCGCTGCGCCGCGCCGCTCGCGCAGCACTTCACGGTGATCGCAACCGATCTGCGCGGCTATGGCGCGTCAGGCAAACCACCGAGCGATGCGACGCACACGCCGTATTCGAAGCGCGTCATGGCCGCCGACCATGTCGCGGTGATGCGCCACTTCGGCTTCGAGCGCTTCCTCGTCTGCGCGCACGATCGCGGCGCGCGCGTCGCGCACCGGATGGCGCTCGATCACGCCGAGGCGGTCGAGCGTCTGATGCTGCTCGATATCGCGCCGACGCTCGCGATGTACGAAGCCACCGACCGCACGTTCGCGACGCACTACTTCCATTGGTTCTTCCTGATCCAGCCCGAGCCGCTGCCCGAAACGTTGATCGGCGCGAATCCGGCCGCCTATGTCGATGCGGTGATGGGCGGACGTCACGCGGGCCTCGCGCCGTTCGACCCCGCCGCGCTCGACGCCTATCGGGCAGCGCTCGCGCAACCGGGCGCGGTGCACGCGATGTGCGAGGACTATCGCGCGTCGGCGAGCATCGACCTCGAACATGATCGCGCGGATATCGAGCGCGGCAACAAGATCGGCTGTCCGCTGCGCGTGCTGTGGGGCGACAAGGGCGTGGTCGAAAAATGCTTCGATGCGCTCGACGAATGGCGGCATGTCGCGCGCGACGTGAGCGGCCGCGCGCTATCGTGCGGGCACTATCTGCCCGAGGAAGCGCCGGACGAACTGGTCGCCGAGATGCTGTCGTTTTTCGAGGCGGTCGAAAAATAAGCGCCGGGCCGCTTCGCGCGGCCTTGGTTCGACCTTTGTCAGCCGAGCGGCGGCAGCCGCCGCGCGACCGGCGTCGACTTGACGATCGCGGTGCTGGTTTCCGCGCGCTCGGTCACTTTCGACAGGATCTCGTCGAGCTGCTCGATCGAATGCAGGTACAGGCGGCAGATGAAACAGTCGTCGCCGGTCACCTTGTCGCATTCGACGAACTCCGGAATGCGCCGGATCACTTCCTCCACCAGGTGTAACTGGCCGGGCAGCGGCTTCACGCGCACGATCGCCTGCAGCGTGAAGCCGAGCGCACGCGGATCGATCTGCACGGTGAAGCGCTCAATCACGCGCTGCGCTTCGAGCCGCCGCACGCGTTCGGCCGTGCTGGGCGCCGATAGGCCGACGACGCGCGCGAGTTCGCTGACCGGCTGGCGCGCGTCCTGCGCGAGCGCGGCGAGCAGTGCGCGGTCGGTGTCGTCGAGTGCGACCGGTGCGATCGATGCAAGGCGTTTGCTCATGATGGCCTTCGTTTATGAGGTGAAAAAGCAGTAACGCTTAAGTTTAGCCATGTATTCGCGTGGGTGGATTAATTACACTGCCAGTTATGCAGTCATCAATCCGGGACCGAATCATGGCTTCAAACAAGGCTTCAGCGACGAGCTCGGGCAGTTCGTCCAGCGACATCCGCCGCGGCGCGGCCGAGATGAGTATTGCGATGCTGATGTCGGGCACGATCGGCTGGCTCGTCGTGTCGTCGCAGCAAAGCCCCTTTAACGTGGTGTTTTTCCGCTGCATCTTCGGCGGCGCGACGCTCGCGCTCGTGTGCGCGGTGCTCGGCCTGTTTCGCCGCGAGCTGTTTTCGTGGAAGATGCTCGGCCTCGCGTTACTCGGCGGCGCGGCGATCGTCGTGAACTGGGTGCTGCTGTTCGCCGCGTATTCACGCGCGTCGATTTCAATGGCGACGGCCGTCTACAACACGCAGCCGTTCATGCTGGTCGGGCTCGGTGCGCTGGTGTTTCGCGAGCGCATCAGCGCGTCGACGATCGCGTGGCTCGTGGTCGCGTTCGTCGGGCTCGTGTTCGTCGTGAAGGTCGAGCCGGCCGTGCTCGCGGTGCCGGGGCAATATCTGGTCGGCGTCGCCTATGCGGTCGGCGCGGCGGCGATGTACGCGGTGTCGTCGATCATCACGAAGCGGCTGAAGGGCACGCCGCCGCATCTGCTCGCGCTGATCCAGGTGTCGCTCGGCGTGTTGTTGCTCGCGCCGTTCGTGCGCTTCGACGCGTTGCCGGCAAGCGGGGTGCAGTGGCTCGAACTGGTCGTGCTCGGCGTCGTCCATACCGGTCTCATGTACGTGCTGCTGTATGGCGCGATTCAGAAGCTGCCAACGTCGATGACGGGCGCGTTGTCGTTCATCTATCCGGTGGTCGCGATCATCGTCGATCGGATTGCGTTCGGACAGACACTCGCATGGATTCAGGTGCTGGGCGCCGCGCTGATTCTGCTGGCGGCGGCGGGCGTGAATCTCGGGTGGCGGATCGTGCCGCAAAAGAAGCGCTTATCGTCCACGTAATACCGATTTGACACTCGATCGGATATTGCCAGGGATTCCGGAATAAAGCGCGCGCATTCGAACGCCTAACGCGGCTTGATGACAGAATATGTATGCATTTGTAAAACGCGGTGTCATTTTTCTGTAGGGAAATCACTGATGCGTTGCGAATATTCACACGCGTATCATTGGTGGCGACGCTGATCACGTCCACACAGATGTTCCGCCGCTCGCCTTGTCGGGCGGCTTTCTTTTTGTAGGTACGGTTTTGGTTCCGGGGCGCTTTCGACGGCACCGGCTGAACGGGCCAACCCCACGTTCAACGCCGCGCGAGAATGCGCGTGCCGTCCACTTCGAGCGGTCCACCATTTGCCGCGAGTTCCCCGATCATTCCCGTTAGCAACGCTGGCCATTCGCTGCGTGGCTTCAGCATCGACGCGGCGGCGCGCATCACGGACGCGTCGTCGAGCATGCGCAAAAGCGTGTCCACGCTCATCTCGCGAACTTCGAGCAGCTTGAATACGATCAGCACCTTCAGCGCGTTCCTCGCGTTGCGCGCGGGATCGGCACGCAACCAGGCTACGCGCGACATCGCGCGGTCGAGCGCCGGTTCGACATGCGTGAACGGCGCGCCGTGGCCTGGGATGACCACGCGCACGTCGAGTGTCGCGATCATGTCGAGCACGGCCTGCTGCTCGGCAAAGCCGCTTTCGCCTTCAAGTTCGGGAAAGATCACGCCGAAGCCGTTTTCCCATAGCGCGTCCGCGCTGATCAGCAAGCGTTCGTCCGCGCAATAAAGCATCAACGAATGCGGATCGTGGCCCGGTGCGCCGAGCACCTGCCAGTCGAGTGCGCCGAGCCGCAAGCGCGCGCCGCGTGCGAGCGTGCCGGAAAAACCGAAGCGCTCGCAGGTTTGACCGGTCGCGCGAAAGCTGAGGCGCGTTTCGTCCCAGTCGCGTACGGCATCGGCTTCGGATGACGGGATCAACGTGCGACACGGCCATGTGGCCTGCAACAGCGTGTTGCCGCCGCAGTGATCCGAATGCAGATGCGTGTTGACGATCAGATCGAGCGGCCGCGTGTGCAACGCATTGCGCACCAGCGCGACCGTCTGCGAAGCGTGCGTCGCATAGCCGGTATCGACGAGCGCCGCGCAGGTTTCATCGACGAGCAGCACATTGTTCGACGACAGCCAGCCGCGCTCGAACACCTGGATCGATGCGGGCAGCGCGATCATGGTGCGGCCGTTTTCGATTGCGCGTGCTCGAGCGCGTCGGGCTTCGGCATCACGAGGATCGTCGAGGTGCCCGTCAGCAGCAGTTCGCCGCGCTGATTGACCACGGTGCCTTCGAGGTAGGTCAGGTCGCCGCTCAGGCTCGGCTTCCAGTGAGCGTCGCGCACACGCCATGTGATCGTCAGCGTGTCGTGCGCCTGCACAGCCTTCTTCAGCTTGATATCGAATTCGAGGCCGAGCGGTTGCGCGTAAGTAGAAAAATGCGTGGCGAGCAGCGCCATGAAATACGCGGTGGGTTGCGTGCCCGACGCGATCAGCCCGCCAAAGCGGCTTTGCGCGGCATACGCTTCATCGTGATGCAGCGGGTTCAGATCGACGACGAGCGTTGCGAACGATTTGATCGACTCCACCGACAACTCTAGCGTCGAACTGAACGTCTCACCGAGCGTGACGACGCGCGGCGCGGCTTTCATTGCTTCTCCTTCGCCGTCGATGCGGTGCGGCCAGCAATGAACTCCGCGTGGCGCGCTTCGATCGCGTCCCATACCGCGCGCTTATCGTCGTCGTCGAACGTCGACCAGCCGGCGATTTCGTCGATCGTGCGCAGGCATCCTTCGCACCAGCCGGTCGACGCATCCATCCTGCATACGTTGATGCACGGCGACGGCACGCAGACGTCGCCGGCTTTTTGTTCGTAAGGCTTACTGCTCGCCATCGTGTTCAGGCCGGCTCGCGCAACGCGACATCGACGACCGGCGCGCCCGTCAGCGCGATCAGCTCCTGCGCGGTCAGATTGAACACTGCGTGCGGATGACCAGCGGCCGCCCACAGGCTCTCCAGCTCGAGCAGATCGGCATCGATCAGCGTGACCGGCTCGGTCGCATGGCCGACCGGGCACACGCCACCGATCGCATAGCCGGTTTTTTCACGCACGAACTTCGCGTCCGCGCGGCCGATCTCGCCGACCTGCGCGGCCACCTTCTTTTCGTCGACGCGATTCGCGCCGCTCGCGATCACGAGCACCGGGGCGTCGTCTTCGCGGCGCCGGAACAGGATCGACTTCGCGATCTGCGCGACCGCGCAGCCAAGTCCAGCGGCCGCTTCGGCGGAAGTCTTGCCGGTTTCCGGCAGCATCACGATTCGCCCCGCGTGACCGCGTTCGCGCAGCAGCAGCGCGACGCGGCGTGCCGAGTCGGGCAGCGCGGCGAGATCGTCGGAGTCGAAGGACGCGAGGTCGTTCATCGTTGGAAATCCTGATTCAAAAATGGATGGAGCGTTTATACGCAGGTATTCGCTTCGCTGCGCGCCTTCGCGAGCAGCGCTTTGCCGGCGCGCGACACGTTGGCCCGGCCGATCGCGTTCGAAATGAAGTCGCCAATCTCGACCACCTGGGCGAGGTCGATGCCGGTCTCGATGCCGAGGCCGTTCATCAGGTACAACACGTCTTCGGTCGCGACGTTGCCGGTCGCGCCCTTCGCGTACGGGCAACCGCCGAGCCCCGCGACCGATGCATGAAAAATCTCGATGCCTTCGAGCAGCGCAGCGTAGATGTTCGCAAGCGCCTGGCCGTAGGTGTCGTGGAAGTGTCCCGACAGATGCTCGCGCGGAAACACTTCGGTCACCGCCTCGAACACTTCGCAGGTGCGCTTCGGCGTGCCCACGCCGATCGTGTCGGCGATATCGATCTCGTCGCAGCCGAGCGCCGCGAAGCGCTTGACGACGTCGATGACCGACGCGACCGGCACCTCACCCTGATACGGACAGCCGAGCGCGCACGACACGCTGCCGCGAATCCGCAGGCCATGTTCTTTCGCCGCTGCGGCAACCGGCGCGAAGCGCTCGATGCTCTCGGCGATGCTGCAGTTGATGTTCTTCTGCGAGAACGCCTCGCTCGCCGCGCCGAAGATCACGATCTCGTCGGCGCGCGCGGCGAGCGCGCCTTCGAAGCCGCGCAGGTTCGGCGTCAGAACCGAGTAGATGGTGCCGGCGCGGCGCTCGATGCCAGCCATCACGTCAGCGCCGTCGGCCATCTGCGGCACCCATTTCGGCGACACGAACGACGCCGCTTCGACGTTGCGAAAACCCGCCGCCGACAGCCGGTTGATCAGTTGGATCTTGGTCGCGGTCGGCACGAATTCCTTCTCGTTCTGCAGCCCGTCGCGCGGGCCCACTTCGACGATTTTCACTTGTTGCGGTAAGGCCATGATGTGTCTCCGATCCGATGCGGTTTTACCGCAGTCCCATCCACGATGGGTGCTGCCGCATTGCTGTGATTCAGTTCAGCCCGCGCGCCTGCGACGCGCGCGGGCGTGGGAATTCACCTAGTAGCCGCGCTCCACCTGCACTATTCCGCTCACCTGCTCACCGCGCATCATCGCGCCGATTTTGTCCGCGACCTGCGCGACGCTGTCCTCGCGCAATGTCAGCGCCGACGTATGCGGCGTGATCGTGATGCGCGGCTCGCGCCAGAACGGATGATTGGCGGGCAGCGGTTCCTCGCGGAACACGTCGAGCGTCGCGGCGGCGAGCTGGCCGCTCGCGAGCGCGGCGAGCAGATCCGTTTCGACCAGATGCGCGCCGCGCGCGACGTTGATCAGATATGCGCCGCGCGCGAGCTTCGCGAAGACTCGCGCATTCAGCACGCTTTCCGTGTCGGGTGTATGCGGCAGCAGATTGACGAGCACCTTCGCGCCGTCGAGGAAGCGATCGAACTGCGCGTCGCCGGCGAACGTCGCGATTCCGTCGATCTGCTTCGCGCTGCGGCTATAGCCGCGCACCGGCAGGCCGAACGAAGCGAGCGTTTGCGCGACCTGCGTGCCGAGCACGCCGAGACCGAGCACGCCCACCGTGAACGTTGCGCGCGGATGCGGCTCGAGCACTTTCCAGCGGCGCTCGCCCTGCAGCATCTGGTATTCGTCGAAGCGGCGCAGATAGCGCAGCACCGCATGCGTCACATACTCGGCCATCTGCGCGCCCATGCCGGTATCTTCGAGGCGAATCAGCGGCACTTCGGGCGGCAACGTGCCGGGGTGCGCGCGTTCGAGCGCGAGAATCGCATCGACGCCCGCGCCGAGATTGAAGATCGCGCGCAGCGTCGTGCGGCCGGCCAGCATCTCGCGCGGCGGACGCCAGACCACCGCGAAATCGGCTGGCGCGTTGTCGCCGGGCTGCCATTCGCGCAGCTCCGCCGCGGGCAACGCGCGCGCGAAATCGTGCAGCCAGGCGGCGGCTTCGGTGTGCGGTGCGTAGAAGAGTATTTTCATGCGGTACCGATTGCGGCGGCGTCGATCTGCGCATCAGCGGGGCGGACTGTCAGCGCGCCTCGGCGATGGGGCGACGCGAGCGGCATCGGGTCTCCTCCCGTTATGAAATAGGCTTCATTCTACTTTTTCGACGCAAATCGCGCGCGTCTGCGCACGGGCGTGCGCTTCGGGATGCGTGTAGTCGCGGGCGTCGAGCCCGCTCGCACCGGCGCATTTCTTCGTTTGCCCCATAACGAAAGCACAAAATCTTGGTTCATCGACGCGCGACCGAGCGGGACAATGATTGCCCGGATTCCCTGCGCAGCGAGGCACGCACATGCTTTCATGCACCCGATCGAGCTGGCCGCCACGGCTCGTCACCGTTCCCGGCCTGCACGGTAGCGAAGGCGCGCATTGGCAAAGCTGGCTGGAGCGGCAGTTCGCGCGCTCGTTGCGGGTCGAGCAGGCCAACTGGGACGCGCCCGATCTCGCGCTATGGGCAAAGTCGTTGCGCGATCTGCTCGCGCGCGAACGCGGTCCGTTCGTGCTGGCCGCGCACAGCTTCGGCTGCCTTGCGACTGCGCATGCGTTGCAGCAGGGCGCACTCGCCAGCGACGTGGTCGGCGTGCTGTTCGTCGCGCCCGCGAGTCCGCGCAAGTTCGAATCCGCGGGACCGTTCGACGCGCGACGTCTGGGCGTGCCGTCGATCCTGATCGGCAGCGAAACCGATCCGTGGATGACGCTTGCCGACGCGCGCAATCTCGCGCAGCGTTTCGGCAGCGCGTTCGTCAATCTCGGCGATGCGGGGCATATCAACACGGCGGCGGGCTTCGGTCCTTGGCCGCGTGCGAAGTACTTCGTCGATACGCTCGTGCACTGCGCGGCGCCGCTGCGCTTTCGCGAGGAGGCGATCGATACGGTGCAGCATGCGCTCGTGTGAGCACCCCGCTGCGGCGCGCGCGAGGTAAGCGATCCGTTAGAATCCCGCGTCATGCCGCGTATGCGCGGCTACAGGTTTTGATCATCGACAGACGGGGAAACAATGAAGGGCAACACGGGGACATCACGCCGGCTCACGCTCGTGACGGCAGGCATCACACTAGTTGCGCTCGCGTTCGGCGGCGTCACGACAGCGCGCGCTGATACGTCGCTGCTGAACGTGTCGTACGACGTGACGCGCGAGCTGTACAAGGACATCAACGCGGGCTTCATCGCGGACTACAAGCAGAAGAGCGGTGAGACGGTGTCGGTGCGGCAGTCGCACGGCGCGTCGAGCGCGCAGGCACTGTCGGTGTTGCAGGGGTTGCAGGCCGACGTGGTGACGATGAATCAGCCGAACGACATCGACCTGCTCGCCGAAAAGGGCCACATGGTCCCCGCCAACTGGCGCGCGCGTCTGCCGGACGATAGCGCACCCTACACGACTACGATGGTGTTCCTCGTGCGCAAGGGCAACCCGAAGCACATCAAGGACTGGGACGACCTCGCGAAGCCCGGCGTCCAGGCGGTGATCGCGAATCCGAAGACCTCGGGCAACGGACGTTATACGTATCTCGCCGCGTGGGGTTATCGCAAGCAGCAGGGCGGCACCGACGCGCAGGCGCTCGACTTCGTGAAGGCGATCTTCCGCAACGTGCCGGTGCTCGATACCGGCGGCCGAGGAGCGACGACGACGTTCACGCAGCGCGGTATCGGCGATGTGCTCGTCACGTTCGAGAACGAAGTCTCGCTGATCGATACGGGTGTCGGCGCGGGCGGCTATGAAGCGGTGTATCCGTCGCTGAGTTT
This sequence comes from Paraburkholderia sp. BR10923, assembly GCF_040948765.1. Classification (NCBI taxonomy): domain Bacteria; kingdom Pseudomonadati; phylum Pseudomonadota; class Betaproteobacteria; order Burkholderiales; family Burkholderiaceae; genus Paraburkholderia; species Paraburkholderia sp. BR10923. The sequence goes on along the minus strand of NZ_JBFPKO010000003.1, from coordinate 64,771 downwards.
GCTCGCGGCGCCGCCGGTGTCGATCGTCGATAAGGTCGTCGACAAGCGTGGCACGCGCAAGCAAGCGCAGGCATACCTCGACTATCTGTGGTCGCCGGCCGCGCAGGAGATCATCGCGCAGCATCATCTGCGTCCGCGCGACAAAAACGTCTTCGCGAAGCATGCGGCCGAGTTCAAGCCGATCAAGACCTTCACGGTCGAGCAGATGTTCGGCAGTTGGCAGAAGGCGCAGGACACGCACTTCTCCGACGGGGGGACGTTCGATCAGATTATTGTCGATCGGAAGTGAGCTTCGGGTTTAGCGTAAGTAAAAGGCTGCCTCGCAAAACGAGGCAGCCTTTTTTATTTCCGCACGCTTAGCACATGCGAGTTACCGATGCAGCGACTCCGCGACTCAATTCGCCGCGCCGTGATCCCCATGCCCATGCGCACATCCACGCTCGCACTCACTCTGCTCGACCGGCATTTGCTGCGCAGCCTCAGCGCGAATTCCCAGACGCGCGAGCAGCTTGCGGTCCGCTTCCGCCTGCGGGTTGCTCGTGGTCAGCAACTGATCGCCGTAAAAGATCGAATTCGCGCCCGCGAGGAAGCACATCGCCTGCAACGCCTCGTCCATCTGTTCGCGGCCGGCCGATAGACGCACCATCGCGCGCGGCATCGTGATGCGCGCAACCGCGATCGTGCGCACGAATTCGAACGGGTCGATCGGTTCGGTGCCGGTCAGCGGCGTGCCTTGCACCTGCACCAGATTGTTGATCGGCACCGATTCCGGGTACGGCTCCATGTTCGCGAGTTGCGCGATCAGCCCAGCGCGTTCGCGGCGCGATTCACCCATGCCGACGATGCCGCCGCAGCACACGTTGATGCCCGCGTCGCGCACGCGTTCGAGCGTGTCGAGCCGATCCTGATAGGTGCGCGTCGAAATGATCTGGCCGTAGAACTCCGGCGACGTATCGAGGTTGTGGTTGTAGTAGTCGAGGCCCGCATCACGCAGCGCCTGTGCCTGGTGCGTTTCGAGCATGCCGAGGGTCACGCAGGTTTCGAGGCCCATCGCCTTCACGCCGCGGATCATGTCCTTGATCGGCTCGAGGTGGCGATCCTTCGGATTGCGCCACGCGGCGCCCATGCAGAAGCGCGTCGCGCCGTTGTCCTTTGCGAGTTTCGCTGCGGCGAGCACTTCGTCGACCGGCATCAGCTTGTCGGCCGCGAGACCGGTGTCGTGATGCACCGACTGCGGACAGTACGCGCAATCCTCTTCGCAGCCGCCGGTCTTGATCGACAGCAGCGTCGACAGTTGCACCGCATTCGCGTCGAAATGCTCGCGATGCGTTTGCTGCGCGCGAAACAGCAGGTCGTTGAACGGCAATTCGTACAACGCGACGATATCCGCGACGCGCCAGCGCGCGAGCGGCTTCGCTTCAGTGGCGGCGCCCGTCGAATTGCCGTTGGCGGCGCTCGTGTCGGCGCTGCCCGTTGCGATGTTCAGTTGTGTCATGTGATCGATCCTCGTGTACGGATGAAATGGGGTTCGGCGCTGCTGGGCAGCGCTATGTCGCGCGCAATTGGCGCAGCGTTTGCAGAAGCCGTCGAATATCGAGCTGTGCGGCCGCAAGTTCCGGCGACAGCGGGCTGATATGCGGCACGATACCGAGCAGCGGCGCGTCGTACGCTTGCGCGAGATGCGTGCGAATCGACGCGATGTTTTCGTCGGCGAAGCTCATATCCGGGTCGATGCGATTCGCGACCCAGCCCGCGAGCGTGAGACCGCGCGCGGCGATTGCTTCGGCGCTCAGCAGCGCATGGCTGATGCAGCCGAGCCGCATGCCGACCACCAGCACCACCGGCAGCTTCAGCGCGACGGCGAGATCGGCGGTGTCCTGCGTCGCGGTCAACGGCACGCGAAAGCCGCCGACACCTTCGACCACGACGACCTCGGCGAGCTTCAGCGCCTCGCGATGGCACGCGACGATGTGATCGACATCGAACGAGACGTTTTCCAGCGCCGCAGCGATGTGCGGCGCAGCCGGTTCCTTCAGCAGATATGGCGTGCGCATCGCGGGCGGCAGCAGCACGCTCGACGCGGCATCGAGTTGGTCCGCGTCTTCGTTGTGCAGCACACCGTTCACTTCGAACGCGCCCGCCGCGATCGGCTTCATCGCGGCCGCTTGCAGACCTTCGCGCACGAAGCCGCGCAATAGCGCCGACGACACGAAGGTCTTGCCGATCTCCGTATCGGTGCCGGTGACGAACAGCGACAGTGCGCCGCCATCGTGATTCAGGTTGCTCATGCGGCGCGCGCTCCGACTTGTTGCAGCGCGGCTTCGAGCCGGTCGAGATCCGCATGCGAGTGCGCGGCCGACAGCGAGATGCGCAGGCGCGACGTGCCGGTCGGCACGGTCGGCGGACGGATCGCGGGCACCCACAGCCCTGCGCGATCGAGCGATGCGGCGATCTCGAGCGTCGCATCGTTCGCGCCGATGATCAGCGGTTGAACGGCCGTATGCGAATCGACGGGCAGCCACGGCGTCGCCTTCAGCATCGCGCGTGTGCGCTCGATCAGTTGCTGCAGATGCGCGCGGCGCGCATCGCCTTCATCGCCGCCGATGATGCGCAGGCTCGCCGACACCGCATGCGCGGCCGCCGGCACCGACGCGGTCGTGAAGATATACGGACGCGCGCGCTGCACGAGCCATTCGATCACGGTCGCGTGCGCGACCACGAAGGCGCCGGAAACGCCCGCCGCCTTGCCGAGCGTGCCGATCGAGATCAGATGCGGCGAGCGCAGCGCGGCTTGCGCGATCGCGCCGCGGCCCTGCGGGCCGAGCACGCCGAAGCCGTGTGCGTCGTCGACAATCAGCCACGCGCCGTGCCGCTCCGCGAGTTCGAGCAAACGCGGCAGCGGCGCGATGTCGCCGTCCATGCTGAACACCGTGTCGGAGACGATCACCTTGACGTCCGCCTCAGACGCTTCGAGCATCGCGCTCAACGCATCCATGTCGCAGTGCGGATAGATCTGCACATCGGCGCGCGACAGCCGCGCACCGTCTATCAGCGATGCATGATTGAGCGCATCGGAGAATAGCGTCGTGCCGCGGCCCGCGAGCGCGGTCAGCGTCGCGAGATTCGCCATATAGCCGGTGCTGAAATACAACGCGCGGGCATCGTCGACGAAGCTGCCCGCGAATGCCGCGAGATCGTCTTCCAACTGCGCATGCGCGCGCGAATGACCGCCGAGCAGATGCGAGCCGCCGCTGCCCGCGCCATACAGCCGCGCGCCTTCGGCGATCGCCTCGATCAACTGCGGATGCGCGGCGAGGCCCAGATAGTCGTTGCTTGCGAAGCCGATCATTTCACGGCCGTCGACCGTCATGTGCGCGGCGCAGGGTGTGTCCGCGGTGCGGCGGCGGCGGCGCAGGCCGCGCGCGTCGATTTCCTTCAGGCCTTCGGCGAGTGTGTCGAGCAGATGCATCAGCGGGCCTCCGCGAGCGTGGCGTCGAAGGTGTCGCGTGTGCGCGCGGCGAGCAGCGCGAGTTCTTCGTCGCCGAGAATGTACGGTGGCATCAGGTATACGGTGGTGCCGATCGGGCGCAACAGTAGCTCGCGTTGGAGCGCGTTTTCGAAGAAGCGGCGCGAGAATGTTTTGGCTCGCTGCGAATCGTCGAGCACCGCATCGAACGCGAAGATCGTGCCGCGCTGACGCAGATTGCGCACCTGCGCGTGCTCGGCGAGCGGTGCGAGCGCGGCCTCGAGCGTCGCCGATTTGCGGGCGTTGGTGGCGAGCACGTCGTCGCTCGCGAACAGATCGAGCGTTGCGAGCGCGGCGCGGCACGCGAGCGGATTGCCGGTGTACGAGTGCGAATGCAGGAAGCCGCGTGCGGTGTCGTCGTGATAGAAGGCTGCGAAGATCTCGTCGCGCGACAGCACGATCGACAGCGGCAGATAGCCGCCGCTGATGCCTTTCGACAGGCACAGGAAGTCGGGCCACACGCCTGCCTGCTCGCATGCGAAGAACGTGCCGGTGCGGCCGCAGCCGACCGCGATTTCGTCGGCGATCAGATGCACGCCGTACTGGTCGCACAGCGCGCGCAATCCGGCGACGTACGACGCGTCGTGCATCGCCATGCCGGCCGCGCACTGCACGAGCGGCTCGACGATCAGCGCGGCGATGCGGTTCGCGCGCGCCTCGAACAGCGCGCGCACGTTGTCGAGCGCGCGGCGCGCGACGTCGGCGGCGGTTTCGCCCGCTTGCGCGAGCCGTGCATCGGGCGACGCGACGACGTGCGCGTGACGAATCAGCGGATCGTACGCGTCCTTGAACAGCGCGACGTCGGTCACGCCGAGCGCGCCGATCGTCTCGCCGTGGTAGCTGTTGGCAAGGCAGACGAATTCCTGCTTGTCCGCGTAGCCCCGGTTGCGCCAGCTATGAAAGCTCATCTTCAGCGCGATCTCGACCGCCGACGCGCCATCCGACGCGAAGAACGCGTGGCCGAGCGTGTTGCCGGTCAACGCGTGCAGACGTTCGGCGAGTTCGACGGCGGGTTCATGCGTGCAGCCGGCGAGCATCGCGTGTTCGAGCGTATCGAGCTGCTCTTTCAGCGCCGCGTTGATGCGCGGGTTCGCGTGACCGAACAGATTGACCCACCACGAACTGATCGCGTCGAGATAGCGATGACCCGCGCGATCGTATAGCCATGCGCCTTGACCGCGCGCGACGGGGATCAGCGGCAGACGTTCGTGATGCTTCATCTGCGTGCACGGATGCCATACCGCGCGAAGGCTGCGGGCGACCCAATCTTCAGGGGCGACCCGGGGGGCTGCTGAATTTTCCAAAGAGGTACTCCGAGGTGCTTTTATGCCACGCACGCGTGAGGTCGGTCTCACGCCTTTTTGAAAGGCGTTTCCGCGTTTTCCGCAGACCTATTCCGCTCGCGAGGAACGAGCCTTGGCGAGTGCGCGGGGTCGAGATTAGCGGTTTATTTCGTCGCGCGCATCAGCCGCGAAACGCGTGTTTTTCGCGCTGGCGTCGAGGTTTGCCGCTGTTCGATGCAGCTCGTTCGACTTCGGGATTGAAGCTCGCTAATCGACGGAGATAGCGACGTCAAAGTAATGGGCTGTTACTGGCGAGAATTTGTGGTGAAGAGGTGGTTTTCGCAGGGCGCGCGGCACGAACGCTCGTTGCGGTCATCGTGCAACGGCGGCCCGAATGCAAAAAGGCCTGCTGAATCAGCAGGCCTTCGACACGTCGGAACCGAACTCGAATCCAGATGCGATGCGTACTTCACTCCCGGCTCGCAATCGCTTTCCGGCCATTCGCATCGGCATCACCCGCATCCGCCGTCTGCGAGCTCTGATTGCCCCACACGACCGAGTTATCGACTGCATACAGCCGGCACGGATCGGAGCTCTGCTTCTGGCAATTCGCCACCGCCACCGACATCGGATCGTCGCCGCCCTCGGCCCACGACCACGCGCCCGAATCCGACACCGCGAATGCGCGGCTCGGATACTGATGCAGGAAGTTGCGATAGCCATTGCGGCCCTCGTTGTCGAGGTACGGCACCGCGTCGACGGCGTCGAGCGCAGCGAAGCCGGTTGCCTGCGGCGCGGCCGGATCGGCGACGTGATACTGCACGGCCGTCGGCATGCCGGCGCGCGCGAGGAACGCTTCGACGGCCGGCCACCATACGCGCACGCCGTCGCGGTCACCGACCAGCCGATGCGCGTCGTTCTTGTACTTGCCGAAGTCGACCATCTTCACGCTCGCGCCATGCGCGCCATACGCGGCGTACATGCCGGCGACGAGCGGCGCGTTCCACACCGAATCGTTATCGCCATAGAGCCACAGCGACGGCACCGTGGTCTTCTCGCCGTACGCGCCGAATGCGCGCGTCAGATTGCCTTGCCAGTCCTCGCAGGAGTCCTGGCGCAGGCCGCCCGAGAAATTGATCAGCGCGCGCACGCCGGGCGCCGCTTCGGTGCCGTACGCAATCGTCGCGAGACCGCCATGCGAGGTGCCGGCCACCACAATGTGCGTCGCGTCGACATAAGGCTGCTTCGACATGTAATCGATCGTCGCGGCGACGTCGCCGGCCTGGCCGAGGCCATTGCGTTGGACGTCGCAGCCGTCCTGCTCGTACACGCCGTCCGAGTGGCCGAAGCCCTGGCGGTTCGGCGCGACGACCACGTAGCCGCGGCGCACGAATTCGCGCGCGAACGGCAGCGGGTCGCTGCGTTCCTGGGTGCGCGGATCGCCCGGAATCTTGCCGTGGTTGAACACGATCATCGGGAACGGGCCGCGGCCGTCCGGCTTGTAGATCGTGGTTTCGAGCGTGACAGTGCCGGCGGCGTCGACCGGCACGCGGATGATCTTCTCGTTCAGGTGAGCGGTGGGCAGGTAGACGTCGTCGTCGAGCGCGAGGCGCGGCACACGGGCGCGCGACAGCGGTCCCTGGGTGTCGCTGGTCGGTGTCGCGTTGTGTGCCGAAGGTGAAGAGTAAGCGAGCGGATCGGCGTGCGCGATCGTGACCGCACACGTGGCCGCGGCGCAGATCGCCGCACACTTCGTCAGAACCTTGCTCAACACCATTGACGCACCTGCTTGAAAGACCTGTCCTGAACTCCGTGCTGTCCGGTGGCCAAAAACGCTGCTGACGTTCAGCTTTCGTTCGCGTTTTCGACACAAACAGACTCACTCGCGTGCGTAGTGCGCAAAGCGCACGCACGCAAATCGAGATCGCACGGGATGAACCCAACGGCCGACGCGACCCCACGCGCCGAGGATGAGCGTCACTCGGTGCTCCGGAGCCCGCGCGGCGCGCTTTCGATCAGCGGCCGGTCAGGCTTCCTTTGCATGTTGCGGAACTGGTGTGACCCGCTCTCGCAATGTGACGTCATGAAACTACGGACTCATCCTGGCACGACAATTTTGTTTTGTGCAATCAAGGAGAACCCGCGACGAAAAAATTGCTGCGTCTGCGAATAAGGCCTCAAAGCCTTGCCAGGCATGGGCCGGGGAGATGTGGCGGGAAGCGGCGACTAAAGGTCGTGTAAGTGCTGTGGCGCGAGGCCAACGAAGGAGCCTGCGCGCGTGGAACGAAAAAAAGCCCGATCCGAGGGCTTTTATGAATTTTTTGAGCGAGAGGCAGGCATGAGAAGGCCTCGACGCGTAATGCAGCGATCACTTAATCAGCGCCTGCTACTCATTGACGTCTCCGTCTACATAACGCCAGCGACCATCATCGCCACGCAGAAAGCGGCTCAATTCATGCAGCCGATGCGCACGTCCCCCCACTTTGTAGCGGGCGATGAATTCGACGGTCGCGTGATCGGCATCGCTTTCGGCGAACGCTTTGATCTGCAGTCCGAGCCAACGAGGCGCGTCGGGTGCGGTGGGATCGACGTCGAGATCGGCGGGGCAGGCGCGGGGGTCCCACGTCGCGCGCAGGTAGTCGGTTGCGCCCAGCACGTACGCGCTATAGCGCGAGCGCATCAGTTCGAGCGCGCGCGGCGCCGCTTCGCCGCCGTCGATATAGCGGCCGCAGCATTGTGCGAAACGCGGGGCCTTGGTCGCGGTGCCTGGGCGTGCGGCGGGCGCGGCGCCGCCGCATGGACAGTCGACAGGTCTTTGCAGTGACAACAATGGCTTATTCATTGAAATTTCAGTTGAGCGCGCGAGCGATCAGGATCTTCTGGATATCGCTCGTGCCTTCGTAAATCTGGCACACGCGCACGTCACGGTAAATCCGCTCGACCGGGAAGTCGCTCAGATAACCGTAGCCGCCGTGAATCTGCAACGCGGCCGAGCAGATGCGCTCGGCCGCTTCGGAAGCGAACAGTTTTGCCATCGCGGCTTCGGTCAGGCACGGTCGGCCCGCGTCCTTCAGCGACGCAGCGTGCCAGATCAATTGACGCGCGGCTTCGAGTTGCGTGGCCATGTCGGCGAGACGGAACTGCACCGCCTGGTGCGAGAACAGCGGCGCGCCGAAGCTCTCGCGTTCTTTTGCGTAAGTCAGCGCCGCTTCGAACGCGGCGCGCGCCATGCCGACGCTTTGCGCAGCGATGCCGATGCGCCCGCCTTCGAGCCCTGACAACGCGATCCGGTAGCCTTCGCCTTCCGCGCCAATCAGGTTCGCCGCCGGCACACGGCAGTCCTCGAACACGATCTGCGCGGTGTCTGACGAATGCTGGCCGAGCTTGTCTTCGACACGCGCGACTACGTAGCCCGGCGTGCTGGTGGGCACGATGAACGCGCTGATGCCGCGTTTGCCGGCGGTCTTGTCGGTGACGGCCATTACGATCGCGACGTCGCCGTTCTTGCCGCTCGTAATGAACTGCTTGACGCCGTTCAGCACGTACGCGTCGCCATCGCGCGTCGCGGTAGTGCGCAGCGCCGACGCATCCGAGCCCGCTTGCGGCTCGGTCAGGCAGAACGCGCCGAGCATCTCGCCGCGCGCGAGCGGCGTGAGCCAGTCGCGCTTCTGCGCGTCGTTGCCATAGGTGAGCAGGATGCTGCACACGGGGCAGTTGTTCACCGAGATCGCGGTCGACGTGCCGCCATCGCCGGCCGCGATTTCTTCGAGGATCAGCGCGAGCGCGAGCGCGTCCATGCCGGCGCCGCCATACGCGTCGGGCACCAGCACGCCATAGGCGCCGAGTTCGGCGAGCTGCCGGTGCACGTCGCGCGGAAAGGTGCGCTCGCGATCCCATTGCGCCGCGTACGGCGTGATCGCTTCGCGCACGAAGGTGCGCAGCGCGTCGCGCACCATCAGGTGATCCTGATCAAGCACCATGAGTGTGTCTCCGATCCGATGCAACCCGGTTGTCTACCAGTCGAGCTGCGTACCGTCGTGCTGAACGAAGCGGCCGTGGAACGCGTCGCGCGATGCCGCCGCCTGCGCCAGCACCTCGCGCATGCCCGCGACGCTGCGCGCCGGATCGAGCGCGGCCTGCGCGCCACCCATGTCGGTGCGCACCCAGCCGGGATGCAGCGACACGCAGGTCGCGCGTTGCGCGTCGAGCGACGCGAGCTTCAGCACGGCGTTCAGCGCCGCCTTGCTGGTGCGATACAGCCAGCCCGTCGTGCCGCTCGCATCGGCGATGCTGCCCATGCGGCTCGAAATCACCGCGAGCACGCCGTCCGTTTCCTCGACGAGCGGCAGCAGGATCGGCAGCAGCTGCATCGGGCCGCGCACGTTCGTATGCATCACGTGATCGAAGTCCTCGGCGGTGATCGTCTCGATCCCTTCGGTGCGCGGACCGTACACGCCCGACACCACGATCGCGACGTCGAGCCGTTCGCCGTCGAGCTTCCAGCCGAGCGCCGCGATCTCTTCGGGCGCGGTGACGTCGAGCATGAAGGTTTCGGCGCCGAGCTCGTTGAGCGCGTCGAGCGCGGCGCCGTCCCGCGCGGTCGCGAGCACGCGCCAGCCGCTTTTTTTGTACTGCCGCACGAATTCCTGGCCGATGCCACGCGACGCACCGACGATCAACACTGTTTTCATCGTATTCCTCGAAGTTTGGTCAACGCTTCAGATCAGTTCGATACCCATCGCGGTCGCCTCGCCGCCGCCGATGCACAGCGACGCGACGCCGCGCTTCAGACCGCGATTCTTCAGCGCGCCGATGAGCGTAACCAGAATGCGCGCGCCCGAGGCGCCGATCGGATGGCCTAGCGCGCATGCTCCGCCGTTCACGTTGACCTTGTCGTGCGGCAAATCGTGCTCTCTCATCGCGGCCATGGTGACGACCGCGAACGCTTCGTTGATCTCGTACAGATCGACGTCGCCGCCGCGCCAGCCGTTCTTCTCGAACAGCTTGCGGATCGCGCCGACCGGCGCGGTCGTGAACTTCGCGGGCTCCTGCGCGAACGTCGAATGACCGACGACGCGTGCGAGCGGCGCGACGCCGAGCCGCTTCGCGGTCGACTCGCGCATCATCACCAGCGCGGCCGCGCCGTCCGAGATCGACGACGAGTTCGCCGCCGTCACGGTGCCGGTCTTGCTGAACGCTGGCTTCAGCGTGGGGATCTTGTCGAGATTGGCCTTGAACGGCTGCTCGTCGCGCGCGATCGTGACGTCGCCTTTGCGGGCCGCCACCGTAACAGGCGCGATTTCCCAGTCGAACGAGCCGTCCTCGTTCGCGCGTTTCGCGCGGTTCAGCGACTCGACCGCGAACGCGTCCTGCGCCTCGCGCGTGAAGTCGAACGACGCCGCGCATTCCTCGGCGAACGTGCCCATCAGACGGCCTTTGTCGTACGCGTCTTCGAGGCCGTCGTAGAACATGTGGTCGAGCACCTGGCCGTGGCCCATGCGCATGCCGCCGCGCGCTTTCGGCAACAGATACGGCGCGTTCGTCATGCTTTCCATGCCGCCCGCGACGATCACGTCGAGCGAGCCCGCGGCCAGCATGTCGTGCGCGAACATCGCCGCGCGCATGCCGGAGCCGCACATCTTGTTCACCGTCGTGCAGCCGGTGGCGAGCGGCAGACCCGCGCCGAGCGCGGCCTGGCGCGCGGGCGCCTGGCCGAGGCCGGCGGGCAGCACGCAGCCCATCACCGCTTCGTCGATCTGCTCGGGCTTCAGACCCGCGCGCTCGACGGCCGCCTTGATCGCGACCGCGCCGAGTTGTGGCGCGCTCAGCGACGCGAAGTCGCCCTGAAAGCCGGCCATCGGCGTGCGCGCCGCGCTGACGATCACGATCGGATCGGCATGGATACCACTTTGAATTGCGTCACTCATGTTTGAGCTCCTTGGTCATAGCTTGGATGGCTACCGCCGCGCGCGGCCTGCTGTGAACCCTCGTGAGATTCATCAAGCCACGCGCACATTCGGCTCGTTCGCCTCTGCATCGGTTGTTTCGGCGAACCGCTCCGGATAACGCACGCAGAAGCGCACGTTCTGGTCGTACGGGAAAAAATCGGGCAACTCGCCCTTCAAGAGAAAATCCTTGTATCGCTGCCACAGTTCGGGCTCGAAGAGATCCGCGTGATGCCGCATGAACGAGCGGCGCACACGCGGATCGCCGAGCAGGAAGGTGCCGTACGTCTCCGGGAAAATATCGTGCGGACCGACCGGGTACCACGGCTCGTCCGACATTTCGTCTTCCTCGTTGCGCGGCGCCGGCACCGCGCGCACGTTGCAGTCGGTCAGGTACTCGATCTCGTCGTAGTCGTAGAACACGACACGGCCGTGGCGCGTCACGCCGAAGTTCTTGTACAGCATGTCGCCGGGGAAGATGTTCGCCTGGATCAGCTCCTTCACCGCGTTGCCGTATTCCTTTATGCCGTGCTCGATGTCGTCGTCGTTGCCGTTCTGCAGGAACAGATTGAGCGGGATCATGCGTCGCTCGATGTACATGTGGCGAATCACGAGGTTGTCGCCGTCGTATTCGATCAGCGACGGCACTTCCTTCTCGAGTTCGCGCAACAGCGTTTCGTCGAGCCGCGCAAGCGGCAGCGCGACGCTCGAATATTCGAGCGTGTCGGCCATGCGGCCGAGCCGGTCGTGGCGTTTGACGAGCAGATACTTCTGCTGGATCTGCGCTCGCGTGGTTTCCTTCGGCGGCGGAAAGTTGTCCTTGATCAGCTTGAACACGTAGGGGAACGACGGCAACGTGAACACCAGCATCACGAGCCCCTTGATGCCGGGCGCGACGATGAAGCGGTCGCTCGAATGCTTGAGGTGATGCAGCAGATCGCGATAGAACAGATTCTTGCCCTGCTTCTGCAGACCCACCGACGTATAGATCTCCGCCTTCGGCTTGGCCGGCATCACGGTGCGCAGAAACTCGACATACGCGGACGGCACTTCCATGTCGACCAGAAAATACGAGTGCGAGAAGCTGAAGATGATCAGCAACTGCTCGCGCTTGAGCAGCACGGTGTCCAGTGCGAGCACGCCCGGTTTCACGTGACGCAGCGGCACCGCGAACGGCAGCAGCGCGTCGCCGTTGATGATGCGCCCGACGATGTACGCAGCCTTGTTGCGATAAAACAGCGACGACAGCACGTGAATCTGGAAATTCGGCGCTTCGTCGAACACGCCGAACGCTTCGCGAATCGACTGCACCACACAGGCGACGTCGCGCGTCAGATCCTCGAACGGCGGATCGAGCTGGAAGTTCGTGACGACCCGCTCCAGCGTCGCGGCGAGTCCGTCCGTGCCGGGGTAATACGCGCGATAGGTCGGCTTCGCGGCCGGTTCGTCGTTCTCGATGTATTCGGTCGAAATCGCCGGGCGCACGAAAATGAAATCGTTGTTGAAGTACGAGCGGTGCAGGATCTTGCAGGAAACCGAATTAAAAAAGGTTTCCGCGCACTCGGGCTGACGGTGCGTGGTCAGAAGACCAATGTAGTGCAGCTTGATCTGCTGCCACACTTCGCTGTCGATGTTCTCCGCGTCGTACTCGTCTTCGAGCAGGTGCACGCATTCCTGCACGCGATCGTCGTACGACGCGATGCGGTCGCGCGCGAGCCTTTGCAGGCCGTGCCAGTCGCCGGCTTCGAACAGCGTCTTCGCATGGATCGCCGCGTCGCGAAAGATCCGGTAGTGACGGTCGAACCCTTCGAGCATCGTCTGCGCGACGTCGAAACCGATTTGCGACGATAACAGTTTGGGGAAGTGAATCATCACGCGCGCTCCGCAAACGCCGGTCAGAGTCAGGCAGCTTCAGGCAGGTTTCGCGTCGCGCCTCGTGCCATCGAGCAACGCGCGCGCCTGCGCTTCGTACTGCGCCAGATCTTCGAGCGTCGCGTCGAGATCTTCGCGCTGACGTTCGAGCACTTCGCGATGACGCGCGACCGTCGCGAGAAACGCGTGCAATTGCGGCACGGTGTCGGTCGGCGACTCGTAGACGTCCAGCAGGTCGCGGATCTCCGACAGCGTGAAGCCAAGCCGCTTGCCGCGCAGCGTGAGCTTCAGACGCGTGCGGTCGCGGCCGGAATAGACGCGTCGCAAGCCGCTCGAACCCTCGCGGCTCGGCGAGAGTAAACCCTGGTCTTCATAGAAACGAATTGCGCGTGGCGTGACGTCGAATTCGCGCGCGAGTTCGGTGATCGTGTATTGCGTATTCATCGGGACATCTCGTGGCCGCTTGGCCGGCACAAAACCGGATTGAACGATAGAATCGACGTTTACGTTATCGTCAACCTGAGCGGAACGCAACCACAACCAGGCCGACCGGCATCGCATACCTGGCCATGCCGGAGAGTCGTCGGAGGAAGACAGTCCCCATGAATGCACTCGAACACCAACTCCAATACCCGTTCAACGACACGATGCCCGACTCGGGCCGCACGATGGAAGTCGCGCCAGGCGTGCTTTGGCTGCGCATGCCGTTACCGTTCGCTCTCGACCATATCAACCTGTGGCTGCTGCGCGATGAGATCGACGGTCAGCAAGGCTGGACCGTGGTCGACTGCGGCATCACGTCGGACACGATCAAGGCGAATTGGGAGAGCGTGTTCGATTCGGCGCTCGACGGGCTGCCGGTGCTGCGCGTGATCGTCACGCATTGCCATCCGGATCACATCGGCCTCGCGGACTGGGTGTGCGGCGGCGGCGAGCAAAAGCGTTGGGACGCGCGGCTGTGGATGACGCTCGGCGAATACATGCAGGCGCGCGTGATGGCGACGGGCGACGGTTCGAACGCGGGCGGCGAGGCCGCGGCGCGGCACTTCGCACGGCACGGTTTGAACGATGCCGAATCGATCGACAAGCTGCGCAATCGCACGAGCTATTACTCGAGCCTCGTGCCGGCGATTCCGGGGCAATACCGGCGTTTGCGCGAAGCCGAGGACGTGAGGATCGGCGGCAGGACGTGGCGCGTGGTGACGGGTTTCGGCCACTCGCCGGAACACTGCGCGCTGCACTGTGCGGAAACCGGCACGCTGATTTCAGGCGACATGGTGCTGCCGCGCATTTCAACCAACGTGTCGGTGTTCGATATCGAGCCTGAGGGCTCGCCGCTCGAACTGTATCTGGAGTCGCTTGGCCGTTACGAGACGATGCCAGAAGACACGCTCGTGCTGCCGTCGCATGGCAAGCCGTTTCGCGGCGTTCGCACGCGCATTCAGCAACTGCGTGAGCATCACGACGCGCGGCTCGCCGAAGTGCGCGAAGCGTGCGCGGAAAAGCCGCGTAGCGCCGCCGATATCGTGCCGCTGATGTTCAAGCGCCAACTCGATATCCATCAGATGACGTTCGCGATGGGTGAGGCGCTCGCGCATTTGCATCTGCTGTGGCGGGCGGGGGAATTGAAGCGGACGCAGGATGCGGATGGGGTAATCCGGTTTGCGGCGGTGTGATCTCGGACCTTCGCCGCGGGCGGAGAAGCGCGGACGAATAGGTCCGCGCTGGGCGAAGGCACTGAGCGGCGCAACGATGCTGGGTGTCCTCTCACGCGAATTACTTCAAGGGCATGTCAGATGCAGCGTTGCGTAGTTGCTCGGCCCGCCGGTTGTTGAGTTCGGAAACGCAAGCTAAACGGCGCACTTCGCGCGCACTGCCGGCTCCACCACCACTTAACGAAGCTGCGAAGTCGCATTGAGCCTCACGGTACTGAGCGAATTTTCTGTTTGATGCGGCGAGTTTTGCCTTGGCCTGGTTGACGTACTTGTCGTCTTCATCCCATTTGGAGAGGGTGCCGGCCATCTTCTCCTCGGCGCGTCTGAGGGCTTTCCGACTGGCCTCTGCTTTTTCTGCCAGACAGTCCCGCATCCCCGCTTGCGAGAACGCGCTGCATTCCTCGCGTAAGGCCCGCTCGCTTGCGACGGGAGCAGATGAGGCCGCGAGGGCCATTGTTGATAGGCAGGCGGCCAGGCCGAAACAGGTCTGCTTCATTGCACGCATAGGGCTACCTTTCCTTTGCGCACCAGTGGCAAAGCGTAGTCGAGCTTCCTGGCGTAATTGATGTCACCGCCTCCGTTGTAACGCTCTGCTATCAATGCCGTGGAGATGGGGCGCCAGCTTGCAATAGTGTTTTGAACCGAAGCTTTCCGGTACTTCAATACCTGTCCGGGGTGCAGAACGGTGGCGGTGGAATTCAGCATTTTTAGCGTGTCGATGGTGGTGCCCTGAGCCTTCGCCATCTTGTCGAGGCTATCCCCTAGCCTGACAGTCATTTCGTAAACCGCAGGGTCAGCACCGAGTACGCTTCG
The DNA here is from genome assembly GCF_040948765.1 of Paraburkholderia sp. BR10923. Classification (NCBI taxonomy): domain Bacteria; kingdom Pseudomonadati; phylum Pseudomonadota; class Betaproteobacteria; order Burkholderiales; family Burkholderiaceae; genus Paraburkholderia; species Paraburkholderia sp. BR10923. The sequence continues at coordinate 49,617 of NZ_JBFPKO010000003.1, read as the reverse complement.
GTACTTATAACGCGCCATGCGCATGAGCAAATAGCCAATGCCAGCACGGATGTTATACGCCGGTATCGTTCTGGCTGAGGCCATTGTCAGCCGTCCTTTCCAGGCTGGCGGCACAATCAAATCGCCGCCTTCTTTGCCCGAAAGCAGCGATGCCAACCCAGGATCGCCTGCAACCCCAATGCGCATCGGCTTGGAATTCCACTGAGGATCGTGTGCACCTGTTTCGACCCACAATATCGCCTTGATAATCTGCCAATCCAAGGCCACGTACCCCGAGGTGCCGCGAAGATGGAGGTTGTACTCGTTGACTGCCATCTGGATTTCGCAATCCCAGGAATTCCATCTTGCATCGCTTACAGCCTTGCTAACACCGTCCTGCCACCGTTCGAAACCTGTCCTCGTTGGAGCTTGCATAGCCATAACCATTTCCTCTGCAAAAGTGTGGGCGGGTACTTTGCGAGCAATTATTGGCTTCTTGCATGAGGAAAATTGCATTAGGAGTCGGTATAACGGTCAAAGGCCCGAGATCACGTCGGCAAAAGGTTGCGGAATGTCAGATGCACCCAGCGCGGACTACTATGGAAGATGGTATGACAAGACTTACCCGTTCAGGTGATTGGACGAAGGCGCTTGCAGTACTTTGTCTGGCAGGGTGGTTTGGCGGATGCAGCCTCGCGGCCGGACACTACGGACAAGATCCACAGATGACTCAACCGGACATGACACTGTGGCAGACCATCGACGCCTTGGCGCAGCAAATTCCGTTCACTAAGGCAAAAGTCGAAAGCGTGCTTGCGACTCACCTTGTCGACAGAGATACCACCAAAGATCCAATTCAAAATGCCGAATTCAACTTTTACGTCGGCGGTCCGGGGAAGATGGCAGATGGTGTCGTGGTCGGCAATGTGGGTTTGCGCGTTCGCCACACTGGAGGGCATCCTGGCTTTCTTGCACTCGGGCGGCTGAGCGGCGAATGCGTCACGCTCGCGATGGTCCATGCGCAATACAGCAACCTCAAAATTACGGACTCTCCGCGTGGGCATTCACTGGATGAAACCACGGCATATTCAGCCTTTCTCCCGTGGGGAACCTTGTCCTTCGCTTTCGCTGAACGTAATCGTGATTGTCTCGAAGGCGTATCGTTCGATCCAAAAATCGCCGCCGCAGACAACGCGGTGAAGTAACGGACGACCTCTATCGACCAGGAAACGCTGGGCGCAAAAAAAGCCGACCCGTGAAGGTCGGCCTTATCCTTTCCGCTTTCAACCGCGGCGCAAAATCACTGCACCACCACCGCCCCAAAATTCTGCCGTCCAAAAGGACTCACGTGATACCCGTTCACGCTCGTACGCGTAATCGCGGCCGCGGTCGGGTAGCCGAGCGGAATCCACAGCGCTTCGTCGTGGATGATCTGCTGCGCGGCTTCATACGCTTTCGTGCGCTTGGCGATATCGGACGTTGCTCTGCCGTCGGCGATCAGCTTGTCGAGATCCTGATCGCAGAAGCGCGCGAAGTTGATGCCCGACTTCACCGCGTTGCAACTGAAGAGCGGCGACAGATAGTTGTCCGGATCGCCGTTGTCGCCCGCCCATCCCATGAATAGCGAGTCATGCTGGCCTTGCTTCGCCTGCTTGATCAGCTCGCCCCATTCGATCACCTTGACGTCCGCCTTCACGCCGATCTTCGCGAAGTCGGCCTGCAGCAGTTCGGCACCGGCCTTCGGATTCGGATTCAACACGCTGCCGTTCGGACGCACCCAGATGGTCGTTTGGAAGCCGTTCGGAAAACCCGCGTCGGTGAGCAACTGCTTCGCCTTCGCCGGGTCGTACGGCCAGCCCTTGATCGAGTGGTTGTAGCTCCACGTGTTCGGCGGAAACGGGTTCACGGCCGGCGTCGCGGTATTGTCGAACACCGTCTTCAGATACGTCGTGCGGTCGAACGCCATGTTCAGCGCGGCGCGCACCTTCTGGTTGTCGAGCGGCTTCTGCTGCGTGTTCAGCGCGACGAAGGCCGTCATGAACGCGGGCGTCTGCACGATCGCGAGCGACTTGTCCTTCTTCGCGTCGGCGAGATCCTGCGGCTTCGGCGATAACGCGATCTGGCATTCGCCAGCCTTCACCTTCTGCGCTCGCACGGTTGCGTCCGGCGTGATCGCGTAGATCAGACGCTCGATCTTCGGCTTCGGCCCCCAGTAGGTCGGGTTCGCGTCATAACGGATCACCGCGTCTTTCGTATAGCTCTTCAGCACGAAGGGCCCGGTGCCGATCGGCTTCGCGTTCAGGTCGACCTGCTTGCCGGCCTTCAGCAACTGGTCCGCGTACTCGGCCGAATAGATCGACGCGAAGCCCATCGTCAGGATCGACACGAACGTCGCGTTCGGCTCGTTCAACTCGAACTTCACCGTGTTGTCGTCGACCTTGGTAATCGACTTGATCAGCTTCGGCAGCCCCATCGATTGCGCGTGCGGGAAGCCGCTCGCGCCCGCCACCTTGTGCCACGGATTGCTGTCGTTGAGCATGCGGTCGAACGTGAAGATCACGTCGTCGGCATTCAGCGCGCGGGTGGGCTTGAAGTAGTCGGTGGTCTGGAACTGCACGTTTGGACGCAGATGGAACGTGTAGGTCAGGCCGTCAGGGCTCACTTCCCATTTGTCGGCGAGCGCGGGCACGACCTTCTTCGCGGCTTCGTCGAACGACACCAGCGAGTTGAAGATCACGTCGGCCGATGCATTCGTCGTGACCAGCGAATTGAACTGCACGACGTCGAAGCCGTCGGGACTCGATTCGGTACAGACGGTCAGTGGTTTGGCGAGCGCGAGCGCGGGCGCCGTGAGCAGGATGGCGGCTGCGAGCAGATTGAAGCGCATAGGATCTCCGGTAACGAGCGCAGTCAGGCAGTGCGTCTGGTTGTGTTTATGGCGGCGATGCGTGAGCGGGCAGGAGAGCGCTCCCGGCGCGCGCGTCGCCACGATTGTGATACGTTCCCGGCGCCGCCGTACAGGTCGGGCGATCCCGGCCTGAGGCCGAGGGGCCTGCCTTCGAGGCATGGCCGGCGGCGCGCCTTCGCGAAAGCTTATCGAAGGGCCATTATGGCGACAACAATTTAATCGACATATCCATATGGGGGCGGCGTGGCTGTGTTGCCGCCTCAGACCGCCGCGGCCTGCCGCAGCAGATAGCCGATGCCCTCGATTGCGCGCACGCCGTACCACGACGTCATTTCCCCATCGATGAGCTCGATGCGCTTGCCGGTGAAACGCGGATCGCGCGCGAGCGCATCGCGATGCGCGGCCGTGAAGCGGTACGGCTCGCTCGACAGCAGCACGCGGTCGACTTGCGCGAGCCATGGCGCGGCGTCGAAGTCGAGCGTCGGGTAGCGCGTGGCGCCCGCGCTGCCGCCGTGCACGTCGGGCAACGTGTGCCAGTTCACGAGACGCAGCATCGCGGCGATGTAGGTGTCGCGCGCGACGCTCATCCACGGTTCGCGCCAGATCAGGTACAGCACGTTCTGCGCGGCGAAGGTCTGAGCGGCGGCTTCGCGCAGACGCGCATCGAGCGCGCCGCTCAAGCGCCGCGCTTCTTCTTCACGTCTGAAGATCGCGCCGAGCAGCGCGTACAGCGCGAGGTTGTCGCGCGGCGTCTGCGGATGAGTGACGACGATGTGCGGCAAGAACGCGCGCAGTTGCTCGACGGTGTCGCGTTCGTTTTCGTCGATATTGACGATCAGGTGGGTGGGGCGCAGTGCGCGGATCGCGTCGAGCTTGACGGCTTTCGTGCCGCCGACCTTCGGCACCGCGCGGACCTTGTCGCGCGGATGCACGCAAAAGCCGGTGCGCCCGACGATCTGCCGCTCGAGCCCAAGCGCGAACAGTGTTTCGGTGAGGCTCGGCACCAGCGACACGATGCGCGCGTCGGCGCCCGCGGATTCGTGCGCGACGCCGGCTGCATCGACCGCACGGGGTTGCATGACTTACTCGGTGGCGGCGCGCGGCTTGCGCGGCGCGCGTTCGAACACGCGGTCGTAGAGCCAGCGCGGCAGGACGTGCAGCAACATCGCAGCCACGCGCATCTGCCACGGAAACACCGCGAACGACGTCTGCCGTTCGACCGCTCGTGCGACCTTCGCCGCGAAGCGATCGGCGTCCATCAGGAACGGCATGTTGTACGGATTGTGCTCGGTCATCGGCGTGCGGATATAGCCGGGCGCGATCGTCACGACACCGACGCCGAACGGCCGCATCTCGACGCGCAACGCTTCGAGATACTTCAGCGCCGCCGACTTCGACGCGCTATATGCACCCGAGCCCGGCAAGCCGCGCACACCGGCGACGCTCGCAACGCCGACCAGCGTGCCGCGTTTCGTGTCGGCCATCGCGGCGGCGAACGGCTCGAACGTCGCGACCATGCCGAAGTAATTGATGTCCATCACCTCGCGGAAGGCGCGCAGATCGCCGTGACCGGTCAGCGCGCCGCGGCTGATGCCGGCATTGGCGATCACGACGTCGGGCAGGCCGTGCTCGGCGATGAAGCGCGCGGCCGCATCGGCGAGCGCTTCCGCGTCGCGCACGTCGAGCGCATAGATCGAGACGGTGTTCTGGGGATGGGACTGCTGGAACGCGGCGAGCGCGTCGCCGCGGCGGGCGACGAGGCCGAGAATCGCGCCGCGCCGTGCATATTCGCCGGCGAGCGCGAGGCCGATGCCGCTCGAAGCGCCGGTAATGAAAACCTTCAGCGGAGAGGTCATACCGGCGCCTCGTGATTACATCTTTTTGGCGTGGACTTGGGAGACGAGGTAATCGAGCACCTGGATCGTGCCCGGCAGGGTGCCGGTCGCGGCTGGGCCGGTCAAATACTTGCCCTGCACGGCGAGCGTCGGCACGCCGTCGATCTTGAACCCGTCGAGCAGTTTCTTGTCCTTCTGCAGCGCGCTTTGCGTCGAGAACGAGTTGTACGCTTCCATGTACTTCTTCGGATCGACGCCGAACTTCGCGAGGAATTTGGTCTGGTCTTCCGGCGTCAGCAGATAGTTCTTGTTGACGTGGATTTCGTTGAAGACCTTCGGCGTCAGTTCGTTCGCGAGGCCGAGCGCGTCGAGCGCGTGGAACATCTTCGAGTGCGGGATGAAGTCGTCGCGGAAGGCGACCGGCACGCGGCGGAACACGACGTCCGGGGCCTGCTTCTTGACCCATGCTTCGAGGAACGGGTTGAATTCATTGCAGTGCGGGCAACCGTACCAGAAGAATTCGATGACTTCGATCTTGCCGGCCGGCACGTCGGTAGGTTGCGGCGTGGCCAGCACGGTGTAGTCCTTGCCGGCCACCGGCGCGGTCGGCGACGCATGCGCGCTCGCCGCGATCAGGCCCAGCGAGAGGAACAGGATGCTCAGCAGTTTTTTCATGTCGTGTAGACCCGGATAAGGCGGTGGCGCGGCGACGCCATGCGAAAGGCCCGTCACCGCTGGTGGGATTCGGTGTGGTGGCCCGCCACAATACAGGTCGAAGCGGCCATCGTGCTTGTGACTCGCAGGCCGCGCCGATAGTTCGACGCGCCGCGCGGGCCGGCATTACCGTTTATTTATTGTTTGGTGAAGCGGATCACCGCGGTATCGACACCTGCGTCCGACAGACGCTGACGGCTCGAATTCATGTCCTCGAACTTCGAGAACGGCCCGATGCGCACGCGGTAGTACGTGACGCCGCCGGCATCGCGCTGCGTGACCTTCGATTCGAAGCCCTGGAACGCGAGGCGCGCGCGCTGCTGCTCGGCATCGGCGGCGGTCTTGTACGCGCCGACCTGCAGGAAGTAGCCGGTGTTCGCGTCGCCGGGTGCAGGTGCAGGTGCGGGCGCGGGCGCGGCAGCCGAGCCAGGCTTGACGTTGGCCAGGGTGGTCGCGCTCGAGCTCTTCGGCGCGGAGCCTGCCGCGGTGGCGGCCGGTGCGCTCGAGGTCTGCGGCTTCTTCGCCGGCGCGGGCGCGACGATGCCGCCGGTGCCGTTTTCCTGCGCGGGGTTCGGCGCGACCGCCGTACCGTTGCTATTCGCGTTGCCGCCCGACGGCGGGACTTCGACGATCTGCGGTTCTTCGAGCATGCCCGACTGGGTCTGCGCGTTGGTCTGGCCCGGCGCGGTGTTCGGCGGCGCGGGTTGCGCGGCCTGCGGCACCGGCTGGCCCGGCGTCTTGCCTTGCAGCGGACGGTTCGGATCATATTGCGCCTGGCTCGCGCCGTTGTCGGTCGGCGCCGGTGGCGCGACCTTCGACACGAACGGCGTAGGCGCACGGGTGATATACAGCGCCACCACCACCGCGATCGCCAGGCCGACGATCAGGCCCAGCACGATGCCGAGAAAAGTGCCCCCGGTTTGCTTCGATTGCTTTGTTGTGCGGCGTGGTTTTGCCATCGTACGAATCACCTGCAAAAAGAATCCAGGAACGGCCGCCGATTATAACGACGGCCGCGCGCATATTACGCTGGAGGAGTTACATCTTGACGGGAGCGGAGACGCCGATCGTCGCGAGACCGTTGGCCAGCACCTGGCGCGTGGCCGCGAGCAGCGCGACGCGAGCGTTGCGTTCGGCCGCATCGTCGACCAGCACGCGCTCGGCACGATCATTGTAGAACGAGTGAAATTCGCCGGCGAGTTCTCGCAAGTAGAACGCGACCGCGTGCGGCGCGAGTTCGTCGGCGGCGTGCTGCAGCATGTCCGGGAATTCGGCGAGCTTGTTGAGCAGCGCCATCGAGCGCTCGCTCGCGAGCGGCGCGAGATCGACGCTCGGCAGTGCGCTTTCGTCGAGGCCGTAGCGCGCGTTGCATTCGGCGATCACCGAGCAGATGCGGGCGTGCGCATACTGCACGTAGTGCACCGGATTCTCGTCGTTCTGCTTCAGCGCGAGGTCGATGTCGAACACGAACTCGGTGTCCGCCTTGCGCGAAATCAGGAAGAAGCGCACCGCGTCGCGGCCGCGGCGGATGGTTTCCTCGTCGATCAGATCGACGGCCGCTTCCGAGCCCGGCATCGCGCCACCCGACCATTCGATCAGGTCGCGCACCGTCACGTAGCTGCCCGCGCGCTTCGAGATCTTCACCTCTTCGCCGTTGCGCATGACCGTGACCATCTTGTGCAGGATGTAGTCGGGGTAGCCCTTCGGAATGCCGATGCCGAGACCCTGCAGACCGGCGCGCACGCGCGCGATCGTGCCGTGGTGATCCGAGCCCTGCACGTTGATGACCTTCGTGAAGCCGCGCTCCCACTTCGCGACGTGATAGGCGACGTCCGGCACGAAGTACGTGTAGGTGCCGTCGGTCTTGCGCATCACGCGGTCCTTGTCGTCGCCGTCGTCGGTCGTGCGCAGCCACAGCGCGCCTTCCTGCTCGTAAGTCTTGCCCGCGGCGATCAGCGCGTCGACGGTTTTCTCCACGCGGCCTTCCGTGTACAGCGACGATTCCAGGTAGTACTGGTCGAACTTCACGCCGAACGCCTGCAAATCCATGTCCTGCTCACGACGCAGATACGTGACGGCGAAGCGGCGGATCGCCTCGAGGTCCTCGACGTCGCGCGCGCCGGTGACCGGCTCGCCGTCGCTCGCCTCGACCGTGATGCCGTTCAGATAGTCCTTGGCGATGTCGGCGATGTACTCGCCGTTGTAGGCCGACGCGGGCCAGCCTTCGTCGCCGGGGGCGAGGCCGCGTGCGCGTGCCTGGGTCGACAGCGCGAGCGTGTTGATCTGCACGCCGGCGTCGTTGTAGTAGAACTCGCGATGCACGTCCCAGCCCTGCGACTGGAGCACGTGCGCAAGCGCGTCGCCGAGCGCGGCCTGGCGGCCGTGGCCGACGTGCAGCGGGCCGGTCGGGTTGGCCGACACGAACTCGATCAGCACGTGCTTGCCGGCGTCGCGCCGCGAGCGGCCGTACGCATCCTTCTCGGCGAACACGGCGGCGATCACGCCTTGCTTGGCGGCGGCCGTGAGGCGCAGGTTGATGAAGCCGGGGCCCGCCACTTCGGCAGTATCGATCAGGCCTTTGGCCTGCGGATTGACGAGCAGCGCGTCGACGATCTGTTGCGCGAGCTGGCGCGGATTGGCGCGCAGCGGCTTGGCAAGCTGCATCGCGACGTTGCACGCGACGTCGCCATGCGCGGCGACTTTCGGGCGCTCCAGCGCGATGGCGGGCGAGACGAAAGCGGCTTCGGTCGCGCCTTGCGTGGCGGTTGCGACCTGCTTCACCGTGTCGGCGAGCAGTGTTTCGAGTGTGTGTTTATGTGCGGGCAGCATGCTTGTTGCAAGTCCAGTGAGGCAATCCGGTAAGGCGGAAGAGGCGCCAGCCGCGGCCGGTGTCGCAAGCGTGGAGCGGCCGCGCTTTGAGGCGCTGATGGCTGCGTCGCCGGCACAGCGTCCCCAGGCGATGCGGCGACCCGCAACTCAAGCCGCGCAACGCGGTGGACTCCGCACGGCGGCTTGCCGTTACGCAGGCTCGCGCGGTATGCGGATTGCGGCCCATGATTCGACGCCCCCGGTTGCCCGCGTGCGCGATGCTCGTCGAGCCGCGCCGTACGTGGCGCTGGGCGGCGCGCTTTTCCGTTCAGACGGATTTTAGCAGGTGCTAATATGTTCAATGAGCTGCCCGCGAGGGGTGTGGCCGCCGCGCCTTGCCGGCGCCACGTCAGGCGCGCGCAGCTGCAGCCCTTGGGACGCTCGTGCGCTCACCCGACATAACGAAAAAGGGAACAGTCATGCTGATTACTTTCAAGTGCCACGCCTGCCCGGACGTGATGATGCTGGAGAATCTGGCGCAGTATCTGGTCGGCATTGTCGGCAAACGCCTTGGGCAGCGGGGCGTCATCACTCACGACGAACTGGGCCCGGCCATTGAAAAGCTCGAAGCGGCGATCACATCCGATAAGCAGGAGCGCGCCGAGCACGAGGGCCATTTCCACGAGGGCGAGGACGGCCGTGATCGTCACGAGATTCCGCCCGGTCTCGCGCAGCGCGCGTATCCGTTCCTCGACATGCTGCGCGCGGCGCAGAAGGAAAACGCGGATATCGTCTGGGGGATCTGATTTCTGGCGGGTCCCGAGCGCCGCGGTCCGGACTCAGAAGGACTTCGTAAGCGCTCTTTTGGCGCACCAAAGAAAAGAGCCCGCTCGACGCGGGCTCTTTGCCATTCAGAAGGTTTTATCCGCCGTGCCGCTCATTGGCTCTCGGAGGCCGCCGACGCTGCCGCGCCCTTCTTCATCTTTTGCTTCTTCGCCTTTTTGACATGCGCCTCGGTGGGGGGCGAGTAGGAGCTGACCGAGCTCGATCCGCCCGGCGCGGCGGGCTGCGCGAGCGCCATGGAGGCACCCGCGGCCAGTGAAACAGCGGTCAATAACAGTGTCAGCTTCTTCATACGATTTTCTCCGTTGACGGTTGCAATCTCGGTGAGCCGGCGCGTCGTGCTCGCGCCTGACGGGGTGAAAGCCGACTCAGTCTACAAAGCCGAAATTGCCGTGGCGCCAAATATTCAGTCTTTCGGACTCGATATAGTCGCGCATGCGTGGCCCGGGCCGCACGGCCGGGCCACGCATCGCTTCACGCTCAAAGCAACGGCGCCAACGCGCGCTCGGCGTCCGCTTTCGAGAGCGACATCCGCTGCGCGTAGTCGTCGAGCTGATCCGCGCCGATCTTGCCGACCGAGAAATAGGTGCTGTCCGGATGCGCGAGGTAGAAGCCCGACACGCTCGCGGCCGGCAGCATCGCCAGCGATTCGGTCACGCTCATGCCGATTTCGTTCGCCTGCAGCACCTCGAACATGTCTCGCTTGACGAGATGGTCGGGGCAGGCCGGGTAGCCCGGCGCCGGGCGAATGCCGCGGTATTTTTCGGCGATCAGTTCGTCGTTGGAGAGGTTTTCGCTGCTCGCGTAGCCCCACAGGTCGCGCCGCACACGCGCGTGCATCGCTTCGGCGAACGCTTCGGCGAGCCGGTCCGCGAGCGCCTTCAGCATGATCGCGCTGTAGTCATCGAGATCCTTCTCGAACTGCTTCTCCTTCACGTCGACGCCAAGACCCGCCGTCACCGCGAACATGCCGATGTAGTCGGCGACGCCCGAGTCCTTCGGCGCGATGAAGTCGGCGAGCGACCGGTTCGGTCGCATCACCCCGTCGACCACCGGCCGCACACTCTGTTGACGCAGATTGCGCCAGGTGAGCGCGACTTCGGTGCGCGATTCGTCCGTGTAGATTTCGATGTCGTCGTCGTTCACCGTGTTGGCCGGCAACAGCGTGATCACGCCGTTGGCCTGCAGCCAGCGGCCCTGAATCAGACGCGCGAGCATCGACTTGCCGTCGGAGAACACGCGTCGCGCCGATTCGCCGACGATCTCGTCGTTGAGGATCGCCGGATATGGGCCGGCGAGATCCCACGTCTGGAAAAACGGACCCCAGTCGATATAGTTCGCGAGCTCGTTCAGATCGAAGTTCTTGAACACGCGTCGGCCGATGAACTTCGGCTTGACCGGCTGATAGCCCGCCCAGTCGATCTTCGTCTTATTGGCGCGCGCTTGGGCGAGTGTGACCATCGGCTGCGCTTTTTTGTTCGCGTGCTGATCGCGGATGCGGTTGTAGTCGGCGTTCAGTTCGTGGATGTACTTCGCGGCGCCCTCGTCGGACAGCAGGCTCGAGGCGACCGACACCGAGCGCGACGCGTCCGGCACGTAGACCACCGGACCCTCGTACTGCGGGGCGATCTTCACCGCCGTGTGCACGCGCGAGGTGGTCGCGCCGCCGATCAGCAGCGGAATCTTCTTCACGCGGAAGTAGTCGTCGCGCTGCATTTCCGACGCGACGTAGGCCATCTCTTCGAGACTCGGCGTAATCAGGCCCGACAGCCCGACGATGTCCGCGCCCTCGACCTTCGCCTTCGCGAGGATCTCATTGCACGGGACCATCACGCCCATGTTGACCACTTCGAAGTTGTTGCACTGGAGGACGACCGACACGATGTTCTTACCGATGTCGTGCACGTCGCCCTTGACGGTCGCGATGATGATCTTGCCCTTCGCGCGCACATCGCCGCCGGCCGCCGCGAGCTGGCGCTTTTCTTCCTCGATGAACGGGATCAGATGCGCGACCGCCTGCTTCATCACGCGCGCCGACTTCACGACCTGCGGCAGGAACATCTTGCCCTGACCGAACAGGTCGCCGACGATGTTCATGCCGTCCATCAGCGGGCCTTCGATCACATTGATCGGACGGCCGCCCTCGGCGGCGATCTTCGCGCGCACTTCCTCGGTGTCTTCGACGATGAAGGTCGTGATGCCGCTCACGAGCGCGTGCGCGAGACGCTTTTCGACCGGCTGGTTGCGCCACTCGAGGTTCTCTTCCTTCTTCGCGGCGCCGCTCTTGAACTTGTCGGCAATTTCGAGCAGACGGTCGGTACCGTCTTCACGTCGATTCAGCACGACGTCTTCGACCCGCTCGCGCAGTTCGGGATCGAGCTCGGCATAGACGCCGAGCTGACCGGCGTTGACGATGCCCATGTCCATCCCCGCCTGGATCGCGTGATAGAGGAACACGGTGTGAATCGCCTCGCGCACCGGGTCGTTGCCGCGAAACGAGAACGACACGTTCGACACGCCGCCGCTCACCTTCGCGTACGGCAGGTTCTGCTTGATCCAACGCGTCGCCTCGATGAAGTCGACCGCGTAGTTGTTGTGCTCCTCGATGCCGGTCGCGATCGCGAAGATGTTCGGATCGAAGATGATGTCTTCGGGCGGGAAGCCGACTTCGTTGACGAGTATCTCGTACGAGCGCCGGCAGATTTCCTTCTTGCGCGCGAACGTATCGGCCTGGCCCTGTTCGTCGAAGGCCATCACGACGCTGGCCGCGCCGTAGCGCCGAATCAGCTTCGCGTGGTGAACGAACTGCTCCTTGCCTTCCTTCAGCGAGATCGAATTGACGATCGCCTTGCCCTGCACGCATTTGAGCCCCGCCTCGATCACGTCCCACTTCGACGAGTCGATCATGATCGGCACGCGCGCGATGTCCGGCTCCGACGCGATCAGATTCATGAAGCGCACCATCGCCGCTTTCGAATCGAGCATCGCCTCGTCCATGTTGATGTCGATGACCTGCGCGCCGTTCTCGACCTGCTGGCGCGCGACGGCCAACGCCTCGTCGAACTGATTGTTCAGGATCATTCGCGCGAACGCTTTCGAGCCGGTCACGTTAGTGCGTTCGCCAACGTTGATGAAGAGCGTCCCGGACGTGACGTTGAACGGCTCGAGGCCGCTAAGGCGCATGGTGTGGTCGGTCATGGCGTATGTACGAGTCGGGTGCGTGCGTTAAGGGGCGTGCTGGGCGTCGGGGTGAAGTGCGTAAGGCCGGCTCAGGCCGCGTCGCGATACTGGCTCGGCCACTTGCGCGGCTTCAGATCGGCGAGCGCCTTCGCGATCGCCGCGATGTGCTCGGGCGTCGTGCCGCAGCAGCCGCCCGCGATGTTCACGAGCCCCGCTTCGGCGAATTCCTTCAGCAGGCCCGAGGTATCCGCGGGCAATTCGTCGAAGCCGGTGTCGCTCATCGGATTCGGCAGACCGGCGTTCGGATAGCACGACACGTAGGTGTCGCACAGCTTGGCGAGCTCGGCGATATACGGGCGCATCAGCGCCGCGCCGAGCGCGCAGTTCAGGCCGAACGTGAGCGGCTTCGCGTGACGCAGCGAGTTCCAGAAGGCCTCGACGGTCTGGCCGGACAAAATGCGGCCCGAGGCATCGGTGACGGTGCCCGAGATCATGATCGGCAGACGCTCGCCGGTGTTTTCGAACAGTTCGTCGAGCGCGAACAGCGCCGCTTTCGCGTTCAGCGTGTCGAAGATCGTTTCGACGAGGAACAGGTCCGCGCCGCCGTCGAGCAGCGCTTTCGCCTGCTCGTAGTACGCGGTGCGCAGTTCGTCGAAGGTCACATTGCGCGCGCCGGGATCGTTGACGTCCGGCGAAATGCTGGCGGTTTTCGGCGTCGGGCCGATTGCGCCGGCGACGAAGCGCGGCTTGTCCGGCGTCGCGTATTTGTCGCACGCGGCGCGCGCGAGCTTCGCCGATTCGATGTTCATCTCGACGGCGAGCGACTCCATGCCGTAGTCGGCCTGTGCGACCGTGGTCGCACCGAACGTGTTGGTCTCGATGATGTCCGCGCCCGCCGCCAGATACTGCTCGTGAATCTCGGAGATGATCTTCGGCTGGGTGATCGACAGCAGTTCGTTGTTGCCCTTGATGTCGCGCGCGTAGTCCTTGAAGCGCTCGCCGCGATAGCTGGCTTCGTCGAGCTTGTAGCGCTGGATCATCGTGCCCATCGCGCCGTCCAGGATCAGGATGCGCGAGTTCAGCAGCGCGGGCAGCGCTGCGCCGCGAGTATAGGCGGGCTCGGAACGGACTGGCGTGATGGATTGAGCAGGCTGGGTCATGGCGGACGAGGGCTTGCGCCGGCATTGGCGGAAAGCCTGTCATTGTAGCCGCTGCCGCGCGGATGCGCCCGGCGGGCGGGGGGCGTGTTTGAGGCGCGACCGGCAAAATCGACCGATACGAATGCGCCGCGTCAGCAATTCAGAACGCGCTAACAGATGAAGCAATAAAAAATAGCCCGGCAAGCCAAAGCCTGCCGGGCCGTTTTCATTGCCGCCGACCGCAAGATGGAACCCGCCGGACAAGCCGCGCGGTACGGTCGATCGATGTCGCCTGAGCGCCAGCAAACCCCTCCGGTCAATGCAGAACAACGGGTTGGTGCATCAAGCTGTCGAATTGACCGAGGAATTCGTCGACCTCGTCGAGCGTCGGCTCGCCTTCGATCAGCTTTTGCACATGCTCGCGAAAACGCGCCGCCATTGCACCGTCGATGTAGATTTCGCGCTGCATGTTCTTGTCAACAATCTCGTAGCCGCCCGACTTCATGGCCAGCTGACCTTCCTGCGGAGGAAACTCGACGACACAGTAGTTAGGGCTGTTATAGATCATTTGCATGGCGACACTCCTTATTTCCGTTGGGCTCCTGCCCTTTTCTGCAACATAGGTGGAGCATGGGGGATGGAATTCAAGGGGTGGGTCCGGACGACGCAAGTAAAAAACTCCGGACCTGACGGTTAGACTCGCCGCTCCAGAAACGATTCAAGCAACGCGGCAAAACGGTGAGATTGCTCGACGGGCGCGAGATGCGCGGCATCCAGCAACTCGAAGCGGGCGCCCTCGATCGCCTCCGCTATTGCCTGCGTAGCAGCAGGGGGCGTGCCCGTGTCGTGACGTCCGGCCACCGTCAGCGTAGGCAAGCGGATCGCGCCGTGCTTGCCGCGCAGGTCGAAGTCGCGCAGCGCCTCGCAGGCCATCGCGAAGCCTTCCGGCGGGGTGCGCGCAAATGCCTCACGGATCGGCTCGACCGCTTCGGGATGCCCGGCCTGAAAGTCAGGCGTGAGCCAACGCGCGATCGTCGACGGCAGCAGCGCCTCCATGCCGTCGCTGCGAGCGGTGTGGGCGCGCTGATTCCACAACTCGCGGTTTTCGGGCGGAGTGCCGCCGGTGCTGTCGGCGATCGTCAGCGTGTCGACGCGCAATGGATGGTCGAGCGCGAATTGCTGCGCGATCATGCCGCCGAGCGACAGGCCGACCAGGTGCGTCGTCCGCGCGCCGAGCGCATCGAGCAGTTTGGCAAGATCGTCGGCCAGATCGCGCATGGTGAACGGCTCGCGCGCGACCGCGCTGTGGCCGTGGCCGCGCACGTCGTAGCGCAGCACTGTGTAATCGTCGCGGAAATAGCCGGCCATCTGATCCCAGATGGAAAGATCGCCGCCCAGCTGATGGATGAACGTGAGCCACGGGCCGCCGCCTTCGTTGCTCAGCACGTAGCGTGTTTCGATACCGTTGATGTTCACTTGCATGCAGGACTCCTTTGAAGGAAACGCAGTGAAAAAGCGCGGTGGGTCGCCCCGTTCGCGCAAACGGAGGCTCCATTGACGTGCGAGTCAGTGTTGCAAAGTAAGTTTCGCCGATCTCGAGCAGATCTGCTCGTGACACTGTGTCACGACAAGTGTCACGGTTTGATGATTGTTGGAGCGGTTGAATCGACCGCTGCGGCGGGGGCGGGCTCGGGCGTTACTGCCGATGCGTCGGCCGGCGCCGGCGCAGGGCTCGTGGCGGAGGGGGCAGAGGGGGCTGAGGGCGAGGCATCCACCGCCGACGCCCCATCGACATTTAGCTTGCCGCGCCACACCAGCTCGAACTGGGTACCGTTCGGCTCCGTCTGCAGAATGCGCGCGGGCAGCCAGCCGAGCGACGGCGCGAGCCACACGTCGATGCGGCGCTGGTCGCCATCGTGCCGCGGCAGACGTTTGAAATGACGCGTCTGCAGGTAGCCCTGTGCCGCGCGGATCGTTTCGTCGCCGATCGTCTCGATCGGCCAGTTCTCGCCGCTATCGGAATCGACGACGAAAAACTGTCGCGTCACGCCGGGCTTATAGGCGTCCGGTTCGCCGCGCACGAGGCTTGCGAGCTGCATCACGACGCTGAAGCGGTCCTGCGCGCCGTCGGGCAACGGTAACGAGGCGGGCGTGCGCGTGAAGCCAATCTTCCCGTCGCTGCGATTGAAGATCGCGATGTCTTCCGCGCGACGGCCACGCTTTTCGCTGTACTGCGCCGGCGCGAGGCCAAACGCGTCGATCCCTCCGTGGCTCGAAAACACGAACGGACCGACGAACGGCAGCGGCACCGATACGACCATTTCGTAGCCTTGCCCATTGCTCGCCCAATGGATCGTGCCGGGCGCGTTGCGCACGCCGTTGTAGAACGTGTCGTAGTCGAGTTCGGCCGATGGCGGCACCGAAAACTTCACGCCCTGCGACGCCTGCGGCGCGCTGGCCGCGCCAGCGGCACTCGCCGCGGCGCGGCTGGCATTGGCATTGACCGGCGCATTCGCGCTCGCGGCGGCGGGCGGCGCGCTTGCCGCGGCCTCCGACGCCGGCGTGGCCGCCGGCTCGTTCGGCTTGGCCGGCTGCAACGCGCTCAACACATGCTGCTCGCGCGGCGGACGTGCCGCGGGCTTGCGTGTGGGCGCGGGTGGGTGCGGTGCCGGCGCGGCCGGCTTTGGCGCCGGTTGACGCTCGACCCTCTCGGGCGTCAGCAGCGCGACCTGCACCGGCACATGCTCGTGATTCGCCGGATTCAGATCCACGCGATTGCGCTCGAACCATTGCGCCGCGATCCAGTGCAAGATCGCCACGACCACGAGCACCGCGATCCAGCGTCCCGCGCGCGCCCCGCGTCCAGGCCCGCTGCCCAAAGCGGGAAGGCGATCACCACGGCGGTTGGCGGAAGCAAAATCCATCGGCGCTTGACTCTGTGAGAGCTTGAAAGGACTGGCGCGTATCAACCGTTGTCGCTACGCGGGATCGCGCTATAGCCGAGTTCGTACGACAGCTTGCGCGCGCATTCGCGCAGCGCGGTATCGATCTCGCCACCCCAGCGGATATCGAACCCGCCTTCATGGCCGAGCGCGACGAGAGCGAGTGCGAGTTCGCCGGTCGAATCGAATACCGGCATCGAAAACGCGTGGATCGTTGGCAGCAGCATGCCTTCGACTCGCGCGGCCTCGTGCTCGCGCACCTCGGCGAGCACCTTGTCGACGTCTTCGCGGGTGCGCGGCGCGCCGCTATGCGACGAACGCCGCGAGTCGGCCAGCTCGCGCTCGATCATCGCCTCGGTCTTGCCGGATGGCAGGTAGGCAGCGAACAGCAGACCGGTCGCGGAACTCAGCAAGGGCATCACGTCGCCGAGTTTCAACGATGCCTTGGCCGGATAGCTCGACTCCATCCAGTGCACCATCGTCGGCCCCTGATTGCCCCACACGGCGATGCCGACCGTCAGATCGAGCCGGTCGCGCAACTCGGCGAGCGCGATGCGCGCGAGCTTCACACCGTCGACCCGCGCAAGCCGCGCGAGCCCCAGCTGCAACGCGAAGCCGCCGAGTTCGTAGCGGCCGGACAGCGGGTCTTGCGCGACCACGCCGAGACGCAGAAAGCTGACCAGATAGCGATGCGCCTTCGCCGGACTCATGCCCGCGCGCTGCGCGAGATCGCGCAGCATCATTGCGCGCGGCTCGTGGGTCAGCACGTCGAGCAGCCTGAACCCGACCTCGATCGACTGGATGCCCGAGCGCAGTTTTTCTTCGCCGGGTTCACCAGCTTCGTCATCGACACCGGTTGCGTCGGTGGCATCGGCGGGGTCGGGCAGTTCGTCGGCGGACGCGGGGTCGGTGCGGGTGCGGATCGTGCCGGAGCGGGCGTTGGCGGACATGTGCAAAAGGCGCGGGCAGCGCGTTCGGTAATCGTAATAGGCGCGTAACGGCGGTGGTGACAGTGACAGCGACGAAGAACACGCACATCTTGGGCCGCGCCGATTCACCATCGTAGAATAGATTCCTTCCATCGTCACTAATACACGGTTCACAGCTCTATGAAACTTGCCTCGCTGAAGGACGGCACGCGCGACGGTCAACTGATCGTCGTGTCCCGCGACCTGCACACGGCGGCCATCGCCGACGCGATCGCGCCCACGCTGCAGCGCGTGCTCGACGACTGGGCCTTCTACGCGCCGCAACTGCACGACCTCTACGATGCGCTGAACCAGGGCCGCGCGCGCAACAGCTTTTCGTTCGACGCTAAAGAGTGCATGGCGCCGTTGCCGCGCGCGTTCCAGTGGGCCGACGGTTCATCGTACGTGAACCATGTCGAACTCGTGCGGCGCGCACGCGGCGCGGAAATGCCGCCCGAATTCTGGACCGACCCGCTGATGTACCAGGGCGGCAGCGACGACTTCATCGGCCCGCGCGACGACATCGTGTGCGCATCGGAACAGTACGGCATCGACTTCGAGGCCGAAGTCGCGGTCATTACCGGTGACGTGCCGATGGGCGCGACGCCCGAGCAGGCATTGCGCGGCGTGCGGCTGGTGACGCTCGTCAACGACGTGTCATTGCGCCACCTGATCCCCGCTGAACTCGCGAAGGGCTTCGGCTTTTTCCAGAGCAAGCCGGCCACGTCGTTCGCGCCGGTCGCGGTGACGCCCGACGAGCTCGGCGAACACTGGCGCGAAGGCCGCATGCATCGGCCGATGATCGTCCACTGGAACGGCAGGAAAGTCGGCCAGCCCGACGCGGGCACCGATATGGTGTTTCACTTCGGTCAGCTGATCGCCCATGCGGCGAAAACGCGCAATCTGCGGGCTGGTTCGATCGTCGGTTCGGGCACGGTGTCGAACAAGGACGCGAAGCGCGGCTACTGCTGTATCGCGGAGAAGCGCTGCCTCGAAACGATCGAGCACGGCGCGCCGCAAACGGAGTTCATGAAGTACGGCGACACCGTGAAGATCGAAATGTTCGACGACGCGGGCAAGTCGATTTTCGGTGCGATCGAGCAGAGCATCGCGCCGCTCGAATGAAGCGCGGCGCTCACGCGGCGATGCGTTGACGCGGCGATACGTGCGAAAGGGTTTCGCCCGATGCCACCGCCCGCGCGCGCGGCTACACTGACTGGCGCGCCGGCTGGGACGGTGCGAATGTCATAAAGCGTGCAGCAACGCATCGGTAGCACATCGGCAATACATCACAACGAAAATCCCGACGTGAGGAGACAGCATGCCGCGATTCAACTTCCCCGCAGATGGACATCGACGCGCTGATGCGTCACTCGTTCAAGCGCGCACGAGCGCGCGCGGCTCGTATCAACGCGGCCGGCGCTTCGCGCGGCGCGCCGCGACGCTGTGCGCCGCGCTCGTCTGCGCGTTGCCGCTGACATCGTTCGCGCAGGTGAAGATCGGTCTCGTGTTGTCGCTGACCGGACCGGCCGCATCGCTCGGCATTCCCGCGCGCGACACGGTCGCGCTGCTGCCGAAACAGATTGGCGGGCAAAACGTCGAGTACATCGTGCTCGACGATGCCTCGGACACGACCCAGGCCGTGCAGGACACCAAGAAGCTGATCAGCGAGAATCACGTCGACGCGATCATCGGCTCATCGATCACGCCGAATTCGCTCGCGATGATCGACGTGGTCGCCGAGGGCGAAACGCCGATGATCTCGCTCGCGTCGTCCGCGAAAATCATCGAACCGGTCGATGCGAAACGTCGCTGGGTCTTCAAGACGCCGCAGACCGACGCGATGATGGCCTCGGCGATCGCCGAGCATGCGAGCGGACACGGCGTGAAGACGATCGCGTTCATCGGCCAGGCCGACGCGCTCGGCGAGACCTTCTACGCCGAGGTCGCGAAGTTCGCGCAGCTGCATCACATCGACGTGGTCGCGAGCGAGCGCTTCAATCGCACCGATCCGAGCGTGACCGGCCAGGTGCTGAAGATTCTCGCGACTCACCCCGACGCGGTGGTGGTCGGCGCGGCCGGCACGCCTGCCGCGCTGCCGCCGAAAACGCTGCGCGAGCGCGGCTACAAAGGCGTCATCTATCACAACCACGGCGTCGGCAATAACGACTTCCTGCGCGTGTGCGGAGCCGATTGCAACGGCACTTACCTGCCCGCGAGCCCGGTGCTGGTCGCCGCGCAATTGCCGGCCGATCATCCGGCCAGGCGCCTCGCGCTCGAATACATCGCGCGCTTCGAGGCGCAGCACGGCGTGGGCAGCGTGTCGGCGTTCGGTTCGTACACCTCGGACGCGAACGCGTTGCTCGAGCACGCAATTCCGCTTGCGTTGAAGAGCGGTGCGCCAGGCACGCCGGCGTTTCGCCGCGCGCTGCGCGATGCGCTCGAAGGAACCCGCGGTCTCGCGGATACCAACGGCGTCGTCAACATGAGCGCGGCCGATCATCTCGGGCTCGATCAGCGCGCGCGCGTGATGGTCGAAATCACTAATGGCAAGTGGCTCTATCAGCCGCATTGAACGGGTCGCGACGTTCCGCGCGCGACTGAACGAATCACCTACGGACTGCTCACCATGACTCAGTCATCGCAACCGAACGACGCGTACTACGCGCACTACCAGTCGCTGCGTTTGCAGCGTCATCCGCACGGCGTGCTCGAAGTCGTGATGAGCGGCGAGGGCGCGAATAAAAGCGGCCTCGCGACCGCGGACGCACGCATGCATTACGAGCTCGCGGAAATCTGGCGCGACATCGATCGCGATCCCGACACGCGCGTCGCGATCATTCGCGGCGAGGGCAAGGGCTTTTCGGCCGGCGGCGATCTGCAGCTCGTCGAGGACATGGCGAACGATTTCGAGGTGCGCACGCGGGTGTGGCGCGAAGCGCGCGACCTCGTCTACAACGTGATCAATTGCGGCAAGCCGATCGTGTCGGCGATGCACGGGCCCGCGGTCGGCGCGGGGCTCGTCGCGGGGCTGCTCGCCGATATCTCGATCGCGGCGAAGACGGCGCGCATCATCGACGGACATACGCGTCTCGGCGTCGCCGCGGGCGACCATGCGGCGATCGTCTGGCCGCTCCTGTGCGGCATTGCGAAGGCGAAGTACTACCTGCTGCTGTGCGAGCCGGTGAGCGGCGAAGAGGCGGAGCGCATCGGGCTCGTGTCGCTCGCGGTCGACGAAAGCGCGCTGCTGCCGAAGGCGTTCGAAGTCGCGCGCAAGCTCGCCGACGGGTCGCAGACCGCCATCCGCTGGACCAAGTACGCGCTGAACAACTGGCTGCGCACGGCGGGGCCCGCGTTCGATACGTCGCTCGCGCTGGAGTTCATGGGCTTCGCGGGGCCCGATGTGCGCGAGGGCTTGAGCTCGTTGCGCGAGCGGCGCGCGCCGGATTTTGGCGCGGGCCGTCCGCGTCACGACGAACCATCGTGATGTCATACCTCAAACGGTATGATCGAATCAACGCGCGCGGCATCGCGCGCTCTACCTGTCATCCAGCACCGAGGCGACAACCATGACCGACACCACTGGCTCCGCGCCGCCCTTTCCCGGCTTTCCCGGTTTTCCGCCCGCTGAAATGCTCGATCGGATGTGGAGCATGATTCGGCTGTCACCGTTCGGCGCCGCCATGACGGGCGCGCAGCCGGGTGGCGGCACGAGTCCGTCGCTGTCGATGATGTCCGACATGATGGCGCCGCTCACGAGCGTCGAGGAGCTCGACAAGCGCATCACCGACATGCGCGCGGTCGAGCAATGGCTGAAGCTGAATCTGAGCATGCTGCAGTCGGCGATCCAGGCGCTCGAAGTGCAGCGCGCGACGCTCGCGACGCTGCGCGCGTTCGGCGCGTTCGCACAGACCTCGATGTCGCAGGCGGCGGCAGCTGCAACGGGTGCGGCCGCGACTGACGCACCGAGCCCCGCTCCGAGCCCCGCGCCGGCGCCGAGCTGGACGAAGCCCGCTGAGCCCGCGCCCGAAAGCGCCCCTCCAGCCGACAGAGACGACGAGGGAGCGCCCGCGGCACCCGGTTTCGATGCATCCGCGTGGTGGAATCTGCTGCAATCGCAGTTCAATCAGATCGCGCAGTTCGCGATGACGCAGCCGTCCGTCGCGGTCGCGGCGGCGGGCGGGGGCACGCAGGGCAACCCGGAGTCGAAGGCTGCGGATCCGTCGGGCGGCGATCCGTCGGGCGGCGATCCGTCGGGCGGCGATCCGTCGGGCACCGGTGCGCGAAGCGCGAAGCCCGCCGCCAAACGGCCGGCCGCGAAGCGCGTCGCGACATCGGCCAAACGCGCGTCCGGCGAGGGCACGAGCGCCGCAACGCAGAAAAAGTCGACGTGAGCGGGCGGTGCGGGCGACACGCTCGCACCCTGCGCGAATTGCCGACTTTATTGAGAGAAGTCAATGCCATAGCACGCTCGCACCGCTTCTGTCACGGGTTTCGCCGGAGGCGCGTGCTATCATCGTGTAAGCTTGATCTGGCTTTGGGGCGTGCGCCGAAAACAACCAATCCCGCCGCTCTCTCGTCATTCGCCGCCGGCGCTACCGGTGCAGGGCTGGACGGTGCGGTTGTCGACCCAGACTGGCTCGACCTCAGGCAAAGGGTATTCCTCATCCACGGTTGGCCGCGGCGCCCGATTCACGCTCCAGGCGCCAATACAACAGACCGGACTTCTTTGCTGCCCGATGCTTCTGGGCGGCCGGTTAACGCGTAAAATTGAATGCTTGGCCGATAAACGGCATGTCCGTTCGTCACAGGTGAAAACGGCTACACGTAGCAGCAACAGACACACACAGTATGTGCAGAACAGGGGTGGGACTATGAACACCATGCTTTATCCGGAACTTTATAAATCGCTCGAATCCGTTCGATGGGACATGGAGAAGGACATTCCCTGGGACAAATTCGATGCATCGCTGTTGACCGACGAGCAGGCCGCGACGATCAAGATGAACGCGATCACCGAATGGTCGGCCTTGCCCGCCACGGAAATGTTTCTGCGTGACAATCATCACGACAGCGATTTCTCCGCATTCATGAGCGTCTGGTTCTTCGAGGAGCAGAAACACTCGCTGGTGCTGATGGAATACCTGCGCCGCTTCAAGCCGGAACTGGTCCCGACCGAAGAGGAACTGCACGCGGTGCGCTTCGAATTCGATCCCGCGCCGCCGCTCGAAACGCTGATGCTGCACTTCTGCGGCGAAATTCGCCTGAATCACTGGTATCGCCGCGCCGCCGAATGGCACACCGAGCCGGTCATCAAGCACATCTACGAAACCATCTCGCGCGACGAAGCGCGCCACGGCGGCGCGTATCTGCGCTACATGAAGAAGGCGATGGCGCAAACCGGCGACATCGCGCGTGCCGCGTTCGCCAAGATCGGCGTGCTGATGGCGTCGGCGCGTCGCACCGAAAAGCCGCTGCACCCCACCAACCTGCACGTGAACCAGGCGCTGTTCCCGCGCGACACGATCCAGTCGCGTCTGCCGGATCCGGAATGGCTCGAGCGCTGGCTCGACGAGCAGATCCGTTTCGACGACGGCTGGGAAAAGAAAGTCGTCGAGCGCATTCTGCACAACCTGTCGCTGCTGTTCGAACGCACGTTCACCACCGCGCAGGAACTGAACCGTTATCGCAAGGAAGTGGTCACGCGTCTGCAAGCCGCTGAACAAAGCCCGGCGCAGCAGCAACCGGCGTAACGGCTCGGGCGGTGTCAGCACCGTTTCAAATGGCGGTCCGGCAGGCGTGAGCTTGCCGGACCGTTTTGCTTCGAGCCGCCCAGCATGTATCGTGGCGGCACCCGGCATTCCTCTTCCCGCAACTTCGCAACTCCCCAACTCTGTGACCGTGCGATGACCGCCATCTTTGAACGCAAGATTCTGACGCGCGATGCCCTGGTGAAGCTGCGTCCTTCGCTGCGCGCGCCCGTCGTATTTACGAACGGCGTGTTCGATATCCTGCATCGCGGTCACGTCACCTATCTGGCCGACGCGAAGGCGTTGGGCGCGTGCCTGATCGTCGGTGTGAATAGCGATGCATCGGTCCGGATGCTCGGCAAAGGCGACGACCGGCCGATCAACAACGAGGCTGACCGCATGGCCTTGCTCGCGGCGCTGGAAAGCGTCGACTACGTGGTGGGCTTCGGCGAGAAAACGCCGGTCGAGCTGATTTCCGCGCTGCGCCCGGACGTGCTCGTGAAGGGCGGCGACTACGACATGGACGCGCTACCCGAATCGGCGCTCGTGCGCGGTTGGGGCGGCAAGGCGCTCGCGATCGCGTTCGAGCACGATCGCTCGACGACCGCGCTGTTGAAGAAGGTGCGCACGCAGGATTGATGCTGCGTGTTGCCGCGCGAACGCGTGGCGCAATGCCGAGCGTCTAATCGACCGCGTCGCTCGGCCGATCACTGCGGCAACTCCGATGTCGAAACCTGTGCCTGCGGTGCGGGTCCGCCGACCACTGCCTGATCGGCCGCGTCGGCGGCGCTGACGGGGCGCACCTTCAGCCAGTTCGGATGAATCTGGCGGTTCAGATGATTCGGCTCGCGTCCGCTGGCGGTGGGCATTGGGCCGAAGGCGCCACGCAGCGCGACGAAAGCCAGCACGTTGACAACAATCAGAATGGCGATCGGCCAGCGAAGCATCGTGGGTATTTCCAATCCAGAAAGAAGTTGAGCGCGGGGTCTGAGGGCGCAACTCGGCCGCACCCGCCCGGCAGGCATTCAGCCGCTTTGGCCCGCCGTATCCTCGGCGGCGATCAGCGCGAGCCCCGACAGCACCAGCGAATCGTGGCGAGTATGCGGCACTTTCAGCGCGCTCGCCACTTCGTCGGCGGCGCCGCCGCTGACCACGAGACGCACCGGCACTTGCCATTCATCCTGCAGATCCCGCCACATCCGCTCGATCAGTCCGGCCTGCGCCAGCGTGCAGCCCGCTGACAGCGAGCGCGGCGTATCCGTTGCGAAAAACGGACCGCGTCGTGCCGCGTCGGCTGTAGCGGCCCCGCCGAGCAGACCGCGCGCGTACTTGGCGTCGAGCGTCGGCAGTTGTGCGGTGTGCTCACCGAGCGAGCGCATCATCAGCGTCCAGCCCGGCGCAATCAATCCGCCGATAAACGCGCCGTCCGCACGCAACGCCTCGAGCGTCGTCGCGGTGCCGAAGGTCGCGAGCAGCAGATGTTCGCCGGGAAAGGCCGCGTGCGCGCCGATCATGCCGCACCAGCGGTCGCTACCGAGCGAGTGCGGTGTCGTATAGCAATTGGTCACGCCGCATTGATGAGCGCTCGCGCGGATCGTCGCGAGCGGCAGTTGCGGCCAGAACGCTTCGACGAGCGCGGCGATGTGCGTCGCGATCTGCGTGCCCGCGACGTTCGAGAGCCACGCGCCGCAGGGCGCTGGCAAGTCGGCCCAACCGGTTTGCGAAGCAGATTGCGCGCGTGGCCCGGCAATGTCGTGATGCGCGAGCGCACCGCTCGCCAACTGCGTCCCGTCCGGCTGCACCAGCGCCCACTTGATCCGGCTATTGCCCGCGTCGATCAGCAGATAAGGCGCGCGCTGCGTCATGCGGCACCGTCGGCGAGGCGCAGCGACACGTCGCCGGTCGCGATGCTCCGGCGGCCTTCGGCCGTATCGAGCAGCAACTGGCCGCGTTCGTCGACGCCCGCCGCCACGCCGCGCGCGAGTTCTTGACCCTGCTCGAGCAGCACCACATCGCGGCCCGCGTACGCATGCACTCCGTTCCAGCGAGCCTGGAACGGTGCGAAGCCTTCAGCGCCGAAGCGCTGCAGCATCGGTTCGAGCGCGTTCAATTCGGCGGCCAGCGTATCGGTCAGATTCGCGTTCGGCAGCGCGCGCTGCAACGCGGTCGGCACGGTGCCGCGCGCCTGCGGCGATACCTCGGCGTTCAGCGCGCCGACCTTCGCCGCGAGTTCGTCGGCACCCTTCACGTTGGTGCCGATGCCGATCACGACCGCGCTCGCGTCGTCGGTGCTCCACGCGGTTTCGATCAGGATGCCGGCGAGCTTGTCGCCTTCGAGCAGCACGTCGTTCGGCCACTTCAGCGCGATCTGTCCGGGACCCGCGACCGGCAGCGAGCGCAGCCCGTCGACGAGCGCGACGCCCACCGCGAGGCTCAAGCCCGCGAGCCCTTCGAGCGGGCGCGGCAATACGCACGCGACTGAAAACAGCAGCGCGTTGCCGGGCTCCGCGTACCACGGCCGGCCACGACGGCCACGCCCGGCGGTCTGCAGATACGCGACGCGCACGATCGGCCGCGGCAGCGCGTTCGCGTGTCGCGGCAGTGCTTTCATGTGCGCCATCAGATCGGCGTTGGTCGAACCGGTTTCTTCGACGATTTCGATCGGCCAGTCATGCGCATGCGCGCCGAACAGTTTGACCGCGCGCTCGCGATCGATGCGCCAGTCGGCCGAAGCCGACGACGAGGCCGCGGCCGCGCTTGCCGCAGCGGGCGGAGAGGCGGGAGTCTTGGAGGCATTCATGCCTCGTATTGTAGCCACAGCAAACCCGCCTGGGACTCGAATGCCGACCGGCGAGGAGGCGACGCGGATCGATGCACATCCTGGCGGACCGGGCGGCCGAGCCTTCGTTACAATGGCCGCTAATCCGATAACCAGATTCACGCGATCCTTGAACTACGACACTCCGCCCGGCCTCGAAGTCGCGGCCGGCAGCCAAGGCAAGATCGTCCGTCTCTCGGGCCAGTGGACGGCGCTCGCGCTCGCGCGCGATCGCGACACCGGGCACGTGATTCCGCAACTGCGTTCGCTGACCGGCGCGCAGGGCATCGGCGGGTGGGACCTGTCGCGCGTCGACAGCATGGACCACGTCGGCGGCCAGGCCCTGTGGCGCGTATGGGGCCGCAAATTGCCGCCGGGCACCGCGCTCACGGACACGCAGCGCGACATCTTCGAGCGCATCGCGCTGCTCGACACGGTGCGCGAGAGCGCCGAGCCGGTCACGCGCTTCGATCCCTTCACGCGTCTCGGCCTTGGCATCTTCTCGTTCGTCGAGCACATGCAGGGCGGTGTCACGATGCTCGGGCGCTTCGTGCTCGATCTGCTCGCGATCCTGCGCAAACCGAAACTCACGCCGTGGACCGAAATCTCCGCGAACATCTACAACGCCGGCGCCCGCGCGCTGCCGATCACTGCGCTCGTCGCGTTCCTGATTGGCATCGTGTTGAGCTATCTGTCGGCACAGCAATTGCGCATCTTTGGCGCGAACCAGTTTATCGTCAATATTCTCGGCCTCGCGGTGATTCGGGAACTCGGCCCGGTCTTGTCGGCGATCCTGGTGGCGGGCCGCTCGGGCTCGGCGATCACCGCGCAGATCGGCGTGATGCGCGTAACCGAGGAGCTCGACGCGATGCGCGTGATGGGCATCCCGCACGGTCTGCGGCTGATCCTGCCGCGCGTGATCGCACTGTCCGTCGCGATGCCTCTGCTCGTGATGTGGACCAACGTGATCTCGTTGACAGGCGGTGCGCTCGCCGCGAAGCTCGTGCTCGGTATCGACATGAGCTTCTTCGCGCGGCAGCTGCCCGTCGTCGTGCCGATCGCGAACCTGTGGATCGGCCTTGGCAAGGGCGCGGTGTTCGGCATGCTGATCGCGCTCGCCGGCTGTCATTTCGGTTTCCGTATCAAGGCCAATTCGCAAAGTCTCGGCGAAGGCACGACGACCTCGGTGGTCACGTCGATCACCATCGTGATTCTCGCGGACGCGGTGTTCGCGATCCTCTTTCAGAACGTGGGGCTCGGATGATCGCGCCACTAACCGAAGCCGTACGCGGCCAGCCCGTACCGTCGATCGCCGAGCCGGTGATCGAGGTGATCGACATCACCAAGCGCTACGGCCGCAACATCGTGCATCAGCATCTGAGCCTCGACGTGCGGCGCGGCGAGATCGTGTCAATCGTCGGCGGCTCGGGCTCGGGCAAGACCACGCTGGTGCGGCAGATTCTCGGCCTCGAGCGGCCGTCGCGGGGCACGATCAAGCTGTTCGGCGAAGACCTCGCCACGATCTCCCCCGAGACCGCGCTGCTGATGCGCAGCCGCTCCGGCATGCTGTTCCAGCGCGGCGCGCTGTTCTCGTCGCTGTCCGTGTTCGACAACGTCGCGCAACCGGTGCGCGAGCTCGGCAAGGTGCCCGAAGACCTGCTGCGCGACATCGTGATGCTGAAGCTCGAAATGGTCGGGCTGCCGTGCAAGCACGCGTCGAAGATGCCGTCGGCGCTGTCGGGCGGCATGATCAAGCGGGTCGGCATCGCGCGCGCGATCGCGCTCGAACCCGAGCTGCTGTTCCTCGACGAACCGACCGCCGGCCTCGATCCGCAGGCGTCCGACGAATTCGTCGAGCTGATCTCCGGGCTGCATCGCGCGCTCGGTCTGACGGTCGTGATGATCACACACGATCTCGATACGATGGTCGCGTTGTCGACGCGCGTGGCCGTGATTGCCGATCGCAAGGTGCTCGTCAACGCGCCGGTCGAGGAGGCCGCGGGCGTCGACCATCCGTTCATCCGCGAATATTTCCTCGGCCTGCGCGGGCGCCGCGCGCTGCAGGCGCTGCCGCCCGAGCGCCGCGCGAAGCTGCCGCGGGCGGCGCTCGAGCCGGCGTCGTCCGAGTTGTCGCTGTGAGGCCGGCCGCCACCAAGCGGGCCGCTACGAACCTGGAAAACTGACCATGGAAAACAAAGCGCATGCGTTCTGGGCCGGGCTTTTCACGGTCGTGCTGACGGCGGCGATCGCGCTGGCCGCGTATCTGTTCAATGTCGACCGCACCGTGCGAGTGCCTTACGACCTGATCGCGCGCACCAACGTGACCGGCCTCTTTGCGGACGCGGCGGTGCGCTTTCGCGGGCTCGACGTCGGCCGCGTACAGTCGATCAAGTTCGATCCGACACATCCGGGGCAGATCCTGATCCGCATCATGGTCGACGAGCACGCGCCGATCACGCATTCGACGTTCGGCAGCCTCGGCTTACAGGGCGTGACCGGCATCGCGTTCGTCCAGCTCGACGATACCGGGCGCGACCTGACGCCGCTGCGCTCGTCGGCGCATCAGGTCGCGCAATTGCCGATGCGCCCCGGTCTGTTCGACCAGTTGCAGCAGCGCGGCGACGTGCTGCTGCGCAAGCTCGAAAAAGTCACCGACAACGTGAACGACATGCTCTCGCCGGAAATGGTCGAACAGCTGCACGAGACGGCGGCGAGCATCGCGCAGGCGGCTTCGGGCGTCGCGACGCTGACTCGTGAGATGGCGCCGGTCGCCAGCAAGCTGCCCGGCACGATCGACCAGCTGAACCACACGCTCGCGTCGACCGACCAGATGATCACCGGCCTGAACCGTCCGGACGGACCCCTCGAGCGCAATCTGAACAAGGTCGGCACGGCCGCGCAGCAGGCGGGCGATGCGCTCACGCAGATGAACACATCGCTGCAGGACCTGTCCGCGCGGGTCGGCTTCGAGACGCTGCCGCGCGTCAATTCGCTGACCGAGGACGTGCGCTCGGCGGCGCAATCGATCGATCGCGCCGCCGACACCTTCAATACCAATCCGCGCAGCGTGCTGTTCGGCGCGCCGCGCGCGGCGCCGGGTCCGGGCGAGGCCGGCTTCGCGTGGCCCGCCGCCGCCGCGCCCGCAGCCCCCGCAGCCCATTAAATTCGCCGGCTAGAACAGAGGAAGATGCCCATGTCACGCTCGATTCACCGACTGTTGTCCTCTCGCGCCGCGCTCGCGGCGCTGCTCGCGTTCGGCGTGCTGGCGGCGGGCTGCGCGGGCACGTCCGCGGTCGTGTCGGACGTCCGCTACGACTTCGGACCGCCGCCGCAGGCCGCCGCCGCGAGCCGGCTGGCGGCCGTCAAGGTGCTCGAGGTCAGCGCGCCGTCCGTGCTCGAATCGGACCGGCTGACGTATCGGCTGAGCTACGCCGATGCGCAGCAGACGGCCGCCTACGCCAACAGTCACTGGACGATGATGCCGTCGCAACTGCTGACGCAGCGCCTGCGCAACGCGCTGAGCGAGCGCGGCACCGTGCTGACGGGCGCGGACGGCGTGAGCGCGCCGGTGCTGCGGATCGATCTGACCGAGTTCGAGCAGGTTTTCGCCAGCCCGACCGACAGCCACGGCGCGATCGCCGCGCGCGCCACGCTGATGCAGGGTGGCAAGGTGGTCGGCCAGCACACCTTCGTCGCGCACGCGCCCGCGCATTCGGCGGATGCGGCCGGCGGCGCGCGGGCGCTCGCCGCGGCCAGCGACGATCTCATCGCGCAGATCACGGCGTGGCTCGGCTCGCAGGCGCTGGTCGCCGCGCAATGACGGGCAGGCAGCGCACGCAAAGGAGCGCCGCATGAGCGAACGCCCGTGGCTGCGCCGCCCGTCGACGCTGGCACGTCGGGCGCTGCTGCTGTACGCGGCGCTGATCGTGTACGGCTCGTGGTATCCGTTCTCGGGGTGGCGCTCGCTCGGCATCGCGCCGTTCGCCTATCTGTTCGATCCGATGCCGCAGTACCTGACTGCATTCGACGTCGTCACCAACGTGCTCGGCTATATGCCGTTCGGCGCGCTGGTGGTGCTCGCGGTGTATCCGCGCTGGCGCGGCACACTGGCCGTCGCGCTCGCGTTCGTGTTGGGCGGCCTGCTGTCGGGCACGATGGAAGCCGTGCAGACCTATCTGCCGACCCGCGTCGCCTCCAATCTCGACCTTGCGGCCAACACGCTCGGCGCGCTAATCGGCGCGGCGATGATGTCGCCGTTGACCGGCGCGCTGCTCGATCGCGGCCTGCTCAGGCGTCTGCGGCTGCTGTGGTTCGAGCGCGGCCATGCGACGCTCGCGTGCATCGTCGCCGCGTGGCCGTTCGCGACGATGTTTCCGGCGCCGCGCCTGTTCGGCCTCGGCAACTGGCCGCGCGCGCTGTGGCTGAGCGTCGATCCAGCCACCCAGGACGCGCTGCTCGCGTGGACGCCGTCTGCATGGCAGGTCGGCACATGGCCGGCGGCGGCCGCCGCGTGGCTGGACGACGACACATGGGAAGCGCTGATCACGACGCTGAACCTGTTTGCGGCGCTCGCGCTCGCGTCGCTGCCGATGCGCCGTCATGCGCCGCGCGTGCGCCTGCTGTTCGTGTTCATCGTCGCGACCTTATGCGTGAAGGCCGGCGCGACGTTTCTGCAATCGCAATCGGGCCTCGCGTTCGACTGGGCGACGCCGGGCGCGTTGCCCGGACTCGTGTGCGGCACCGTCGCGGCGCTCGTCGCGCTGCCGCTGCGGCGGCGCGTGCGCGCGACGCTCGCCGGGGTCGCGCTGGTCATCGCACTCGTGTTCGTCAATCTGCTGCCGGTGAATCCGTATTTCGACGCGGTGCTCGCCGACTGGAGACAGGGACGCTACCTGCATTTCAACGGACTCGCGCGTTGGCTCGCGTGGATGTGGCCCTATGCGGCGCTGGTGTGGCTCGCGTTCGCGGTCGAGCGGGCGTGGCTGAAGCGGCGCGTGAAGCCGGCCTGACGCGCTTGCGCTGCGGCCGCCAGGCCGCGGCGCGTGCACAGCCCGGTCGCTATAATCGTCCGCACGACGGGCGCTTCGGCATACCGGATGCCGACTGCGCCATTGCACTTCCTTTCAGGCTCGCCTCCCGAACATCATGGATTCCTTTTACAAGCACCACGTTTTCTTCTGTCTGAATCAACGCGACCCCGGCGCCGAGCGTCCGAGCTGCGCGAACTGCAATGCGCAGGCGATGCAGGAGTACGCGAAAAAACGCGTGAAGCAACTCGGGCTCGCCGGTCCCGGCCAGGTGCGCATCAACAAGGCCGGCTGCCTCGATCGCTGCGAACTGGGCCCGGCGCTCGTCGTGTATCCCGAGGCGGTCTGGTACACCTACGTCGACGAGAGCGACATCGACGAGATCGTCGAATCGCATCTCGTGAACGGCAAGGTCGTCGAGCGTCTGAAGATCGATCAATAACGCGAACCACGAAACGATCCACAGGCATCCCGATGAACGTCAACACGAAGAAGTATCTGATCGACGGCCCGGTCGGCAAGATCGAGGTCGCGCTGGACCTGCCCGACGACGTCCGCGATAAAAGCGCCGCGCCGCGCGGCATTGCGCTCGTCGCGCATCCGCATCCGCTGTTTGGCGGCACGATGGACAACAAGGTCGCGCAGACACTCGCGCGCACGCTCGTGCAACTGAACTACGTCACGTACCGGTCGAATTTCCGCGGCGTCGGCCAGACTCAGGGCGAACACGACGCGGGCGTCGGCGAGCGTGACGATCTGTGCGCGGTCCTCGAGCACATGCGGGCCGATCCGGACTTTGGCGATCTGCCGCTCGTACTCGCGGGCTTTTCGTTCGGCACCGTGGTGCTGTCGCATGTCGCGGCGAAGCTGCGCGAGGAAGGCCGGGATATCGAGCGCATCGTGTTCGTCGGTACCGCGGCGAGCCGCTGGGACGTCGCGCCTGTGCCCGAAGGCACGCTCGTGATTCACGGCGAAGTCGACGAGACCGTTCCGATCCAATCCGTGTTCGACTGGGCGCGGCCGCAGGAACTGCCGGTCGTCGTGATTCCGGGCGCCGAGCACTTTCTGCATCGTAAGCTTCACATCCTGAAGCGCATCATCGTCGACGCCTGGCGCTGAAACCGCGCGACACGCGTTTTGCGGGGGACAGGTACGCGCAAACGTGTGCAAATCAACGACACACGCACGAAGTTGACCAGGGAGCGCGCGTATAATGAGCGCTCTTTTTTTGGGCACAGCGCCGCCCAGCCGGCAGAATCGCGCGCCGCGGAATCATTTCGCGGGAGGGCGCGGCCGGGTGCTTAGCGCTGTGCTCGCGAACCGATTGCGTCGCCATCAGTCCAACGGGCGCCCGCCGTTTTACGGCCAGATGCCCCGCCGACCGGCTCCCCCAACTCCGCGCGCCTGTCGCGCAACGTATTTTTCTGCACCAATCGACCCTATGCGTTTCTCCTCCTCTGGCCGCACGTCTTTCCCGTCAGTCGCTTCTTTCATTCCCACTTCGCTCAACCGTGCCATTACCGTCGGCCTCGTGCTGCCGGCCACGCTGGTCGCGAGCACCGCGTTCGCGCAGGTGCCTCCGCCGGGCGTCAACGCGCGCTCGTGGGTGCTCGTCGATGCGACCAGCAACCAGGTGCTCGCGTCCGCCAATGCCGACGAACGCGTCGAGCCGGCGTCGCTGACCAAGCTGATGACCGCGTATCTGGTGTTCGAAGCGCTCGGCACCAAGAAGATCACGATGGATCAGAGCATCGAACCGAGCGAAGCCGTGCGGCGCGTGCGCAACGACGAGTCGCGGATGTTCATCGAGGCGCTCAAGCCGGTGACCGTGCACGACCTCGTGTACGGCATGATCGTGCAGTCGGGCAACGACGCGGCGATCGCGCTCGCCGAACTGGTGGGCGGCAACGAGGCGCAGTTCGTCGACATGATGAACAAGGAAGCGCAGAAGCTCGGCATGAAGAACACGCATTTCGCCGACGTGAACGGCATGCCCGACCCGCAGCACTACACGACCGCGGGCGATCTCGCGATCCTGTCGGCGCGCCTGATCCGCGACTATCCGGACTACTACAACATCTTCTCGGTCAAGGAATTCACGTACAACAAGATCAAGCAGCCGAACCGCAACCGTCTGCTGTGGATCGACCCGAGCGTCGACGGTCTGAAGACTGGTCACACGCAAGCGGCCGGCTACTGCCTGATCGCGAGCGCGAAGCGTCCGCTGCCCGGCACGACGGACGCGTCGCGCCGTCTCGTCTCGGTGATGATGGGCGAGACCAAGGAACACGACCGCGTGCAGGACAGCCTGAAGATGCTGAACTACGGCTACACCGCCTACGACACGACGCGTCTGTACAAGGCGAACCAGGTCGTGGCCACGCCGCGCGTCTACAAGGGTTCGCAGGACAGCGTGCAGGTCGGCGTGAAGAGCGACCAGTACATCACTCTGCCGAAGGGCGCCGGCGACAAGGCGAAGCCGCAGATCGAACTGAACGATCCGCTGATCGCGCCGATCGCGAACGGCCAGCAGATCGGCACCGCCAAGCTCGTCGCCGACGGCAAGGTGCTCGCGCAGTTCCCGGTGCTCGCGCTGCAGCCGGTGCCGCAAGCCGGTGTGGTCGGCCGCGTATGGGATTCGCTGATGCTGATGTTCAACAAGAAAAAGTAAGGGCTACGTCGCAATGACCGCTGTCTGCGAGGTTTCGCCGGAGCCGATCGTTTATCTGAACGGCGAACTGGTGCCGTTGTCCGAAGCGCGCGTGCCGGTGCTCGACCGCGGCTTCATTTTCGGCGACGGCATTTACGAAGTGGCGCCGTTGTACGCGCACGCGAGCGGCCGCCGCACCGCGTTTCGTCTGAAGCAGCATCTGGCGCGGCTCGCGCGCTCGGTCGGCAAGATCGGCATCGCCAATCCGCTCGACGACGCCGGCTGGCGCGAGCTGATCGAGCGGGTGGTCGAGGCCAACGAAGCAGACGGCGGCTTGCGTGCCGATCAGGACGCGATCGCGTACATTCAGGTGACGCGCGGCGTCGCGAAGCGCGCTCACGCGTTTCCGGCCGGCGTGAAGCCGACCGTGTTCGTGATGGTTACCGCGCTGAGCCTGCCCGGCGCCGTGCAGCGCGCGAGCGGCGTCGCGTGCGTGAGCGCGGAGGATCGTCGCTGGCTCAATTGCGACATCAAGTCGGTGTCGCTGCTCGGCAACGTGCTGATGGCGCAACACGCGGCCGAAAACGACGCCTTCGAGACGCTGCAGTTCCGCGATGGTTTGCTGACCGAAGGGTCGTCGTCGAACGTGTGGGTCGTGAAGGATGGCGTACTGGTCGCGCCGCCGCGCAGCAACAAGATTCTCGAAGGAATCCGCTATGGGCTCATCGAGGAGCTGACGGCCGAATGCGGCATACGCTTCGAGGCGCGCGACATCACCGAGGCCGAAGTGCGCGCGGCCGATGAAATCATCGTCAGCTCGGCGACCAAGGAAGTGCTGCCGGTCACGCGGCTCGACGGCGCGCCGGTCGGCGCTGGCCAGCCGGGCGCGGTGTTTGCGGCGCTGTATGCGGCGTATCAGCGAGCCAAGGCGGCCGAAGCCGCCGCGGCGCAAGAAGGAGTAGAGAATGAATCCCGAGAACGACTCACTGTTTGAATTCCCCTGCGATTTCCCGATCAAGATCATGGGCAAATCGCACCCCGAGTTTGCCGCGACGATCGTCGAAGTGGTGCGCGAGTTCGATAGCGAGGTCGATGCGTCGCGCGTCGAGACGCGGCCGTCGAGCAGCGGCACCTACACGGGGCTGACCGTCCACGTGCGCGCGACGAGCCGCGCGCATCTCGACGATATCTATCGCGCGCTGACCGGGCACCCGATGGTCAAGGTCGTGCTGTAACCAACACGCCACACGCGATTTCTCGCCTCACGGCGCGACGCGCAACGCGTCCGCCGGCGTTGGCTCCCCTACCAGGCGCGCACACGCCTCAGGCCCCGCCGCGCAGGCGAGATCGAACAGCTGCCTGAAGCGCGCCACCTCGTCGAACACCCAGTCGCGAAACGCCTTGACCCGCGCGGTCTCCAGCGTCTGCGGCAGGCAGACCAGATAGTATTGCCACGGGCTGGGCCCATCCACATCGAATAGCCGCACGAGCCGGCCTGCTGCGATTTCGTGCATCGCGAGCGAGCGGCGCGTGAGCGCAACCCCCTGGCCGTCGACCGCCGCCTGCAGCAGATTCGACGAATCCTGATACAGCACGCCGCGTTTCGGCTCCGGCCAGTCGGTGAGGCCGGCGGCGTCGAACCACGGGCGCCATAGCTCGTCGTCGGAGCGCAGCAGCGGGACTTTGGCGAGATCGGCCGGGGTTTGCGGCAGCTTGCCGCCGTTGAAGTTGGGCGAGCAGGCCGGGAAGAAAATCTCGTCGAGAAGCAACTCGGCGTGCAGTCCCGGATATTTGCCGAAGCCGAAACGGATCGCCACGTCGACGTCGTCGCGCGCGAAGTCCGTCAGCGCGTTGGTGGTCAGCAGCTCGAGATCCCACTGCGGATGCGCCTCGATAAAGCTGCCGATGCGCGGCGTCACCCAGCGCGCCGCGAACGACGACAGCATCGATATCACGAGGCGCCGCTCGCGGTCGCCGGCGCGGATCGCGCGGGTCGCGTCGGCGAGCTCCATCAGCGCGGCGCGCACCTGGGTGGCGTAGCGGCGGCCGGTCTCGGTGAGGCGCACGCGCTTGCCGTCACGCGCAAACAGCGACACGCCGAGCTCGGCCTCGAGCCCGCGGATCTGGTGGCTGACCGCGCCGTGCGTGACGAAGAGCTCGTCGGCGGCGCGCGAAAAGCTCTCGTGGCGGGCGGCGGCTTCGAACGCCTTGATCGCGTTCAGAGCGGGAAGTTGACGCAGGTCCATCGCAATATTTCTCACATAGACGTGAAATTTGATCGTTTTGCCCAAGTCCTTACTGCACCTAGGATTCTAGTCAGGAAACCATTTTTGGCGAGGGCCTCATGCGAGAAATTTCCTCTAGCATTGCATATGAAATCCGCACTGGCGACACGCTGCCGCTGAAGGTCGCGCGCAGCACGAAGCTGACCGTGCGCGGCGGCGCGGTGTGGGTCACGCGCAGCGACGACACCAAAGACTACTGGCTGCAGCCCGGCCAGACGCTGCATCTGCGCCGCGGCGAGCGGCTCTGGCTCAGCGCCGAGGGCGCCACGTTCGCAAAGGTCACGTTCTTGGTGCCGACCCGCTGCGACAAGCGCGCGCTGAACTGGCTCGCGCGCATCGGCGAGCGCTGGATGATGCGCGTGCGCGGCGGCTGGCGCACGGTTTGAGCGTGGGTGCGGCGGCCGCGCCGCGTCTTACGATGGGGCTGGCGGCGCGCCAGCCCCTCTGCGTTGAGTCCCGTCCCCTCGGGCGCGGTTTCCGAGATTTCGGTAAACTCGCGGGATCATGTGCGCCACCCCTGTTTCTCCGTCTCCTCTAGCTGCCATCGAGCCACCCAAGCTGCGCTGGCTCGGCCTCGAACCCTACCAGGTCAGTTTCGACGCGATGCGTGCGTTCACCGACGCCCGCACCGCCGACACCCCCGACGAAATCTGGCTCGTCGAACATCCGCCCGTCTTCACGCTCGGCCAGGCCGGCGATCCGGCTCACCTGCTCGCGGCCGACAGCAGCATTCCGCTCGTCAAGGTCGACCGCGGCGGGCAGATCACGTATCACGGGCCCGGCCAGGTGGTCGCGTATCTGCTGCTCGACCTGCGCCGGCGCAAGCTGATGGTGCGCGAGCTGGTCACGCGGATCGAGCAGGCCGTGATCGACACCCTGGCGGCGTATAATCTCGCCGGAGAACGCAAGGCGGGCGCCCCTGGCATCTACGTGGCGCCCGGGCCCGAGGCCGGGTCGCATGCCGGCGCGAAGATCGCGGCGCTTGGCCTGAAAATCCGCAACGGTTGCAGCTATCACGGCGTGAGTCTGAACGTGAACATGGACCTGCGGCCGTTTCTCGCGATCAATCCATGCGGCTACGCGGGGCTCGAAACAGTCGATATGGCGACGCTCGGCGTCGCCGCCGGCTGGGACGACGTGGCCCGTACCCTCGCAGCAAGTCTCACCGCAAACCTCGACGGCAATCCCGCGGCCGTCGCCCAACCACAGGCCGGTGCGCTCACCGCCTGACTGGATCGAACGAATGACTGACGTAACCGCGAATTCCGCAGCAGCCAACCCCGCGCCCGAAGGCGTGCCGGCCCCCGCCGCCTACGACGCTACCGCGAAGCAGAAAGCGCAAGCCAAGACCGCGCGCATCCCGATCAAGGTCGTCCCGATCGAAAAGCTGAAGAAGCCGGACTGGATTCGCGTGAAGGCGGCCACCGGCAACTCGCGCTTCTACGAGATCAAGCAGATCCTGCGCGAGCACAATCTTCACACGGTGTGTGAAGAGGCGAGCTGCCCGAACATCGGCGAATGCTTCGGCAAGGGCACCGCGACCTTCATGATCATGGGCGACAAGTGCACGCGCCGCTGCCCGTTCTGCGACGTGGGCCACGGCCGTCCCGATCCTCTCGACGTCGACGAACCGGCCAACCTCGCGCGCACCATTGCGGCGCTGAAGCTGAAGTACGTGGTGATCACGAGCGTCGATCGTGACGATCTGCGCGACGGCGGTGCGGCGCACTTCGTCGAATGTATTCGTCAGACGCGCGAGCTGTCGCCGGAAACGCGCATCGAAATCCTGACGCCGGACTTCCGCGGCCGCCTCGACCGCGCGCTCGGCATCCTCAACGCGGCGCCGCCCGACGTGATGAACCACAACCTCGAAACGGTGCCGCGCCTGTACAAGGAAGCGCGCCCGGGTTCGGACTACGCGCATTCGCTGAAGCTGTTGAAGGACTTCAAGGCGCTGCATCCGCACGTCGCGACCAAGTCCGGCCTGATGGTCGGTCTCGGCGAAACCGAAGAGGAAATCCTGCAGGTGATGCGCGATCTGCGCGAGCACGACGTCGACATGCTGACGATCGGCCAGTATCTGCAGCCGTCGGAGCACCATCTGCCGGTGCGCGCTTACGTGCATCCGGACACCTTCAAGATGTACGAGGAAGAGGCGTACAAGATGGGCTTCACGCACGCCGCGGTGGGCGCGATGGTTCGTTCGAGCTATCACGCCGACGTGCAGGCGCATGGAGCCGGCGTAGTCTGACGCGCTGACGCCTCGCCGCTGTTGCCTCGCCGCTGTTGCCTCGCTTCACGCCCGCAAAAATGAAAAAGCCCGCCGATGTGCGGGCTTTTTTTTGAACCGTTCATCTATCAGTAAGGAAACGACACGTGGCAACTGGGATCGACCGCGGGACCTCCGCGCAATGGCCTTATCCGCGGCTGATCGCGCACCGCTGCGGCGGCACGCTCGCGCCGGAAAACACGCTGGCCGGTTTCGACGCCTGCGTGCGCTACGGCTATCGCATGGTCGAATTCGACGCGAAGCTGTCCGCCGACAACGCGCCGTTCCTGCTGCACGACGACACGCTCGATCGCACGACCAACGGCCACGGGCCCGCGGCCATGCACACCTGGCACCAACTCGCCGCTCTGGATGCCGGCGCGTGGCGCGGCGCCGCGTTCGCCGGCACGCGGCTGCCGACGCTGGCCGACGCGGCCGGGCGTTGCGCGCGCGACGGCATCGCCGCGAACATCGAGATCAAGCCGTGTGCGGGCCGCGAAGTCATCACCGGCACGCTGGTCGCCCAAGGCGCGCTCGAGCTTTGGCGAGGGCAGACGCCGCCGCTCCTGTCGTCATTTTCGTTCGACGCGCTCGCCGCCGCGCGCGCTGCCGCGCCGTCGCTGCCGCGCGGCATGCTGTTCGAGCAGGTGCCGGCGGACTGGTTGAGCATCGTGCGTGAGCTCGACTGCGTATCGCTGCACGCGAGTCACCGTTATCTGAGCGAGCCGCTGGTCGCGCAGATCCGCGCGGCCGGGCTGCGCGTGCTCGCGTACACGGTGAACGATCCGGCGCGCGCGCGGGTGCTCGAAGAATGGGGCGTCGACATGATTTGCACGGATCGGATCGATCTGTTGAGCTGAAGTCGCGCTCGCGAGCTTCGCGCCAACCCCTGCGGGTTTTCCCGCAACCGTGCGCGCACTGGATTCCGGATTCCCCGACAGCATTCGTCCGGATTTCCGGAATCCGGGACGGCGCGCGCCGCGCCTTACCTAAAAACCCATAAAAATCAAGGCTCTCAGTCTGAAATTAAACTGGCATCGACCTTGCAAATTAAAACGCGTGGCCGCCACGGCCCGACATAAAAGCAAGGAGACAACGATGTCCGATTTCCCTTCCCGGTATTTCTGAATTCGTCGTCTTTGCAGCGGCCCGCTACCGTGCGCGCACGTGACGACGTTTCGTTTGCGTGTCGCGCGTCGCGGCAGGTCATTCGCTCATATCCCTCGCAGGAACCATCGTGAAGAAACCTATCCATAAAGTGCTGTACGTCCAGGTGATCGTGGCGATCATCATCGGCATCGTACTCGGACATTTCTACCCGAACCTCGCCACCGACATGAAGCCGCTCGGCGACGGCTTCATCAAGCTGATCAAGATGGTGATCGGGCCGATCATCTTCTGCACGGTCGTGACTGGCATCGCCGGCATGGAAGACATGAAGAAGGTCGGACGCGTCGGCGGCAAGGCGCTGCTGTACTTCGAAATCGTCTCGACGTTCGCTCTGGTGCTCGGCCTCGCCGCCACGCACCTGCTGCGACCCGGCGCCGGCTTCAACGTCGACCCGGCCTCGCTCGATAGCCGCGCGGTCGCGTCGTACGCCGCGAAGGCGCACGGCCAGTCGACCGTCGACTTCTTCATGCACCTGATTCCGGACACGCTGTCGTCGGCGTTCGCGCAGGGTGAAATCCTGCAGATCCTGCTGATCGCGCTGCTGTTCGGCGCCGTGCTCGCGACGGCCGGTGAGAAGGGCAAGCCCGTCACGAACTTCATCGAAGGGCTCTCGCACATTCTGTTCGGCATGGTGCGCATCATCACGAAGCTCGCGCCGATCGGCGCGTTCGGCGCGATGGCCTTCACGATCGGCAAGTACGGCATCGGCTCGCTGCTGCCGATGCTCAAGCTGATCGGCACGTTCTATCTGACCTCGATCGTATTCGTGGTGGTCGTGCTCGGCGCAATCGCACGGATGGTGGGCTTCAACATCCTGCGTTTCGTCGCGTACATCAAGGAAGAGATGCTGATCGTGCTCGGCACGAGCTCGTCCGAAGCCGCGCTGCCGCAACTGATGCAGAAGCTCGAAAATCTCGGCTGCTCGCGCTCGGTGGTGGGCCTCGTGGTGCCGACCGGCTACTCGTTCAACCTCGACGGCACCAACATCTACATGACGATGGCGGTGCTGTTCATCGCCCAGGCGACCAACACCGACCTCTCGTGGGGCCAGCAGCTGACGCTGCTCGCGGTGACGATGCTGACCTCGAAGGGCGCGAGCGGCGTGACCGGCGCGGGCTTCATCACGCTCGCGGCGACGCTGGCCGTGGTGCCGACGATTCCGCTGTCGGGCATGGTGCTGATCCTTGGCATCGACCGCTTCATGAGCGAGTGCCGCGCGCTGACGAACATCGTCGGCAACGGTGTCGCGACGGTCGTCGTATCGGCCTGGGAAAAAGAGCTCGATCGCGCCAGGCTGAACAAGGTGCTGCGCGGCGAGGTGGCGGTCAAAGAGCCGGCCGGCGTTTGAGCCGCGCTCGCCAACCCTGTCGTGACCAGCGCGGACGCTTGAGCATGAAACCGGCGTCCGCGCGTCTTTCCGAGGCGTCTGCTGTCGCTCCGGCGTCCCCGGCACCTTCGACGCCTACCTCGGGCGGCGACCCCTTGCCGCCCTATGCCACAATGTCCGATGCTCATCTATCGGACCTTACCAACGTGACCCGCCGCCTGCTGATTCTCTTCGCGCTCGCAGCCGGGCTCGTGGCGGCATGCTGGCTCACCTACAGCCTTGCGTGGAAAAGCGGTGTCGACACGCTGCGGCGCAACGCCGCCGTGCGCGCCGAGCGCACCGCGAGCGCGCTCAGGAGCACGCTCGAGCGCTACGAATCGCTGCCTTATCTGCTCGCCGAGCATCCGATCGTGCAGGACGTGCTGATCGATCCGAACCCCGCCAACGTCCAGCGCGCGAATCTCTATCTCGAAGACCTGAACCGCCATGCGCGCGCGACGGTCACCTACATCATTTCGCTCGACGGCTACTGCGTCGCCGCCAGCAACTGGCGCGGCCCGGGCAGCTTCGTCGGCGCCGGCTATCAGTTCCGGCCGTATTTCGTCGATGCGATGAATGGCGGCGTCGGCCGCTTCTTCGGCATCGGCACGATTTCGCAGGCGCCCGGCTACTACATCTCGCAGCCGGTGCGGCGCGACGGCAAGATCGTCGGTGTGGCGGTCGTCAAGCTCGACCTCGAATGGTTTCAGGGCGTCGATGCGTCCGAGCCGCTCGTCGTCACCGACGATCATGGCGTGATCTTCCTGTCGTCGGTGCCGGCGTGGAAATACCACACGATCCGGCCGCTGCCCGGCCGGATCGCCGATTCGATCTATCAGGCGCGCCAGTACGCGCAGCAGCCGATCGAGCCGCTGCCGGTGACGGTCGAGCGCATGCTCGAAGGCAATGCGCAGATTCTGCGGATCGGCGGCGGGCGCCTGGCACCGCGCTACCTGGCGTCGCGGCACGCGATGGGCGAGCCGGACTGGCATCTGATCACGATGTCCCCAGTCGACCCCGTCGATGCCGACGCGCTCAAGGCGACCATCGTCACCGGCTTCGGCTACGTGTCGCTGGTGCTGCTCGCGTTCTACTGGCGCATGCGGCGCGCGCGCGTGCGCGAAGTGATGCGCAGCCGCGCGCTGCTGCAGAAGGCGTATGCCGAACTGAACCAGCGCGTCGCCGAGCGCACCGCGGATCTGTCCGAGGCGAACGAGCAGCTGCACAAGGAAGTCGCCGAGCGCACCCGCGCCGAACAGGAGCTGCGCGCCGCGCACGACGAACTGATCCAGGCGAGCAAGCTCGCCGCGCTCGGCCAGATGGCGGCCGGCATCACGCACGAGCTGAACCAGCCGCTCGCGGCACTGCGCAGTTTCTCCGACAACACCCGCGTGCTGCTCGAACGCGGCGATCAGGCATCGGCGCGTGAGAATCTCGAAGCGATCGCGGCGCTCACCGAGCGCATGGGCAAGATCACCAATCAGCTGAAGCTGTTCGTCGGCCGCGCGCGGCCACGCAGCGCGCGCGCGTCGGTCGTGCGGGCGCTGCGCAACGTCGTCGCGCTACTGCAGAAGCGTCTGCAGGGCGTCGAGCTCGAATTCGTGCTGACCGATGCCGAGGCAGACACCGTCGCGAAGGCCGCCGCTGCGCCAGGCGGCGCGCGCACGCCGCTGAATCTCGCCGACGATCATCCGGAGCTGATCGCGAATTGCGACGATCTGCGGCTCGAACAGGTGCTGATCAACCTGCTCGGCAACGCGCTCGACGCAACTGCCGGCATGAACCCGCCGCGTATCACGGTCGAGGTCGAGGCCGGCGCCGCGAATCTGTC
This sequence comes from Paraburkholderia sp. BR10923, assembly GCF_040948765.1. Taxonomy (NCBI): domain Bacteria; kingdom Pseudomonadati; phylum Pseudomonadota; class Betaproteobacteria; order Burkholderiales; family Burkholderiaceae; genus Paraburkholderia; species Paraburkholderia sp. BR10923. The sequence goes on along the minus strand of NZ_JBFPKO010000003.1, from coordinate 7,135 downwards.
GATCGCGGTCGGCGACAACGGCCCCGGCATTCCCGACGACGTGTTGCCGCACCTGTTCGAACCGTTCTTCACGACGAAGGAAATGGGCCAGGGGCTCGGCCTTGGCCTCGCGATTTCGTCGTCGATCGCGCGTGATTGCGGCGGCTCGCTGGTCGCGCGCAACGCACCGCAAGGCGGTGCATCATTCGTGTTGACGCTGCGTCGCGCGCGCGTGCAGACCAGTCCTTCGCACGATCCGCTGACGGCGGGCTCCTGATTTCACACTGACGCATCACCCGGAACACGCAATGAACGATGGCCTGCAAGTGCTGTATATCGAAGACGACGAACTGGTGCGGCGCGCGAGCGTGCAGAGCCTGCAACTGGCCGGCTTCGACGTGATCGGCCATGCATCGGTCGAGGCGGCGGCGAAGCTGATCAGCGCGGACTTTTCCGGCGTGATCGTCAGCGATATCCGGCTGCCCGGCGCGAGCGGCCTCGATCTGCTCGCGCAGTGCCACGAGCGCGCGCCCGACGTGCCGGTGATTCTGGTCACCGGCCACGGCGATATCTCGATGGCCGTGCAGGCGATGCGCGACGGCGCCTACGACTTCATCGAAAAGCCGTTCGCGTCCGAGCGGCTGATCGAAACCGTGCGGCGTGCAATGGAGCGCCGCAAGCTCGTGCTCGAAAACCTCGCGCTGCGTCGTGAGCTGGCTGGCCAGAACGCGGTCGCGCCGCGCATCATCGGCCGTAGTCCCGCGATCGAGCAGGTGCGGCGCCTGATCGCCAACGTCGCGCCAACCGACGCGTCCGTGCTGATCAACGGCGATACCGGTGCGGGCAAGGAGCTGATCGCGCGCAGCCTGCACGAGATGTCGCCGCGGCGTGACAAGCCGTTCATCGCGGTGAACTGCGGCGCGCTGCCCGAGCCGATGTTCGAGTCAGAGATGTTCGGCTACGAGCCGGGCGCGTTCACCGGTGCGGCCAAACGGCGGATCGGCAAGCTCGAACATGCGTCGGGCGGCACGCTGTTTCTCGACGAGATCGAGAGCATGCCGCTCGCGCTGCAGGTCAAGCTGCTGCGCGTGCTGCAGGATGGCGTGCTCGAGCGGCTCGGCTCGAATCAGCCGATTCGGGTCAATTGCCGCGTGGTCGCGGCGGCGAAGGGCGATATGGCCGAGCATGTCGCGGATGGCTCGTTCCGGCGCGATCTGCTGTACCGGCTCAACGTGGTGACGATCGCGCTGCCGCCGTTGAGCGAGCGTCGCGAGGACATCGTGCCGCTGTTCGAGCATTTCCTGCTCGATGCTGCGGTCCGTTATCAGCGGCCGGCGCCGATGCTCACCGATCGCCAGCGTGCGAGCCTGATGCAGCGCGACTGGCCGGGCAATGTGCGCGAGCTGCGCAATGCCGCCGACCGCTTCGTGCTGGGCATCGCCGACGAACCGGTGCTGTCGTTCGGCGAAGACGACGGGGCCACCCATCCGCTGAAGGAGCGTGTCGAGCAGTTCGAGCGCGCGATGATTGCCGAGGCGTTGGAGCAGGCGGGCGGCGTGGTCGCGGTCGCGGCAGACCGGCTGCAGCTTGGCAAGGCGACGCTCTACGAGAAGATCAAGCGATATGGCCTTGCGGCAAAAGGCGAAGGGGAGCGGTGATCAGGAGGGCACCGGCGGCGGGAGATTGCGCCGGCGCGTTGAGGATCTGCTTGACCCGGCTTAAGCCGCGCCAGCTTTCAGCGCTTTGGCGAGCAACTGGTCGAGTTCCGCGAATTGCGGCTCGCCGACGTAGCGCTTCAGGATCTTGCCGTCTTTATCGACGACGAAGGTGGTCGGCGTGAGCTGCACGTTGCCGAACTGCTTGGCGGCCGAGCCGTCGTCCATGGCGACCTTGAACGGCAGCTGACGCGTTTGCGTGTAGTTGGTCACGTACATCGGCGCGTCGTAGTTCATCGCCACCGCGACGAATTCGAGGCCCTGGCTCTTGAAGCGGTTATAGGTCTCGACCATCTGCGGCATTTCCTTCATGCAGGTGTCGCAGCTCGTTGCCCAGAAATTGACCAGATAAACCTTGCCTTTCAGGTCCGCGGTCGTGAGCTTCTGTCCCGATAGCAGCGTGAAGGTCGCATCTGGCACGCGCTGTTGACCGGCAAACGCCAGGTAACCGGCGACGGCGAGCGCAATGGCCACGGCCACCGCAATCAGATAGCGAAGCGGGTTCGTGCGCCGGGCGGCGGTCGGTGAATTGGAACTCATGGACGGAACCTCGTGAGTCGCGCGCGGCGCGGAAAAATGGGTCGGTGCAATGGCGCTCGGGCCGGTGCTGAATAGCTTTTCCATTGTAGCTGCAATGGGGCGGCTGCGCCGAGGTGGCCGAAGCGTGCGGCTCGGCGCGACGGACCGGAAGCCGATCAGCGGATAATGGAGTTTTACGCTCCGCAAGCCCAATCTCTTTCGCCCCATGCTCCAAATCGTTCTTCGCGTCTGCCGCTTGGTTGCCCGCGTTTCGTGCCGCTTTCCGTTGATCCGCCGAATTCCCGCCCGCCGTGCGGACGTATTCCAGCCGGCGGGCCATTTCCTTCGCGCTTTCACGCGACCCGGTCACGCTCGTACCGTGCTCGGCGCGATGACGGCCGCGTTGGCGCTCGGCGTCGCGCTCAGCGCCTGCTCGCCGACCTTCGACTGGCGCACCGTGATGAATAACGACAAGGGCTATACGGTCGACTTCCCGGCCAAGCCGGGCAACGACCAGCGCGCGGTGCAGATCGACGGCACACCCATGCAGATGGCAATGCAGACTGCAGAAGCGGGCAATGCGGTCTTCGCTGTCGGCACCGTGATGCTGCCCGACGATACCGACGCGACGCAGCGCGCCGCACTCGATTTCCTGCGCGCGGGACTGGCGCGCAACGTCGGCGCGACACCCGATGCTCACGCGGTGCAGATCCCGCTGGCGGCGGGCGGCAAGATTCCGGGGCAGGAAATGACGGTGAGCGGCGCCGCGGGCGCCAAACACGAAACGCGCACCGTGTATGCGCGGCTCGTCGCGCGCGGCCGGCACGTGTACCAGGCGGCGATCATCGCCGATCAACCGCTGCCGCAAGACCAGGTCGACCAGTTTTTTTCGTCGTTCCAACTCTACTGAACGCGGTATTTTTGGCCGAACGGACGCGCCTCAGAATGCCGAATGCAGTGAAAGTTCCTTCGCAGGTTTGCGCGCTAATTACCGGTTTACGTTGAGCTTTTTGAGTTATGCGCACAACCTGTGGATAACTCTGTTGAGAAGTCGCCTTCAAAGGCCGCAAAAGCCCATCAGACGGGCCTTTCGCCAAAATCCACGAGCGCAGGGCGTTTTAAAAAAGTGAATTAAATCAATGGCTTGGAGAGATGCCTGTCTGCGCGCTTTCGAGTTGTATCAAAATCTAACAGGATCGTGGCTGTGTGAATAAGTCAAGTCTTGACAGTAGTTTTTTCTCATCATAACGAGCCAAAAGCGCGGCGGTATTGGATGGCCTCGGCGACCTGTGCGGCGCTCGGCATCGCCTCGCCAGCCAGATCCGCGACGGTGCGCGCGACCTTCAACACCCGGTAGTACGCGCGCGCCGACCAGCCAAACCGCTCGCCGGCTTCGCGCAACAGTGCCTCGCCTGCTGCGTCCGGGCGGCACACATCGTCGACTTCGCGCCCGTCCAGTTCGCGGTTGGTCTTGCCTTGCCGGACCAGTTGCCGCTCGCGCGCAGCGCTCACGCGGTGTGCGATCGCCGCGCTTGCTTCGCCGGCGGTAGCGGCGCGGGCCGCGAGTTCGGTGGCGGTCAGAGCCGGAATTTCCAGCTGGATGTCGATGCGGTCGAGCAGTGGTCCCGACAATTTACGCAGATAGCGCGCCGCAACTTCGGGCGTACAGCGGCAGCGCCCGCCCGGATCGCCGCGCCAGCCGCACGGGCACGGGTTCATTGCGGCGATCAGTTGGCAGGCAGCGGGGAAGTCCGCTTGCTAGGCGGCGCGCGAGATCGTGATGCGGCCGGCTTCGAGCGGCTCGCGCAGCGTTTCGAGCACCACGCGGTCGAATTCGGGAAGCTCGTCGAGAAACAGCACGCCCAGATGCGCGAGCGTGATCTCGCCAGGCTGCGGCGGATTGCGTCCGCCGACCAGCGCCGCCGCGCTCGACGAATGGTGCGGCGCGCGAAACGGCCGCTGCCGCCACTGCGACGGCTTGAAGCCGATGCGGCTCGCCGACAGCAGCGCGGCGGAAGCGAGCGCTTCGTCGTCGGTCATTGGCGGCAGCAGGCCGGGCAGGCGTGCCGCGAGCATCGACTTGCCGGCGCCGGGCGGCCCGATCAGCAGCACGTGATGGCCGCCGGCCGCCGCGACTTCGAGTGCGCGCCGCGCGGCACGCTGGCCGATCACGTCAGCCATGTCCGGCGCCGGAGCGCCGGCGTGCTCGTAGAGCTCGGGTGCGGCGACCGGCCTAAGACGCGCGTCCGGCGCGCCTGCGAGGTGCGCGCATAGCGACGGCAGATCGGCGGCGCCGAACACGTCGACACCGGGCACGAGCGCCGCTTCCGCCGCGCTAGCGGCCGGCAGGTAAAGCTGTGGGGTATGAAACGCCTGTGCGGTTAGCTGATCGAGGAGGGCTGGCAACGCGGAACGCGTTTCAGATGATGCGTGGGCGTCTGCGCCGGCGGCGTCTGCGCTCGTCAGAGCGCCCCGCGCGGTGCCGCATGCCATCGCGAACGCGCCGCGCATCGGCCGCAGCGCGCCGGTCAGCGACAGCTCGCCGGCGAACTCGCGATAGAGCAGCGATTCGGCCGGAATTTGCCCGCTCGCGGCGAGGATGCCGAGCGCGATAGGCAGATCGAAACGACCGGATTCTTTCGGCAGATCGGCGGGCGCGAGGTTGACGGTGATGCGGCGGACCGGGAAATCAAAACCGCAGTTCTGCAGCGCCGCGCGCACGCGCTCACGGCTCTCGCGCACTTCCAGGTCGGGCAGGCCGACGATCGAAAAGGACGGCAGTCCATTGGCGAGGTGAACCTCGACGGTCACTTCGGGCGCACGGCCAGCGGCCGGCGCGCGGCTGCGCACCACGGCAAGCGACATATTCCCTCCCGTCGGACAGCGCGCTCACTTCGCGCGCAAATCCCCTAAAACGCTGATGACGTCACGGCCCGCTTGCCGGTGATGTGCGGCACTGCGCAGCGCTAAGGCTGCAACCAGTGCTTATGGCGTCTGCGTGAGCGGCAGCTTCTGTTCGAGCTCGGCGACGCGGCGCTCGAGTTCTTCCAGGCGCGCGCGCGTACGCACGAGCACCTGGGTCTGCGTATCGAATTCCTCTCGCGTGACCAGATCGAGCTTCGAGAAGCCCTGCGTCAGCATTGCTTTGACGTTGCGTTCGACATCCTTGGCCGGCGAATTCTTGAACAGATCGCTGACGCGAGCCTGGAAGTCGTTAAAAACGTCGTTCGGTTGTTTCATCGTGTTCCCCTTGGTGCACAAAAAATGTGCATGTTTCATTGCGCCTGTGCCCCGTTGCGGCGAATGGGCGGTCCTGGTGCGCGCGGCTGCTTCGCTGCCGTGGCCTCGTGAGCGTGTTTGGTGCGCGCCTCGCGTTCAGAACGTTCGAACACTCTAGCAACGATCCCCCCGCCGCGCCACCGCCGGCCGCGCCGCTGGCCGTTCGGACAAGGCCGGCCGGGCGCGCTGCGCCACCCGCGCGACGCGCAGTCAGACACGATATGGCATAGGAGTTGCTGTTACTGCCGCGCGCGCACTGCCAGGGCACTTTTACCGGGAGCGCAGGAGACCGCGGTCACGTGTACGCAACGGGGCAGCAACGGTTCAGCAACAACTAGCGAGGATTTCATGAAACTCATTACCGCAATCATCAAGCCGTTCAAGCTGGATGAAGCGCGCGAAGCCCTGTCGGCGATCGGCGTGTCGGGCATCACGGTGACCGAAGTCAAAGGCTTCGGACGGCAGAAGGGCCACACCGAGCTGTATCGGGGCGCTGAATACGTGGTCGATTTTCTGCCGAAGGTGAAGATCGAAGCGGCGGTATCGGACGACATCGTGGATCAGGCGATCGAGGCGCTCGAGCGCGCGGCGCGAACCGGCAAGATCGGCGACGGCAAGATCTTCGTCACGCCGATCGAGCAGGTGGTTCGGATCCGCACCGGCGAGACCGGCGCGGACGCACTGTAAAAAATCAAAGCATAGCGACACGGATCGCGACAAGAGGAAAACCAAGATGCGCAAACTCATGATGTCCCTGCTGATGGCCGGCTCGCTGCTCGCGGCCGGTGTCGGCACCGCCCTCGCGGACGACGCGTCCGCTCCCGCGGCCGCCTCCGCTCCCGATACGACGGCGAGCGCGCCCGCACCGGACGCCTCCGCCGCAGTCGCTGCCCCGGCTGCTTCGGCTCCCGCCGCCGAAGCGTCCGCCGCGCCGGCGGCAAGCGCACCGGCCGCCACCGACGCATCGGCTGCCGCTGCCGCAGCCGCGCCGGCCGCGCCGACCGCACCGTTCTCGGTCGATTCGTCGAAGCTCAACTCCGGCGACACCGCGTGGATGCTGACTTCCACCGCGCTGGTGCTGTTCATGACGATCCCGGGCCTCGCACTGTTCTACGGCGGCATGGTCCGCAAGAAGAACGTGCTCGCGACGCTGATGCAAAGCTTCGCGATCACCTGTCTGGTGACGATCGTCTGGACCGTGGTCGGCTACAGCCTCGCGTTCACGCCGGGCAACTCGTTCATCGGCGGCTTCTCGCGCGTGTTCATGACGGGCATGAACTACATCAAGGGCGACAAGGCCACGACGCTGACCGTCAGCCATCTCGCGCCGACGATCCCCGAGACGGTCTACTTCGTCTACCAGATGACTTTCGCGATCATCACGCCGGCGCTGATCACCGGTGCGTTCGCGGACCGCATGAAGTTCTCGGCGATGCTGGTGTTCATGACGCTGTGGTCGATCATCGTCTACTCGCCGATCGCGCACATGGTGTGGGAACCGAGCGGCTGGCTGGCGACCGCGGGCATCCTCGACTTCGCGGGCGGCACGGTGGTGCACATCAACGCGGGTATCGCGGGTCTGGTCTGCTGTCTGGTGCTCGGCAAGCGCGTCGGCTACGGCAAGGAGTCGATGGCGCCGCACA